>PDZV01000008.1 GCA_002753135.1 Magnetococcales bacterium WMHbinv6 | reverse complement strand
CCGCCTCTGCACGCCGGCAGGGAGGATGATCCTCCCTGCACCCACCAGAACTTTGGCTTCAGTTCATTGCAAATGCAGCGATCCAGAGGAGCTGAATAGTTACAATATCCGCTCTCTTTTTGCTCTTCCTGCCGCCCCGTCGAGGGCGGTTTTTTTTGCTGCGCCTCAAGCCGAGCGGCGCGGGTTGTGACGGCGCAGGTTGTAGACGTAGGCCAGCACTTCGGCAACCGCCTTGAACAGCTCTTGGGGAATCGGGTGGCCCAGGTCGACCTCTTTGTAGAGAACTTGGGCCAGAGGTGGATTTTCGACGATCGGCACCCCTTTTTCCTGGGCAATGGCGCGGATACGGGCAGCAATTTCGCCACGTCCTTTGGCGGTGACGATCGGGGCACGCATCTCTCCCTGTTTGTAGAGCAGGGCGGTGGCAAAGTGGGTCGGGTTGGTGATGACCACATCGGCTTTCGGGACCTCTTCCATCATGCGCCGGCGGGCCAGTTCCCGTTGAATCTGGCGAATGCGGCCTTTGATCAGCGGGTCGCCTTCCATCTGTTTCTGTTCGTCTTTGATCTCCTGTTTGGTCATCCGCAACCCTTCGGTGTAGTGATAACGCTGGTAACCATAGTCGAGCAGGGCGATGGCGAGAAAAATTGCGGTTACCACCCGCAAGATGGCCATGGTCTCTTCCCCCAGGGCGCTGACCAACCCTTCCACGGAACCGGCGGAAAGCTGCAGAAGATGGTCGACATCATCCTTCATCACCCAGTAGACGGCATAGGAGATAATGCCGATTTTCAAGGTGGATTTGATCAGCTCAACCAGCGAACGGGTGGAAAACATGCGGGCCAGCCCGCTCAAGGGGTTGATTTTGGCAAAGCTGGGGATCACCGGTTCCCAGGAGAGCAGAAAGCCGTGCTGGATGGCCGAGGCACCGATGCCCAGCAGCAAAAAACCGACAAAGAAGGGGGCCAGTTCGATCAGTACAGCGCTGATGGTCTCTTCCAGCAGTTTGACCAGGCCGGGGATGGTCATATCCTCCTGCAAGGCCCCGCCAAAAAAAAAGCGCATGTGTTGCTGCATATCCAGCCACAGCTGCTTGCCCTGGAAAAAAAAGAGCAGCGAGGCTGCCAGAAAGACAAAGGCGGTTGGAACTTCGCGGGAATTGACCACCTGCCCTTTTTCCCGGGCATCGGAGAGTCGTTTGCCGGTGGGGTCTTCGGTTTTGGAGTCCTTGTCGGTATCTTCGGCCATGATCTCTCCGTCAACGCATCAGCAGGAAGGTGGTACCGATAGCCTGGTTCATGGCCTTGACCAGCACCTCCCCGGCCAGGGTCAGGTAGAGTCCCAGCACCAAGAGGCCGATAATTTGTGCCAGCGGCATGGAGAGGAAAAAGACCTGAATTTGTGGCGAGGCTTTGTTGATCAAGCCCATGCCCAGGTAGAGCATTTTGGTGAAAGCGATGATGGGGGCAGCCAGCAGCAAAGCCAGCTTGAACATGTCGAGCAGGGCCAGCAAGGCCCCTTCCAGCAGGTGGTTGGCCGGTGGCAGGGCATGCCCCAGGGGCAGGGAGTGGAAAGAGCGGACAAAACCGTCCAGAATCAGATGATGGCCATCCAGAGAGAGAAAGAGCATCAAACCGGTCAGATAGAGCAGATTGCTCAACACCCCCTCCTGCAGGCCGGAGGTGGGATCCATCACCATGGCCATCGAGAGTCCCATCTGAAAACCCATCAGGCTGCCTGCAACCTGGGTGGCAAAGAGTATCCAGTGGATCATCATGCCGATGATGGCTCCGATGGCCATTTCGGTGATCGCCGCCTGAAAGATACGCCAGAGGTTGCCCTCCCCTTCGTGCGGCCAGGGGCCGACCAGCGGGTAGATGACGACGGTCAGCAGAATAATCAGCATTGCCTTGCTGCGGCTTGGTCCGGCGGTACGAGAGAAAAAGGGGGCAGTCAGAAACAGGCCAGAGATGCGGATCATGATCAGCAGCATCCGTTCCACCTCACCGATGCGGAAGCCGAGAAAATCCATTAAGGCCAACGGGTCCATGCGCTGCTCCGCAGGCCGTTCAGCGCAAAACCGCCGGAATGGCAAAAAAGAGACGGTTGAAATAGTCCATCAAGGTTTGAATCATCCACGGCAAGGTGATGATCAGGGCCAGAAAGGTGGCAAGAATTTTCGGGATGAAGGTCAGGGTCATCTCCTGAATTTGGGTGACCGACTGAAACAGGGAGATCAGGATACCGACGATCAGGGCGGTCAGCAACATGGGGGCCGAGATCAACAGGGCCACCTGCACCGCATCGGTCACCAAACCCACGACAGTTTCTACCGGCATGTTGCACTCCTTGTTATCTGGATTTTCCGTTTGCGGAGTCAATCCGCCGGGAGCAGAGCTTCCCTGCTGCGAATTTTAACGCAACCAGCGCTGGAGTTCACCGAGAAAAGGTGAGGTACAGAAAAAAAAGCTGGCAAGAAAATTTGGTTATCTTTTGTCGGCAATCTGCCGATCTATAGCACAGGGACTCTTTACACGGCGTGGTGCTGCCGCTACCCTGCGGTGCTGTGGGGCGCTGTCTGGCTGAATCGACCAGGAGGAAAGTATGTTGCAAAAGACTCGTACGTTGCGGAAAAAGGTAATGTTTGCCCTGTTGGCAAGCTGTGCGGCAGCCTTGGTGGCCGCCCCGGCGCAAGCCCGTTTGGCCAACTGGTATCCGGAGACTCAGGCCGAGCAGCTCGAACAGATCGATACGCTCAACAGTCAATTGCAAGAGCTGGACAGCCTGCGCGAGGTGCAACTCGGCGACCGCAGTCGTGCCGAAGAGGTGATGGCCGATCTGCTCGACCAGTTGCAAAACGCCGAAGCCGATCTGAAAAGCTACCGCAGACCGTTGGCCGAAGCCAGCGAACGGTATCGCCGCGTGCAATCCATCGGTGTAACCGATCCGTTGGTCAACCTGGAGGGTGAGCGGCAGTTGTATCTGCAGATCAAACGTGAGCGGGAGACCGGCATCAGCGACCGTCAGGAGCGGATCAACTGGTTGAACCAACAAATCCACAAAGCCGCACAAAATCTCACCGACGCCCGGCAACGCATCACCGTCACCTTGAGCCAGATTGATCGGTTGTGGAAACACCGGGAAATTGTCAACAAAATTGTCTTTGTGCGGGTGGTTAACGACTGATTGCCCGTTTTTACAGAATCAGAAAAAAGCTGCCAGGTGAGCTGTCCTGGCAGCTTTTTTTGTTTGTGGGGTGGATCGGCATCAGTGCGGGAAAAAAGAGCGCAGGATCAAGGCCAGAACACCGGCCATCTGCCCAACATTCCATCTGATCACCGCCAGTTCTGTGCGTCTGGGTATCAAACGTTACGGCTGCCATGGGCTGAAGTTGACTGCAAAAAACGATTATTGCAACAACCGCATGGTCAGTTGCGCCTCCTGATTGGCCTGCACCGGTACCGATTGCTCACCCTGTTGGCGGATGGCGTTGCGGGCGATGTCGGCCTGTTCCTGGGCGATGTCGGCGGCGGAAAGTTGCAGGGTCTGTTCATCGGTGGCGTCGCGCAGACGGTGCAGATGGGCCAGCGCGGTGATGAAGCGGGTCTGCAGGCCGTCCAACTCGTGGCGCAGGCGGTTGACCGCTTGCAGATCCTGATCAACCCGTTGCCACTGGGCGCTGGCAATGGCCAACTCTCCGGCAGGAGCCTGCTGCTGGACCGCACGGCCCAAATCACGCTGCAGATCAAGGGCCATCTGCGCCACGTTGTCGATGGTGATCGGCAGAAGATGTTTGGCCTCTTCTCCGGCTGGATAGCGTTGTTCCCTGACCTGGCCGGTCAGCAAAGGTTGCTGATTGTAGTGGGTCTGCTGGGCAATGCGCCAGATGTCCTCGGTCAACTGCAACTGCTCGGTAAACCGTTCGCTAAACTGCCGCACCACAGCCGCCTGCTCCGGTTGGCAGAGTGAACGAATGCGGAACAGGGCGGCCAACGTGCTATCCAGCGCTTCATCGGCAATCTGGGTCAGGGAGACGGCGTCGTTGGCGTCGCGCAACAGTTGGTTTTTTTTGCGCACCTCGGTCATCTGCGGCAGGGAGGTGAAATGTTCAAAAAAATCCTCATGCGCTGCCGCCAGATCCGGATCGACGACATGCTCCCGTACCGGCAGCGCACTGGCTGACCGATTGCTGAAGCGCCCGTCGTGCGAGGCGATCTGTTTGATGGGTAGCGACATGGGAGCTTCCTTGTCGGATAAAATAACGTTTACTCTATCCTAGCATAAAGAAGTGCGACCACGCTACCGCAAATTTAATAAATCATTTGGGCAGAATCAGGAGAATATTCAATTGTCTGTGGATGATGACCCGGGCAATGCGAAACCAGCGCCGGTGGCGGAGAGAGGCGAGCAGAGAGGCTTTGCCAGGAAAATCCAGCAACAAAAAAGCCAGGGCAATAAAGACAAAACCAGGGCCGGGGACCCCGGGAAACGCCAGAATGATGCCGGCAATTAAACTGGCCAGGCCGAGCAGTTGCCGTTTCAGAAAGGGGATGAGGCCCAAGCGCTGCGGGGGATTGACATAAAAAAAGAGCCTTGATTTAAAACGAAAACGGGACAAATTCATGGCAACAGCGGCTGCAGGGCCGTCCAGACACTCTCTGCCACCCGGCGATACCCGGCGGCGTTGGGATGGATGCCATCTGCAAAATTCAACTCGGCTTCACCAGCCACCCCTTCCAGCAAAAAGGGCAGCAAGGGAATCTGCTGTTCCTCGGCCAGTTGTTGGAAAACGGCGGCAAACTGTTCGCTGTAGCGACGCCCGTAGTTGGGAGGCACACGCATGCCGGCCAACAGCGGGCGTACCCCGGCCTGCTTCAGGCGTTGCACAATTGCGGACAAATTTTCTTTCATCTCTTGCGTGCCAAGACCGCGCAACCCATCATTGGCCCCCAGGGCGACGATGGCAATGGTCGGTTTTTGCCGCAGCAGCCACTCCAGACGGCGCAGACCGCCCGCAGTGGTGTCGCCGGAGATGCCTGCATTGATCACCGTATGGGCAAAACCCTGTTCGCGCAGCCGCTGCTGCAGCAGGGAGGGAAAATCGGCACCGGCAGCCACACCGTGTCCGGCGGTCAAACTGTCGCCCAGACAGAGTATCCGGGCATCGGCCCCGGCAGCTTGGGGAACGACAAGCATCCATAACCCCCATAACAGAAACAGTATCCGGTGGTAGGCGGTCACCTGCTTAAAGGGTCGCCCAGCACCGTTGCAGACAGGAATTGTCCCATTCATGATTCACCTCGACAAGGTTTCTTATTCTGTAGCCCATGCTGGCCGTCGTTTGACCCTGTTGCAAGAGATCTCTTTGCATGTGCCACGCGAACAGGCGGTCAGTCTGTTGGGTCCCTCTGGCAGTGGCAAGAGTACCCTGCTGGCCCTGCTGGCCGGGGTGGAACGGCCTGACCAGGGGCGCATCTGCCTGGATGGCGTCGCGTTGCACACCCTCTCCGAGGCGGAACTGGCCCGTTTTCGCCGACAGCGGCTGGGCGTGGTCTTTCAGGAGTTTCATCTGTTGCCGACCTTGAACGCCTGGGAAAATGTCGCCTTGCCGCTGCAACTGGCCGGTCAGGGAGAGGGGCGGCAACAGGCGATGCAGCTGCTCGAACAGGTCGGCCTGGCCCATCGCAGCCAACACCGTCCCGCTGAACTCTCCGGGGGTGAGCAACAACGGGTGGCCATCGCCCGGGCGTTCGTGCATCGTCCCGCCCTGATTCTGGCCGACGAACCCACCGGCAATCTGGATCAGCAGACCAGCCGACACATTATCGACCTGCTGTTTGCCTGTGCCGCACAGTGGCACTCCACGCTGTTTCTGGTGACCCATGACCCGCAACTGGCCAGCCGGGCAGATCGTTCGTTGACCCTGCTGGATGGTCGACTGGAGCCAACCGCATGAGATGGCCCTTTGTCAGCGGGATGTTGCCATTGACCGCCAGCCGGAGCAATGCCCGTTATGTGGCGGCCTCAATTTTGTTGTGTGTTACCGTGCTGGTGGCGGTGGCAGCCACGGCCATTCTGTTGCGGCAGGCGATGGAGATCAATGCCCGCCAGTTGCTGGGGGCCGATCTGCGTCTGCAGGCCAGTTGGCCGTTGCCCGCAGCAGAAGAGGGCAGCGGGATACCCACCGCCCTGTTGCAGTTTGCTCAGCACCATCTGGCGGGGCCGGGACGCCGTTTTTCGCCCGGTCTGGAGTTTGCTGCCATGCTGCGGGTGGCCGAGAGCGATCGTTCGTTGCTGGTCGAGGTCAAAGCGGTGGACGAGGCCTATCCTTTGCGCGGGCAGCTGTTGCTGGAACAAGAGGGGGCGTTGCAAGCGGCCCTGCAGGAGGATGGGGTGGTGGTGGAGGCCGGTCTGTTGCAGCGTCTGGATCTCCATGTCGGTGATGCCATTGAGCTGGGCGAGGCCCGTTTTACCATTCGCGGCGTGCTGGCGGTGGAACCGGATCGTATTACCCGCCTGTTTCGTCTCGGGCCACGCATTCTGATGCCTCTGCATCGGGTGGCGGCAACCGGGCTGTTGCAAAAGGGCAGCCGGGTCACTCAGGTGGTGGGTGTGGCCTTGGCGGCAGGAGAGCAGGCCGCAGAGGTGGCGCATGGGGTGCGGGCGCTGGCGCTGCAGCAGGGTATTCGCCTGTTCACCCCGGAGCAGAGTCAACCGTCGGTACGTCGTTTTGTGCGTCGTTTCACCCTCTTTCTGGGTATGACCGCCCTGTTGACGCTGTTGCTGAGCGGCTTGGCCATCGCTACCGCCTTGAGCGCCTGGATTCGGGAAAATCGCCGCAACATTGCCATTCTCAAATTGCTGGGGGCGGATCACCGCCAGGTCAGTGGCCAGGTGCTTGCCGCCACGCTGGCCATGAGCTGGCCAGCCTCTCTGAGTGGGGCTTTGCTTGGCAGCGCTTTGCCCGCTTTGATGCCCTATCTGATGCCAGAGTTGTTGCCTGCTGAGGTGGGTTATCGTCCCTCTCTTGGTTTGGCAGTGGCCGGGGCCGCTTTTGGCCTGTTGTTCAGCCTGCTGTGTGTGTTGGCACCGCTGTTGTGGAGCCGCCGTCTCTCTCCGGCGGCCCTGTTCCAGGTCTCGGCTGGCAGCGATGCGCTGCGCCATCCCCCGGAACGCCATCTGCTGAGTTGGGGCCTGTTGCTGCTGCTGGTGACAGCACTGGCCGTGGCCATCGGCGTTTGGTCGGGAGAAAAACGGGCCGGTTGGCTCTTTGCCTTGGGGCTTGGCGCAACCCTGGCCGTGGCCTGGTTGTCGGCCCAGGGAGTGTTGTGGTTGTTGCGGCGCTGGCCGCACGGTCCGTTGCCCTGGCGTCTGGCCTGTCAGGCGCTGTTGCGGCGTGGTGAACGGCAAGCGCTGGTGCTGATGGCCCTTGCCATCGCCCTGGGGTTGGTCGATGCGGTGCTGTTTCTGGAAAACAACCTCAATCAGCAGTTGATCAACCGACTGCCGCAGCGTATTCCCAGCTTTTTTTTCATCGATCTGCAGCCGGATCAGGTCGAACCGTTTCGGCAGTTGGCGCGCCGGTATGCCTTGCCGCAGGAGGAGTCGGTGCGCATGTTTCCCACCGTGCGCGGACGGTTGCAGCATGACAATCCTCTGGCCATTGAGGAAGATCCCGATCAAAGCCGTACCTGGCGTCAGGCGCGGGAGTATGTGTTGACCTTTGCCGAACAGATGCCCCTCGGCAACCGCCTGTTGTCTGGCCAGTGGTGGAGTCATGCCGACGCCCGCGAAGCCAGCGTCGAAGTGGAGTTGGCCAAAGAGATGGGCTGGCAGTTGGGCGATAGCATCGCCTTTACCGTGCAGGGGGTGACAGTTGCGGCAAAAATCCGCAATCTGCGTGCTGTGCGCTGGTCCGATTTCGGGCTGAACTTTTTTGTGCTGTTTTCCCCGGCGGTGTTGCAAGATTTGCCATACGCCTGGCTGGCGACGGTGGCAGCTGAGGCGGGCCAGGAGGAGCATTTGTTGGCAGAGGTCAACCGGCAGTTGCCCAATGTCACCGCTGTGGCCACCCGTCAGGTGTTGACCACCATGCAGGGATTGTTGCAACAGGTGGCGACGGCTGCCCAGGCTTTGGGCGTGGTGGCGGTGTTGGCTGGCGTGCTGTTGTTGGGGGTGCAGGTCACCGCCTCGCGGCGGCGACGCATCCGCGAAATGGCCATCTATCGTCTGATCGGTGCCACGTCGGCGGAACTCGCCCGCATTCTGGCTGCCGAAATGGCCATCATCGCCCTGGTGGCAACCGGGATGGCTGTCGGGATCGGTTACCTGTTGACGGTATTGGTGGTGCGCGGTCTGTTCAACGAGGTGGCGGTGCTGGATTGGCTGCCGACGGTATTGGCCGGCGTGGGCGGTGGTGGGGTGATTTTTCTTGCCGGATGGCTGGCCTCTCTGCACCATTTGCAACAACCGGTGATGCGGGTTCTCCGCACAGCGGAGGGATAAAGTTTGCGGCGGAAGGAAGAAAAATTATGGCAAAAACTCCGGGTAAATTGGCCGGTGAAATCATTGACCAAGTGGTCAAGGCCAGGCAGATTCTGGATTATTTCAATGAGCAGGCGCTGGATGCCCGAGGGGAGTTTCAAGACGGGGCCACGCTGCGCGCCAAACTCAACGCCGCCAAGGCGCACCTGCTGCGGGCGTTGGAAAAGGCGCAGACCATTCGCTGATCAGCAGTTGTGCAAGGGGCTGGCGGGTACGGTTATTCGCAGACAATCTGTCCTTCGAGCAGTTCGGCGTTGCTCTCCTGGCTTGCCTGGCTCTCCATCACCTTGAACAGCAGGCCATAATCCACCCGCCAGCGGGTACCCATGGTGGTCAGAACGGTGGCGGTGCGGGGATTGAGTTGTGCGACGCTGCCGTACCATTCCCGGTTGCCACGGTCACGAAAACCGACCGAATCACCAACCTGGAGGTTGTTTTTATTGAGTTTGTTATCCCCTGCGCGGGGATGGATGGTGGTGGCGACCCCCTGCACGTTGAGGGCATAAAGGGGAACGACCCAGCTCTGCCCATCTTTTTTGTCGAGCAGAACCACCGAACTGCGTCGCACCTCCTGGATTACCGCCTCGCGCAGGCCATTTTCCCGTTCATGGAAGTAGGTGACCTCCATGCCCGCATGGACGGCCCGTTTAATCGCTTGCATGGCCTCCGGTCGTTGCAGCAGGGTGCTGATGCCTGCCTGCAAGCGGTAGAGATCGAAAGGAGAGGCCGTTTGCAGGGTGTGGAGAATTTCCGAGTAGTTCATGGTCGGTTAAGCGCCAACGAAACGGAGTTCGTCTGCATCCCGGGATAGCACTTCCAGGCCAAACAGGGTTGGCAGATCTTCTCCCAGATCGCGACCATAGAGTTGGTGCAGTTCCCAGCGTAAAAAACCGGCCTGTTCGGGGGTCAGGTGGACGCCGACCGCCTGGCAGCCATCGGCCTCAAATTCGTTTTTCAGATGCTCGAAAATTTTTAAGGTCAGCGGGTTTTCCGGCCATTGGGGCAGGTAGGAGACTTTTTCCACGATTGTCCTCATGCGTTAAGGAGAAAAAAGGTAGCATGGCGGCACGGTTCGACCTGCCGTCACGCCATTAGAACGTGTGAGCAGCAAGACTGTCAACCCCTGCCACAGGTGGGGAGCGTATCGACAACGACGGAGGGTAGAGGTGAACAGAGCAGGATTGCTGATTGTCTGCTGGTTATGCTGGATGCCGATTATGGTGAACGCCGGGCAGGAATCCCGTTGGCAAGAGAGCGCCGAGAAGGCGGTACAAACACGTTATCGGGAATGCTTGCTGCAGAAGGTGCAACCTTCACCGAGCGCCCTGGCCGCCGAAAAATTGCACTGGGCCTGCCAGCGCCGCTATGGCAGCGAAAGAGTACCGGGTGATGAAGAGATGGCCTATGAGGAGTGTCTGTTGGGCTATCTGCCACAGGTGCAAAACGACGCCTCGGCCCAGGTGATGTTGCGCCTCTGTGAAGAGCAGTTTGCCCCCCGGGCAAAGCAGGAAAAACAGGATGGTCTGGGACGGGCCTGGCGATGGTTGCAGGGAGAAAAAACCGCGCCGGGGATGTCCGTACCCTTGACCATCGATGGTGACCGTTTTGAACCTTTGCAACCGTGGCAGGGCGGGCAGGGACGGTGAGCGGAAATATAGGATTCGTGTTTGTGGTGTTAACGCACCTATGCAGGAAGGGGAAAATTTGTTAGACTGCACCGTTCTTTTGATTTGAGTAGCCAGTTGCCCATCGGGGGTCAGGGACGCGCATGACCGAATTGAGTATCAGCCGACAAATTCCCGTCAACATTGAAGATGAAATGCGTTCTTCCTATCTTGATTACGCGATGAGCGTGATTGTGGGACGCGCTTTGCCCGATGTGCGGGATGGTTTAAAACCGGTGCATCGCCGGGTGTTGTTTGCGATGCACGAACTAGGCAACGATTGGAACAAAGCCTACAAAAAATCGGCGCGTGTCGTCGGTGATGTGATCGGTAAATATCATCCGCATGGCGATGTGGCGGTCTACGATACCATTGTCCGCATGGCGCAACCCTTTTCGATGCGCTATCTGCTGATCGACGGGCAGGGCAACTTCGGCTCGGTGGATGGCGATTCGGCGGCGGCGATGCGCTATACCGAAGTGCGCATGACCCGTCTGGCCGGTGAACTGTTGGCCGATATCGACAAGGAGACGGTCAATTTTGGCCCCAACTATGACGGCTCTTTGGAAGAGCCGAAAATATTGCCGGGCAAATTTCCCAATCTGCTGGTCAACGGTTCGGCGGGTATTGCGGTGGGTATGGCCACCAACATTCCGCCCCATAATCTGGGTGAAGTGATCGATGCCACCATCGCCTTGATCGATCAGCCTGCCCTGACGGTTGCCGACCTGTTGCGCTGGGTGCCAGGCCCGGATTTTCCGACCGGAGGGACCATTTGTGGCCGGGCGGGTATCCGCAGCGCCTATCTGACCGGGCGGGGTGCCGTCGTCATCCGCGCCAAGACCGAGGTTGAGCAACTGCGCGAAAATCGCGAGGCGATCATCATCAAAGAGTTGCCGTTTCAGGTCAACAAGGCCCGTCTGGTGGAGCGGATTGCCGAATTGGTGCGCGAAAAAAAGGTGACCGGTATTGCCGATCTGCGCGACGAATCGGACCGGGAAGGGATGCGGGTGGTCATCGAGTTGAAGCGGGATACGCAAGCCGATGTGCTGCTCAATCAGCTCTACAAACATACGGCGATGCAATCCACCTTCGGGGTCAACGCCCTGGCGCTGGTGCAGGGGCGTCCCATGCTCTTGGACCTGAAGCGGATTCTGGAAGAGTTTATCAATCACCGTCGCGAGGTGGTGACCCGGCGTACCCGTTACGAGTTGAACAAAGCGGAGGAGCGCAGTCATCTTTTGGAAGGGTTGTCGGTGGCCCTGGCCAATATTGACCGCATTATTGAAGTGATTCGCCAGGCCCCATCGCCGGCAGAGGCCAAGGCGGCCATGTTGGCAGCAATCTGGCAACGGGGTGGTGTGGAGGCGATGCTGGCCCGCACCCTGAGCGAAGGCGTCACCTCGGCGCAATTTGTCGAGGGAGGCTATCGCCTGACCGAAGAGCAGGCGCAGGCCATTCTGGATCTGCGCCTGCATCGTTTGACCGGTCTGGAACAGGATAAAATTCACGAAGAGTTTGCCACCATTCTGCAGGAAATTGCCCGCTTGAAAGCGATCCTGGCAGCGGACGAGGTGTTGATGGGGGTGATCAAGGAGGAGTTGCTGCAGATTCGCGCCCTTTTTGCCGATTCCCGCCGCAGCGAAATTATCGATGATGTGGGTGATTTTTCCATCGCCGATCTGATCCCGGAAGAGGAGATGGTGGTCACGGTCAGCCATGCCGGCTATATCAAACGGCAACCGAGCGTCGAGTATCGCATCCAACGGCGAGGCGGGCGGGGCAAAAGTGCCACCGATGTGCGCGAGGAGGATTTTATCGCCCAGCTTTTTGTCGCTTCCACCCACGATACCATCCTCTGTTTTACCAACCAGGGGCGGGTGTTCAAGCTGAAGGTGTATGATATTCCGCTCGGCAGTCGGGCGGCACGGGGACGCCATGTCGGCAATATTCTGGCTCTGGAGTCGGATGAGATGGTGCGGCAGATTCTCCCGGCACCGATTCCGGTGCGTGAGTGGGGACAATGGGAGTTGCTCTTTGCCACCAGCCAGGGGTTGATCAAAAAAACCCTGTTGGCCGCCTATGCCAATATTCGTGTCAGCGGCTTGCGGGCGGTGGATCTGCGCGAGGGGGATGATCTGATCGGTGTGGCCTTGTTGCCGATTTTGCCGGAAGATATGCCGAAGCCGGAGGAGATTGCCGCCACGCTGGCAGATGGTGACGGGGAAGAGGGTGAGGCAGAAGGGGAGCAGGAAGCGATCGTTATCGAAGAGGAGATCGGGGAAGAGGAGTCGGCAGAGTCCGAAGAGAGCGCAGGGTTGCCGGGTCGGCCCGGGCGGGTGATGTTGTTCTCCAGCGGTGGCAAGGCGGTTCGTTTTCGTACCAACCAGGTGCGGCGCATGGGTCGTGTCGCCCGCGGGGTGCGGGGCATGCGTTTGCGTGGCGAAGATCGGGTGATTTCCCTGAATGTGCTGTTGCCGGGTTCTGGTTGTCAGTTGTTGGTGGTCACCGAACGGGGTTTTGGCAAACGGACGGGGGAGGAGTTGTTTCCGACCAAAGGGCGCGGCACACAGGGGGTGATCGGCATCATCACCAGTGAGCGCAACGGTCCGGTGGTGGATGCCTTGACGGTCTGGCCGGGCGATCAGGTGATGTTGATCACCGATCAGGGTACCATTTTGCGTACCGATGTCGATTCGATCCGGCTCACGGGTCGCAATGCCCAGGGGGTGAAGGTATTGAATGTGGGCAGTGGGGAACGGTTGGTCTCGGTGGCGCGGTTGATTGCCGATGCCGAGGAGGGGGGCGAGACCCGGTCAGGGGATGGCATGGCAGGCTCGGAGGAGTCTGTTCCTGAGGCGGGGATGGAAGAGGAGTAGGCAGGGTGTTGGACCTCAAAAAAATTCGCGACAATCCGCAATGGGTGGAAGAGCGCCTGGCAAGCCGGGGGCGCGGCTATGATCTGCAGAAAATCCACCAGTTGGAGCGTGACAAACGGGCCTTGCAGACCGAGACGGAAAATCTGCAGGCCCGGCGCAATGCCATCTCCCGCGAAGTGGGGCAGATGAAGGCACAAGGGGGTGATGCCTCCGCTTTGTTGGTCGAGATGCAAACCCTGGGGCCCCGCCTGAAAGAGTTGGAGCTGTTATTGCGGGTCAAAGAGGAAGAGGTATTGCGTGCCCTGGCCGAGTTGCCCAATTTGCCGGATGAGTCGGTGCCGGTCGGCAAGGATGAACATGAAAATGTTGAGCTGCGGCGTTGGCCCGGCAGCGGCGATCCGGCGGCCAAACCTTTTCCTGCCTTGAATCATTGGGATGTGGGCGAACGGTTGGGTGTGTTGGACTTCAATGCCGGAGCGTTGGTGGCGGGGGCTCGCTTTACCGTTTTGCGTGGTGCGGGGGCTCGTTTGAACCGGGCCTTGATTCAATTCATGTTGGATCTGCACAGCGGCGAGCATGGCTAAGAGGAGGTGATGCCCCCCTTTCTGGTCAATCGGGAAAGTTTGTTTGGTACCGGTCAACTGCCCAAATTTGAAGAGGAGTTGTTTGCCCAGCGCGATGATCCGTTGTATCTGATTCCGACGGCAGAGGTGCCGGTGACCAATCTGGTACGGGGCGAAATTGTCGAGGAAGATCTGCTGCCGATGAAGTTTGTCGCCTGGACCTCCTGCTTTCGTCGTGAGGCGGGTGCCGCCGGACGTGATACACGGGGTTTGATTCGCCAGCATCAATTTGATAAAGTGGAGCTGGTCTGGATCACCCGCCCGGAGGAGAGCGACGCCGCCCTGGAGCAGTTGGCCCGCGATGCCGAGCAGGTGCTGCAGCGTCTGGAGCTGCCGCATCGCACGGTGGCCTTGTGTACCGGCGATTTAGGCTTTGCGGCGCGCAAGACCTACGATCTGGAAGTGTGGTTGCCTGGTCAGGGCTGTTATCGGGAAATTTCCTCCTGTTCCAACACCGGCGATTTTCAAGCCCGGCGCATGCAGGCCCGTGTACGGCGCAAAGAGAGCCGCAAGGTGGAGTTGCTGCACACCTTGAATGGTTCCGGCATAGCGGTTGGCCGCACCCTGGTAGCCGTTTTGGAAAATTATCAGCAGGCAGACGGTTCGGTCATCATTCCCGACGCCCTGCGTCCCTACATGGGCGGTATGGAGATTCTTCGCCCGCAGTCGTAGCACAGAATGGCAGTAAAACGGATGGGTGGCCGAGCGGCTTATGGCAACGGTCTTGAAAATCGTCGTGTCGAAAGGCACCGGGGGTTCAAATCCCTCCCCATCCGCCAATTTCATCGAGACTCTGTCGCTGTTGAGGGATGATTGTGGCGGTCATAGATCTTTTCTCTAAGCGTCAGAAACGCGCCCGCGGCGAAATGCCTGATGTGTTTGTCTACGATGACCTTCCACAACCTCTGCGTGTCCAGATTGTTCATATTATTACCGATGCGTTTGGGAAAGACGTATCCCATACTCATGCTATAGATGCTTATCGGTTTGTAAAGCAAACTTTGTGCGACGACCATCCTCTTTATGGTCGAGGCGCACCAATCCACGATGTAAGCGACCTGCTCATCATCGGTTAGACGGAACTTTCGGACAGAAAACGAGCATTTCTCATTTACAAACAATCAGTTAATGCATTTTTTGCCTTGATTTTGTACCCATGTAAATTGTAAATTTTTTGTTTGCAATCATTGTATTATACTGTATAATGCAGTCATGTACATAGAACGTGTTCCCAACAGAAACTCTCCTGCCGCTGTGTTGCTGCGGGAATCTTATCGCGAGGATGGCAAGGTCAAGAAGAGAACCTTGTCCAACCTGTCGGCGTTGCCCGACCATGTGATTGAGATTATCCGCAGCGCGATCAAGGGGCAGAGCTTTATTCCTGCCGCAGGCGGCCTGTCAATAGACAAGACCCGCTCGCATGGCCATGTCGCCGCGATCGTTGGCGTCATGAAAAAACTGGGACTGCCCAATCTTATCGCCAGTCAGAGTTCCAGGCAAAGAGATTTGATTCTGGCCATGATTGCCACCCGCATTTTGGAACCAGCATCCAAGCTGGCGACCGCCCGGTTATGGAATACCAACACCATTGCTGATGAATTTGGTGTGGCAGATGCGGACAAGGACGAGTTGTACGGGGCATTGGACTGGTTGTGTCAGCAGCAAGTGCGCATTGAACGGAAATTGCTCAGACGTCATGTGCAGGAAGGGGCTTTGGTCTTGTTTGATTTGACCTCCACTTACCTTGAAGGACGATGTTGTCCACTGGCCAAGCATGGCTACAGCCGTGACCATCGCTCAGACCGACTACAGGTCGAATTTGGGTTGCTGACCGATCGAGATGGGCGACCACTGGCCGTGGAAGTGTTCGAAGGAAACACAGCTGACCCTGCTGCGCTTTCCTCTCAGGTCAGCGCATTGCGAGAGCGCCATGGTTTCCGTGATCTGATCATCGTGGGTGATCGGGGCATGATCACCCAGGCTCGTATTGACAACGACCTGGCACCCAATCATCTGTTCTGGATCAGTGCGTTGCGTAATGACGCCATCAAGCAATTGGCAAAAGGGCCATTGCAGCTCTCGCTGTTCGACGAACGTAATCTTGCTGAAATTTCGTCCCCAGATTACCCGGACGAACGCTTGACCGCTTGCCGCAATCCATTTTTGGCTGATGAGCGAACCCGAAAACGGCGAGAACTTCTGGAAGCCACTGAGACCGGACTACGCAAAGTGCAGGAAGCGATTGTCGCAGGACGACTCAAAGAGTGTGGTGCCATTGGTCGGCGGGTAGAAAGTACCCTCAGACGATTCAAAATGGCCAAACATTTTCATATTGAAATCAAAGATGGCCAATGTATGTTTTCCCGCAACGAGGAAAGCATTGCCGCTGAATCCGCCCTTGATGGCATTTACGTCATTCGCACCAACGTTCCCAAAGAGCGTTTGGATGCGGAGGAAAGCGTGCGCCAATACAAAGGGTTGGCGCGAGTTGAACGTGCTTTTCGGACGATCAAGACTGGTTTGGATGTACGCCCTGTTTTTCATCATTTGAGCGACCGAGTGCGGGCACATATCTTTCTCTGTATGCTGGCCTATTACGTTGAGTGGGAAATGCGCAATAAGTTGGCACCGCTTCTGTTCTCTGATGAATTCCCCGGACAGAATATCGATCCGGTTGCTCCAGCACGACCATCGGAGACGGCCAAGGCAAAAATTGGCAGAGGACAATCCCAGAAAGGTTTTCAACTCCACAGCTTCCAAACCCTTCTCCAGGATCTTGGCACGCTGGCTCGCAGTTGGATCACCCCAGAAACGGGAGATGAACGGGGCGTAACCTTTACCATGCTGACCCAGCCAACCCCTTTGCAACAAGAGGTATTTCGCTTGCTCGGCGTGACAGTCTGAGCATTTGTACCCAGAGAACATGAAATGATTTTATTGTTTTATTCAATAAAATCAACTTCATGATGCACTTTTTCTACCGAAAGTTCCGGTTAGAGCAGCAATCACAGCAAGAAAACCACAAAGATCATCGCTTTTGCAGGCATGCCCAAATTCCCTTGCCGCTTCGCGGAGGCATCTCCTGCAATCAGTTTGCCTGCAGTTAAAGCTGATTTACCCTCTAAAGGGGCAACCTGTCATCGCGATTGTGCGCTTCCTGGTGCAAAGGCAGGGGACTGTCGGGCAGGTTGGGGTGTCAGTGTCCACCGGGCAATACCCGAAGCATGGTCATCAAGATGCCTGCCATCATCGCCAACTGCGCCAGGGCGAGGCCAACCATCCACTTGATGGTTTCGGTTTTGGCGATTTCAATTTTAGCCTCAAGTTTCAATTCGACTTCGTGCAAATCCCCTTTTGTAGACAATTCTTCAAGGCGTGCATCGCGCACTTCCCGCAAGGCAGTCACAACCTCTTCGGCCTGTTGTTCGGTGAACCCGGCGGCTTTGAATCGCTTGGCGTAGGCAATCGCGTCAAAGGATGTGGCAATACTCATAGCGGCTTCCTCCTGGCTGGGCAGATCCGAACGGGATTAATCGGTACCTGATAACCCATTGTTGATTTTTTTCGTTGCCATTGTCAATCGTCATGCAGGCATGTTCGCAGGTATGACACGGTGTCTTCAAGCCGGTTCAGTCTGAATCGCTCCAATGCGGTATGCCTTGTGGGTACAATTCTGGATAGCAAAAAGAGTTCATTATTGTAAATGCGTATCAAATTTTCAAGTTTGCTAGGCCGCCTGTTATACCAGACTGCGTGTGTTATAATGTATGCAGGCAAGATTGGTGATGATTCCCCGTTGCAAGTTATTTTTCGGAGTTGATGGGGGGCTGAGTTTTTGTCAAGAGGGGAAACTGTGATTGAGTTGCTGAATCACTTCCAATAATTTTTGTTTTTTGATCGGTTTGGTCACGTGCAGGTTGCAACCGGCATCCAGGCTCTTCTGCTGGTCACCTTCCAGGGCATGGGCTGTCAAGGCGACGATCGGGATTGAGGGCTGGGCTGACTCTGTTTCCCACTGGCGAATGAGACGAGTGGCGGTGTAGCCATCCATGATCGGCATTTGCATATCCATTAAAATCAAATCAAAAGATTGCCGCTGCACCATGGCCACCGCCTCCTCCCCATTGCTGACGGTGGCGATTTGGTGAGGCGTGTTTTTCAGAAATGCCTGGATCAAAATCTGATTATCTTCAGAATCTTCCACCAGTAATATATTGACAGGCAAAGGGTTGGCCGCCGATTCTCGGCGGATCATGCTGTTCTCGTTGTTCTCGTTGTTTGCTGCAGCACAGGGTTGTAAGGGCAGGGTAATGTGAAAACAACTACCAACGCCAACTTGACTGCTTGCGTGCAGAGATCCACTCATCAACTCGATCAACTGTCGAGCGATGGTCAAGCCAATGCCGGTTCCGGTAAAGCGACGTGTTACACCGGTATCTGCCTGGGTAAAGGGTTCAAAAATAGTATCCAGTTGTTCAGGAGGCACACCGATGCCCGTATCCCTGACCTGCACTGCAAGTTGCCTGGGATTTGTTGTCTCGATTTGGGCACTCAGAACGATTTCACCCCGCATGGTAAACTTCAGGGCGTTGCCCAAAAGGTTGAACAAAACCTGTTTCAAGCGTACCCGATCAACAAGCAGCCACTCCGGTATATCCTCTGCGATCAGGCACTGCATCTGCAAACCCTTTTCCATGGCCAGAGCATGAAACAGGTTCATGATCTCGTGCATTAATGTACGAATCCGTACCGGTTCCTGCACAATTTGCAAACGACCGGCCTCGATTTTGGAGAGATCCAAAATCTGGTTGATGATTTCCAAAAGGCTGGTGCCAGCCTCCTGCAGTCGGCGTACATATCTCTCTTGTTCCTCATTGAGATTGCTTTCCAGCAGCAAATCACCCATGCCGATGACTGCGTGCATCGGAGTGCGAATTTCATGGCTCATGGTTGCCAAAAAATCACTTTTGCTCTGGCTGGCAGCTTCGGCCTGTTCCTTGGCCTGCAGCAAGGCCAGTTCGGCCTGTTTGCTGACAGTTACATCACGCACCACAAAAATCAGATAAGTGACAAAGCCACTCTCATCCTTGACCGGATAAAGATTCCAATCCCAATAGGTTTCTCCCTTTTCTGGATGGTCAGCAAAGATGATTGGTTTGGCAACCACGGTAACCGCTTCTCCGCTGTTCACCACTTGCTGAAAAATGGCCCTGTTGTCTGGATTGGGATACAAGTCAAAATGATTTTTACCCGGAAAATCTGCTATATGGCGACCACATGCCTGCGCAAAGGCGTGGTTGACCCGGATAAAATTGAACGCCCGATCGAAAAAAACAATACCGGTATGCGGAATATCAAAGAGTTGTTCCAGAAAATCGTTTGATTTTTTCAGTTCCCTGGCTGCATTTTTTGCATCCTCCTCGGCCCGTTTGCTCTCGGTAATGTCGGTAACAAAGCCATACCATAAAGTCGATCCATCGGCAGCCCGTTCGGGTATGGCATTGCCAAACAACCATCGCTCTCTGCCATCCCGGTAACGGACCAAAAATTTCTGTTGCCATGGGGTGAGATCCTGTGCTGACTGACGGATGGAGTCGATACAGTGTGCGCGGTGGGAGGGATGAATGGCGGCAAAGATCAGTGAAGCATCCTCCTTGACCTGATTGGCATCAACCCCAAACAGATTGATGATCTCATCACTCGCATAAGGCAGCGAAAAAGTGCCATCAGGATGTTGTCGGAATTGATAGATCATGCCGGGCAGACGGGAGGAGATTTTGCTGAGAGATTTATAGGATTCTTCCAAATCTAAGGCGGCTTTCCGGTTTTCGGAATGCAAAGCGGTGACCAACAATCCGACCAACGAGTGGACGACAACATAGATGGATAGAATAATCTGGTCGTTGTTGCCCATCAGGTGAAAAGGACCATGATGGTTTGCTGTACCCCACAAGGCGATTGACGAGTCTGCCAGAACGGTTATTGAGGCACCAACAATACCGTAGCGTAGCGCGGACCACATGACCAGCAATACAGGAATATATGCCAACGTTAAGTTGAAGGGGGACAAAAACACGAGCCAGTTTACGCAGGAAAGAATGATAAAAAATATAATTATTTCAAATCGATGAGAAACAGTCTCTTGCAGGGATTGACGGGAAATCGTCATCAGCAGAGGAGCCGCCAGCAGTACACCGATGCTGTCCCCAAACCACCAGGTCAACCAGGATTCAAGATAGTTTGCTGAGGTGATTGTACCGTGCAACCATAACAGAGTAACCCCGCCGCTGGCCGAAACCGTCATTCCAGAGAGTGCTGCGCAACAAAACCACAGCACATCCGATCTGCAATGAAACTTGTGACGAAAGTTGCTCTTGCGTAAAATCCAAACGGAGAATAACGGGCCGAGCGTATTGCCGATAGCAATGCCGGCAGCAAGCAAAAACGAGGAACCATTGGTCATATTGACCAACAATGCAGCGAATGAGACGGCATACCAAAGATTGGTTTGCCAACGCCACAAAAAGGCGACGGCAATACCGGCAGGCAACCAGAATAGGGTAATGTTGCGGTCTATATAGGAGTGCATTGCCAAACCAAGGAGGCCGGTCAGATAATAGGCCAAAAAAAGCAGCACACCTTGACCGCTGGGCCAAAATTTGGGTATCACCGACATCCTCTGCACGAAATTCTCCTTTTCCGTAGCGATAACAGGGCAACTGTTTTTCATTTGACAGGCTGTCTGCCAATGATCTGTTCCGTGTACAGGTTTGAATACCTTTACCTGTTAGCTGTCCCGCACCACCCAGTCCTAAAATTCAACGTCCAATGTTCAACTGGCAGTTTGCTGTACCATTTCTGAGTGGGGTGTCGTGTAACCCCCTCAAGCGGCATGACTGCAAAAGATTATCTGAAAGTGTATGGCAAAAAAGATGATGATCCGCACAGACTCTTCACCGCCCGCCATTGTGCCACAAAAACTGCCACCAGTCGAACAAAATGACGCCTCAGCCAACCAGGGGCGCTGCTGAACGTTTATGAATAAATCGTCACCGGCAAGCCCGGTTACCGGGCAAGTTGGCGTTGGCGACAAAATATATCTGTGTGATGGTACACAAGCTCCCACCCTTTTGCATCGACCTTTGCCATGTTCCAGACTCACCTTGATTTGGCTATCTGTTTGATTGCTGCTTGACCGTTTTGCTAACAAAAGTTACTTTTTTCGGCAATTGCCTTCTCTCTGTTGCTTCTTTGGATGTGGATCCTGTGATGCCCTTTCTGGTTCGTTTGGCGGCTCATCTTTATGGTCCGACAATCCTGCTCGGTTCATTTTTGCTCTTTCTTGTACAGCCGATGGCGGGAAAACAGATTCTGCCTTGGTTTGGGGGTGCCAGTGCTGTCTGGACAACCTGTCTGTTGTTTTTTCAGGTGACTTTGCTGTTTGGTTATCTCTATGCCCATGTCGGCAATCGTCGCTTGACGTTGCGCCAACAAAGCTGGCTGCATATCGCTTTGCTGTTGCTGGCCCTTTTTTTGTTGCCTCTTCAGTTCGTCGATTCCCGATCTGCCGGAGGGGATGAGGCACCGATTCGCCATATACTTGAACTGCTGGCTGCCAGCATTGGTTTGCCCTATCTGCTGCTTGCTGCCAACAGTCCGCTGTTGCAGGCATGGTATGCGGCACAACAGCAGGCGCAACCCTACCGCCTTTTTGCCCTTTCCAATGTGGGTTCCCTGCTGGCTTTGCTCGGTTATCCCACGCTGATTGAACCCTGGCTGTCCCTTGATCAGCAACTGACCGTTTGGTCGGCTTTGTTTGTGATCCATATGGTTCTCTCTGTTGTTTTGGTCGCCGGCATCCAGCAACAAGGGCTCGCAGCCTGGTCAACCACCCCGGCAGAGGCAAACACGGTGCCCCATGCCCAAAGGGTATACTGGCTTGCGTTGGCCCTGGCTCCCTCCTTGTTGCTGCTGGCTGTCACCCGTTTTCTTACCACCGATATTGCCCCGGTGCCTCTGTTGTGGATTTTGCCGCTGGCGCTCTATCTGCTCTCCTTTGTTTTGGCCTTTGATCACCCGCGATGGTACAAGCGCGAACTGTTTATTCCTCTGCTGTTGTTGGCACTCTGCCTGATGACTCTGTTGCCGATCTCTTCGTGGCAGTGGCTCTCTTTGCCCGTGGTCATGGGGGCGATGCTGCTGGCGGCAACCATTTTATTTTTGGCCTGTCATGGCGAGTTGGCGGCACTGCGACCGGATCCAGCCCATTTGACCGCTTTTTATCTGACCATCTCCCTGGGGGGAGCTGTAGGTGGTGCCATGGGGGCCTTGCTGGCACCTCTGGCATGCAACGATGCCTGCGAGTTGCCGGTGGCCGTTTTGCTCTGTGGTCTGTTTTCGTTGGGGGTGGCACTGCCGCGTCTGCGCTATTCCACGCCTCGAGCGCGTTACCTGCTGCAGAGTGGGGTTGCCATGGTGCTGTTGTTTGCTGGCATGCATAACCTGTCGTATTGGTTGTCAAAAGACCAATCTGTCGCCTTTTTGCAGCGCAATTTTTATGGTATCCTGCGGGTTGCCGACAATGCGGAGCATGGCTATCGTAAACTGCTGCATGGTCGTATTCTGCACGGGGTGCAATTTTTGGCCGAAGAGAAACAGGATTTGCCGACAACCTATTACGGGGCCAAAAGTGGTGCCGGACGCCTGCTGGCGCTCCTCAAAGAGAGAGGCGCGTTACGGGTTGGGGTGATCGGTGTCGGCATCGCCTCTCTGGCGGCCTATGGGCGGGCAGAGGACAGCTACCGCTTTTATGAGTTGGACCCGGCAGTAGCGGAATTGGCGCGCAACTGGTTTTTTCATTTGCCACGCCTGAGCGCACATCACGACATGATTATCGGCGATGCCCGCCGCCGACTGGCACAACAACCTGCCAATCAGTTTGATGTTTTGCTGCTCGATGCCTTTGCCGGGGATGCCATTCCCGTGCATCTGCTGACCCTGGAAGCGTTTACGCTGTATCAAAAGCATCTGCAGGAAAAGGGTGTGTTGGCCGTGCATGTTTCCAATCGCTATCTGGATCTGGCGCGCGTGGTGCAGGCGGCGGCGCAACACCTGGGCCTGAGCGCACGCCTGTTGGCCAATCCGGGCGACAAGAACACCTTTGAAGTCCATTCCAAATGGGTACTCGTCAGTCGTGACAGCTCCCTGTGGCAACACCCTCTGCTGGCCGAGGGCAAGCCCATCCCTTTGCCCGCAGGGTTCCAGGCATGGACGGATCAACATGCCTCGTTGTGGTCGCTGATGGTGCGCTAAGGAGCCTGGCGAAAATAACTTGTGCAGATTGCGCCGGATTTTGCTCCTCCTGCTAGCAGAAAAAACGCGCGCATACTTTTAGTATGTAAACGTTTTTGCAACGACGCAGGAGGAGCAAAAGACAAGCAGGATGTCCAAGTTATTTTTGCTGGGCTCCTAAGCAGGGATGATTATTCGTGGGCAAAATGGCCCATGGCGGCGCGCAGGTTGGCTTCGGCGTCGATGAGAAAATTGGCCCGCACCACCACTTTTTCTCCCTCGCGCACCCCGTCCAGCACCTCGCTATAGCCGTTACCCCGGCTGCCGATGCGCAGCAAACGTGGTTCGTAGAGTCCTTCACCCCGTTCCACCAGGACCACTTGTCGGGCTCCGCTGTCCATGATGGCTGAATCAGGGACCGTCAAGACGCTTTGTTCTCCGCTCCGACCGGAAAACTGCACCGTGGCATAGAGCGAGGGACGTAATTTTCCTTCCGGGTTGGCCAGTTCGATGCGTACCTTGACGGTTCGTGTTTCCGGGGTCAACAACGGATAAATGAAGGAGACTTTGCCGGTATAGGTTTTTCCCGGCATGGCGTTTAGGGTGACTTCCGCATGTTGTCCGACATCAACCCAGGCCATATCCTGTTCAAACAGTTCTGCCACCACCCAAACTTGTGACAAATCGGCAATCCGGTAGAGCATCTCTCCCGGCATGAAGCGCATGCCGCGAAGGGCACCTTTATCCAGAATTACGCCCGATACCGGTGCGTTGACGGTCATTGTTTTCAGAACTTGCTGCTCACGCCGTAACCGGTGCAACGGGGCTTCAGGGATCTCCCAGTTGCGCAATCGGTTCAAGGCTCCCTCAGCCAGTAGACCGGCGGTGCGTCGTGTTTCGGCGTCGGCCTCCTGCAAACTTTTTTCTGCCCGCAAGGCTGCCAGATACTCCTCCTGGGCCAGCAGCAAAGCCGGACTGTAGACCTCCATCAACGGTTCACCCCGGCGGACCGTTTGTCCGCTGGCATCGGCATGCAGTTTCTCGATCCACCCCTCATAGCGCAGCGAAACCACATGCAGGCGTCGTTCATCCACTTGCACCGTTCCGACAGCGCGGATGGGTCGGGTCAAAGGGCGCAGGCTGACCGCTTCGCTTTTGACCCCCAACTTTTGCACCTTGTCCAGGTCGATGCGTACCGAACCGGTGGTTGATGTGCCGCCTTCGTCAGCATAGACCGGGATATAATCCATGCCCATGGAATCTTTTTTGGGGGTCGGGGAGGTGTCTGGCAAGCCCATCGGGTTGCGGTAATAGAGTATTTTGCGTACCTCGGCATAGACCGGGATATAATCCATACCCATGGAATCTTTTTTGGGTACCGGGGAGGTGTCTGGCAAGCCCATCGGATTGCGGTAATAGAGTATTTTGCGGGCCTCTCCCTTGCCCTCCTGGGTAGCCGGTTCTGCCGCCTGTATTTGCCCGCTGCCCGTCAACAACCCGACCAGCAGCAACCCGCACCACCACTGACGCCTTTTGCCGTTCACAACGTCTCTCCCAACAAACGTTCAATTTCTGCCAAACGGACCTGTTGTTCAAATTGCGCTTTGATCTGCTCGATCTGAAATTTTTTTAAGCGCTGGATGGCATCCAGCACCGTTACCGCTTCCGTGCTGCCGGTTTCATAGCCTTTGAGAGCCGATTGCAGAGCAATGTGTGCCTGGGGCAACAGACTGTCGCGGGTTACCTGTTCTACCTGCCGGGATTCATCCAGGGCAGAGAGGGCTTCCAGCAACGCCGATTCCAGACGGATGCGCTCACCTTGCAGGCGCTGATCTGCTGCCTGTCGTTTGGCGGCGGCTTCCTGCTCCACGGCCTGGCGCCACGTTCCCTGCCAGGGCAGGTTGACCCGAACCATCGCCTCATAACCATCCTGGGTCCCCTCATCCCGACGTTCCACGACGCCGAAAGAGAGTTCCAAATCGGGCATGCCGCTTTTTTCTGCCAGGCGTACGCCCCCTTCTGCTGCTTGCAAGCGGGCCTGATTCATGCGCAATGCCGGGTTGCTGGCCTGTAGACGGGCCAGCAGAGCATCATACTCCAGCTTGTCCGCAGCAGGAAGCGGGCGCAGAGTGGGATGTTCCACCAGGGGTGCCGTGGCGGGTCGATTGAGTAAGGCATTGAGTCGGGCGCGGATGCGTTGCCGTTCTTTTTCCAGTCGTACCCGTTCCACGGTCATGTTACCCCGTTCCGCCTCGGCAGCGGTGGCCTCCTGCAACAGGCCCATGCCCTGACTGTAGCGAAAACGGGCATATTCCACCATGACCCGCAACACCCGGACCAAGGCATCCAACTGATCCATCGCCAAATGGACCCGGTGATAATCGGCATAAGCCACTTTCACCTTCATCTCCAATTCGGTCAGACGATCTTGTTGTTGCTGGACCATCTCTTCCTGTTCGGCTGCGGCCACTTCGCGGCGCAGAGCCCGCTTGCCCCAAAAAGGAATCTCTTGTTGCAGGATATATTTGCTGGTGGCCACACGACCCGGCCAACCGGCCCGGTTTTTGCCGATCTCATCCAAGGTCAGTTGCAATTTGGGATCGGGCAAGGCGTCGGCAGCGGCAGTGCGTGCTGCTGCTGCTTCGGCATCGAGTGCTGCCGCAGCCAGGTCAGGATTCATTTGCCGGGCAATCGCCAATAACTCCTCCACGTTTGCCCCAACCGGGGCAAGCGAGTCGGCGGCAGGCGCAGAGACAGCGCCAATCAGTAAAGCAGCCACAAAGATGACCGACCAACGAGAAAACACGAAGGAACCTCCAGGGCAAGAAATCCGTCTAGCAAAAAAATAACACGTTTTTGCGCAAACGGTAACCCGTAGCGCCATTGCAGTCAACAAAGGTAGGGAGAACAGGCCCTATAAATATTTGGCAATTTGTTTCATGGCGGTGAGTTGTTTCTCCAGTTCCTGGATGCTTAATCCTTCGCGGATAACCAGACAATGTTCGATGTGGTCGCTGACATAGTTGCGTTTGGCATTGTCGAGGGCGTTACAGACGGCATGCAGTTGTTGGGCAACCTGTTCGCAGGGGTGATCATTTTCGATCATGCTGATCACTTTCTGCAAATGGCCGGAAGCGCGTTTCAGGCGGGCCACGATGGCCGGATGGTGTGGGTGCGTATTCATGTGTTCATCCTATCCTCAGGGAGAGGATGGCGTCAACACGTTTTATTTGTTTAATGATTGCCTTCTCTTAAGAGAGAGAAATGGGTGTTTTGCTGGCGACTGATGATTTTATGATTGAGTTTCCTTGCTGTTTTGCTAGGATGACACCAAAGGTTGGAACGGGGGAATCCTGCCTGATTAAGCGCTATGGCCGAGAGTTCGATGGGCAAAATACTGGTGGTTGATGATGATGTGGCATTGGGACGGGTTTTGACCCGTCTGCTGCAGGTGGCTGGCCATACGGTCAGGGCAGAAACAGGCCTGCAGAGCGCCGTGGCCTTGTTGGCGGCACAACCTCATGACCTGGTCTATTGCGACGTTCGCTTGCACCAGGAGTTTGGACTTGACCTGCTGGGCATGATCGCCCATTTGCCGAGCCCCCCTTTGGTGATCATCATCACGGGGCATCCCAGTCTGGAGACAGCACGTCAGGCGTTGCGGGATGGGGCCTTTGATTATCTGGTCAAGCCGATTCTGGAGGAAGAGTTGTTGCGTTCGGTCAACCGGGCGTTGGCGGCAAAATATTTTCAGACCGACCGGGAAAATTTGCGCTTGCACTTGCAGGCTGTGTTGCATTCCATCGGCGAGGCGTTATTCAGCGTTGATCACGATATGCACGTGCGTACTGCCAACCATAAGGCCCATGAGTTATGCGGTATTCAGGTGGCTGCATTGGGGCAGATGACGGAACGCCTGCAACCGCATTGTGAGGGGCTGTGTCAGGAGTTGCTGCGGCAGTCGATGCAGAGCACCCAGCAGGTTGTGGCGTTGCGGCAGCCCTGCCAGCGCGCGGGCGTGCCAGAAAAGGTGGTTTCCCTGACGGCGACACCGTTGCAGGATGTGAACGGCCAACTGCTGGGAGCGGTGTTGGCCATCAAAGATGAAACGCAAGTGGTGCATCTGGAGCATTCTCTGCAAAGGCGCAGTCGTTGGCAGCGGTTGATCGGGCGCAGTGCCGTTATGCAGGAGGTTTATCGCAAAATCGAACAGGTGTCCGAAGTGGAAACCACCGTGTTGCTGAGCGGAGAATCGGGAACCGGCAAAGAGTTGGTGGTGGAGGCGATCCATCAAAGCGGCAGTCGGGCCGGGCAACCGTTGGTACGGGTCAACTGTGTCGCCTTGAACGATACGCTGTTGGAAAGTGAACTGTTCGGTCATGTGCGTGGTGCTTTTACCGGTGCGGTGCGGGATCGGGCCGGGCGGTTTCAGGAGGCCCATCGTGGCACGCTGTTCTTGGATGAAATCGGTGATATTTCACCGGCCATGCAGATGCGTCTGTTGAGAGTTTTGCAGGAAAAAACCTTTGAGAGAGTTGGTGATAACCGTACCTGCGAAGTGGATGTACGCATTATCGCCGCCACCAACAAAAATCTCGCTGAACTGGTGGCTCAGGACCGTTTTCGCGATGATCTCTATTATCGCTTGCGGGTGGTGGAGATCCATTTGCCCCCTTTACGCCAACGGCGTGAAGATATTCCCTTGCTGGTCGAGCAGTTCATTGAAGAGTTCAGGCGCAAATTTGCCAAAGAGATCACCGGACTGAATGAAGAGGCGATGCTGTTGTTGATGCGCTATTCGTGGCCCGGCAACGTGCGGCAACTGCGTCATACCATCGAGCATGCTTTTGTGGTGTGCAACCAAGCCGTGATCGAAAGTCGTCATTTGCCGGAATTATCGGAAAACACTCTCCGTTCACACCTTCCAGCAATGGGGGCGGTTACGGAAACCCACCCCGAGCAGCAGGCAATTCTCTCGGCATTGGCCGCCAATCGCTGGAATCGGGACAAGGCGGCCCGGCAATTGGGTCTGAGCCGCAGTACCTTTTACCGTCGATTAAAACAATTGGGGCTGGATCATGCGGATGAGTGACACGAACAGACGGTTACCGCGCTTGCGGCGGTGTGGATAATCGCCATGGATAAGCCGCTTGCTTGGCTACGGCAGAGGGGGGAGTGGTCGCGTTTTTTGCTGTTGATGGCCATCATGGTCGCCGTGGTGCTGGTGGTGGGGGTGCAAGCAGTATATCTTTATTATGATGATCTGCTGGATAGAGAGCAACAACGTTTATATATTTTAGCGCGCAGTCAGGCGCAAATGATCCAAAGGATGCACAAAGAGGATGTCTCTCGCCTTTGGTCGCCGGCTTTGGCCGATGAACGTATGGGTGTATTCATTACGGAAGTTGTCCCAATTTGGCAATCTCGTTTAGGTCGGACCGGGGAGATCGTTTTTGCCCGCCGCCAGGGTGATCATCTGCAGTTTCTCTATCCTCGTCGCCATAAAGTTGATCTTTTGATGGAGTCGATCCCCTGGCAACAGAGCCTGTGGGCAGAGCCGATGCGACGCGCTGTGCAGGGACAGGGAGGGGCGATGATCGGTGTGGATTATCGTGGGGTAGAGGTGATTGCCGCCTATGAGTATCTGCCCGGTCTGGAGATCGGCATGGTTGCCAAGGTGGATTTGCAGGAGATGACCGAACCCTTGCGGCAAACGGCGCAAGGGGTGATCGGTACGGCGCTGCTTGCCATTGTAATCGGTGGGTGGATTTTTTCCTACATCAGCGAAGGGGTGATTCGCCGCCTGCAAAAAGCTCGTGATGAATTGGCAAAGGGCGAATTGGCCTTGCGTGAGAGTGAACTGACCTATCGTTCTCTGTATGCCAACATGCTCAATGGCTTTGTCTATTGCAAAGTCATCTACCGGCAGGGTGAGGCGGTGGATATGCTGTGTCTGGCGGTCAACGAAGCGTTTAGTCAACAGACCGGCCTGCACGATGTGGTGGGGCGATCTCTCTCGCAGGTGATGCCGGAGTTTGCCCGCTTGGATCCAGAGGCGTTGCAACGTTGTGGGCGCATCGCCTTGACCGGTGCGGCGGAACGGTTTGAAATTTATCTGCACTCGCTGCAGCAATGGTATGAGGCATCGGTCTATGCCCCCCATCCGGAACATTTCGTCGCTGTGTTTGACGCAATCAGCGAACGGAAACTGGCTGAACAAAAGCTCTCCGAAGAGATTGCCCGACGGAAATTTCTATTTGAACATACCCGTGATGGAGTCTGTATTCTCGATCTCTCGGCTCGGATTGTTGAGGCGAATGCCCAATTTGCCCGCATGTTGGGCTATGAAGCGGAAGAGATGACCTCGTTGCATATCTGGGATTGGGATGTGCAGTGGGGTAAAGAGGAAATTATCAACATTATTAGCGAGTTGAGCGAAGAAGGTACGACATTTATCACCCACCATCGCCGCAAGGACGGCAGTCGTTATGCTGTTGAGGTCAGTACCAGCAAGATGATCTGGCAAGGTAGTCCGTTGGTTCTCTCCTCGCATCGGGATATTACCCAACAGTTGCAGCAGGAGGCGCAGTTGCGGCAAGCGGTCAAGATGGAGGCCATTGGCACGTTGGCCGGGGGTATTGCGCATGATTTCAATAACATTCTGAGTGTGATGTTGGGTTTTGCTGAATTGACCATGAAACAGTTGCCCAAAGAGGAACAGCCTTATCAGGATGTGCAGGAAATATATCAGGCGGGGTTGCGGGCCCGTGATTTGGTGAGTCAATTGCTCGCTTTCAGTCGTCGGACCGAACATCGTATCGATACGTTGATTTTGAATCCGCTGGTCAAAGAGGTGATCAAATTTTTGCGGGCAGTTATTCCAGAAGAGATGGTGGTGGAGTTGCAGATGGCAGCACATCCGGTCCGCGTGTTGGCCGATCCGGCCCAAATTCATGAAATATTGATGAATCTGGCAACCAATGCCTTGCAGGCCATGGAAGGCAAAGAGGGCAGATTGACCATTTCGGTACAAGAGGTTCTCCTCAAGGAAACAACCGCCTATCGACTGCGTTTGACCGAAGGACGTTATGGTTTGATCAGTGTCAGCGATACCGGAACGGGAATCGCTCAGGAACATTTGCCCCGTATTTTTGACCCGTTTTTTACCACCAAAGAGGTGGGGCGGGGCACCGGGTTGGGGTTGTCTGTGGTGCATGGTCTGGTAACGGCCAACGGTGGTGCCGTCGAGGCGGTCAGTCGCAAGGGGGATGGGGCAGAGTTTTGTGTCTATCTGCCTGCTGCCGTGATGTCCGAAACAGGGGTGTCGGACCATTGAGATAAATTGTACCAAATGAGATGGTGTCTGGTACGGTTTGTTTCATAAACAACATAATAATAATGTTAAATATGGCATGTGTTTTATAAAACATTAATAAAAACAAAATTTTTTTCGTTTTTGTTCGGGTTAATTATTTTGGAATGATCCGTGCGATACACTGTCTGCAAAGAGAAGGTATTCTTGCACAAGACAAGGAGAAGGGGTATGGCACCCATCCTGTTGGTCGAAGATGATCCCCATTTGATATTGCTTTATCGTCGTTTTTTACAGGAAGCCGGTTTTCTGGTGCTTGCAGCAGTGACGGGACAAGAGGCGATGCAGTTGTTGGAGCAGAAGCAGGTGTGTTTGATTATTACTGATCTGTTGATGCCAGATGGAGACGGCTTTGAATTGATGCGCATGGTACACAACCGCTTTGCTGCCGTACCGGTGATTGCCATCACAGGTGGTGGCAGGTTTATGTCTTCGCAATTTTTATTGGATTCGGCGCGTACGTTGGGGGCACGCAAAGTGTTGCACAAACCGTTCAGCGCGGATGAATTGTTGCAGAGTGTTTTGACCGTGTTGCAGGAAGCGGAGCAAACCACACAGTTGCCGAATCTGGAAAATAGGACAGTCAGTAGTGCGCAGGCTTGATACATGGCGGAAGGAGGAGGGTTTGCATGACCACGACAGGAATTACCGAAACGACGCAGTTTTTAACCTTTACTTTGGCGGATGAGGTGTTTGCCGTTGAAATCAATCGGGTAAAGGAGGTGTTGGAATATACCACAGTGACACGTGTGCCGCACACGCCTCCTTTTGTCTGTGGGGTGATCAATTTGCGCGGCAGTGTTGTACCGGTGATGGACATGCGCTTGAAATTTTCCTTGCCGAGTGCGGCCAGGACGGTCAATACCTGCATTATCATCATTGAAGTCATCGTCAACGACAAGACAACCGTGTTGGGAGCAATGGCCGATTCGGTCAAAGAGGTGATGAGTCTGGAGCCGGACCAGATCGATCCGGCACCACGTATCGGGGCAAAATTACGTACCGAATTCATTCGTGGCATGGGCAAGCAGGGGGATCATTTCATCATTATTCTGGATACGGATCGTGTTTTTGCCGCCGAAGAGATGGACGCAATCCATGAATTAAGCGGGACGCACGGCAAGGCGGCCTGACAGGTTTTTTGGTTTTCACTTTCTCCCGTTAATGGATGAACTGGGGTAACAAAATGAACAAATTGAAGTTGGCGGCCAAATTGGGCCTTGGTTTTGCGGTGGTGTTGCTGCTGACGGTGTTGGTGGCAGCGCAGGCTTTCTTCGGATTCAGTTCTGTTGTCAAGCGAGTGACCAATAGCGAAGTTTTGGCAGAGATTGATGTGGAGTCGACTCAGGCCCTGCGTGCAGAGCGCAATTATGTGGGTGAGCCGGATGGCAAGTATCTTGAAGCGGCAAAAAAGGCAGTGGATGGTATCGTCGCCAAAGCGGAAGCGGCACGAGAGAATCGTTTTAAAGATCCAACGGATCGGGATCACATGAGCAGAATCTCACAGTTGGCGCAGCAGTATGGCAAGGGGTTTGACCTTCTGGTGCGAGAGCAGCGAGAAGGACAGGTGGAAATGGCCCATGTCCGCGATGTATCACAAAAGGTGGTCCTGGCTGTTGATCAACTGGAGGAGAGCCAATACGCCAAACTGCGTGAATTGGGCAAAGATACGGTCAGCCAGCGCAATCCAGAAATTTTGCAGCAGGTGTTGGATGGACGGATTGAAAAATTGGCTCTGGCGGCTGAACTGAACAAATTTTTCATGGATGCCCGTTTGGGCGAGAAAGAGGTGTTGCTGAGTAATGGCAAAGACGAAAAACAGATTGTCCGCGTCCGGGAAGGGTCGCAAAAGGCGAAACAGTATGCTGAACAGATGACCGCTTCGTTCAAGGATCCCAAAGATCTGGCGATTGGCAAAGGGGTAATTCAGGCGATTGCCGACTATCAAAAAACCTTTGAGTCACAACTGACGCAGTTGAGTCATCAGGACAAGGCCGAGAAGGAGATGATTACTGCCCGGCGCGAGTTGAATAAATTGGTGGATGAAGTTTCAGACGGCCAGTCGAAAAAACTGCATCACGAGATTGACTCATCGGAAATGATGATCAGCTTTGGCAGTCTGATTGCGGTTGTGGTGGGCAGTGTGTTGGCCTGGATGATCAGCAAGAGTTTGGTTTCGGCGATTACCGGTTGTATCGGCAACATGGTCAACATGTCGCAGGGGAATCTGGCGATCAGTTGTGTCAGCACGCGACAGGATGAGTTGGGAGATATGTCGAGGGCCATTGACAGCATGGCCAGCAAGTTGCGCGAGGTGGTAGACGAGATTACGGCAGCTTCGGGCAATGTCACGGCGGGAGCGGAGCAGTTGGCCGAGGCGGCGCAAACCTTGTCCCAGGGGGCCACGGAACAGGCGGCCAGCATTGAAGAGACCTCCTCGGCCATGGAGCAGATGAGCGGCAACATCATGCAGAACACCGAGAACGCCCAGACAACAGAGCAGATAGCCCGTGTGGCCTCGCAAGATGCAGCCGAAGGTGGCAAAGCGGTCGCCGAGGCGGTCGGGGCGATGAAGGAGATTGCTAGCAAAATTTCCATTATCGAGGAGATTGCCCGTCAGACCAATCTGTTGGCGCTCAATGCTGCAATTGAGGCGGCACGGGCTGGAGAGCATGGTAAGGGGTTTGCGGTGGTGGCGGCTGAGGTACGCAAATTGGCCGAACGGAGTCAGACGGCGGCGGGTGAAATCGGCCATCTCTCGTCGGCCAGTGTGCAGGTGGCCGAACGGGCCGGGACCATTATCAGCAAGTTGGTACCAGATATCCAACGGACAGCGCAGTTGGTGCAGGAGATTGCCGCCGCTTCGCGGGAGCAGAATCAGGGGGCTGGCCAGATCAATGTGGCCATCAGTCAACTGGATCAGGTGATTCAGAAAAATGCCGGCGCTTCCGAAGAGATGGCGGCAACCGCTGACGAGATGAACGGTCAGGCGCAGCAATTGAGCAGTACGGTCAGTTTTTTCCGTACCGGAAAAGAGGGTAGCGCGCCGGTGCGGAGAGAAAGAACGCAGCGTCCCAAAACAACCACAACGGTTGCCAAGGGTACGATGAAACCGGCCAGCCGGGCCTTGATGGCCCCGACGCGGTCAGTGGCAGTCGTTGCCAAGAAGGAGAGCAAAGGGAACAAGGATGATGAGTTTGAATCCTTCTAGGAGCTGCGTGGCGCAGGGAGAGAGCGAAAAGGGATCTTTTCGCTCTGCGCAAAGAAGGCGCAGGGAGAGGTTGAGGAGAGGGTTCCTCGCTGGCGCTGGAAAGGTGCAGGGAAAGGCCGGAGGCTGAGTCTTTCGGAAGCACCGAATCGCGCAAGGAGTTGTCCGGGAGCTTCCCCTTCCGGTTGCGCACAAGCAGGAGGCAGGGAACAGATCGGGAGGCGAAAGCCTCCCGATCGCTTTTGGCACTCAATAACGGAGGCGCAGCAGGCGCAGACCGTTAAAGATGACCAACAAACTGGCACCCACATCGGCAAAAACGGCCATCCACAGGGTGGCATGGCCAAGCATGGCCAACAGCAAGACAGCGGCTTTGAGCAGCAAAGCCAGGGCGATGTTTTGTCGCAGAATCCGGTTGCTGGCCCGGCTGATGGCAAGAAAGAGCGGCAATTTGCCTAAATCTTCTTGAATCAGCGCCACATCTGCGGTTTCCAGAGCGGTTGCCGTGCCCTTGCCCATGGCGAAAGAGATATGTGCCTGGGCCAGGGCTGGTGCATCATTGATGCCGTCACCGACCATGCCCACACAGGCATATCGTTGACTGAGTTGCTTGATCTGCTGTTGTTTTTGTTCTGGCAGCAGTTCCGCATAGACTTCCCTGATGTGACATTGGGCAGCGATGGCCTGGGCGGTGCGTTGGTTGTCGCCGCTGAGCATGCAGATTTGCATGCCACTCTGTTGCAACTGCTGGAGGGCGTGACGGGCTTCCGGGCGCAGGGTGTCGCTGGCAGCCAGGATGGCCAGAGGTTGCCTCGCGGAGGCAAGGATAACGACCGTTTTGGCCTGTTGTTCCAAGGTGTGGATGGTATCTGTCCAGGCGGCGAGATCGATCTGTCGGTGTTTGATCCAGCGTGGTGTGCCCAGAAAAAAAGCTTCTCCTGCAATGTGCGCACTGATTCCCTGACCGGGCAGGGCCTGAAATTGGCTGACGGCGGGCAGGGGGAGGGGATTCTCCTGTTTTTGCCATGCCTCGAGGATGGCGGTGGCCAGAGGATGTTCCGAGTGGCTTTCCAAGGCGGCGGCTGTTTGCAGCAAGGTTGCTTCGGGTTGGGGGTGCAAGGGGATCACATCGGTCAGTTGCAGACGGCCATGGGTCAAGGTGCCGGTTTTGTCGATGGCCAGAGCCTGCAGACGATAGCCGTTTTCCAGATGCACGCCCCCTTTGATCAAAATGCCATGCCGTGCGGCGACGGTCAGACCGCTGACGATGGTGATCGGCGTCGAAATGACCAGGGCACAGGGGCAAGCCACAACCAGGAGAACCAGGGCGTTGTAGATGGCTGTTGGCCAGGGCTGGAGAGCCAACAAGGGCGGCACCAGGGCAAGCAAAATGGCGATGCCGACCACTGCCGGGGTGTAATAGCGGGCGAAGCGGTCAATAAAACGTTGCATGGGTGCCCGTTGTGCCTGTGCCTCCTGAATGGTGGCAATGATGCGGGCCAGGGTGGTATGGTCCCGATCGCTGGTTACGCGGCATTCCAGCGTCCCCAATTGATTGATGGTGCCCGCATAGAGGGAATCTCCGGTCTGTTTCGAGACCGGCTGGCTTTCGCCGGTGATGGGGGCCTGATTGACGGTGGAACTGCCGCTGCTGACCACCCCATCCAACGGAATGCGTTCGCCGGGCCGGATGCGAATGATGGCACCAGGCTGAATGGAGGCGACGGCGCTCATGCGCCACTGTTGGTCTGGGCCCTGCAGTAGCGCCTCTTCCGGGGCCAAGGTCAGCAGAGAGCTGATGGCGCGCTGTGCCTTTTCCAGGGAGAACGATTCAATCTGTGCAGCCAGAGCAAACAGAAAAATGACCATGGCAGCCTCGGTCCATTGTCCTATGGCCATGGCACCCAGCACCGCCAGGCTCATCAGAAAATGGATGTCCAGGTTCAGGTTGCGCAGGGAGTGCCACCCCTGTCGCAAAGTTTGGCGGCCTCCGCTGGCGATGGCCAGCACTGCCAGCAAAAGAACATACCAGGAGTGTTCATCACTGCCACTCCAGACAAATATTTCTGCACTGCTGGCAGCGACGCCAGAGAGCAGCAGGGCAGATGTCAGACGTTGCACCGGGGAGGATGTGGTGGCAGCTGGCGTTGGCGTGACCGTGCCACAGGCCCCTTGAGCGCAGCATGAGGAGATGGGGATTGTCTGGTTCATCGTCGTTTTTCCTGTCGGAAATGGGTTTGCATCCTGTATGCTCTCATTACAAACCCTGTAGTTGCTACAGGGTCAAGTAAAATCTGTCACCACAGGAGAGAGAGATGCGTATTGGCGAACTGGCCCGACGAACCGGTTGTGATGTGGAGACGGTACGCTATTACGAGAAGGAGGGATTATTGACCATACCGCAGCGGGATGGCTCCGGCTACCGTCTCTATGCGGGGCAGCAGCTGGAAGAGTTGCAATTTATCCGCCACTGTCGATCATTGGGTATGCCGCTGGCAGAGATCAGGGCGCTGTTGCGGTTTCGTTATCATCCACACTGGGATTGTTCTGGGGTGAATGCCATTCTGGATACCCAGATTGTGCGGGTGCAGGAGCAGATGCAGGCGTTACAAACTCTTTTGGAGCAGTTGTACCTGCTGCGCACGGAGTGTGCCCAGCGCCAGCAGGCCGGTGAGTGCGGCATTATGAAAAATCTCAATCAGGCCGCGAAAGGAGAGCCCTGCCTGTGTCATCCGTTGCCTTCTTCATTTGCTTAAAAAGTGTGCCGCGTTTTTTTATCTCTGGCAGGAACAAAATAAAAAACAATCATTAATCCGTTGCATTTCTATTAAACGGGATTCGGAATTGTTCTGCTCTCTTCCCCGGTGCAGTTTTTATTGCAGTTGCGCTGTATTGGGTCTGCACGTTGATTGTCTTTGACAGCGCGTTTCATACATTCTTTCCATTGTTGATTGCTTGACAATATCTCTTTCCTTGTATAGTCTCGGCCCCGTTTATTAGACTGGTGATGATTTTACTCGCTGTATTGATGGATAGATTTGGGGGCGATGTGACTGGGAAAATAAAGGGAGCAGAGCTGACTCCAGACTGTTTTTGTCAAACCCTTCTTTCTTGTGACCAGGGGAGGATTATCCTATGCAACCTGTTGTCTGGTTTGCAACATGGTATTATTAAAGAAGATTTTGTTCGTGAATTGTTGGATTGGTGGCGAGCCCTTTCTGTCTGGACAATAGAAAAATATTATCGTGACGGTTTGGGCAGTCACTTGTTGTCGCCTGCGCTGATCGATTATTTCCGTACCGTTTTGTATGAAATCAAACCCCCAGGTTTTCGTGCTGGCGTGCCAAAACCAGATTTCTTTTTTGAAGGACTGCATCTGCAACATCGCCTTTCTTCAAGTAATGAGATGGTCACAGTGGTCGAGCTTCAGGCATTTGTTAATCATCTGTTGCACGCTGATGAGCACAGAAAGTTGTTTGGTTTGATGGGGGCCAGAGTGACCATTCGTGAAATCAATCGCTTGATCATGAAACAAGGGTCACAGTTCATGCAATGTCGGGATGATGCCCAACTGGGGCGCCCGGATAGAGTGCTTTGGTTTGCCCCTGTTCAGTCGGAAGGTCAGCCATTGGTTTTCTGGGGGGGCACGTCAGCACCCTCTGCCGATCAGATACGTGATCGGTTAGGGTTGCATCATTACCAGGAGGATGTATCCCTGGTTGCCATACATTTTCCAGCAACGTTGCTGCACACACGGGTTCATGCCAGGCCTACGGTGGCTGATTCGGGCGGGCATGTGCGCTTTAAAAGCGCTCCAGATCGAGCGGTTCACAAAAAAAGGCGCACCTGGGGTTATACGGTCGATCTGGAAAAATTGGCTGGAGGCCGTGACTGTTTAGACGGGTGGCCAGAACGAATAGCGGAACCATTGCCCATTCCCTCCGGTCAAAAATTACGGGTTACGCCACTCGGTGTATTGACATGTACACGTGGCAAAACAGGTCTGGACAATGATGCAATATTTGCTGGTCGTGTCTGCAGCAAATATGGTACGATTAATCAGCTACACGCTCGATTTATGAGCTTCTTATGAATAAACTTTCAATAATTTTTTCTTTGTCAACAGTATTGTGATGTGGGCATGTTCTTGGAGCAAACAATGACTTCAGAATCGTTGCCAGAGGATGGTTTCTTGTACGCTGACCAAATATTATCTCCCTTTGACCGTTATTCTGCCCCTGAGTTTGAACGCTGGTTGCGCGAGGGGTTTGAGGGTTATTTTTTTGCCGGGGAGGGGGTTTGGGCTTTTCCCATGGCGGAAGGCCTGTTATCCGGTCCAGAAGCGCTGGTGAAGAGACTGGGTGCTTTTTACCGATCTCTGAAGCCGATGGCGCAAGGGAGCTTTCGACAGGCCATTGCCGATTTACTGGCTCTGTTGCCAGAGGAAGCGCGTTATTTTCCCGTGTTTGTTGATTTGCTCGCATTGGCGGTCGATGTGCGTGCGCAGGAAATTTTGCGTGTTTTGCCCTCCCGAGTGGGGAATGGATATTTTGGGGGTCGGTTTGCAGAGGGGCAAATCAATCTGTTTACGCAAATCCTGTTGTCCGTTGCGCAACTGAGCGCCCCTCGTGAGGATGCTTTGCGCTGTTTGCTTGCATTGGTGAGTTCCCGGCATTTTGACTCTGCCTATGCCGGACTTGCCTTGCAGGCGCTCTGTATCGCCAAACCGGAAGCCTTGGTTGACCATATGCAGCGTCTGCGCGACTTGCTTGCTGCTCAGTTTCAGGAGTTTGATCCATCTTTTGAGAATCGGAAAGAGTTGGTTCGGTCCGTGTTGGAGACGGTTGGTTTGTCAGGAGTGGTTGCTGCCCTGCCTGATCTGCAGTTTGCTGATCTGTTGCAGTCCGATACATGCCAGGGGCCGAATGATGATTGGTTTTTTGAAGGGTTGTTGTTTGGTGAGGCGTCTGTTTTAGAGTGTCAGATGCCCAAATTTGGCAAGTTTGTGTTTTCTGTTCGTGAAAACCAAATGCTGGTTAGGGAAATTTTATACTGCTATGATGTCGGGTTTGTCAATTTTATTGTTAAATATATTGATCCGAAACCTCATGATCTCATGTTTGAAATTGATCCCGATCAATGGTACAAAACTGATCATTCATTGGAAAAAGTTTCGCCTGGTAACGTCTCAATAATAACTGATCTTGATTTTTTTGAGGGGATTTCAGGTCTTGATGTTATTGAGGAGCCTTCTAGCCTCAATGTTTATGAAGAGTTTTGGAAGCGTCGAGCAAACCTTTACCACCTTGGCAGGTCGCAGTCGGCTGAAAAAGTTGAGTATAAAGTTTTATGTGATAATATTGAAAATATATCCAAATCTAAATTTGGTGTCTTTATATATAGGGATAGAGAATTACGTTTCATTAATGTGGATTCTAAGCAAATGTGGGCCTCGGTCATCGTTTCAGCCAGATTGATCAAGCAAGCCAGGGAAATCCAGAAAATTTCGAATCTTATCAGCAGTATAGCTGTCATGAGCAACCAGCCGGTGGCCGAAACGATGACCGAGGTCCAAATGTGTCTTCCCGACTTTCATGGTGGTGAGGATGGAAATGGCAGGCCAAACTGGTTGTCGCAAGATCCAGATCAACCTGCAATACATATGAGGTTCCGTGTTACGGGTACGCTTCTCTTTCGTTAAAGAGTAGAGTGTTTCAGGTATAGCGGGCTGCCGCAAATTTTTTTTTCCTGTTTCTCCGCCTGTTTTTCCAAACCCCAACCCCGCCCCCAGCATACTGCCATTTCCTGAGAATCAGCACAAGAAAAATTTTGCTGCGCTGCAAAAAATTCGGTTGGCGCGGCAAGGAAATTGTTTATAATCACACCGATGAGAGGGTGGGCTCATGGTTGATAATTTGTTTTTATAAATGTAAGTATTATCAGGCCATAATATTAGGGTTTCATGATATGCGAGCCCGTATAAGCATTTGCCCTGTTGCGCTGTTGCCGGGAGGGAAAATATGACCGGTCTCAGCCCCGGCGGATGGCAATCCGCAACCACCCCGGTACCAGAGCGGGCGCAGTCGGCTGTCTTGCCCAGTCGTGTGTGGCAGAAAGCGTTGGCAGCGGCCCGTATCGAACGGGATCCCGTCCAGGAGCAGACGTTACCTTTGCTTGATCAGGTGGTCAATCAACTGGCCAAGCCGGTGCATCGTACGGTTTGGCGTGGTGTAGAGGTGTGGCGTGGTCTGCTGGAGAGTCAACCGACCATGCGCGGCATCTATTTGCACGGCGATGTCGGGCGTGGCAAATCCTATTTGATGCAGTTGATCTTTGAAACCGTTCCCATCGCCGAAAAACGGCGGGTCCATTTTCATCCTTTCATGGAGGAGTTGCACCAGCGGCTGCATCAGGCCGAAGCACCGGCCAATGTGGACCTGATGCTCTTTATTGCCAGTCAAATTGCGCAACAGGCACGTTTACTTTGCTTTGACGAGTTTTACATCACCACCATTGCCGATGGTGTTCTGTTGGGTCGACTGTTGGAATCGCTTTTTCTGTGTGGGGTGACCGTGTGCGCAACCAGCAACTGGGCCCCGGATGATCTGTTTCAAGGGGGATTCAACCGCAACAGCGTTCTGCCATTTATTGCCCTGATCAAAAAACGTATCCTGATCTGTGAGTTGACCCAGGGCAAGGATTGGCGTCGGCAGGCGGCGATTCGCAGTGGGTGTACCTTATTGTCGGCGGATCAATTGTTTGTCCGTTTGAGCAACTCTCCTCCTCAGGCGATGACCGTGACATTGCGACAGAGCCCCGTTGCGGTATTGGCCATGGCCGATGGGGTGTTTTGGTTTGATTTTCTCGCCCTGTGCAGTAGCATGCTGGGGCGTGCGGAGTATATTTTTCTGTGCAAGCAAGCGAAAATTATCATTATCAGCGGTCTGCCGCGCCTGACTTGTGACGATGCCGATATTGCCATGCGCTTTGTGGTGCTGGTGGATCTGCTTTATGAACAGCGTATCCCGTTGCGGGTTTACAGCGCCATTCCGTTGGAAGATGTCTGCCATACCGGAGAGATTGCCTTTGCCTGGCGTCGAGCCGTCTCCCGGGTTCATGAACTGTGTCGGACCGGGGTTATCCCCCTGGAATAGTTTGTCGTATCACCGAAACAGGCCGCCCCCCGCAAGGAGGAACGGCATAATGGTTTTCTTTTTACACTCCTGAGCCGCGAAGGAGCGCCTAATGACCGCACAAACGATCACCATTCGTGACAACCGCAACAACCGAGAAGCGGATTTTCCCATTCTTTACGGCAGTGAAGGACCCGCTGTCGTTGATATTACCAACCTCTACAAAGAGCTGGGCCTCTTTACCCTTGATCCGGGTTTTCGTTCCACCGCCTCCTGTCAAAGCCGTATCACCTTCATTGACGGTGAAGAGGGGGTGTTGCTGTATCGGGGCTATCCGATCGAACAATTGGTGGAAAAATGCGATCATCTGGAGGTCTGCTATCTGCTGCTCAACGGCGAATTGCCGTCACAGGAACAGGGCAGCGAATTCAAAAAAACGGTTGCCCGTCATACCATGATGCACGAGCAGTTGTTGAAGCTGTATAACGGCTACCGGCGGGATGCCCACCCGATGGCCATTGTTCTGGGGGTGGTCGGGGCGTTGTCGGCCTTTTATCACGACTCGTTGGATATTCGCGATCCCCGCCATCGGCTGATTTCGGCTTTTCGTATCATTGCCAAAATGCCTACCATAGCGGCGGCGGCTTTCAAGTATTATACTGGCCAGCCGTTCATGTATCCGAAAAACGGGTTGGGCTACGCCGAAAACTTTCTGTACATGCTCTTTGCCAATCCGTGCGAAGAGTATAAGGTGTCGCCGACCCTGGCCAGAGCCTTGGATCGGATCATGATTTTGCATGCCGATCATGAACAGAATGCCTCCACCTCCACGGTGCGTCTGGCCGGATCGTCACAAGCCAATCCTTTTGGCGCGATTTCTGCTGGGGTGGGTTCGTTGTGGGGGCCGGCGCATGGTGGTGCCAATGAGGCGGTGCTGAAAATGTTGCAAACCATCGGCTCCTGTGATCGGATTCCAGAGTTTCTTAAACGGGCCAAGGATCCCAACGATCCCTTCCGCTTGATGGGGTTTGGTCACCGGGTCTACAAAAACTATGACCCACGTGCCAAAATTTTGCGTCAAACGGCGCATGAGGTGTTGAATGAAGTGGGATACGATAAAGATCCGTTATTCCACATTGCTTTGGAGTTGGAGGAATTTGCTTTGCGGGATGAATATTTCATCCGCAAAAAGCTTTATCCAAACGTTGATTTTTATTCAGGATTGATTCTGTCAGCGATGGGTATTCCGACCAATATGTTTACGGTGATTTTTGCTGTGTCGCGCTCCATCGGTTGGATTACCCAATGGAATGAAATGATCAGTTCCGAAGAGGGCATCGGTCGACCGCGGCAGCTCTACATCGGACATCATTCCCGGAATGTGCCTGACATGGAACAAAGAGGCTAAGGAGAAATGAATGAGAAGAACCGGGAGCTGTCAGTCGCTTTTTGACCAGAGCAGGATGATGACGCTGGCAGCCTTGTGCTGCTCAGGCACGCTGCTTGGTTGGACGGTTCCCGGTTGGACGGCAGCCGTGGTGGTGGGAACAGGGCAGGATCACTGTTATAATTATCGCAGTGAAATTCCCTGTCCCCGCCGCGGAGAGCCCTATTATGGCCAGGATGTGCAACACTCTGGCAAACCACCGGTTTACCAGGAATCGGGCGACGGTATGATTACCGACCGGATCACCGGTTTGACCTGGACCAAAGCGGTGGATAGCCGCAAACTCTCCCCGGAAGAGGCAAGCGTACAGGCAAAACAGATACGGGTAGGTGGTTTCAGCGATTGGCGGGTGCCGAGCATCAAAGAGCTTTATTCCCTGATCGATTTTCGTGGCTATACCGGTTTTGAACCCGACAATATGGAGATGAAACGGGTGCCGCGTAACGCCATTCCCTTTCTGAATACCGATTATTTCAGTTTTCGTTATGGCAATGTGCGCAGCGGTGAGCGCTATATCGATGCGCAATGGCTCTCAGCCACTCCCTACGTCAGTACCACCATGCGCGGCGATAAGACCGTTTTCGGGGTGAATTTTGCCGATGGACGCCTCAAGGGATATGGCTATCTGCCTCCAGGCAAAAGGGCGGAGCCAATGCGTTTTTATGTCCGTTTCGTGCGAGGGACCCCCTACGGGATCAATCAGTTTCATGACAATGGCGACGGCACCATCACCGACCAATCAACCGGCTTGATGTGGAGCAAAAACGATAGCGGCAAGGGGATGAACTGGGCGCAAGCGTTGGAATATGCGACCAGCAGTCAACTGGCCGGTCATCGGGATTGGCGACTGCCCAGTGCCAAGGAGTTGCAATACATTGTCGATTATAGCCGTTCGCCGGATACCAGCAATTCGGCAGCGATCGATCCGCTGTTTCAGGCGACCGCCATTCGTAATGAGGCGGGCAAACGGGATTTTGCCTATTACTGGAGTTCCACCACCCATCTGGACGGGCCGCAACCGGGTCGCAATGCCGTTTATGTCGCCTTTGGTCGGGCCATTGGACAGATGAAGGGCAAAATTTTTGATGTCCATGGTGCCGGGGCACAGCGCAGCGACCCGAAAGAGGGTGAACCCCGTATGGGACAGGGGCCGCAAGGGGATACGCAGCGGGTGCAGAATATGGTGCGGCTGGTTCGTGGTGGTGAAAAGGTGGTGCCGGAAATGTTGCCGGTGCGAGATGGCAAAGGGTATCCAGAGGTGCGCCGCGTACTCGAGGAGGAGGGGGACGATCTGCCCAGTGAAACCTTGGTGCCACCGCGTCCTGTGGTGCCGAGCGAAGGGAAAGCTGCTCCCCCCAGAGGTGGCCTTGATCAGCGTAAACCGCCGCCCCGCCCTGAGTCTGATCTGCGTCCTCCGCCGCCACCACGGGGCGAGATGGATTCCCATCTGCCTCCGCCGCGTGGCGAGATGGATTCCCGCCTGCCGCCTCGTTGACAAGCGGTTTGTTCTTTCTCCTTCTGACCGGCAGTTGTCTGTCCGAAAGTGTGTGGATGATGTCGTCAGAGGGGGGCCATCTCCTTGCCGGAGGTACCCCTGGTGATCGCCCTGCTGATTCGTTGGTCTTGTCGAAACGCGGTTCTGGTGTTGCTGGCCACCATTCTCCTGATTGCGGTGGGCAGTTATGCCCTGCTGCGTCTGCCGTTGGATGCCATTCCGGATTTGTCGGATGTGCAGGTAATCCTCTACAGTGAATTTCCTGGTCAGGCACCGCAGGTGGTGGAAGATCAGGTGACCTATCCGTTGACCACGGCCATGCTGTCGGTGCCCCGTTCCAAATTGGTGCGGGGTTTTTCTTTTTTTGGGGCCTCCTTTGTCTATATTATTTTTGAGGATGGCACCGATATTTATTGGGCGCGCAGTCGGGTGTTGGAATATTTGAATTTTGCCGCCCGACGATTGCCAAACGGTGTCTCTCCGACTTTGGGACCCGATGCGACGGGGGTGGGATGGGTCTTTCAATATGTGTTGTTGGCCAAAGATCGCACCCTGGCGGAGTTGCGTACCCTGCAGGATTGGTATCTGCGCTATCATCTGGCCAAAGCGGAAGGGGTGGCCGAGGTGGCCAGCGTTGGTGGCTATGTGCAGCAGTATCAGGTGATTGTGGATCCGCAGGCCCTGCAAGCCTACAACCTGCCTCTCGCACGGGTTACCCAAGCCATTGCCATGAACAACCGCGATGTGGGCGGGCGGGTGGTGGAGATGGCAGAAACCGAATATGTGGTGCGCGGGCGGGGTTATCTGCGCGGCAGCGAAGATATTGAAAAAATTGTTTTGAAGGAGGAAAAAGGGATTCCCATCCGTCTGCAGGATGTGGCCCGGGTGGAGTTGGGCCCCGATGAACGGCGGGGGTTGGCGGAAATGAATGGCGAAGGGGAGGTGGTCAGCGGCATTGTGCTGCAACGCTTCGGACAGAACGCCCTGGCGGTGATCAACAATGTCAAAGCCAAGTTGGCAGAATTGTCCGACTCTTTGGGCGAAGGGGAGGTGGTCAGCGGCATTGTGCTGCAACGCTTCGGACAGAACGCCCTGGCGGTGATCAACAATGTCAAAGCCAAGTTGGCAGAATTGTCCGACTCTTTGGGCGAAGGGGTGCGGGTGGAGGCGTTATATGACCGCTCGCAATTGATTCTGCGGGCGGTGCAGACGCTCAAACACACCTTGTTGGAAGAGAGTCTGATTGTGGCGGCGGTCTGCATGGTTTTTCTGCTGCATGTGCGCAGCGCCCTGGTGGCCATCCTGATGTTGCCGGTGGGCGTGTTGATTGCCATCCTGTTGATGCAGTGGTTGGGCATGACCTCCAATATTATGAGCCTGGGTGGTATTGCCATTGCCGTGGGGGCGATGGTCGATGCGGCCATCGTGATGATTGAAAATGCTCATAAACATTTGGAACGGGCCCAACCTGGGCAGGATCGTAAACAGGTGATTCTGGAGGCGGCCAGCGAAGTGGGGCCACCGCTCTTTTTCAGTTTGTTGATCATTACGATTTCGTTTTTGCCGGTGTTCAGCCTGGAGGCCCAGGAGGGCCGACTGTTCAAGCCGCTGGCTTTTACCAAAACCTTTGCCATGGGGGGAGCCGCTTTGTTGTCGGTTACTCTGGTGCCGGTTTTGATGCTGATCTTTGTTCGCGGGCGTATTTTGCCGGAGGCGAAAAATCCGGTCAACCGCTTGTTGATTGCCTTGTACCGTCCGATGATTCAACTGGTTTTGCGCTATCGGAAAAGCTGTATTCTGCTGGCGCTGCTGTTGATGGTGGCAACCGTGCAACCGGCGCTGCGTCTGGGCAGTGAATTTATGCCCGATCTCAATGAAGGCACCTTGTTGTACATGCCGACCACCTTGCCGGGCTTGTCGATGACCAAGGCGGAAGAGCTGTTGCAAACCCAGGATAAGATTATTAAAAGCTTTCCGGAGGTGGCGTCGGTTTTGGGCAAGGCAGGCAGAGCGACCACAGCGACCGATCCGGCACCGACCGAAATGTTTGAGACGTTGATCAACCTGAAACCAGCAGAAGAGTGGCGTCCCGGCATGACCCAGGAAAAGTTGGTGGCCGAGATGGATGCCGCCTTGCAAATGCCAGGGGTCAGCAACGCCTGGACCATGCCTATGAAGGCGCGAATCGATATGTTGTCAACCGGTATTCGCACACCGGTCGGGGTCAAGGTATTCGGCAAACAGCTGCAAACCTTGGAGGAGGTGGCCCGCCAGGTGGAGTCAGTGGTCAAAGAGGTGCCAGGCACCACCAGTGCCTATGCAGAACGGGTGGGTGGCGGCTATTATCTGAGTATTGAGCCCGACCGGGATTCGCTGGCCCGTTACGGTTTGAGCATTGCCGATTTGCAAGAGGTGATTCTGACCGCTTTGGGGGGGGAGACTGTCACCACGACGGTGGAAGGTCGGGAACGTTTTTCGGTCAACGTACGCTACCCGCGAGATTTTCGTTCCGATCCGGAGAGCATTGCCCGTCGGGTATTGCTGCGCAGCGAAAGCGGCATCCAATTGCCGTTGGGACAGGTAGCCGCCATTCGACTGGAGCAGGGACCGGCAACCATTCGTACGGAAAATGCCTTGCTGTCAGTCTATATTTATATCGATATACGCGACCGGGATATTGGACGTTATGTGGAAGAGGCCCGGCAGGCGGTGCAAAAACAGGTCATATTGCCGCCAGGTACTTCGTTGCAGTGGAGCGGTCAGTTTGAATACATGGAACGGGCCAAGGAACGGTTGCGGATTGTGGTACCGTTGACCCTCTTTTTGATCTTTATTTTATTGTACCTTAATTTTGGCCGCATGACCGAAACCTGGATTGTCATGCTCTCCTTGCCGTTTTCCCTGGTGGGGGGGATTTGGTTGATGGAGTGGTTGCAGTTCAATCTCAGTGTGGCCGTGGCGGTCGGTTTTATCGCTTTGGCCGGTGTGGCGGCAGAGACAGGTGTGGTGATGCTGATCTATCTGGAAACGGCCTGGCAGGAGATCTCGCATCGTCGCCAGGCAGCGCAGCAGTTGGTCAGCAGAGAGGATTTACATGCCGCCATCATGGAAGGGGCCGTTGAACGGGTGCGTCCAAAAATGATGACTGTCGTGGCCATCATGGCCGGATTGTTGCCGATCATGTGGAGCAGTGGCACCGGTTCGGAGGTGATGCGCCGCATCGCGGCTCCGATGGTTGGCGGCATGGTCTCCTCCACGGTGTTGACGCTGCTGGTGATTCCGGCGGTCTATGCTGAAATCAAAGGGTGGTGGCTCGATGGTAAGGGGGGGGGTGAAAAATCATCAAGTCAAGGGGCCAGTTTTTCCTTGACCGGGGCCAGAGATGCCCGCGAGTAAAAGCAGCAGATTCCCTTTTTGGCGGTGGGTTCCAGGTTCAACTCTTTGATGACCTTTTTCACTTTTGCGTCCGAGATGCCCAGCTCTTTGGCAAATTGGCTGGCGCTGAGCATCGCTTCCTGGTTGCTCTCTGTCATGGTTTTACTCCTTGTTTTTTGCTGGCGAAATATCGATTCTCTTGTGTGCGAAAGAGTGTATAAAAAAAATTGTTCGCTTTGTCAACAAGGGGAGAGACTCTGGCAATGCGTGCTGCTTATCGTGTATTGTAATCAAGAAGTGTTGTGCGGAAAAGGTGATGCCATCAAGAGAAAGGGAGAAGGAGGATGTTGGCCAAGCAGGTGTTGCAATTTCGGGAATTGCTGTTCCAGGAGGGGATTTTATTTTGTTACAGCGGCTATATGACCGAGGAGATTTTGTCCAGTATCGGTAATACCCTGAAACAAAAAATGGCCATGGATAAAACCGATAAAAATATTGCCCGTGGTGTATTCACCTTGTTTGTTGAACAGGTGCAAAACGTCATCCGCTACTCGTCGGAGGTGGAGCCGGTTGCGCGGCAGGAGAGAGGCGGGGATGTGGAGTTGCGTTACGGTCTGCTCACGGTTGGGCAAAAGCAGGGAAAATATTTTGTCTCTTGCGCCAACATGGTGGCCCGCCAGGATGTGGAACGCCTGCGCGGCAATTTGACGAAAATTCAGGGGATGGATCGGGAGCAACTCAAAGCATTCTACAAAGAGGTGCTGCGCGGGGCCACCCCGGAGGGCAGCAAAGGGGCAGGTGTCGGCTTTGTCGATATTGCCCGTCATGCGACACATGGCTTTCAATTTGATTTTCATGATGTCAATGACGAATACGCCTATTTTTGCCTGAAGGCTTTTATTTAGTGATGAATGGGGTGAAATAACAGACCATGGAAAATATTCTTGTTGAAGCAACCGACCGCACACCGCAAATACAGTTTGATTTTGCGCAGAATCGGTTTGCGCTCCGAGGAGAATCCTATCCCGAGGATGTGGCAGAATTTTATGGACCAAAGGTGCGGGCTCTGGCAGCCCATATCGGTCAATTATCAGGGACACGTATTGAGTTTCATTTTGAACTGATCTATTTCAACAGCAGCAGTGCCAAAGTGTTGATCGGTCTGTTTGATTTGCTGGATGAGGCGGCGGAAAATAATGAGGTTGAAATTTTCTGGCATTACGAAGCCGATGACGCCAACATGCAGGAGTTGGGGGAAGAGTTTGGCGAAGATGTGGCGCGTGCGAGCTTTCGCATGGTCGCGAAAGGAGCTTAATCAGACAAGCTGCTGATGGATCGGGGCAAAATGGCAATTTGAGTGTGTCGTGGCAGCAGGGGAGTGGGACAAACGCATGTTGGATTATGATACTTTTCAGCCGGAACAGACGGTAATCGATCAGGCCGAACTGTTATTGGCCAATCGGGAGAGTCAGGATTTTACGGCAGCGTATCGTCAGTTGTTGGAAGATTACAAGCGGTTGTTCAAGGTGTCGCGCCGTCTGGTGCGCATGAGTGATCGCAGTGATGAAGTGTTGAAGTTGGCCAACGAAAAGATCAAAGCACAACAGGCAGAGTTGGAAAAGGCCCACCACAAATTGGAGCGGCATGCCGAGACCCTGGAAGAGCGGGTCAAAGAGCGGACCAAAGAGTTGATCATCACCCAGGGGCGTTTGCAACGTCTGGTGGGTTTGGGGATTGCCCTTTCCATGGAGCGCAATCAGGCGCGCTTCATGGAGATGATTCTGCAGGGGGCCAAGGAGTTGGCGGCAGCGGATGGCGGCTTTTTGTTGGTACGCAATGCCGAAGAGCAGTTGTTCCCGGAAATTTTATCGGTCGACACCCTGGAGTTGCGTTTCAATCGCGCCAATGGGGATGAGATTGATGAACCTGCGTTGCCGTTGCGCGACCCGAATAGCGGCTTGCCCAACTATTTTAATCCGTTGGTCCATGCGGCGTTGACCAAGCGTACGGTGCAGATAGACAACTGCTATGAATCGACCGAGTATCAGTTTGCCGATTTGCACCGTTTTGATCAACAGCATGCCTATCGTTCGACCTCGTTATTGGCCGTGCCGCTCAAACCGCGCCAGGGAGAGGTGACCGGGGTCCTGGTTTTGCTCAATGCCCGCAAGCCGCAGACCGGCAAGATTATCTCTTTTTCCGAGGAGGTGGTCGGTTTTGTTCCGGCGTTGGCGGCCCAGGCGGCGGTGGCGATGGAAAACAAAAATCTCACCGAAGCCCAGGAACGGTTGCTGGAATCGATCATCCAGTTGACCGCAACCGCCATTGACTACAAATCGCCCTATACTGGCGGCCATTGCGAGCGGGTGCCAGAAATTTGTATGGGTTTGGCGCAAGCGGCGTGTGATGCCGAGGAGGGCCCCTTCGCCGAGTTTGAGATGAATGCCGAAGAGTGGCGTGCCTTCCGTCTGGCGGCGTGGCTGCATGATTGCGGCAAAATGACCACACCGGAGTATGTGGTCGACAAAGCGACCAAGCTGGAGACCATCTACAATCGGATCCATGAGATACGGACTCGTTTTGAGGTGATCCGTCGCGATCGGCAGATTGCCTGCTTGCAGGAAATCCAGAGCCATCCTGACCAGAAGGATGCGCTGTGGCTCCGTTTTCAGGAGGAGTGCCGGGCTTTGGAAGAGGAGTTTGCCTTTGTTGCCGAGTGTAACGTCGGCGGTGAATTTATGGCACCGGAAAAGCTGGCGCGTTTGGAACAGATTGCCCAGCACCGTTGGGTACGCCATTTTGATGATCGTCTGGGTTTGTCGCATGCCGAACTGCAACGGTTGTCCAAACTGCCGGTGGCTCCGTTGCCAGCCCAGGAGCCGCTATTATCCGATCGACCGGAACATGTTCTGCCCCGCAACGAAAAACAGGTGCGCTATGATTTACAGGCACACGGTATTGTCCTGACGCCGCCAAAGTATTTATTCAATATGGGCGAGTTGTATAATCTGCGCATCGCCCGAGGCACTTTGACCGATGAAGAGCGGTTTAAAGTGAATGAACATGTGATCCAGACCATCATCATGTTGGAACAGTTGCCGTTTCCTTCCCATTTGGCGCGCGTGCCGGAGTTTGCCGGTTGTCATCATGAAACGATGGATGGCAAAGGGTATCCGCGCCAATTGCACAAAGAGGATATGTCGGTCCAGGCGCGTATTTTGGCGATTGCCGATATTTTTGAGGCCTTGACGGCCTCCGATCGCCCGTACAAGAAGCCAAAAACCTTGAGTGAGGCATTGCGCATCATGAGCTTCATGCGTGATGACCAGCACATTGATGCAGATTTGTTTGATCTGTTTTTATCCAGCGGTGTCTGGCGGGAATATTCGGATCGTTTTCTGATGCCCAAGCAGTTGGATACCGAGGATGTCAGCCGTTATTTGAGTGATCTGGATTAAGAGAGGTTGTGGTGTTGTCTGACTTTCGTGCATCGCGCCCCCTGGTTTGGGTGATTGTTGTTGTTGTTGCCAGTCTTGCGACAGGTTGGGCAGGCTTGTCCTACTATAGCTATACCGTTCGCCTGCAGCATCGCGAGGTGTTGCAGGATTCGATGCTGGAATACAAAAGCAAATTTGAAGGGTTGACCATCAACAGTCGGGTGATGGGTGGGGCAATTTTGATGGGCATCATCAATGATGCCATCAAACGGGTTGCCTTGGAACAGATACCATGGGATGCGTTGGAAGTGTTGTCTTTATTGCGCACCATGCTGGAAGAGTACGATGGTGAAGATGCCTTTGTCACCAATGCGCGTGGTACGATTGTCGCCTACCAGACGGTTGCTTCCGGCGGCAAATCGGGGACAGGGAACGATTTGAGCTTTCGCCCCTATTTTCAACAGGCCATCCATGGCAAGCCCAGTGTCTATGCGGCGGTTGGTACCACCAATGGCAAACGGGGATTCTATTTTGCCGCCCCGGTGCATAGTGAACATACCCACAATTCGCCGATTGTCGGTGTGGTGGTAATCAAAGTCAAACCGGATACCGTCGACCGCTGGATGATGGGCGATGGGGTGCATCGTCTGCTGTTGTCACCGCAAGGAGTGGTCTTTGCCGCTGATCGTGACGATTTTCTCTTTCGTCTGGCTGTTCCGGCCAGCAAGACCCTGTTAAACGAGTTGAGTCAATCCAAGCAGTTCGGCAAGCTGTTTCAGTCGCAACCTCCCAAACCTTTGGAGATGGATCTGAACCGGGAGTGGCTTACGCTGGACGGTCAGGAGCATGCGTTGGCGCAGACCGAGATTCAATGGCATGATCCGATGGGGCCATGGAGATTGGTATTGCTGGAGAATGTGGCCGGTTGGCTCTCTGTGCGCACCCAGTGGCAGATATTTTTGGCCGGATTTGTGTTGAGTGTTTTGTTGTTCAGTGCCGTCTGGATGGCCCGGCAAAATAGGCACGCCCGGCAACAGGAGTTGACAGCCCGTTTGCAACTGCAGGATCAACTGGCCGACAAGATGGTGTTGCTGGAGACGGTGATCGCCAATTTGCAGCAGGGGTTGGTGGCCTATGACAGTCAATTGCGTTTGATTCTTTGTAATCATCGTTTCAAGGAGTTGTTGGATATACCGGAACATTTGCTGCAGCCGGGCAATACTTTTCAGGAGTTGTTGCGCTTTTATGTTGATCGGCAGGAGTTCGGACCAGGGGATCCCGAACAGATTTTTCAGCAGAAGATTGCGGTATTGGAGGAAAAATATCCGCACCAATTTGAACGGGTGCGACCCAACGGGGTGATCCTGGAGATCAAGGGCGGACCATTGCCGGGCGGTGGTTTTGTCAGCACCTATTCCGATATCAGTTCCCGTCGTCGTTCCGAACAGCAGATTCGTACTCTTTCCAGTGCGGTGGAACAAAGTCCGGTTGCCATTGTCATCACCGACCCTCAGGCGCGGATGGAGTATGTCAATCCGGCTTTTTGTGCGGTGAGCGGTTATCAGCCGGAAGAGTTGCAAGGTCAACCATCCGGGATGATTCGTTCCGGCAGAACGCCGGAAACGACCTATCAGGAGATGTGGCGTGTGCTGCTACGCGGTGAAGCGTGGAGCGGTGAAGTTCTCAATCGCAAGAAAAACGGCGAACTGTTTTGGGAGGCGATGACCATCGCCCCGATTCGTGATGAGAAACAGCAAGTGGTCCATTATCTGGCCAACAAATTGGATATTACCGAGCGCAAAAAGGCGGAAAAACAGTTGCGGGATGCGTTGCAGCTGATTTCCAGCAGTATTTTGTATGCCAGTCGAATCCAACGTTCCATCCTGGCCCCGGAATGGTTGCTGGCCGCCGAACTGCCGGACTATTTCGTGCTTTGGGAACCGCGGGATGTGGTGGGAGGGGATATGTACTGGCATCGGCCCTGGGTGACGGGAACCCTGCTGGTGTTGGCCGATTGTACCGGTCACGGTGTACCGGGGGCCTTCATGACCCTGATTGCCAATGGTGCCCTGGATCAGGCCTTGTTGGAGACACCACCCGGAGATACCGCCACTTTGTTACAGAGGATGCACCATCTGGTCCAGTTTGCCCTCGGCCAGGATCGGGATGAGGGCGAGTCGGATGATGGTCTGGAGCTGGGTGCCTGTTTCCTGCAGGGAAGGGAGCAACGATTAACCTATAGCGGGGCCCGTTTTTCGCTCTTTATTGCCGATACAGAGGGGGTGCGTGAGATCAAAGGGGAGCGCAGTGGTATCGGCTATCGCGGGGTCTCACGACGGGTCACCTTTACCACCCATGCGGTTGAATTGCGCCCGGAGTGGGGGTATTATCTGACTTCAGACGGATTGATCGATCAGTTGGGAGGAGAAAAAAGGAGAAGTTTCGGTAAACCTCGTTTCATGGAATTGATTCATGCTCTGCGTTCGCTTCCCATGGCCGAGCAGGCCCAGGCGATCAGGCAGGCATTGTCCGATTATCAGGGGGCGGAAACACGACGTGATGATGTGTCGGTAATGGGATTTCGGGGGGTGCTGTCCTAGTGGGTTGTTGGAACGGAGAACGGGATGACGGAAATTCTGCAGTGGGATGCGTCGCTCTCTTTGGGGGTGGCAGAAATTGATGAGGACCATCGCAAACTGATTGCTCTGCTCAATGAGTTGGCAACTCATATTGCTGAACATCAGGCACGGGAAGAGCTTATTGTTGTTTTAGAAAATTTATTGAGTTATACTGCGTGGCATTTTCGTCACGAAGAGCGGTTGATGCAAACCTATCGTTTTCCCGGTTATATGGCGCATAAACGGGAACATGCCGATTTGGTTCAGGAGGCCACCTCATTCCAGCAAAAATTTTTGGCCGGAGAGCAGGATATGACCATGGATGTGGTCGCCCTGCTCAAAGATTGGGTGTTGCACCATGTGCTGCAGACCGATCGTCAGATGGCCGCCTATCTTGTAGAACATATGTGACAAAGCGGGGATTTTACTTTGATGTTGCAACCGTTGCCGTGGGATAGCAGCTTTCATGTCGGCCTGGCCGAGATTGATGATGACCATCAACGTCTGGTTGCTCTGCTCAATGGTCTGATCAGCGCCTTGAATGAGCAGGCGAGCCAGGAGACGGTTGGGCGATTGTTGGATGAATTGGTCAATTATACGGCATGGCACTTTCGTCATGAAGAACGTTTGATGCAGAGCTATCGCTACAGCCAGTTTATTGCCCACAAGCGCCAGCATACGCAATTGATCGAGCAGGCCAATCAGGCGCACTCTCTCTATCGCACGGAGGGGAACAAGGTGGTCATGGAGGTGGTGGCCTTGCTGAAAGATTGGTTGATCAATCATGTGTTGATTGTGGATAAATCGTTGGCAGAATATTTGGTTACCCGCATGTAACGCAACCACTCTGGCAGCAGTCGGCTTTGCAGCAGATCGGCCATCCGGTTCAGGCTTTTTTCCTGTTCTTGTTGCAGGTCAAAGGGTGCGGCACTGATCTGGGCCCACTGCAGAATGGCGGCCAACGCCTGCGGGTGATCCAACAGACCGTGCAGATAACTGCCCATCACCTGGCCATCGCTGCTGATGGCTCCCTCTGCTTGACCATCCTGGCACAACAGGGCAGGATTTTGTAACGCTTCCCCCTCAGAAATACCCATATGGATTTCATAGCCACAGACCTGTGGTTGGCCGGGCAGGCAGAGCGTGCCTTGCTGTTGACGGAGAATTTTTTCTGGTTTGATCGTTGTCTGCAACTTAAGCCAGCCGAAACCAGGGCTGGATCCGGGGGTGCCTTCCCATCCTTCCGGATCATGCAGCCAGCTTCCCAGCATTTGAAAGCCACCACAGAGACCCAAAATTTTGCCACCGTAGCGCAGATGACGTTGCAAGGCAGCTTCCCACCCTTGTTGCCGCAGCCAGGCCAGATCGGCACGCACGCTTTTGCTGCCCGGCAGAAGGATCAAAAAGGCAGGGGGAAGAGACTCCCCGCTTGCCGCCAAATGCAAGGCCACTTGCGGATGGGCCAGCAACGGATCCAGATCGGTTTGATTGCTGATACGCGGCAAGCGGGGGACCACCACCCGACCCGGAGGCTGGGCGGTGAGGGAGGCCGCCTGGCGGGTGTAAAAACTGTCCTCTTCCGGCAGGGTCAGGCCGGATTGCATCGGCAGCACGGCCAGGACCGGTTTGCCGGTATGCTGTTGCAGCCAGTCGAGACCGGGTTGCAGCAAGGCAATATCGCCACGAAATTTGTTGATGATAAAGCCGACCACCCGCTGCTGTTCCGAGAGGGAGAGCAGCGCCAGAGTGCCCACCAGATGGGCAAACACGCCGCCCCGGTCAATGTCGGCAACCAGAATGACCGGACAATCGATCGCTTCCGCAAAGCCCATGTTGGCAATGTCACCGCTGCGCAGATTGATTTCTGCCGGTGAGCCAGCCCCTTCGATCACGATAACCTCATATTGTGCTGCCAGACGGGCATGGGCGGCGAGAACGATGGGCAAGGCGGTGGCTTTGAACTGTTGATAGCTGGCAGCAGACATATTGCCGATGGGTTGGCCGTTGACGATCACTTGCGTACCCACATCGCTGTTGGGTTTGAGCAGAATCGGATTCATGTCGGTATGAGGGGGCAAACCGGCAGCCTGGGCTTGCAGGGCTTGGGCGCGACCGATCTCCCCCCCTTCAGGGGTGACGGCGCTGTTGAGCGACATGTTTTGCGGTTTGAACGGGGCAACACGAAGGCCGCGACGCTGCAATAAACGGCATAACGCAGCGGTGACAAAAGATTTTCCTGCGGAGGAGGTGGTGCCTTGAATCATTATACTTAATGCAGGCATGAATTTATTTGGGGAAAAGAGAGTGGTGGAAAGAGATTGTGCTTTATTTTAGCCGGGCATTGCGATAATGTCATCCTGTAGCGGTTGGTATTTTTCCAAAGGAGTTTGAGGACGATGATATGTGCTGTGGATGAGATTCTGGAAGAGTCAAATCAGACAATCCAGGAGCTGCTGGAGCGGTTTGTGCAGGAGTTGGCAGTCGATTTTAATTTGGATGTGGTCGTATCCGAGACGGTAGCGCAACCGGAGGCGACCGCGTTACGGGGAGCGATGCAAACCTTTGCGGTGTGGATGGTCCAGCATAACCGTAAATAAATCGTGTGAGAGCAGTCTGATCGTACCGTACAATCAGCCGTTGGAAATGTACCACAGGAGGAGATGGAATCAATGGAAGCACAATCAGGGCCGTATGCCAGCAAGGAAGAGATCATGCGGATCATTGAGAGCGCGGAGCCCCATGAGGCGCTGTTTTTGATTATCCGTGAGCTTTATGGATTTGAGGGATTTGTTAAATCTCTTAAAGATCACAAGTGGAGCTATTTTACCCGTGATTTGAAGGGCGGCATCATCCTGATGGATGGGGAAATTGTTGTTTCGCGGGCTGACGTGGATGTGGATGGTCGCCCGGCTCCGGAAGGGAGTACACGCACTTTTTCTTTTGCCGGTTGGTTTCCGGAATATATCTACAAGAAACTGCAGGAGAGCTTTCTTAAGTTTGATATGCCGCTGGAGTTGTTCTATGTAACCACCCGTTATTATTTGCACGATTATAAAATGTTTTCTGGATTTATGCTCTTTTATCGCAGCATTTGCCTGGAGGTGTTGCGCCATTTGAGCATGGAACAGGCCCAGGAGTTGGGAGGACGTTTGATCAGCGAATATTGGCGCGCCTGACAGCTTGTGAACCTGTTTGCTGTTTTGTGGTGAGGGCATGATTGTTCTCGGTTTGCATCTGTTTCATGATGCCAGCATGGCTTTGTTTGTTGACGGCGAGTTGGTCGACTTTGTTGAAATGGAGCGGATGCGTCGGGAAAAACATGCCCGCTATTTGACCTCGAGAGAGATTGTCCGGTTTCTGGCCGATAATCATCTTTCTCTTGCCGACATTGACGTTTGTACCATTGTCTGGGGAGAGAACGATGCGCCCATGCTCATGGTCGACTGGTATGGCGATCTGGAGATAGAAACGGGCAGCAATGATCGGGTTGTATCCTATCAAGACTATGTCATGGCCGGCCATCCGGCCATTTCTTTGCCAGATGGCACCCATCCGCAGCGCCTGTTTTATGTCAGTGCCATTACCCCGTATATCGATCCGCGCAATTATGCCTCTTCCTACGAACATATCGCAGCAAAAGCCGTCTTTACTGATAAATTGATCAACAGGATGGTCAAACAGATACGCTTTGGCATTGATGGCAACTTTGCGAAGGCAACCTTTTTTGTCTCGCACCATGCGGCGCATGCCCGTTATGTGGTTGCCTGTTCTCCGTTCCGGGTTGCCCTTGTCGTCTCCGTCGATGGTCTGGTTGGCAACTCGTTCACGGGGGGAGGGATCTATTTTTATATTGGCCATTCGCTCTATCCGCAAGTGGCCCACGCCAGCCCCACCGGCAGTATTTACAGTTTTTTTGGTTCCCTGTTGGGTTTTGAGGATTTGTCTGGGCCGGGCAAACTGATGGGGCTGTCCGCCTATGGCTTGCCGGTCTTTTGTGATGATGCCTATGTGGGTACCTTGACCGAGTTGAGCAATCATGGCCTGGTCGATCTGGACAGGGGAGGGGTCACCCCATTGTTTAGACAGCGTTTTTTACAAAATATTCAGAACATGACAGGTCAATCGATGGCGCAACTGCAGCAACAGTTGCTGGCATGGGATATGTGGAGCTATCCGCCAGCGCTGCAGGCCAATATTGCTGCCAGCGTGCAGGAGATGTTCAGGCGCAACATTGTCAAACTGGTTGATTCCGCTGTTCGCTTTGCCAAAAGAGTGGGGTTGACGTATGAAGGTATTTGTTTGACTGGCGGGGCATTTTTGAATTGTCCAACCAACTCTTTTTTGTACGCGCGTTATCGCCGTTTGTTCATTCCGCCGGCGATCAATGATGAAGGCACCGCCTTGGGTGCAGCCATGATGTTTATTGCCAAGCCAAAACTGCCCGCGCATCTGGCCTATTTGGGGCGAAGCCACGATGTGGCGTCGTTTGTCAATCAGGAGTTGCCCGCCTATCTGGATCGCTTGCAGATGATCGGCAGCGGGGAAGAGGCGGTGTTGCCGCAACTGGCGGCGCTGTTGCGCGAGGGGGCTGTATGTGGCTTTTATCACGGCAGATCAGAGGTTGGCCCCCGCGCCTTGGGCCATCGCTCCATTCTGGCCCGGGCGGACGATTGCCAGATGGCCGCCCGGGTGAACAGAATCAAGGATCGCGAACCGTGGCGTCCCTTTGCTCCGATCCTGACCGCAGAAATGGCCGCCCACTATTACCTGGATGTGCCAGCGGACTCCTACTATATGTTGTTCAACGCCACAGTGAAAAATTTGTGTCTGCCTGCGGTGACCCATGTGGATGGCACCTCGCGCCTTCAGATCGCCACAGAAGCGTGTGGTCCGGTCTATCGCCTGCTGAAACAGTATGGCCAACTTTGCGGGATGGAAATTTTGTTGAATACCTCTTTCAATGGACGCGGCGAACCGATTGTGGAAACACCCCGTGATGCCGTAGAGAGCTTTTTACGCTTGCCGCTCGACTATCTCTACCTGGATGGCTATTTGCTGGCGCGGCGCACGGTCTGAACAGCCGTTAAGTTACCTGCCAACAGAGCGCAACCTGACCACACTGCGCAACGGACCGACTGTTTATTGTTCGTTACCAGCGAACCAGAGCGGAACCCCAGGTAAAGCCGCCGCCAAAGGCTTCCAGCAGCAGCAAATGGCCTGGTTGAATGCGACCGTCGCGGACCGCTTCATCCAGGGCGAGTGGCACGCTGGCGGCGGAGGTGTTGCCGTGGCGGTCCACGGTCAGCACCACCCGGTCCATGGTCATGCCGAGCCGTTTGGCGGTGCTTTGGATGATGCGGATATTGGCCTGGTGTGGTACCAGCCAATCGATTTGTGCTTTGTCCAGGCCGTTGGCTTCCAAGGTTTGATCGACAATCTCTTCCAGAGCCTTGACCGCCTGTTTGAACACCTCATTGCCACGCATGCGCAAAAAACCCTGTCCGGAGAGGGGGTTCAACAACATGCCGTGCGAAATACCCCCTTCCGTGCGCAACAGATCTTCATATTGGCCATCGGCATGCAAATGGGTGGAGAGGATGCCCACACCGGGTTGTTGATCGGCTTGCAGAATGACGGCACCGGCCCCGTCACCAAAAAGAATACAGGTGGTGCGATCCTGCCAGTCAATGGCCCGGCTCATGGTCTCCGCACCGATCACCAGAATACGGCGGGCAGATCCGCTGCGAATAAAATTGTCTGCGACCGCCAGGGCATAAATAAATCCGGCACACACGGCTTGCAGATCAAAGGCGGGAATCTGCCGTTGCAAGGCCCCCAGCTTGCGTTGCACACGCACGGCGGTAGCCGGATTGACCAAATCCGGTGTGGTGGTGGCAACCAGAATCATGTCCAGGGTGTTGGCGCTGATGCCGGCCATCTGCAGGGCCTGTTGGGCGGCATGGCAGGCCAGATCGGAGGTAAACTCCTGCTCAGCAGCGATGCGGCGTTCCGAGATACCAGTACGGGTGCGGATCCACTCGTCGGTGGTATCCAGACGGCTGGCCAATTCGGCATTGCTCAGGATTCGCTGCGGCAGATAGGAACCACTGCCGATAATACGCGCCGCAAAGGTACTCATGAAGCAAGGCTCTCCTCAGTGTTGAGGGCAGATGGGGGCGATGGTGAGGCGGCAGGCGTCATGGTCTGCATTTTCAGCGCAATGGACTGGGTTTTTTCGTTGACCCGGTTGGCAACCAACTCTTCGGCGGCCTTGATGGCATGGAAAAAGGCAAAACCGTCGGCAGAGCCATGGCTTTTGACCACCACACCATTCAAACCAAGCAGCATGGCACCATTATAGACCCGGGGATCAAAGCGATCACGAAAGCGGCGAAAGGCAGGACGAGCCAGCAGGTAGCCCAATTTTGCCAACCAGGATTGGTTGAAAGATTCGCGCAGAAAATGGACCAACATGCTGGCGACACCTTCAGCGGTTTTCAGGCTGACGTTGCCGACAAAACCATCGCAGACCACCACGTCGACTTTGCCTTGAAAGATACCGGTTGCTTCCACGTTGCCCACAAAACAGGGGGTGACATTTTTTAATCGTTCCCCTGCCTCTTTGACCACTTCGTTGCCTTTTTCCTCTTCTGAGCCGATATTGAGCAGTCCCACTTTGGGATTGTCAATATTCAACACCGCATGGGCATAGACTTCGCCCATCAGGGCGAACTGGGTCAAATGCTCCGCAGTGCAATCGACGTTGGCACCCAGATCAAGCATCAAAACTTGTCCGGTGGTCGACGGCATCAAAGAGGCGATGGCAGGCCGATCAATACCGGGCAATGTTTTCAGCACAAAGCGTGCCGTGGCCATCAGGGCACCGGTGTTTCCGGCAGAGACGAAGGCATCCACCTTGCCCTCCTTGACCAGGTTGGCACCAACCCGCAAAGAGGAGTCTTTTTTGTTGCGCATGGCCTGGGCAGGTTTTTCGCCCATACCCACCACTTGCGAAGCCGGTTGGATGCGAAAAAGGGTTTGATCGACCGCCATTTTTTGCAGTTCGAGCAAAATGACGTCTTCTCGCCCGACCAGGGTATATTCGGCTCGACTGCCCGCCTTGATGGCCAACATAGCCCCCTCCAGCACGGAATGGGGAGCATGATCTCCCCCCATGGCATCCAGAGCGATGCGGATCGGCGTTTGCAGGGTAGTGGACACGGTCCGGCGCGTCAGAGCAGTTTATTCCTCTTGACGAATCACCTCGCGACCATCGTACCAGCCGCACTTGGGGCAAATGCGATGGGAAGGGCGTGTCTCCTGACAGTTGGGACAGACTGCCAGATTGGGGATGGCGATGGCGTCGTGGGAACGGCGATGACCACCACGAGAGGAGGAACTTTTCTTTTTAGGTACTGCCATTTTTTTTCTCCTGAAGTCAAACCTTGTTAAAATTTTTCAATACAGCAAACGGACTCTCCTGATTCGCCGGATGGCAATGGCACTTTTCCCGATTGCGATCGGTGCCGCAGTCGGGACACAAACCAGCGCAATCCGGTTTGCAGAGCGGAATCATCGGCAGGGCCAACAACAGCTCTTCTTCGATTACCGAGGCGATGGCCAGATGATAATCAGGCAGGTAGGTGATCTCTTCGACCATCTCCTGCTGGCTGTCGGCTTCTGCCGGATCATTTCCTGGCACGAAAGCACGCTCCACCTCCGCTCGCAACCGACTGTCGAAGTGGACCAGACAACGGGCGCACGCCTGACGGACCGGGCAACTGACCTCGCCGGTGAGGCGCAACACCCCTTTGGCCATGCTGGCGGTCAAATCGGCCTCGGCAGGCCCGGTCAATTCACTTTCCGCGATCAATACCTGCAGTCGCGCGCTGGGAAGAAAGCCATGGAACCGCTTAGATAACCGACGAACCCCCTCCAAGTCAATCCCTGCTTCACTCAAATTGTGTCGAGGGACCATTTCTTCTGCCGCCGGGTCGAGCAGAACCGGGGCAAAGGGGATGTGCGGACTCTGTTTGCTCATCGCTTAACTCCGGACCAGATAGATGACCAACAGCCCCAGACACATCATCAAAAAGCCGGTCCGACGCAAAAAAGAGTCCGGCAGTTCAGCAATATGGATCACCAAACGGCGCATGCGATCCGGGAGAGCAAAGTAGGGAATACCCTCCAGGATCATCACCAAACCGAGAGCGGTCAAAAAATCATTCACCGCGACCCGCTCCACCCAGGCGTGGCATGGCAGTTCCACCCTTCAGCTCGACGTTGCCTTGCAGATAGCGGAAAAAGCCGTTGGATTCCAAGAGTAGAGTCGTATCTTTGCCAAACGATTTTTCGTACGCATCCAGCATGCGCTTGAACTCGTAAAATTCCGGGTCACGACGATAGGCATCGGCATAGATCCGGGCAGCGTCGGCATCACCCTGTCCACGCAGTTCCTGGGACTCTTTGTAGGCGTTTGCCAGCAGAACTTCTCTTTCGCGGGCTGCTTGCGAACGAATCTTGACCGCTTCCTCTTCCCCTTGTGCGCGATAGGTTTTGGCTTGTCGTTCCCGTTCGGTCTGCATGCGACGGAAAACGGCTTTGGAGTTTTCTGGCGGCAGATCGGTGCGCTGAATGCGTACATCGACAATCTCAATACCGTATTGGGCAGCCTGCTGATTGGCCTGATCGCGAATGCGGGTGACCAGATCAGCACGGGAACCGGCCACGATTTCCATCATGGTGTACTGTCCCAATACTTCACGAATATTGGAATAGATGATGTCGCTCAGCCGAGAGGTCGCTCCCTCTTCGTGACGCACGGTCTGATAATATTTTAACGGGTCGAGGATGCGCCACAGGGCATAGTTGTCCACCTTCAGATTTTTTTTGTCTGAGGAGAGAACCTCCTGGGGATCCTGATCAAAAATCAGCAGGCGGCGATCAAAGGAGAGTATCTCCTGGATAAAGGGAATCTTGAAGTGCAATCCCGGTTCGCTGATCGGTCGGATCGGTTTACCCAACTGCACGATCAATACCTGTTCGACCTGGTGGACGGTAAACGCCGATTGAAAGATGATTGCCAGCAGGGCAACAACAATCAGTGCGGAGCCTTTCAACAGATGGGTCTGATTCATTGCGCGGCTCCTTTTTCGCTGCTGGAGGGGTGTCTTCCCGGCATTGGCAGGTAGGGAAGCACGCCTTGATGCGTACCGGGTTGTACCACCACTTTGTTGATGTCAGGCAGAATTTTTTCCATGGTTTCCAGATAAAGCCGGGTGCGCGTTATCTCTTTGGCTTTGTTGTATTCGTTGAGCAGAGAGAGAAAACGATGTACATCTCCTTCCGCTTTGGTCTGTTTGGCGGTTTTATAGGCTTCGGCTTCCTGGATCTGCTTGGCGGCTTCCCCCTTGGCTTTGGGCAGAATGTCGTTGGCATACCCTTCCGCCTCGTTGATGGCCCGTTCCCGATCCTCACGAGCGCTGGCCACATCCTTGAAGGCATGAATCACCTCTTCGGGGGGAGCCACTTGCTGCAATTGCACAGCGATGACCCGCAAGCCGCTGCGGTAGGCGTCGAGAATCGCTTGCAGGGTTTGTTTGGTATCGGCCTGAATTTTTTCCTTGCCGGTGGTCAAGGCGGTATCGATGCTGTTGCGACCGATGACCTGGCGGATTGAGGCTTCGGAGGCGTTGCGAACCAGCATGTGCGGGTCACTGCTGGGATTTTTGACGTTGAAGAGAAAATTGGCGGCACCGGCCTCTTCGAGGCGGTATTGCACGCTCATGTTGATGTCGATGATGTTTTCATCACCGGTCAACATCAGGGCCTCTTCAGCCACATTGACCGTGGTGCGGCCACGGGTGCGATAACCGATTTCCACCCGCTGTACCTGGGTGACTTTGGGGGTGTAGACGGTTTCGATCGGATAGGGCAGATGGTAGTGGGGACCGGAATCGGTGGTTTCCACATAGCGCCCGAAACGCATGACGACCCCTTTTTCGTCTGGCGCAACCAGATAGATGCCTGTTGCCATCCACAGCAACAGGGCCAGGGTGCCCACCAGGGACCAGAAACGGTTGCCCTGCAACTTTCCCTGTAGTCGTTCACGCATTTGTTCGATCATTTTGTCAATGTCGGGTGGTTGGGGAGGTACCTGGCCGGTTCCCCAGGGCCCATGACCACCGCTATCGTTCCAAGGCATATTATACTCCTTTAGCTATCCGATGTTACCTGTGAGATGACAGTATCCCCGGTTCCCGGGCTTCCGTCAATAACCGATCGTGCGCTGCCAAATCGAGAGAGGCGATGTGTTGTCGGCGAAAGGCCAACATTTCGTTGAGCATACCGCGCAGGATGGCAATTTCGCGACGATCGGGCACGGCGCGCAGAAAAAGGGCCTTGATACTGCCCATGATATGGCGGTTTTGCTCATCACGCAGAAAGCCAATGGTGAGCAGGGTGGTGCGCAGATGTTCAAAAAAACGGTCCAGGTCGGCGACGCTGGCCCGTACGCCATCATGGCTGGGATCAAAGGCAAAGCTGTCTCCTTGCTCGTTGCCAAGCATCAATTCGTAGGCAACGAGCAGAACCGCCTGCGCCAAATTGAGGGAACCGTTGCCCAGATGGGTGGGAATATTGCAAATCCAATGGGCCCGTTCCAGATCGCTGGTTTCCAGACCGGTCCGTTCGGTGCCGAACAGCAGTCCGACGGTGGTGCCCGGATGGGCGAGAACGGCAGGCAGTTGCGCCGCCAGTTGTCGGGGGGTCAGCACGGTATGGCGCTGGCCACGGGGTCGGTTGCTGGTGGCGACCAAAAAGTGGAGATCGGCCAGGGCGCTGCCCAGATCGGGAAAAATTTCTGTCTGATCCAGAATTGCGCCATGGCTGGCGGCAAACTGCCGGGCATCTTCATGCGGAAACTGGCGCGGGTTGACCAGGCGCAGACGCAGCAACCCCATGTTACCCATGGCGCGGGCAACCGCACCGATGTTGCCGGCGTGGGCCGGACGATCCAAAATGACCACAAGCTGCTGCGACAGGCCTGTCATGAGTGATCCTCATCCGCGAACAAGCGGTTGATGCGCCATCAACCTGATAAATACATGGCAGCCATTGTCTGTCGGGCAGGAAAAGGGCAAAATAGACCCGTTGGTGCGCCGCAACAGAAAAAGGCACCACTGTACGTGTATCCTGGGTGGATGGTCAAGCCTTTGCTATCGGTTTTCCTGCTGGCCAGTATCGCCCAGAGGAGTATGACAGGGAGAGTACGGATTGAGTGGTCGTAACCTATCTTCGCCGCGTGAACCGCTTCGTGCGGCAGGGCAACCGCGTCGTTTTGCCACCCGTGCCCAACAACCAGGGGCCGTGCGTATTAAACGACCAGACAGCGGCAGTGAACCGCCCGCGACACCTTCCCGACGCCGGGCAGCCAATGCATTGATTCTGCTGGCTTTATTTGGAGTGCTGCTGTTGGCGGGACGATCATTGTCGTGGTCTGTGCCAGAGTGGTCCTGGCCGAGTTGGGCAACCTGGTCCATGCCTGAGTTGTCGATGGGACACTGGTTTGCGGGCAGCTCATTTTTTGCACACCGCAGCAATGATCCGCCGTCGGCAGTCGTGGTCAACGAAGGCGCAACCTGTGTCATGGCCGGGACAGCAAATGCTTCCCGCACGGTGGGCCCGGTCAACATGTTGACCATTCCGGCAGGACGTTATGAGTTGCCTGCGGCCAACTCGCCTTTGCATCCCTTTTTGCCATCCCATCGTTTAAGCGAAATTGTTTTGCCGGAGCCGGTTTTGATTCAGGAACAAGCGGTCTCCATTGCCTTGTTCAAACAGTATGTGGATGCGGTGGAACAGATGCCATCCGGAGAGGAAAAAGAGGAAAAACTGGCCCATATCGGTATGTTCTGGAACAAAAAAGAGAGCGTTTCTCCAGCGGTGCGCGGTGTCTCTCTGGAAGCGGCCATGGATTTCAGCCGCTGGTTGGCGCAACAAACCCATTGCCACTTTCAAATTCCTTCTCGCGAGGAGTGGGCGGCGGCAATTATCCATCTGTTTCAGTCAGGGGTGCCATTGCCCAAACCCAGCGATGGCTTTGATGCCACCCCTCTCAAATCGTTGTTGCAAGGTGGAAACGAGTGGACCCGATCTCCTTGTCCGGTCGGTTATTATCTGGTGGGTGAAGAGGATTGGGGAGCGGGCATGCGGGATGGACAGCCAAGCTGTATTCCGAATTTGTTTTCGGTGGCCGGTTTCCGGATGGTGATTCATCCGGCCCGCGCCAGCACGGCTGCCGCCGATACGGACGAGGCGAAGAGCAACCATTGAATAAAGTTGCAAAAGACCATACCCTGAACCGGTTGGGCTTGCTTTTGCTCACCAATCGGCGCACAACGCGGTTTTGGGGGGGATGGCGACGCTATCCACAGGTGGGAGCCCGTGGATCAGGTTATATCAACAGGCTGTCAGGGGGATGGGATGACCGTGAACAGAAAACGGATCGATAATCATCAGGCCATGGGAATCGCAATGATCGGCTGTTTGCTGGCACTGCTGCAGGGGGTGCCAGGCTGGGCCGATGAGGAGTCATCCGGCAGTTGTGCCCGTCTGGATTTTAGCCGTTTTTATGAAAATGGCCGTTTGAAATGGGTCGGTGTCGCCCGGTCCATGCGGCAAGAGTCCCCTTTGTATGCCGAAGCAAGCGGCAATCAGCGGGAAGGCTCGCTGGATTTCAACCAGCAGATGGAGATTAGCGAAGAGAGCAAGGAGCGGGTCAAAGTGCGCACGCACCGCTTCAAGAAAAAAGAGCCGGCTGTTGGTTGGGTGCGTAAAAGTGATCTGTTATGCCGCAACACGCCGATCAAGAGTGATTCCGGGTTGGAGATGAAATTTTTCATCAAAACCGATACGGTTGCCCGCAATACCGAAAACCGCGAGCCGATGGTCCGTGTGTTTCAGGATCCGGAGTTGAAAGAGTGTACCGGCGGCAAAGAGAACTGCCGGGAAGGGGCCTCCCGTTTTCACATGTATTTTGTCTTTGACCAGACCGATCATGCCGTCTTGTTGGGAGATCGCTATCGTCTGGAAGAGGATGATGTGTTGTTGGGGTGGGCGGCGCGCAAGGATGGTTTTATCTGGAACAATGCCTTCAGTTTGCGGCCCCGGGAAGATTTGAAAGCGCCGGATGGCAAGGGTAATGGGACGGTTTGTACCTACGAAAAGCTGGCGGACGCCATCAGTCAGGATCAAAAAAGTTGTCAACCCGTAGAGGGAGGCAGCTCCTGGTTTCAGTCGCCGCTGCGTATTCCGGTGTTGGATTTGTTGAATACCAAGGGGGAAAATGTCTCTCCCAACGAATTGGCGGCAGGCTCCTCAAGCAGTGGACGGCGCTTTTACAAGGTTGCTCTGGCCCGGCCTGGCCTGGTTGCCCGACGCATCGATTCGGACACCGTGGCCATTGCCCCTTCGCTGGCCAAGGAGATCATGCCGCAGGTGCAGTCACTCAGCACCAAAAAGCATGTGGATATTTTCTTTTTGCTGGATGCCACCGCCAGCATGGAGCCGGTGATCGATGCGGTGCGTGGTACCGACAAACAGGCGGGGGTGATTCAGGAGATCATTCACTCCCTCAAAAGTACGCAGGGGTTCCGCGAGACGCAATTCCGTTTCGGTTTCCGGATCTACCGCGATACCTATGCCGACAGTCGATTGCCGAACGGTTTGGGTGACGGTATCGGAGAAGGATTTCCCCTCCCGGAAGGGTGTACCCTGAACGCGGAGCAACAAAAACAGTCGCTGGAAAAATTTCAGGAGGCCATCGCCAAGGTGCAGGTGACCAGTGATGATGCCGATGACTACGAAGAGAACAGTTTCGGTGGTTTGGAACAGGCCCTGAAAAAAGATATGACCGCCTGCCCGGATCATGTGAAATTGTTGTTCATGATCGGCGACAGTGGTTATCGCGATACCCACCCGGTTCGAGGTGCCAAATATCGTCATCCGGTCAGGACAGATACCCTGGCGCATCTGTTGCGTGGTGGGGATGTTGCGGGTGGTAAAAGCAACAATGTCATTCCCTTTTTTATTCGTACCCCTTCGTTGGCGCAGCAGGCGAAAAATCCCAATCTCTACAAAAATGCCTATGAACTGTTTGGTGCCCAGGCCAACACGCTTCTGAGCAACAGCCTGCCAGCCACCAGCAAGACCGGTGAACATTTTTTCCAGTTGGGTGACAACAATCTGGTCTCCCGCGTGCTGCAGACGGTGGAAAAACTGGCCAGTTCCGAACTGATCAACGAAATTATTCTCGATGTGCGCGGCGGGGCCGCCCTGACAGCGGTGATTGAGCGTTTGCGGCGTGAGCGGGTGGATATTCCCGGCGTCTACTGGCATATTCTCAAGCAGGGGGCGTGTGGCGAGTTGGGCGAACAGTGCGAACGCCGCGTGTATGATACCACACAGATTGCCTACATTGAGGCCGATGACAAAATTGTCGAAGAGTTGTGGATCAACAGCGGTGAATTATCCTCCTGGATCCGCATTTTGCGTGGTTTTGAAGGTTATTTCGATTTGCCGGAGACCCAGTTGCGCCGGGCTTTGATCAGTGCCTTGGTTTTGGGTCTGCAGCAGGAGATTCGTCGTCCGCCCATCGATGTGGCGGGTGAAACACCGGCAGAGTATGCCCAGCGACGTGGTGGTCTGCCGGTACGGCGTCACTCCCCGTTATTGAGCTACAATGTCAACGCCTTGTCGGCAGAGCAGGTGGAACGCAACATGGATGGCCGCCTGGTGGTATTGGACAAAGAGAAAAAACCGATGCTGGACAACAAAGGACAACCCATTCTGGCCGCACCGGTCTGTGAACTGCGCCGTTTGTCTTTGTGGGCGATCAAATCCAAGGAGATTTTGGAAGTGATCGAGCGGGATTTCTTTAAACCGGTTTTTCAGGCCACCACCCATCAGGCCCGCAGTTGTCCCGATGCCACCCCCAATGGTCGGGCCTTGTTGAAGGTGGAGGGTGCGGTACAGCGCGAACCGCTGGGACCGGATAAATCCTACCACTATGCCCATACCTTGGGCGGACGGCGTGGCTATTGGATTCCGCAGGAATTTTTGCCATGAGTTGGGGAGTACAGGTGCGCACGGCCTCAGTCTCCTGGGGCAACTCATTCAATTTGCAGGTGGGGGGCTTGAAGCTGGACAGCAACCAGATTTCTGGTCGTTTGCCGGTGCTGGGTCGCAGTGGCAGTGGTAAGAGTACGTTGCTGTATTTGATGACTTTTTTAAAACGTCCCAGCGAAGGGTCGGTACGTTGGAGTTTTCCCGATGGTCATCGGGCGGTCTGGGGGCCGAAAGGGTTGGACCCGCAGGAATCGACCCTGGATTTGACCCAGATCCGGCGGCAATGTTTTGGTTTTGCTTACCAGAACAGCACCTTGACCCCTTATCTGCGCGTGCGGGAAAATTTGCGCTATCCGCTGGAGTTGTTGGGCGGCTTCAGCAAAGCAGAGATGGACCGTCGGGTGCATGCGGCCATGGATCGGGTGTAACTGCGGGATGATTTGGGGGCGCGGGTGGAGGATACCTCGCCGGAAGAGTTTTTGGACCGTTATCCCAATGAACTCTCTGGCGGGCAATTTCAGCGGGTGGCGTTGGCGCAGGCGATGATTCATGATCCGCATGTTTTGTTTGCCGATGAACCGACAGGCAATCTGGATGCCGATACCCGCCAGGAAGTAATGGGTTTGGTGGATCGTTGGTTGGCCAAGGGCGATCGGATGGTGATTTGGGTGACCCATCACCGTTCTGATGCAGTCGATCCGCGGGTCAGCCATTGGCTTATGGTGGCCAACAACCGTTGCCTGTTACGTTTGAAGGGGGGCAAAAAGAGTGCGGCCAATGAAGCCGAGGCCTCTGGATAGTTTTCACGACAGGCAGAACAACGATGGAAACAAGACGAACGCGGCGTTTTATTCCGGTTTGGGCGACCTTGGGTGGACGAGCCTATTGGCGTTCCTTTGTTTGTGGACGCTTTGGCTGTGTCGGCGGCGGCCGGGATTTTTTTTGGTTGACCCTGTTGCTGGCGCTGGTCATCAGCATGGCTTTGTTGCTGGTGGGAACACGGGCCGGGTTGGTGGAACGGTTTACCGATGCCATTCTGGGCACCCTGCGTCCGCATGGGGTGCCGATTTGGGTAACTTCCCATTGGGAAAACCATGAAGGGATCCAAAGCAGCTTGTTGGATCGTCTGAAAGAGTTTGAAAAACGGGTGCCAGGGGAAAATTTTGCTGTTTCCGTGCATCCGTATCGCCGTGTGGCCGAGAGTGCGCCCCACATTCGTCTGCCGGTGGAAGGAATCTGGACCTCCGGGGTGCCGTGGGTAGGTTGGGCGGTCTACGGCAGCGATCCGTTATGGAATTTGACCATGTCACCGGGTGAAGCCTCGTCGGCCCCGGTTGCATCCCCGACTGGCGAGAGTCAGGAGAAAGAGGCCGCCAAAGGGGAGGAGCGTGAGACGGTGGCGACCGCTGCCGGGTTGAGCGCAGAAGAAAAGAGCCGGGGTTGGCAAGGGTTGCCGCTGACGGTGGTGTTGAGTGAATCGTTGTTTGCCAAACAGTTCGACTACAACGCCTATCGGGAAGCGATTCAACCGCTGTTGCAGAAGAAAAAATTACGCCGCTTGCCTGCCAAACCGCCGCAGGGTGATTTGAAAAATGCCCTCAGCACCCTCTGGTTGAAGGTGACCGTAGGCAATCGGGAAGAGATTCTGCCCTTCAACGTGCGTTGGGTGCATCATATTCCCAGCATGGAAAAAGTGGCCTTTTTGTTTCCGATGACCACCTATCATGCCTTGATGGCGGCTTACCATTTTCCCGAATTGCGCTATGATCCGCTCAATTTGGGCAAGGGAGATGCCGAGCATTATCGCTGGTTGAGTTCGTCCACCTTTCCCAAAGAGATGTTGACCGCCTACGAACGTTGTATTCACACCGCCGTGGCGGCGACAGGGCTGACCGACCTGCCCCGGGTACGGGAAGAGGTGTGTGCCAAACCTTCGGCGGCGGATATTCGACCGTTGAAAAATGAGACCAAACCGTTGGCGCAAGGGTTGCGGCACGAGGGCGGGCAGTCGGAACTGTGGGATACCTTGAACCATGACAGCAACAACCGTCTCTGGTTGCCCTGCCAGCGTTTGCCGCGCAGCAACGCCATGCGCGGCATGTTGTGTCCGGAAGAGAGCAAACCCAATGCGGTGATCACACCGTTGTTTGTGCCCTGGGATGTGACCAGTGACGGCAACTCCCTGGCGGCGGTGCATGTCTATGTGCCGGATCCGACCCGCTTGAGTCGGGGGATTCAGGGACTGTTGGCGTTGCGTACGTCGGACGACGTGCGCGCCTTGAGCATTCAGACCATGTATCAGGATGCCCTGAACCGCTTCAACCTGTTGAGCGACTTGTTGACAACCATGGTTCCGGCCTATGCTTTGAGCTTCGGCCTGTTTTTGTCGGCGTTGTTGTTGGCGCAGGTTGGGGCGCTGATCGGTCACCGGCGGCATCATTACGGCATTCTGTTGAGCCGTGGTTTTACCTGGTCCGGGATTTATGCCAAATTGATCTGGCAGATGATTCTCGCCACTTCGGTCGGAGGGGCGGTGGCGGTGTTTGGGTTTATTCCCTTGCTGCGCCTGCTGTTGGAAGACGGTTTCAAGGGAATTATCGCCCATTACCAGGATTTGCTGCCTCCTGGTTATGATTTTGAAATATTGCCGCTGCCCTGGCAGCCGATCATGGTCACGTTGGGCGAAGTGTTGGGTGCCGTGCTGGTGGTGACGCTGCTGTTGCTGTTCCGTTTACCGTTGCGTTGGGGAACGGCACCTTCCGATTTGTTGCATGGCGACGGGCGGATGGGACGGGAAAAAAGCCGCTGACCGGGGTTTATTGTTCCACTTTGGGCAAGGTGACGGTGATGATGGTTTCGCCCTCCTGGCTGCAGTCCAACACAATGTTGCCCCCTTGGGTTTTGGCAGCCAGCCAGGCCGAATAGGTGCCTAATCCGGTGCCTCCCTGCTTGCCAGCCGTGACATATTTTTCAAAAAAACGGGGGCGAATGGCGGGCGGTACTTCGCCGGGATTGCGGATGATGATCCGGTTGACCGTTGTGTCGCTGATTGGCTGTACCGTCACACTGCCTTTGGCCTCGGCAGCCTGAACCGCGTTGAGCAGCAGGTTGTAAAACAACGAGTAACAGAGCAGACGTTCACCCAAGACAAAAAAGGGTGTTTTGGCTTTGGGCGGCACCAGATGAATGTGCAGCGGGATGGTGTGCCGCTCCAGATCGAGAATCACCCGTTTCAACACCCCATTCAGGTCAAATTTTTCCGCTTGCAGGGGATACTGGCCGCTTTCCATCTTGAACAGATCCAGCGACCGGTTGATCATCTCCAACATGGTATAGCCGTTGGTCTCGATCACCTGAATCATGGTCCGTTGTTCTTCATTGAGGTTGCCATCGGCAAGCAACAGTTCTGGCAAGCCGAGAATGCCGACCAGCGGACCTTTGAGGTCGTGACGCGCCAAATTTTCCATATCTTCACGAATATGCAGGGTGTGCAACAGCTCCTGATTGCGCTGCAACAGCTCTTTTTTGACCCGGTGCAACTCCACCAGATTGGTGATGCGGGCCAAAATGATGGCTGGGTTGCTCGGTTTGCGGATAAAATCCATGGCACCCAGGCTTAAGCCGTAGGTTTCGTCATCATAGTTTTGTTTGGCGGTGAGAAAGACGACCGGAATTTCTTGCGTGGCCGGATTGGCCTTCAGTTGCCGACAGACCTCAAAGCCATCCATGCCAGGCATCATGATGTCGAGCAGAATCAGGTCTGGCAGACTCTGTTTGGCCAGGCGCAGGCCCAGTTCGCCGTGGGTGGCAATCTTGACGGTAAAATGGCCATCGAGGGCCGCTTTGACCACATCGATATGTTCCGGCTGATCTTCAACCAGCAGGATGGTCCCTTTTTTGTTGGTTTTGGCAACGAGCGTCTGCATCACAATTCAATTTCGGCCAGGGTAATATCGTCTGCAAAGGTATCGCTTGTGCTGAAAGCGGTCAACTGTTCCAGTAAAATTTCCAGTGGGATGCGCCCGAGACTGGCCTTTTGCAGAAAAGGGAGCAGTCGATCGTAAGAGAACAGGGTTCCCTCTGGGGAGGAGACTTCGATCACCCCGTCGGAGAAGGCGTAGAGATGGTCGCCTGGTTGCAGTGTGAGCGGCATGACTCCTGCGGCCAGATCCAGGCTGGCCAGGATGCCGAGCGGCGGTTGGTTGGAGGGAAACTCCCCCAACACGCTGCCCTGACGCAGCCAAAAAAGGCTGGGCAGTCCACAGTTCCAGAGTTGGGCCTGGCGGCGGTTGGGTTGGATTTCCAGTAAACAGGCGGCCAGAAACAGCCCGGTCGGCAGGCGGTCGCAGAGTTGCCGGTTGATGGACTGGATAATCGCCAGAGCCGGTTGATTGCGTTGTGCCATATCGTGCAGGATAAAATCGACCAGAGGTCCGCCGATGGCAGCGGGCAGCCCGTGTCCGGTAAAGTCGCCGAGCAGGATCAACTGCCGTTGATCCGGGGTAAAGACCGAGAGCAGCAGATCACCGGCGGTTCGTTCCACCGGCGAGACCAGAGAGCGGATATGTTGCGGATGGAACAGATCGCCCTGCCGCATTTTCAGCAGAATGCTTTCGATCAATTCGCGTTCGTCGACCAGCAGGCGGTTTTGTTCGGCCAGTTGCCGGGTTGCCAGGCGCAAGGCCAGGTGGGTGCTGATGCGGGAACGGACCACGGCGATACGGAAAGGTTTGGTGATATAGTCGACGGCTCCCAGGTGCAGGCCGTGCAGTTCATCGCTTTCGCTGTTGCGGGCGGTGACGAAAATAATGGGAATATCGCGGGTGACAGGATTGGCCTTCAGTTGGCGGCACACTTCGTACCCATCCATACCCGGCATCATGATATCGAGCAGAATCAGATCGGGCAGGGGCATGATACAGGCAATTTTCAGCGCCACCGCCCCGCTGGTCGCCGGGCGCACCGTATACTCCGGCGTCAGCGCCCCTTTCAGGACATCAATATTTTCCGGAGTGTCATCGACGACCAGAATGGTAGGTTTCATGGTGAACCGGTTTGGCTGGGTGTGGGCGGGAGATATGATGTACGCCACATGCACTTGCATTTTTCAGGGTCAGATCGATTGGCAGGTAAATGATTCTCTGACAGCAGAACGATTTAACCCGAAATCTCCCCCAACCCCAAGTCACGCCGGGTGCGCTGCAGGGCTTGGCTGTAGGCGGCGATGACCAGCAGCAGATCCATCAACAGCAGGGTATAAAATATGGCCGTTGCGGCTTTGGCTACCAGCAACCCTTCCAAGAGAAAAAGGAGGGCGACCAGCACCGGCAGACGACTGCCGGAGGCAGCACGTTGCAGGCGCATCCACTCTGCATACCAGGCCACCAGGCCGACCAACAACAACGATTCACCGATGTTGATCACCAACGTCGCCCCCGACGGCAGCGAAAAACGGTACAGCACCGTCTCCAGGGCAAAACCGCTCACCGTCTGTTCGGCAAAGACGATGGCGTTATAGATAAAGAATAAATACAGAAAAAGCGGTATGCGTACCATCTGTTTCATGCCAGGTTTCCTTGCGGGCAGAAAATTTGCTGTTCAAGACCCATCAACTGCCGATCTGTTCGCCCCAGTGCAGTTTTTCACGCAATACCGCATAGTAGTTGCGATCGGGAGCATGCAGCACTTTTAAACGATGTTGGGAACGTTTGACCTGGATCCGGTCGCCATCCGTCAGGGTAAAACCGGTCTGACCATCCAGGGTCAATAACCGATCCCGTTGCTCCTGGTGGCGGTCGATAATCTGGCCGTGGCGGCCCGGAAAGGTGATGTTGATTTCGCCATAACCGGGGACGGCAATCGGGCGATTGGTCAGGGTGTGTGGGCAGATGGGGGTCAACAGCAGGGCATCGATACCGGGGTGGAGGATCGGTCCGCCCGCCGATAAGGCATAGGCCGTCGAACCGGTCGGGGTGGCCAAAATCAGGCCGTCGGCGCGGGCGGTATAGACAAACTGGTCGTCAATCGATACCTGAAATTCGATCATGCGCGCCAGGGTGCCCTTGTGGACCACCACATCGTTCATCACACAGTGCGACAACACCTTTTTGTCATGGCGCAGGACGTCGATATTCAGCAGGGTGCGCTCTTCCTGGCGATAATGTCCGTCCAGCACCTTGTCCATGGTCTCCAGCATGGCATCGCTGGGCACTTCGGTCAAAAAGCCCAGACGTCCCATGTTGATGCCCAACAAAGGTACGTCGCGGCTGCCGATGGCGCGAAAACCAGCCAAAAAGGTGCCATCGCCACCAATGACCACCACCATATCCTGCCCTTCCGGCAGATCATCCTGCGGTTTGTGCCGGGCGACCTCTGGATCCAAACCGATTGCTGAAGCGGTTTCCGAACAGATGGTGACCTGTTTGCCGCGATGATGCAACCAAAGGGCCAGCCTCTTGGTGGCATCCCAGGCATCTGGATCCGATTTTTTGGTAATAATCCCGATATTCTGCATTCTCTGTTCCGCCTGATTGCCAAATACGAAAAAAGTTGCCCGACACTTGCTCATTTGCCGGAAAGGCACTATACACCAATTGCAGTGCCATAGCCAAACGAGAAGCAGCAGGATGACTGCTTTTCCCAGCGTAAGGAAGGAAAGGCCGCATGCCTAAAGAGGAGACCAACAGCAGCGAGGAAAACGCAGGCGGTTGCCCACTCTCCGGCGAACCCCTGCAGGATGTGCAGGCCCAGGAGGATAGCCGCCAACTGAGCATTGATAAAGTTGGGGTCAAAAATATTCGCTACCCGATTCTGGTCCGCGACCGCGACCGGGGCAAACAACATACCATCGCCTCGGTCAACATGTATGTCAAACTGCCGCATCAGTTCAAGGGCACCCATATGTCTCGTTTTCTGGAGGTGTTGGCCGAACAGAACGAGGTGATTTCCGTGGAAAATCTGCCGGAAATTTTGCGCCGCATCCAGCAGACGCTGGATGTCGAAGAGGCCCATATTGAACTGGAGTTTCCCTATTTTATGCGCAAGGAGGCACCGGTTTCCCGTGCCTCGGCCTTGATGGATTATCAGGTCCGTTTTTCCGGGGTGCGCACGGGAGAAAAATATCAGTTGACGCTGGGTGTCACCGTGCCGGTCACCTCTCTGTGTCCCTGTTCCAAGGAGATTTCCCGTTACGGAGCCCATAATCAACGGTCGCATGTCACCGTCACCTTGCGCTATAAAAAATTTATCTGGGTCGAAGAGATTATCGAACTGGTGGAGCGTAACGCCTCCTGTCAGCTGTACGCCATTCTGAAACGACCGGACGAAAAATTTGTCACCGAACGGGCCTACGACAATCCCATGTTCGTCGAGGATATTGTCCGCTCGGTGGCGGCAGAGTTGCAACAGGATGAACGCATTACCCTGTTTACCATCGAATCGGAAAATTTTGAATCCATCCACAACCATTCCGCCTATGCCTTCATTTCTGGAGGCCAGTAGAAGGAGCCCCCCCATGCGCTTTCATAAAACCCTGATTCCCACCCTCAAGGAAGATCCGGTCGATGCCCAGGTGGTTTCGCATCGGTTGATGTTGCGGGCTGGTCTGATTCGTCCCCTGGGTTCTGGTATCTATACCTGGTTGCCGTTGGGGTTGCGCGTTTTGCGCAAGGTGGAGGCCATCGTCCGCCAGGAGATGGATAACGCCGGAGCCCAGGAGGTGCTGATGCCTGCCGTGCAACCGGCAGAGTTGTGGCAGGAGTCGGGGCGTTGGGATTTTTACGGCAAGGAGTTGTTGCGTTTCACCGACCGCCATGATCGCCCCTGTTGTTTCGGGCCGACGCATGAGGAGGTCATCTCCGATCTGGTGCGGCGGGAAATTCGCTCCTATCGGCAGGTGCCTGCCAATTTTTATCAGATCCAGACCAAATTTCGCGACGAAATTCGTCCCCGTTTCGGCATCATGCGTGGTCGGGAATTTTTGATGAAAGATGCCTACTCCTTTGACCTGGATGCCGAAGGGCTGGATGCCAGTTATCAAAGCATGTTTGCCGCCTATCAGCGCATTTTTCAACGCTGCGGCCTGGCTTTTCGTGCCGTGGAGGCCGATACCGGCTCCATTGGCGGTGCCTCTTCCCATGAATTTCATGTGTTGGCCGAGTCGGGCGAAGATGTGATCATCTCCTGCGACCAGTGCGACTATGCCGCCAATCTGGAAAAGGCCATTGCCGCCGAAGCGGATGCGGAGGCCGGAGAGGCTGCCGCGCCGCTGGAAAAAGTGGCAACTCCGGGACAAAAAAGCATTGAAGAGGTGGCCCGTTTTCTTCAACTCCCCATGGATCGCTTGATCAAATCGCTGTTGGTGGAGACCCCGGCAGGGCCGATATTGTTGTTGGTGCGCGGTGACCGCAGCCTGAACATGATCAAGGCGGCCAACGCCTTGAAGCTGCCCCAGGTAACCATTCCCGATGCCGACCGGGCAGCCTATTGGGCGGGGGTCAGCATGGGCTCTTTGGGTCCGGTGGAGAGTCGCCTGCCGGTGGTTGCCGACCACGAACTGCGCAACCTGCGCAACTTTGTCTGCGGGGCCAATGAAGAGGGCTGCCATTTGCGCAACGTCAACTGGCAGCGGGATCTGCCGGTGCCCCAGTTTGCCGATCTGCGCAATGTCACCGCCGGAGAGCCTTGTGCCCGTTGTCACAGTGGCCGTCTGCAGCGCCATCAAGGGATTGAGGTGGGTCATGTCTTTAAACTGGGCGATAAATATTCCAAGGCGATGAACGTCAAAGTGCTGGACAGTCAGGGCAACGAACAAATTTTGGTGATGGGCTGTTATGGGATCGGTGTATCGCGTATCGTCGCGGCGGCCATCGAACAAAACCATGATGCCAACGGCATCCGTTGGCCGCGCTCCCTGGCACCGTTCCAGGTCGAATTGATTTTGATGAACCCCCGTGACAGCAACGAAGCGGCCACCGGTGAACAGCTCTATCAGGCGCTGCAACAGGCCGGCGTGGAGGTGTTGCTCGATGATCGCGACGAACGGGCCGGGGTAAAATTCAAGGATGCCGATCTGCTGGGTTGTCCCATGCGTCTGCTGGTGGGTGGGCGCTCCTTCAAAGAGGGGATGGTGGAGCTGCAATCCCGAGCCGGTGATTTGTCGCAACGCATCCCGATCCAGGATGCCTTGGCAACCTTGCTGCCTTTGGTGAAAGGAGAGGGGCATGGCTGATCCGGAAACCTTGACTTCAGCCCAATTGGCCGAATCGTTACATATCCTGCTGCAGCAGGCGATGCAAACTTTGTCACCGGAATGGGTGGCCGGTGTGGTGCAAGAGGAGTTGACCCGCTTGCGTCTGGCCCAAACAGCAGCTGTGGCGGAAGAGTGGCCAGCCGAATGGTCTGCTTTGTTGCACGAAAGCTTTGCCCCGCAAATTGAAGCCATCGCCCGTCGTTTGGTGCAATCCGAGGTAAAAAAGGCTCTGCCGATAATTGCGGATCAGATGATTCGCGCCGAATTGGCGCAGTTGTAGGCGAAAGGGTCGCCATTCGATTGACAAGAGGTGCGCAGGCAAGCCGGATCACTCCGGCTTGCCGATCACAAACGCAGCAGCCAGGAGTGGATCAATGGTGAGCCAACAGTCGATCTCCGGTCGGAGCCGTCCAACACAGGGCCTGTTTCATCCGTTCTGCGTTTTGTTGCGCCTGAAAAAAGAAAACCACCGCTTCGTCCAAAATTTCCCAACTCAAAGCCCGCATTCTTCTGCGGAACCTTTCCGCCACCGTCATGGCAGTCAGTGTGCTGTTGTGCGTCGTGTTCATGCTTCATTCTCCCGAGTAGTCGTGGGCCTGTGCCCGTGACACTCAATAAGCATGATGTGTGCCATGGTGATAATTTGTATATAATTCAATATATTATCTATTATTTCTCCTGAGGATGACTTGCGTTTCAATCCGGCTGAATTTCGTTTGTGTTGCTTTGCTGACAGGAAACGGTTTGTGCAACCCTCTCTGGTTTTCGTCTGTGTTGGAATCGTGACGGCACTGTTTACAGGCGCAGGCGCACAATAGCCGCCACCTCTTTACCCCCCAGGTTGGCCAGCTCACCCAGAGGCATGCCCCGCGCTTCGATCCGTTCGCCAACAGCCTGTGCGGCCTCTTCGCCGATGCCATATTCCGACAGGCGGGTTTTGACCCCCAACGAGCGGAAAAAAGATTCTGTCGTGCTGATGGCGCTTTGCGCAAGTTCTTCCTCGTTGCCCTGCTGGCCCCACACCCGGCGGGCAAATTGGGCCAGTTTGGCCTGTTTGGCGTTGCGGGTGTACTGCCAGACTCCCGGCAGCAGCACGGCCAGCGACTGTCCGTGATCCAGGCCGTAGAGGGCGGTCAACTCATGGCCGATCAGATGGGTGGCCCAATCCTGGACGACGCCGCAACCGATCAAACCGTTCAATCCTTGCGTGGCACACCACATCAAATTGGCGCGCACCTCATAACTGTCTGGTTGTCTCTGCACTTTGGCCGCCTCTTCTACCAGTGTGGCGAGAATCGCTTCCGCTTGTCGATCCTGCAAAGGTGCCGCGCAGGGAGTGGTGATATACTGTTCGGTGACATGGACAAAGGTATCGACAATACCGTTGGCAATCTGGCGCTGATCGAGCGAAAAGGTGGTGGTCGGATCCAGAATGGCAAAGCGGGGGTAGAGGTGTGGACTGCCGAAACCATATTTTTCCTGGGTTGCCTGGCGAGAGATGACGGCAAAGCCGTTCATTTCTGAGCCGGTGGCTGGCAGGGTCAAGACACAGCCCAGCGGCAGGGCCTGCTGCACCATGGCCTCTCGGGTGACCAGTTGCCACGGATCTCCCTGGTGCAGGGCGGCGGCGGCAATCCATTTGCTGCCGTCCAAGACAGAACCGCCGCCCACGGCCAAAAGAAAATCGATCCGCTCCCGTTGGCAGAGTTCGACCGCTTTGCAGCAGGTTTCATAGCGGGGGTTGGCCTCCAGCCCGGCAAACTCATAGACCGTGTGTTTGTCCAGGGCCGCTTTGACCTGCTGATAGACCCCATTGCGCATGATGGAGCCTTGGCCATAGGTCAGCAGCAGTCGACTGCTTAAGGGGATCAACTGACGCAACCGGGCAATCGTTTCGCGCCCGAAAACAATTTGCACCGGATTATGGTAAGTGAATGTCTGCATGTTCTGCTTTCCGTGAGATGAGGGTTGGCAGGAAAGTCAAAATTTTTGACCTGGGTCAAGTGGTTTGCTGGCTGCTACTTGTTAATATAAATCTTCCGGCGGTATGATCGCCGGCAGATAGTGGCTTTTCTCTGTTGAACCGTTGCCGGAGTGTGGTGTCATGATAGCTGGTTATGCTTTGCCCGGAAACATTTTTTACCGGATCGCGTGGGTGTTGTCGATGGTGGTGATGCTCTGGGGGGGGCAGGTGCAGGCACGGGAGTTTGGTGCCTATGAGGTGGCGGTGAGTCCAAGTGAGGTTTTTCCGCAAGCGGACCGTTTTGATCCGATCAGCGGCACGCCGCCCCATGGCAAGGCCTACCAGAACGGTAAAGTGGTTGGCACCGTATTTTTAAGCAGCGATATTGGCTATTCAGGCAAACCGATCGATGTATTGGTTGGCATGACCCTGGATGGTACCATTACCGGAGCCAAAGTGGTTGCCCACGCCGAACCGATTCTGTTGATCGGCATTCCGGAGCAGAAGCTGTTTGATTTTGTCAACCGCTATGTCGGTCGCAAACCGATGGAGGCCCCCAGGGGGGAGAGCAGCCAAAGTATCGATGCCATCAGCGGGGCCACGGTGACGGCCATTGTCATCAACGATGCCATCCGCCGCACCGCGCTCAAAGTTTCCCGCGTGGGAAAAAGCGAACCGGTCAAACTGCAGACCACCCTGCTTGATCCGCCGTTTCAGCCTGCCAGCTGGCTTTCCCTGTTGGGGGAAGGTTCGGTACGCCGTCTGACCCTGCATCAGGCCGATGTGGACGGGGCTTTCAAAAAAATGGGTGTGGGCAGCGGGGAGCCCTATGTCAAAGCCATGCCCCCGGAGAGTCTGTTTATCGATTTGTATGTGGCGCTGGTCACCCCGCAAACCATCGGCAAAAATTTGCTCGGTGAAGCCGAGTTCAAAAACATGCAGAATTGGTTGGCTGAGGGCCAGCAGGCGGTGTTGATTTTTGCCAAGGGTTCCTACTCTTTTCGGGGATCGGGATTTGTGCGGGGGGGGATTTTTGACCGTTTCAAAATCAATCAGGACGGCTCCAGCATTCTGTTCCATGATCATCAATACCGCCGCTTGCGCGACCTGGGCCCGGACATGCCGGAGTTTGAGGAGATCGGTCTGTACAAACTGCCTCCCGGAGCCAGTTTTGATCCTGCCCAACCCTGGAGCCTGGAGCTGTTGACCCACCGACCCACCGGTCCGATCGAAAAGGCCTATACCAGCTTTGCCTTGAACTATACCTTGCCGGAACGGTTTCTGCAGCGTTCTCTGCCAGTCGTTGCTGCCCCTGCCGCTGCCCCTGTGGCTGGCAAAGAGATGGTCGGCAGCGGTGAGGAAGAGGAGAGCGGTCCTCCCTTGTGGAAACGTATCTGGTCGGAGCGGATGGGCGATGTGATGATTTTGAGCCTCTCTCTGCTGATTTTGACCCTGATCTTTTTCTTTCAGGAGTTGTTGATTGTTCATCCCCGTCTGGTCACCCTGTTGCGCCGCTCTTTTTTGCTTTTTTCTGCGGTTTGGATCGGCGGTTATGCCCAGGCGCAGCTGTCGGTGGTCAATGTTTTTGCCTTCCTGCATGCCTTGATGACCGGTTTTAAATGGGATTATTTTTTGTTGGAGCCGCTGATTTTTATTTTGTGGAGTGCGACGGCTTTGTCGTTGCTCTTTTGGGGGCGGGGGGCTTTTTGTGGCTGGTTGTGTCCGTTTGGGGCCTTGCACGAACTGCTCAACTGGCTGGCAAGACGTTTTGGCGTGCCGCAGTTTCGTCTGCCCTTTGCCTGGCATGAGCGGTTGTGGTCGTTCAAATATATCATTTTTCTGGGCCTTTTTGCCGTCTCCCTCTCTTCCATGGCCTACGCCGAACGTCTGGCGGAAATTGAGCCGTTCAAGACAGTGATCCTGTTGCACTTTGTGCGGGAATGGCCTTTTGTTCTCTGGGCCTTGCTGATTCTGGTGGCCGGGTTGTTTGTGGAGCGCATTTTTTGCCGTTATCTCTGCCCGTTGGGTGCCGCCATCGCCATCCCCGGTCGCCTGCGGGTTTTTGCCTGGTTGAAACGTCGCCGTCAGTGTGGCGACCTCTGTTCCAACTGCAGCAAAGAGTGCCTGGTGCAGGCCATTCAACCCAACGGCGAAATTCATCCCAATGAGTGCATCTATTGCCTGCATTGCCAGTTGAACTATGTCAACGAGGCGGTCTGCCCGACCTTGATCATGCGCCGCACCCGACGCGAGAAGAAGGCGGCACTCTCTGGTGCAACGGCGACAGATGAAACAAATTAATGGCTGTTCATAACCACAACCGGGAGATCTCCTGGACAGAGATTTCCCGGTTGTGGTGACAGTGGCTGGCAACACTTCTGCACAGTCAAACGGCTCTTGTCTTCTCGCTTGGCAGCAGCTGCCAAGTGAACCGAGCTTCAGCCCCTTTTGTTCCTGGAGAGCAATTCATGCAACCAGGGCAAACAGGTTCAATTCTCCCTTAGCAGTATCAACTTTGCATCCCTCATCAAAGGCAAGCCAAGGTTGTGTGAAATCACACAAGCGAGCTGGCAGGGAAAAGATGGTCAATAATTGATCCAGGTTAATTATTGGCCTTTTTTTTCCTTGTATAATCCTGGCTTTCACCAGATGATTTGCACTGTTTGCAAGCCTTTGTATCGTGTTCATCATGGGGTTTGTTTCTGTTAATTGTGTGATTTCACACACCTTGCCTTGCGGATAATCGCGGTTTCGCACGGTCCGGGTTGTGCGCAGTTTTTATGGTAATTATCGATCGGATTTCTTGCTTGGGGAGAATAAAGCAATGTCGAATGAGTGCAAATTGGGCGTAACCCGTCGTGATCTGTTGGGCAACAGCATCAAAGTGGCCGCCCTGGGTGGCTTGGCCAACATGACCGCTGGCCCGGCGGTGTTGGGCAGTGGTTTGATGGCGGCTGCCGCCGCAATGCCTTCCACGGCCTCTGCCTCCGGCAAGGCCGATGTTCCCCCCGGTCAACTGGACGAGTATTATGGCTTCTGGAGTGGCGGTCACTCCGGGGAGGTGCGGGTTTTGGGTCTTCCTTCCATGCGTGAGTTGATGCGCATTCCGGTGTTCAACCGCGAAAGCGCCACCGGTTGGGGCCTGACCAACGAAAGCCTGAAAATTCTCTCCAGCGGCTTGACCCCGGAGACCAAAGAGTTCCTGAAAAAACAGGGCAAGGTCACCTTCGATCATGGGGATACCCATCATCCGCGCATGTCCTACACCGATGGCAGCTATGATGGCCGCTATCTCTATATCAACGACAAATCCAATACCCGTATCGCCCGGATTCGTATTGATGTCATGAAAACGGACAGCGTGTTGGAAATTCCCAACGCCCATGCCATTCATGGTCTGCGTCTGCAACGGTATCCGAAAACCGGTTATGTTTTCTGCAACAGCGAAATGCGTCGTCCGTTGCAGAATGATCCCAGCACCATGCGTGATGTCTCCAAATATGTCGGTATCTTCTCTGCTGTCGATGGCGAAACGATGAAGATGGCCTGGCAGGTGATGATCAGCGGCAACCTGGATAACTGCGATGCCGATTATAAAGGCAAATATGCCATTTCTACCTGCTACAACTCGGAGGAGGGCTTTACCACCGCCGAGATGACCGCTGCTCCAACCGACCATGTGGTCATTTTCAACATTAAGGCCATTGAAGAGGCAGTCAAGGCTGGCAAGGCACAAATGGTCAACGGTGTGCCGGTGGTGGATGGTCGCAAAGAGGCGAAATCCCAGTTTACCCGCTATATTCCGATTGCCAGCAACCCCCACGATGCCAATGCTGCTCCCGATGGCAAATATGTGGTGGTCAGTGGCAAACTTTCTCCCACGGTCTATGTGATCGAGTGGGATAAGGTTGACCAACTCTTCGAGGGCAAAATCACCGAAAAAGAGACCATTGTGGCCAATCCGGAGGTGGGTTTGGGACCGTTGCACACCACATTTGATGGTCGTGGCAACGCTTATACCTCGGTCTTCCTCGACAGCCAGATTGTCAAATGGAACATTGCCGACGCCATCAAGCAGTATCAAGGCGACAAGAGCGTCAACCCGGTTCGCCAGAAACTGGATGTCCACTATCAGGTGGGCCATACCAATGCCTCGATGGCCGAAACCAAAGATGCCGACGGCAAATGGTTGGTGGCACTGTGCAAATTTTCCAAAGACCGTTTCCTCAATGTCGGTCCCCTGAAACCGGAGAACGATCAGTTGATCGATATTTCCGGCGATGAAATGAAACTGGTGCATGACGGTCCCACCTTCCCGGAACCGCACGATGCCATCATTGTCCACAAATCCAAGGTCAACCCGGTCGAGGTCTACAACAAAAATGATGTCCTGTTTGCCGACCTGCGTGCCATGGCCAAAACCGATGGTGTGGAGTTGGGCAAGGACAGCAAAGTGCTGCGCGATGACAAAACCAAAAAGGTGCGTGTCTACATGGTCAGCCATGCCCCGACCTTCAGCATGACCGAATTTTCCGTCAAGCAGGGCGATGAGGTCACCCTGATTGTCACCAACACCGATGATGTGGTCGATCTGGCCCACGGTATCACGGTGGTGGGCCATAATGTCTGCATGGAAGTTGGTCCGCAGGCCACCGCTTCGGTAACCTTCAAGGCTGACCGTCCCGGTGTGTGGTACTATTATTGCCAATGGTTCTGCCATGCCTTGCACATGGAGATGCAGGGCCGGATGTTTGTGGAGTAATTGCGACTGCGGAGCAGTGCTTTGAGCGTTTGTTTGTCATGGGCGGCCAGGGGAATCCTGGCCGCCGTTTTATTCCTGCCGGGCACGGTTCTGGCCGATCGACTGGTAACACCGGGTGAAGAGGGGTTGCGTCAGGCGATTGCCGCTGCCCAACCAGGGGAGACCCTGCGTTTGCCCAAAGGGCGCTATGGCTCGGCAGTCGTCGACAAAACCCTGGCCTTGTTGGGTGAGCCAGGGGCTGTGGTCGATGGCGGCGGCCAGGGGAGTGTCTTGACCATTACCGCACCCGATGTGGTGATTCGGGGGTTGACCGTCAGCGGTTCCGGCAAGGTGGAGACGGATCTGGACAGCGGCATTCTGGCCCATAAACCGGCAGCCAGGGTGCTGATCGAAGAGAATCAGGTGTTGGGCAATTTGTTCGGAGTTGCCATCCAGGGGGCGCAGGCGGCCACGGTACGGCGCAATCATATCGCCAACCGCACCGATTTGTGGCTTAACGATCAGGGCAACGGTATCAATGTCTGGGATTCGAGCGGTTCGCTGTTTGCCGACAATGTGATTGAAGGGGGGCGTGACGGGTTTTATATTCATACCGCGCACGGTAACATCATCCGCAGCAACCGCTTCAGTCGTCTCCGTTTTGCCGTTCATTACATGTTTGCCAATGATAACGAAATCACGGATAATATTTCCGTGGACAATGAGGTTGGCTACGCCTTGATGTATTCAGAAAACCTTAAAGTGTTACGCAATATCTCCCTGCGTGATCGCGATCATGGTTTGATGTTTCACTCTTCCCGAAACTCGCAACTGGCGTATAATCTGGTGCAGCGCACCAAGGATAAATGCACCTTCGTTTACACCTCAACGCGCAATCGCATCCACAATAACCATTTTGAGGGGTGTGAAATCGGTATCCATTTTACCGGTGGTTCGGAAAAAAATGAGATCTATGACAACGATTTCATCAACAACCGTACCCAGGTCAAATATTCCGGCATGGTCCATTACGAATGGTCCAGGAACGGGAGAGGCAATTATTGGAGCGACAATCCAGCCTTTGATTTGAATGGTGACGGTGTGGCAGATGTGGCCTATCGGCCCAACACCTTGATGGATCAGGTGTTATGGCGCTATCCCATGGCCAAATTATTGTTGTCCAGCCCGGTGATGGAAACGTTGCGGGTGGCCCAGAACCATTTTCCGGCCATTTCGCCGGGTGGTGTGGTGGACAGTTGGCCTTTGATGCGTCCTTCATCGCAACCGGTAGCGGTACCGGCTGATTTGGCGGAAGGTTCTTAATGTCAGACTTTTCCTGCGTTGTTGAACAGGTGGTGAAACGGTACCCTCGCCATTGCGCCCTGGATGGGGTGACCCTGTCGGTGCCCAGTGGTGCCTGCGTGGCCTTGTTGGGCCATAATGGGGCGGGTAAAACCACCTTGATGAAACTTTTGCTCGGTTTGACCCGTCCAAGCAGCGGCAGGGTGCGGGTGCTGGCAGAAGATCCGGCGGCAGCCGGAGCCGGCTTTCGTCGACAAATCGGTTTTTTGCCAGAAAGCGTCACCTTTTATGATGAGATGACCGGGCAGGATACCCTGGCCTATCTGGCCCGCCTGAAGGGGGTGGATCGGCAACAGTGTGTGGCCTTGCTGGCCCAGGTTGGATTGACAGAAGCGGCTGACCGGCGGGTGAAAACCTACTCCAAAGGGATGCGGCAACGTTTGGGGTTGGCGCAGGCTCTGCTTGGCAGGCCGCGCCTGTTGTTGCTTGATGAACCGACCACCGGACTTGATCCCATTTTGCGGCAGGAGTTTTACCGTATGGTGTTGGCGCTGCGCGGTCAGGGGGTGACCATTGTACTCTCTTCGCACCTGCTGACCGAATTGGAGGCGCGCACCGATCTGGCCATCATTCTGCGCCAGGGCAGGTTGGCGGCCACAGGTTCGTTGGAGGCGCTGCGGTTGCAGGCTGACCTGCCGGTACGGATTCGGGTCAGCAGCGAACAACCGCAATCGTTGAGCGAACAACTGGCAGGTATACGGATTGTACGCAGCGAGGAGAAGATGCTGCATCTGGCCGTACCAGTCCAGGAAAAAATGACGGTTGTGCGCCACTTGACCTCCCTGGGCCCTTTGGTGAATGATCTGGACATACAATTGCCAACCTTGGACGATCTCTATCACCATTTTGGCCATTTGCAGTCGGAGGAGAGCAGCGCGGCATGAAAACCATCACGATCATTGCCATCAAGGAGATTCGTGACGCCTTGCGCAACCGTTGGGTGGTCAGTGCCACCCTCTTGCTGGCTGCTTTGGCTTTTGGTTTGGCCTTTTTGGGCAGTGCTCCGGCGGGTGCGGTCGGTGCCAAGCCGTTGGCTGTCATCGTGGTCAGTCTGGCCAGTTTGACCATTTTTCTGCTGCCGTTGATTGCCTTGATGCTGGCCTATGATGCCCTGGTCGGTGAGGCGGAAAGAGGGACGCTGTTGTTGCTGCTGACCTATCCGGTCAGCAAGGGGCAGCTGCTTTTGGGCAAATTTGTTGGTCATCTGGCGGTTTTGGCTTTGGCAACCTGGCTCGGCTACGGTGCTGCCGGTTTGGCGGTCGGCTGGAGTGGAGGCGGGGCCGATCCGCAAAGCTGGCGTGCCTTTGCCCTGTTGCTGGGCAGTTCGGTCTTGTTGGGAGCCGCTTTCATCGCCATGGCCTATCTGGTCAGCAGTCTGGTGCGGGAACGGGGGGCCGCCGCCGGTTTGGCGATTGGAATTTGGTTGTTGTTTGTGGTCTTGTACGACATGGGGTTGCTGGGGCTGTTGGTGGCGACACGTGGGCAAATTCATGAACAGATTTTTCCCTGGTTGTTGCTGGGCAATCCGGCAGATATTTTTCGCCTGCTCAACCTGACCGCCTTTGACAATGTGCGCTCCTTTGCCGGTTTGGCTGGTCTGAGTGGACAAATTCCTTTTACTTCCCTGCAACTGGTGTTTGCCCTGTTGCTGTGGATCATCGTTCCGCTGTCGTTGGCCACGATGTTGTTTCGGCGGCGTGAACCGTGAACAATTGGCGCATCTTCCTATTCCTGCTGCTGATATTGTCGGCCTGTACGCCACCCCAGGATCCGATACCGATTGCCCGCGATCCTGGTAAAAGCGCCGTTGGCTATTATTGCGGCATGAACCTGATCGAACATCCGGGACCGAAAGGGCAGTTGTATGTGGCGGGTGTGCCCGATCCCTATTGGTTTTCTTCCGTGCGCGATCTGTTTGTCTATCTGCAAAACGAAGGGTCAACCCGGCGCATTCTGGCCATTTATGTGCATGACATGGGACGCACCGATTGGCAGCAGCCCCGTTCCGACAGCTGGATGGTGGCGAGTGAGGCCCATTTTGTCACCGGTTCACGCCGCGATGGCGGTATGGGAGGCAGTGAAATGGTCCCCTTTGGCGATACCGCCGCTGCCGAAACCTTTATCAAACAGTATGGTGGCCGGCTGCTCTCTTATCAGGAGGCCCTCTCCAGCAATCTGTTTGTCAGCGAATCCCCGTTGTCTGGCAAGCGCTGACTATTTTTGTTGATCGCAAGGGTGGGTGTAGCGGCAGGCAGGATAGCGCGAACATCCCCAAAAGTGGCTTCCGGCCTGCTTGCCCCGGCCTGCCAGTCGTTTGACCAGATTGCCTTGCCGACATAACGGACAACAGCTCTCTCTCTGCTGGCTCTCCTGCGGGCTGCTCTGCTGTTTGCTTTTTGCCGTGGAGGGGGTGACGCTTTTGCTGCGTCGCAACCGGGCGGGGGATGGTCTGTCTGGCACCTGCCGCTGAGCAGGTGGGGGGCCGGGGGTGAAAAGGGGGAGCGATTCGGTTGCCTGGCTGCGCAGCTTGACCTGTTCTATCAGGCGGTTGACCCAAAGCACCACCTTTTCCTGAAACGCCTGCAGAGAACCCTCTCCCTGGGCAATATCCTCCAGAGCCTGTTCCCAGACCGCTGTTGTTGCCGCATCGGTGACGCTGTGTGGCAGCAGATCCACCAGCAAACGGCCTGCTGCCGAACTGATCAGGCGATTTTTTCCCTCTTGCAACAGCAGTTGCCGTTTGAGCAGGGTGTCGATGATGGCGGCCCGGGTGGCTTCGGTGCCGATACCGGCGGTTTCGCGGAGTATTTGCCGCAGACGGGGATTTTCCACCTCTTTGCCGACCTGCTTCATGGCTTGGATCAAGGTGCCTTCGCTGAACCGTTCGGGCGGCTTGCTCTGTTTGTCGAGCAGGGTCGCCGCCGCGACCGTGACCGCATCACCCCGTTGTAACGGTGGCAGAGGGTGTTCTTTCTCCTCTTGTTCGGAATTTTTTTTACCGGAGTCGCCGTGCATGACCGTTTTCCAGCCCGCCATGCGGCTGACCCGCCCGCTTGCCCGAAAACGGCATCCGGCCAGCAACAGTTCGATCACGCTTTGGTCATATTCATAAGCCGGAAAAAATTGTGCCAGATAGTGTCGTTGAATCAGATCATAGACCCGTCGTTCTTCTGCTGTCAAACGGTTCAGGGGGTAGGCAATGCCAGTGGGAATCATCGCGTGGTGGGCAGTGATGCGGCCATCGTCCCAGGCGCGGGAGCGGAGAGAGGGCTGAGCCTGCGCCAGCAACGGGGCGAGCGTGGGGTCGTTTGTGCCCAGGGTATGCAGAATACGGCTGGCCTCTGCCCATTGACTGCTGGGCAAATAACGGCAATCGGTACGCGGGTAGGTGATGATTTTGTGGGTTTCGTAAAGTGCCTGGGCAATTTGTAAGGTATGTCCAGCCCCCAGGCTCCAACGGCGTGAACCCTCCTGTTGCAAGGTGGAGAGATCCAACGGCAGAGGCGGGGCCTCTTTGACCCGTTTGGTTTGGGCCGACTGCACAACCCCTGCCGCCCTCTGCACCCGTTCGACCACCTGTTCTGCCAGAGGTCGCTGCACACATCTGCCTTCGCTGTCGGTCTGTTCAGGCTCTGGTTGCCATTGGGCACGCAACGGACCATGCCGACTGTGCAGATCTGCCCAAACTTCGTGATAACTGACTGGTTGAAACTGTTCGATGTGGCGATCCCGATCGACCACCAGTTTCAGGGTTGGCGTTTGTACCCGACCGACACTCAATACCCCATCGTAGCCCAGGCTGCGTCCCAACAGCGTGTAGGCCCGGGAAAGATTGATGCCAACCAACCAATCGGCCCTGGCCCTGCCGATGCCCGCATAATAGAGCGGTTCGCTCTGTTCTCCCGGTCGCAAGGCCTGCAGTGCCTTGCGGATGCTGGTTTCATCCAATGCCGATAACCACAGTCGGGTAACGCGACCACGATACGCGCATTGCTGCAAAATTTCCCGGCCAATGGTCTCTCCTTCCCGGTCAGCATCCGTGGCCAGCACCACCTCCCGGCAGGCGGTCAGCAGCTTTTGAATGATCTGAAATTGTTGGCTGACCTCCTGGCGCACGGCCAGCTGCCATTCATTTGGCAAAATCGGTAACGTTTGCCAACGCCAGCTTTTCCATTGCGGGTGATAGGCCTCCGGCATCACCATTTCCAGCAGATGGCCCAGACACCAGGTAACGCGGCATTGCGCTCCTTCCAGATAGCCGTTTCTCTGCCAAGTTGCAGACAATACCTGCGCAATATCACGGGCCTGCGATGGTTTTTCGCACAAAAAAAGTCGCTGGGTAAGCGCAAGGGCAGGGGATGAGGGGGGGTTGAATCGAGGCATTTTTGACTCATGGCCGATTTTGTTGGAATAAATATTGCGTAGATAATCAAGCGCAATGGCGTGCAAAGGGTGCATGAACGGTGAATCGGCATGGATAGACTCAGACATAATTGGTTGGAGATCAAGGAGTGGCTGCAGAGGCGGCTGTTTCCCTGGTTGTATCGTCTGTTCATGTCAGAAGAGGTGCTGCTGCACTCCCTGCAACTGGAGTGGCAGCTGTTAAACAAACAGTTGCTGATCCAATTTCAACAAGGCAACCGCCAACAGGCGGTGGAGTTGGCCGAACGGGCGGCGCAAGTGGCGATTGATCTGGGAAAAAGCGGCCTCGTGCAGCTGGCGACCAGTTTGAATAATTTGGGTATGCTCTATCGCAGCCAGGGGCGGCTTAATGAAGCCGTGGCCTGCTATAAAGGGGCGCTGCTGCAGTTTGAGCAGGAAACGCGCCCCGAACCGGGTGCGGTGGCCACCACCTTGAGCAATCTGGCCGCGTTGTATTACAGCCAGGGAGAGCATCGCCACGCTGAGGTCTGTTTGTTGCAGGCGGTTCGGCGTCTTGAAAGTCAACCGGAGATCGATGCCCTCGAACTGGCGACTGTGCTGGATCAGTTGGCGGCTCTTTATCGGGTACAAGGTGGTTATCCGCAGGCGGAGCCGTTGCTGGAACGGGCCTTGCGCCTGCGAGAGGAGCAGTTGGGGCCAGACCATCCTGAGGTGGCAAAAAATCTCAGCGTTCTGGCAGAACTCTACCGCAGCAGAGAGCAGTGGGACAAAGCAGCGCAGGCCTATCAACGGGCCTTGCAGATACGGGAGATCCATTACGGGGTCACCCATCCGGATGTTGTTGCCGGATTACAGGTGTTGGCCGAGTTGTACCGGGTGCAGGGACAATTCAGCCAGGCCGGTTCGTTGCACTTGCGGGCCTTGGAGTTATGTGAGCAGAAGCTGGGGCCGGATCATCCGGAAATATTGCCCACGTTAAGCAGTCTGGTCGCTTTGCATCGGCAACAGGGCCAATATGCCCAGGCGGCCCAGTATTGTCGCCGGATGATGACCATTCAGGAACGTATTCTCCGGGTGGGCGATCCGGAGTGGTTAAAAACGTTGTGTGATTTGGCCGAGCTCTATCGTTTGCAGGGCCAGTATGCCCAGGCTGAACCGCTCTATCAGAGGGCCTTGGATCATCGGGAACGTCTCTTGGGGGCGGGGCATCCGGAAGTGGCGACCAGTCTGCACAATATGGGCACCATTTATTATGCCCAGGGCAAATATGCCCGGGCTGAACCGATGTTTCGCCGCTCCCTGGAAATTCGTGAGCGTCACTTTGGGCCTGAACATGCCGACGTGGCGCAGGTGTTGAACAATTTGGCCCTGTTGTGTGATAGCCAGGGGCAATATGCCGTAGCCGAACCGCTCTACCAACGGGCTTTGGCCATCCGTGACAGGCTCTATGGTGACAAGCATGTGGATGTGGCAAAAAGTTTGAATAATCTGGCGTCGTTTTATAACGCCCGTGGACAATACGACAAGGCAGAGCCGCTCTTTTTGCGTGGTTTGGCCATTCGCGAGGCCTTGTTGGGGGCCGATCATCCCGATGTGGCTGGCAGTTTGAACAATCTGGCATTGTTGTATGGTGCGCAAGGTCAACACCATCGGGCCGAACCGTTGTACGAACGGGCGCTGGCTGTTTTTGAACGGGCCTATGGAGGGGAACATCCCAATGTGGCGGCTGCGTTGAATAATCTGGCCGAAATTTATCGCCTGCAAGGGGCACCGCAACGGGCCGAACCGCTCTATCGGCGTGCCTTGCAGATTCGCGAAAAGGTGTTTGGCCCTGTGCATGCCACCGTTGCTGGCAGTTTGAATAATTTGGCCCTGGTCTATCGCAGCGAGCGGCGTTTTGACGAGGCAGAGAGTCTCTATCGCCGCGCCATGGCCATTTTTGAGCAAATTTTTGGTGCCGAACATCCCAACGTGGCCACCACGTTGACCAATCTGGCCGCCATTTATCATGCCCGCACGGATTATGTCCAGGCGGAAAAGATGGTGGCGCGTGCCCTGGCCATTCGTGAAAAAGTGTTTGGCAGCGCACACCCCAGTGTGCAGACCAGTCAATATCAGCTCCAGGAACTGCGCAAACTGCAACAGCCTGTTCCTGCCGCCGAGGCTGACCACCTTCCGGCAGGGGATGGCGCGTGATTGTAACCATATTAGGTTCCGGGACCGGCACTCCTTCTCTGCAACGGCAGGCACCCGCCTATCTGCTGGAAGTGGCCGGAAGCCGCTGGTTGATTGATTGCGGCAGTGGCACCCTGTTGCAACTGGAACGGTTGCATAAACCGTTTCATACTCTGGACGGGGTGTGGATCACCCATACCCATGCCGACCATATCGGCGATTTGACCCCGTTGGTGCATGCCATGCGTTTGCCCGGCTTGCGGCGCAGCAAACCGTTTACCATTTTTGGTCCTGCAGGTTTTTGCAACTTTTTTCAGAACATTGTGCAACCGGTGGCCGCCCCGCCAGAGTCATTTCCTTTTCATGTCCGGGAGGCGACAGAGGCCTGTTCTCTGGGGGAGGTGACAGTACGCAGTCAAATCGTACACCACTCCGATCGTTTCGAGAGCCGGGGTTATCGGTTTGACTGCGGTGGTAAGAGTATTGTCTTTTCAGGGGATTGTGACTACGACCCTCGCCTGTTGACCCTGGCAAAAGAGGCGGATCTGCTGATCATCGACTGTTCCACCCTGGATGCCAACAAAGTGAAAGGCCATCTTTCTGCCGGACTGGCAGGCTTTTTGGCGGCACAAGCCGAGGCAAAACAGCTCATTGCCAGCCATCTCTACCCGATTGAGCAGCCAGAGGAGGAACGTCTCGCCGAATGCCGGATCCATTTTCGTGGTCCGGTGCGGTTGGCGGAAGATTTGCTGACGCTGACAGTCTAAGGAGCAAAAAGAGTTAGATCAGGGCAGAATCAGGGCAGAACCAGCTTGAAAGGTTTAATGGTCACCCCCGCGTAGACGCCAGCGGCAACGTAGGGGTCGGCGTTGGCCCAGGTTTGGCAGGCTTCCCAGGAGGGGAAATCGGCAACAATCAGGCTGCCACTGAAACCGGTCGATAATTCGCCGTCTTGCATCTCCGGGAAAGGGCCGGCCAATAACAGACGCCCCTCCGCCTTGAGTTGTTCCAAACGTTGCAGATGGGCCGGGCGAACGGATAAACGTAAAGGCAAACTTTCGGCCACATCCTGGCCGATGATGGCAAAATACATAAACAAAGCCCTTTTATAAATGACATCCGCACCCGCAACCGTTACATCCGCACCCGCAACCGTTCCGTGGTTTTGTTGAGTCGTTCGATCAGTTTGATAATGATTTGATCTTTGACTTTTTCGCGAATTTCGGCGCTCAACCGTTTCATCAGCTCCTGGTCGACCTGCAAGGCAACAACCGAATCATCGAGTGCCACAACGCTGGTTTGTCTGGGTTCGTTGGTCAGAAAAGCCATTTCGCCGAAAAATTCTCCGGTGCCCAGGTTGATGATCGCAGCACCCTGTTTAACCACGCTGACCGTGCCCGACAAAATGATGAAAAAAGAGGTGTCCGTATCCCCCTCTTTGACCACCTTGGCTCCGGCGCGGTAGGATTTGAAGGCGGTTTGATTGCCGGCGACCCGTTTTTTTTCGTAGGAGGAAAAATCCTGAAAAAATGGAATTTTATCAAGCAATTCAACCAGTTTGTCCGGGTTGACTTCAGCCGTTTGCGACATGTTCCGGTTTCCTAACGTTGGAGAATGAACAAGCGCACCGTCGGATCTGTCGTTTGGCAGACCGGACCAACCGGTGACGCACGAATTATAAGGTGGTATAATTACCTCAAAAGTGTCTGTCTGTTCAAGCAAAACGGTGATGGTAATGGACGAAAACAGCCAAAAAATTTTTTCTGCCATCCAGGAGAAGCTGATTCTCCTAAGGGGGCATCTTTGACTACGAACAAGGCAAAAAACGGTTGGAAGAGTTGTGCGCCCTGAGTGAAGATCCCGTACTGTGGGCCAATCCGGCGGAAGCCAAACGGTTGATGCGGGAAAAACGCGAGCTGGAAAAGACCATTGGCGAATGGGAAGTTTTGCAACGCTCGGTCGAGGACAGCGAGGCGCTCTATCAGTTGGCGGAAGAGGAGGGCGATCAGCAGGTGGTCGCCGAAGTGGCGCAACAGGCCGGTGAATTGTTGCAACGGGTGGAAGCCCTGGAGTTGCAACGCATGTTGTCGGGTGAGTTGGATATCAACCACGCCTTTCTGGAAATTCATCCCGGCGCGGGTGGTACGGAGTCACAAGACTGGGCCGATATGTTGCTGCGCATGTATCTGCGCTGGTGTGATGCCCATGGCTACAAAGCGGAAATCAGCGACTATCAGCCAGGGGACGAGGCGGGCTGCAAATCGGTCTCGGTGCGTATCGAAGGGGAGTTTGCTTACGGCTATCTCAAAACCGAAGGCGGGGTGCATCGTTTAGTCCGCATCAGCCCTTTTGATTCCAATGCCCGGCGGCACACCTCTTTTGCCTCGGTCTACGTCTACCCGGAGGTGGATGATACCATTCAGGTGGAGATTGACGAAAAGGATCTGCGTATCGATACCTTTCGTGCCTCCGGTGCCGGTGGGCAGCATGTCAACAAGACCAGTTCCGCAATTCGCATCACCCATTTTCCCACCGGAATCGTGGTGCAATGCCAAAATGGTCGTTCGCAACATCGCAACAAGGATGAGGCGATGAACATGCTCAAATCCCGACTCTATCAACTGGAGATGGACAAACGGGCGGAAGAGAGCCAGGCGGTCAACGATGCCAAAACCGACATCGGTTGGGGCCATCAGATTCGTTCTTATGTGTTGCACCCCTACCGCATGGTCAAGGATTTGCGCACCGGTGTAGAAAAAGGCAATGCCGACGCGGTGTTGGATGGAGATTTGGACGATTTTTTGCGGGCAGCGCTGGCCCGTCGTCTGGGGACCTCTTAACGCGATCTGTCCGCCAAAGCCTGGACCATTTGGCGGACAGGTTGCTGCCAGGCTCCCAACTCTGTTTGCCGGAACAGACGCATGCCCGGATACCAGGGAGTGTCGCTTCTCTCCTGAAGCCAGCGCCATTCGGCGGCGCTGTGCAACAGGGTCCAGACCGGTCTGCCCAGAGCCCCTGCCAGGTGGACAATGGCGGTATCGGTAGAGATCAACAGATCCAGGTGTTGCAGCGCCGCTGCTGTTTCCTGAAAATCATGCAACGCTTCGGCCAGCGGCTGAATGGCGTATTCTGCCTGCAGCGCCGCTGTCAATTGCTCTGCTGGTGTGCCCTTTTGCAGACTGTAGAAGGTGATTCCCGGCAGTTGCAGCAACGGCAACAAATCGGTCAAGCGACAGGCGCGGTAGTGGTTGACCGTGGCATCGGGGTTGCCGGACCAGGAGAGGCCGACCTTGAACCCCTTGTCAGCGGCGAATCGGGCCGCCCAGCGGGCGGCAACTGCCGGGTCGACAGACAAATAGGGCACCGTGGCCGGCAAATTGTCCAGGGTGCAGGCCAACAGATGCGGCAGACTCAGCAACGGCAGGTGCAGATCATAGTCAAAAGGAGGCGGTTGCTGGTCACCGATCTCCCGCGCTTCGATGCGGTCGGCCAGCTCCGATTGGCGAAACAGTGCCAGCAGTTCCGGTCGGCATTCGAGCAGGGTAATGGCCCCCATTGCCCGCAGCGGGGCAATAAAACGGGCAAACATCAAAGCGTCACCAAATCCTTGTTCGGTATAGAGATAAATGCGTTTGCCCGGCAACGGCTCTCCCTGCCATCGTGGCACCGGACAGATACGGGGTCCATTATCCGGCAGACGAAAGCGCCACTCATACGCCTGCCATCCGGCCTGATAATCGCCCTGTTTTAACAAGGAGGCCGCCCGTCCCATATGTGTTCTGGCGTTCTGGGGATCCGCCTGCAGGGCGCGGGCAAAATGGGCCAGCGCCTGCTGTTGACGCCCCGCCTCCTGTTCGAGAATACCCAGATTGTACCAAGCCGATTCCAGCCCGGAATGATAGGTGAGCGCCTTGTGGTAAAAGGCGGCGGCTTGCTGCCGTTCGTTGCGTGCAAAAGAGAGGTTGCCCAAGTTGACATAGGCTTCCGGCAGATCTTCTTGCAAAGCCAGCGCCTGCCATAACGAGGCTTCAGCCTCTGCCAACAAACCGAGGCGGCTTTGTGCCAACCCCAAATTGAGATGATAATAGGGGCGTCCTGCCTGTCGCTCGACAGCCTTGCCGATCAGGTTGGCCGCCAGATCAGGTCGGTTCATGGCCATGGCGCTCATGCCGAGCAGATAGAGTGCGTCACTGTTGCCCGGGTCGATGGCCAGAATCTGCTGGGCTGAGCGGCTGACGGCAGCATGATTCTGCTGACGCAGTTGTTCGGCAGCCTGCGCAATCAGTGTGCTTACGGTTGCTGGTGCTGTGTTGGCGTCTGACATGCCATATCCATCAGGCAAAGAGGGAAGAGAAAAATGGGGCAATTGGCCAAATGATCTGCCGCTTTTTTCTTCATCATAAGGGGAACCGGTGCAAAAGAAAACCGGTCCCAATTGTCATGCAGGCGGGAGATAATGATCGAGAACAGGAGCAGAGAAGATGGAAGAGAAGCAACTACCTGTCAATGATGCCGAATGGCAACACTGTTTGACGCCGGAACAGTACCGTGTTTTGCGCCAGGAGGGGACGGAACGACCAGGTTCCAGTCCGTTCAATCGGGAGAAAAGAGCGGGCATCTATCATTGTGCCGGGTGTGGGCAGGCGCTGTTTGATGCGGCGACGAAATATGAAAGTGGCAGCGGTTGGCCCAGTTTTTTTGCCGCCCTGCCGGAGAGCGTGGCCAGCAAAACCGATTATCATCTGTTGGTGCCGCGCACGGAATACCATTGCGCCCGCTGTGGCGGCCATCAGGGTCATGTTTTTCCCGACGGCCCGCAGCCGACCGGATTACGCTATTGCAACAATGGTGTCGCCTTGCGTTTTGTCCCGGCGGCAGAGTAAGCGGCATGTTACCCTCTGCCACGCTGGGGCCCGCTTTGGGTTTGAGCCACAGCTACCAAAGTTTGCCGGCACATTTTTACAGCCGGTTGCCTCCAGAGCCGGTCAGCAAGCCGGAGATGGTGTTGTTGAATGAACCTTTGGCCCACGCTTTAGGCTGGGAGAGCGATCTGTTGTGGCGCTTTGGGGCGCAATGGTTTTCCGGCAATCTGTTGCCGCCGGATGCCTCCCCGATTGCCCTGGCCTATGCCGGTGATCAATTTGGCCAATTTGTGCCGCAGTTGGGCGATGGACGGGCCATTCTGTTGGGTGAGGTGATCGATCGCCAGGGGCGCAGACAGGATGTGCAGTTGAAAGGGAGTGGCCGTACCCCCTATTCGCGTCGGGGTGATGGTCGTGCCTGGTTGGGGCCGGTCCTGCGCGAATATCTGGTGTCAGAGGCGATGTTTGCTTTGGGCGTTCCCACCAGTCGTTCTCTGGCGGTGGTGACCAGCGGAGATCCGGTTTTTCGTGAACAGGTGTTGCCGGGGGCGGTGTTGACACGGGTGGCAGCCAGCCATATTCGGGTTGGCACGTTGCAATATTTTGCTGCTCGCAACGATTGGCCGGGGGTGCGCCAGTTGCTCGATTACACCCTGCGGCGTCATTATCCCGAGTGGCAAGAGAGAGACAAACCTGCTTGCAGCCTGTTGCAGGCGGTTATCCGCCAGCAGGCGCAGTTGATTGCCCGTTGGTTGCAGGTGGGGTTTATCCATGGGGTCATGAATACCGACAATACCGCTCTTTCCGGCGAAACCATTGACTATGGGCCCTGTGCCTTCATGGACCATTACGATCCGTCCACGGTATTCAGTTCCATTGACCATTGGGGTCGCTATGCCTACGGCAATCAACCGGCCATCGCTGCCTGGAACATGTGGCGGATGGCAGAGGCGTTGTTGCCGTTGCTGGAAACAGAGCAACCGGGAAAAGGCAAGCGGATCATGCAAGAGATGTTGGCACTTTTTCCCGAGCTGTTGCAGGAGAATTGGTTGCAGGGAATGCGGGCAAAGCTGGGTTTGAGCGGTAAAGATCCGGCGGATGCCCAGTTGATCGAGCGGTTGCTGGAGTGCATGTATCGGGGCAGGGCAGATTATACCTTGACCTTGCGTCGCTTGGCAGAGGTGCTGCTGACAGGTGCCGAGGGAGAGGCCGCCTGGTGTGCCGGTTTCCGTGACCCGTTGGCGGCTCGACGTTGGTTGGCGGAATGGTTGGCAGTGGTGCGGCGAGATGGGCCGGATGATGCCCTGCGGGCAAACGCGATGAATGCGGTCAATCCGCTATATATTCCGCGTAATTATCTGCTCGAAAACGCACTAAGCGCCGCCGTGGAGCAGGGTGAGTGGCAGCCCTATCGGCAGTTATACCAGGTGCTGCAAACGCCTTTTCAACAGCAGGAGGGTCAGGATACCTTCAGCCAGCCACCACCGGCAACCTGGGGGGAGTATCAAACGTTTTGTGGCACCTGACCCTGGCGAACATGCGCTGCAGGGTTTCATCGCCTCGATTGCTCATCATTCCGCTTGAATCATAGAACAGAGTTCGATATGTTGGTGTCAACTCTTCTGCTTCCGGTAAGGATGAAACGTGAGGGTTTTCAAAAACCGATGGTTTGCAAAATTTGCAATAAAAGAGCGTATCAGCGATGCTCTCCTGTGTGCAGCGGTACGGGAGGCGGAAGCCGGGTTGGTGGATGCTGACTACGGCGGTGGCGTCATCAAGAAGCGCATCGCCAGGGAAGGTGCGGGAAAGTCGGGTGGTTACAGGACCGTGATACTGTACCGGCGGGGTAACCGGGCTTTCTTCGTGTATGGGTTTCCAAAGAGTGAAACGGCAAATATCGAGATTTCTGAGGAAAAAGCATTCAAATCGATGTCTGACTTTGTGTTTTCTTTGTCCGAAACGGTTTTGGCAGGATTCATTGAAAAAGGCACGTATTAAGAGGTGATATGCCATGAAAAAACATCTGATTTATAAAAGTGAGGCAATGGAGGCTATTCATCAAACCATGTCTGAAATGTACGAAGCCGGGGTGGTCGATAAACAGACCATGCGGGAATTCGATGAGGCGTGCCTGACTCCTGTTAAACAGTTTGCCCCGGAAGAGATCCGGCAACTGCGTGAGAAGTCCCAGGTGAGCCAATCGATTTTTGCCAACTATCTGAACGTGTCCAAGGATTCGGTCAGTCAGTGGGAACGGGGTATCAAAAAACCTGCCGGCCCGGCTCTGAAGCTGCTCTCTCTGGTCGCCAAGAAAGGGCTTGAGGCGATTGCTTGACCATACCTTCAGAGCAGACATCGCTTTCCGATTTCCTGTTTCCACTGAAAACACCAATAATTCCCAGATGATTGCTGGAAATCACTGGTATCAGGGGGTCGCGTGCAGGATGCCCTATATCATTGTGTGTTGTTTGTTGGCTCCTGACGATTGGAATGCCTTGTCCACATGGTCAGCATCGAACCAAAAACTTTGAACCTGGCAAACAATTTTCCCAGAACGGTCGGAAAACCGTGGACGATTGCCATCGGCAGCAATATCCTCTTGGCATCACCATCAAACCACCCACTCTTCCCCGATGGCCTGAGCCTGCAACAGCACCAGGTCAACGGCGGCATCCTGCTGGTCGGGGGGATATTTGTATTTGCGCAGGATGCGCCTGACCATCAATCGTAACTGTGCCCGGACACTCTCGCGGGATGACCAGTCCACGGTGAGATTTTTTCTGAGATTTTCCGTCAACTCTTGGGCAATCTTCTTCAGGGTTTCATCGCCCAACTCCCGAACGGCGGATTCGTTGTCTGCCAGGGCATCGTAGAAACGGATTTCATCCTCGCTCAGTCCCAGTTCCCCTTCCCGTTTGGAGGCTTCCCGGAATTTTTTGGCCATTTCAATCAGCTCTTCAATCACCTGGGCGGTCTCGATTCCCCGGTTTTGATAGCGTTTGATGACGTTGGCAAGCAGTTCAGAGAACTTTTTCCCCTGGACGAGATTGCGGGAGAAGCGGGACTTGATTTCCCCATGCAGCAATCTCTCCAGCAACTCGACCGCCAGATTGCGTTCGGGCAGATTGCGGACCTCAGCCAGAAATTCATCATCCAGAATGCCGATGTTGGGTTTGTCCAGTCCCACCGCATCGAAGATATCCACCACCTGGTCCGAAACCACGGCAGCGTTGATGATTTGCCGGATGGCCAGTTCCTTCTCTTCGTCGGTCAATTTTTTCTGGCTGATGTCCCGTTTGGTCAGAATGATCCGCACCGCCTGGAAAAAAGCCACCTCTTCCCGCACGGCTTTGGCTTCATCCAGGGTGCAGCAGAGGGTGAACGCCTTGCTCATGGCCAACGTTTCATCACAGAACCGCTTCTTGCCCTCTTTCTGCTCCAGCACATGATTGGCGGCTCCGGCCAGACGCTTGTGACCGGTGGTCAGAAAATCGCTGTAGTCGTAGCCGTGCAACATGCCCCGGATGATCTCCAGCTTTTCGGCCAGCAAAGCATAGGCTTCTGTTGCATCGACAGTAGGACGACCACGACCTCTGCTGTTGGTGTACTCTTTGAGAGCCGATTGCAACTCGTTGGCAATGCCGATGTAATCCACCACCAAACCGCCCTGCTTATCCTTGAAGACCCGATTGACACGCGCTATCGCCTGCATCAGGTTGTGGCTCTTCATCGGTTTATCGACGTAGAGGGTATGCAGACAGGGTACATCGAAGCCGGTCAACCACATATCGCGCACAATCACCAAGCGGAGCGGGTCTTTCGGCTCTTTGAACCGTTTTTCCAGCCGTTTTTTGACCTGACAAGCGTAGAGATGAGGACGCAGCAGGGCTTTGTCGCTGGCAGAACCGGTCATGACAATTTTGATGACACCCTTTTCCGGGTCCGCATCCTGCCATTCCGGGCGCAATTTGATGATTTCGTTGTAGAGATGCACGCAGATTTCACGGCTCATGGCCACCACCATGGCTTTGCCGGTTTGTGCCTTGTTGCGCTCCTCGAAGTGGGACACCAGGTCTGTTGCGATGCGGATGAGTCGTGGTTCCGCTCCCGCCACCTTCTCCAGGGCGGCCCAGCGGGTTTTCAGTTTGTCCTGTTGGCTCTCCTCTTCATCCTCGGCCAGTTCATCCACCTCCAGGTCAATCAGTGGCATCTCTTCCTGGTTGATGGCCAGTTTGGCCAGTCGAGACTCAAAGTAGATGGCAACCGTGGCTCCATCCTCTTTGGCCTGTTGCATGTCGTAGACGTGGATATAGTCGCCAAAGACAGCACGGGTATCCTTGTCTTCCGAGGAGACCGGCGTTCCGGTGAAGGCCACAAAGGTGGCATTGGGCAGGGCATCCCGCAGATGCTGGGCATAACCTGCCTGAAACCTCTCCTGGCCCGGCTTGCCCTTCAAAGAGGCTGCAAAACCGTATTGGGTGCGGTGGGCCTCATCGGCGATGACCACAATGTTGTGCCGGTCGGAGAGCAGCGGGAAGGTGTCTTCATCCTCTCCCGGCATGAACTTTTGAATGGTGGTGAAGAGGATACCCCCGGATGCCCTGTTTTTGAGTTTCAAACGCAGCTCTTGACGGGTTGTGGCTTGCATGGGTTGTTCACGCAACAAATCCTGCGCCAGCGAGAAGACGCCGAACAGTTGCCCATCCAAATCGTTGCGGTCGGTGATGACCACGATGGTGGGATTGTGCATGGCCGCTTCCTGCATCACCCGTGCGGCAAAACAGGTCATGGTGATGCTCTTGCCGCTCCCCTGGGTGTGCCAGACCACACCCCCTTTGCCTTTGGCCTGCTGTTGACCGCCCGGTCGGGATGCCTCCACCACCTGTTGAATGGCAGCCCGCACCGCATGAAACTGATGATACCCGGCAATCTTTTTCACCAGGGTGCCATCCTCTTCAAACAGGACGAAATAGCGTATATAATCCAATAAATAGACAGGGGACAGCACGCCCCGGATAAGGGTCTCCAACTCGTTGAACTGACCCAAGGGGTCCAAGGTGGCACCATCGATGGTACGCCAGCGCAGGAACCGTTCCTGATTGGCCGTCAAAGAACCCATGCGGGCTTCGCTGCCATCGGCGATGACCATAATTTCATTGTATTGAAACAAATCAGGAATTTGTTCTTTGTAGGTCTGGAGTTGCTCAAAGGCCTTCCAGATGTCGGCCTCCACATCAGCCGGATTTTTCAGCTCCAGCACCACCAGGGGTAACCCGTTCACAAACAGGATGATGTCTGGTCGGCGGGTATGGCGTGGCCCCTTGACCGAGTACTGGTTGATGGCCAGCCATTCGTTGTTGGCCGGTTGCTTCCAGTCGATGAGTTGCACAAAATCACCGCGTGTCTCTCCATCCTTCTGATACAACACCTTCACCCCGGCTACCAGTTGATGATGAAAATACCGGTTGGCGGCCAGCAGCACCGGAGAGGCCAGATTCATCACCTGTTTGAGGGCATCTTCTTGGGCTGCGGCAGGGGTGGTGGGATTCAGGCGTGAGATGGCAGAGCGCAGACGGTCAGTCAGGAGGATTTGCCGATAGTCCTTGCGTTCCGATGCCGGACCATCCGGGGCCAAATCCGGGCCGTGCAGGGGGGAATAGCCGACTTCCCGCAGCCAACCGAGAACCTCCTTTTCCAACTGCTCTTCAGTCATGATGATGGCTTCAGCAGAATGTTGACAAGAGTATGATTAATATAATAATTATAACGTCCTGCCTTCTTCTTGCCCACAAAACCCGCCTCTGTCAAAATATCCAGATATTTGGTTGCTGTCAGTCTGGACACCTTTAGGTCGCGCTGCAAAAAATCAATTTTTGTGTAAGGATGCATGAACAGGTGATTGATTAAATCCTGACTGTAAAATTTATGCGAGGCACGGATGCGGTGTTTGTAATCGAACAGGGCGGTTTTGATGTCACGAATGGTGGCGATGGTCTGGCCAGCAGTTTGCTCCACCGCATCCAACATATAAAGCACCCACTCTTCCCAGACATCGTGATCGCGCACGCTCTGCAACAACCGGTAATAGTGGGCCTTGCTACGCACGATATGACTGCTCAAATAGAGTACCGGCACGTCGAGCAGCCTTTCCTTGACCAAATACAGCACATTGATGATACGCCCGGTACGACCATTGCCGTCGTAAAAAGGATGAATGCTTTCAAACTGGTGATGAATCAAGGCCATCTTGATCAACGGGTCTGCCGCAAAATGTCCGCTGTCATTGATAAAACGCTCCAGTTCGCTCATCAGTGCGACAATTTCTGCCGAATTCTGGGGCGGGGTGTAGATCGTTTCGTTGTGGTTGTTTTTTAGCGCGGTGCCAGGCAATTTGCGAAAACCGGCATGATTTTCTTCCAGTTCCGCCTGAATGGCGATGATGTGGTTATTGGTGATCAAACCGGTCTGGCGCACCAAGTCAAACCCCAACCGCAACGCCTGCCGGTAGCGCAATACCTCTTTGGCCGCTGGATTGGGGGCCTCATCCGCCAACACATCGTTTTGGAACAGTTCATCGTGGGTGGTGACAATGTTCTCAATTTCGGAACTGTTCTTGGCTTCTTGCAGTCCCAGCGAACTGATCAGGATGCCCTGGTTGGGCATGGAGGCCGCCATGCCCTTGAGTTCCGCCAACTGGCGACTGCTGCTGGCCAATTTCTTCAAGATGGCTGGGGTATCGAAACGCTCGACACTTAAACGATCCAGCGAGCAAAGCGGCTTCATGGCGCACCGGTCAGTGACGACATGCATAAAAAATCGCATTTTCTATACATGTCCCCCACGACATGTATAGAAAACGGGACAACCCTATCCACATCCCCCCTCCAACTCATTTGCTGGCCTCCCCAGGCAACGCTTCCACCTCTGGCAGACGGAGTTGGCCGGAGATGAGGCGGGGGAGGAGGGTGTCGCGGAGGGTGGTGAGGGTTTGGGCGTGTTCAGTATTTTGAAAAATAGCCCGATAAACAGGACTAATAACAGAAAAAAACAAGTCAAGAAGACTATCAAATGGAACAATATTTTTTTGGTTTCCTAAATCTTTCTGAGTTAGCAATGGTTGAGTGGACCCTTTATTAAGAACGCTTACATCTATCTTTTTAATCCATTCATAACAGAAATAAATGTTTTTGCTTGCTATTGGTGAAATCACCAGTGCGTTATCTGATGCCCAGAATGGTGGATGGGCGATATAAATTTTTCCAAGAGTTCCTACACGTCCGGTTACAATCTTTGGAACATCAAATAATGATGAATTGGTAAAACCCATAATTCCAGCACCACCATACAAAGGAATTTTTGCGATACTGGTTACAGTATCATTTCGTTCAAGAGGACGCTTACCACTTGAAATATTACAAAGTTGGTTAAATGATTTAACCCTCCACCCCTTCGGAATCAACCCCAACTCCGACTCTTCAAAGCTGTCCGGGAACAGAGCGGCAGTGGCTTCATCCATGCCTTCCGGGGCAAATCCCTGCTGCTTGGCATGCACGGGGTCGAAATCGATGAACCAGGATTTGAACAACGCCTGGGCAATGGCTTCCAGGGTGGCGTTGGTCTCGCGCAGGAGGGTGATGCGGTCATCAAGAGCACCAAAAAAGTCTGAGATATTTTTCTGGATTGAAATTTCCGGAAGAGGAATTTCTACTGAATCTGCAAATTTTGTGAATTGAAAGCGAGCAACGCCAGTATGTTGAATCTGGTGATTTTCCATCTCGCCATTAAGGTATAACCATTTAAGATAAATATATATAAATTCTGGTTTAGCGAGAGTTGTATCAATTCGCATAAAACGCGCGAACGATGCGCAAGTAATTTCTAATTCAGTTTTATCAAAAAGGGACGGTTTTATTAAAACCGTTTTGCCAGTTGGTTTTCCTTTACTACCTCCCGCTGTCTCAATAAGAATATCAAATGGTTGTAGCGCTTTGCGTTTTGCAGCTTTTTTGTTAATATAGCGAATCGGAACTCCTGTAAGCGACCCAATCTTCACAGCATCGAAATCTGTTCCGCGAATAACGGCCATCTGAATACTATTTTCAAATGGCGCATCTTTTCCCCATTCACCATCTTTCGTCTCGATTAACAACTTTCGCAAAAGAATATAAGAACTAGGAAATTGGTCATGCCTTGCTTTATCTTTCTGCACTACCACCTTCTCCATCTCAATTATCCTCCTGAACGACTCACTGGTCGTCGCCCAATCCACCACATCCACCTTCCAGGGCAAATCGGACTCAGCGAAGTCATCCAGCAAATCGCCCTTCACCCCCCAGCCGAGAGGCTGGTCGGAAATCACGCACAAATCCAGGTCCGAATAATCCCGTGCAGTCCATTTGACCCGTGAACCAAACGCCCACACCTCATGGTCGGGAACATGTTTTTTGAGGATGTCCTGAACAATCTTCAGATGGTCCGGGCGGATATCAAGCAACATTTTTCAACCTGATAACGAGGTCGCGTACATCTGGCAAAAACTCTTTGATATGTTCAAAAACGCGCGCCGCAACATCTTCATCGTACACATGCGACGTGTCGTTCCTGGATTCGTAGTGTTGCAGCCATCTTTCCGTATCGGCGATGAGTTCATAGGTGGCCGCTTCGCGGAATAAATCCTTTTTGGAACGCAACAAACCGATTTGAACGCTGAAACGTTCCATCAGAACCCGTTGCAGCAACTTCCATGACAAATCCATTGTGATTTCAAATCTCTGAATGGCACCATCACGGCAGCTTAACAAATCAGGATGTTGTTCATACTCCATCACTGCTTTCTCGATGGTTGCGACGGCTTTTTCCAACGCTTCGATACTCAATCTTGACATGGCTGGTCTCCCACTCTTGATTTGAGTTTATTCAACAGGTAACGAACCTCTTCCAAAAAGGCGGGAATGTACTGCACCACGTCCATGGCAATCTGCTCATCATAGGTATAGTTGCTCTTTCCTCTTCTCTCCCGGTACTTCTTCCAGTCCTCCCAATTCCCAGACAATAACCCATATTCATTTCCCGTGCGAATCAAATCCGAGAAAGGCATATCATCGAAGATATCTGGTGATGGGGATGCCATCACCAGGAACCTTTTCAGTGTCTTGTGACTGATTTCATAGGTGAATTCAAAGCGTTGAATCAATCCATCCCGTATCTGGATATCGGAGACATCCAGTTGATAGCGGCGCAGTCCCTCATCAAGCCGCTCAACTGCGCTTTCCAGCCGGGAGAGGTCCATTTCAATCAATGCCGCCATCAGAACTCATACCCCAACGAACCCAACTTCTGCCGAATCAACTGGTCCAGTTCGGCACCCTTGGCCATCTGTTCTCCGAGTTTTGCAGTCAATTTTTTCATTTTCTCGTTGAACACCTCATCATCATCTGCCACCTCTTCGGCTCCCACATAGCGACCGGGGGTGAGAACGTGGCCATGTTCGGCAATCTCTGCCAATTTCACACTGTGGCAAAAGCCGGGGATATTCTGGTAGGTCTCCAACCCGGCACGCCATGCCGCCACCGTATCCCCAATTCGAGTAATGACCTGATTGGTCAATTCCGCCTGGGAGCGACTAATCATGGTTCCCAGCTTGCGGGCATCGATGAACAGCACCTCCCCCTGGCGATGACTCTTCCGTTTGGCCAAAAACCACAAACAGGCCGGAATTTGGGTATTGAAGAACAGTTGACCCGGCAAAGCCACCATCACCTCCACCACGTCCGCTTCCACCATCCGGCGGCGAATCTCGCCTTCGCTGTTCTGGGAAGAACTCATGGAACCGTTGGCCAACACGATGCCTGCCCGTCCGGTGGGCTTCAAGTGATAGAGCATGTGCTGCAACCAGGCGTAGTTGGCATTGCCAGCCGGTGGCTCTCCGTAGAGCCAGCGCGGGTCTCCGGTCAAAGAACCGTGCCACCAATCGCTGACATTGAAAGGAGGATTGGCCAAGATGAAATCGGCTCTCAGGTCGGGATGTTGATTTTTGGTGAAGGTGTCTGCCGGTTCCCGGCCCAGATTGAAATCGATGCCGCGAATGGCCAGATTCATGGCCGCCAAACGCCATGTGGTCGGATTGGACTCCTGACCATAAATCGAGGTATCACCACGTTTGCCACCATGCGCCTCGATAAACTTTTCGCTCTGCACGAACATCCCGCCAGAGCCACAGCAAGGGTCGTAGACCTTGCCATGATGGGGAGCCAGCACCGCCACCAGGCTCTTGACGATGGAGGCCGGGGTGTAGAACTGACCACCCTTTTTGCCCTCCGCACTGGCAAACTGACCAAGAAAATATTCGTAGACCTGACCCAACACATCACGAACCTGTCCGGCATCGGTGTTGAATCCGATGGTGGAAATCAGGTCAATCAGCTCGCCCAGCTTGCCATCCGGCAGTTGCGCACGGGCGTAGCGTTTGTCCAAAATCCCCTTGAGCCTGGGATTCTCGGCTTCGATGAGGGTCAGAGCCTCATCAATCAGCTTGCCAATCTGGGGCTGCTTGGCCGATGAGCGAAGTGCCTCCCAACGCGCCGCTTCAGGAACCCAGAAGACGTTGGCTGCGGTGTAGTAATCCCTCTCCTCCAATTCGGCCTGAACATCCTCTGGCGTTGCCTCCGGCAAATGGTACTCATCTTTTTGGTCGGAAAATCTTTTGGTCAACTCCATGCGACGGGCATTGAAGGTGTCGGAGATGTATTTAACGAAAATCAGTCCCAACACCAGATGTTTGTATTCTGCCGCATCCATGTTGGCGCGCAGCTTGTCCGCAGCAGCCCAAAGCGTTTTCTCAATATCATCAAGCATATGATTTCCAAGCCATCATCTGTAATTTGACCCAATGGGGAAAAGATAAGTCAGTCTAGCAGAGGGATGGGTGCCAGTCTACAAAAAGAGGGCAGGCAAGGGGGTCGGTCAGGTAGCCGTCCCCCTTGCACGATGCTTCCGATGTCATCGTGACTCAATCCTGATTTTTGTTAATCAATGATGTGGTGCGTGGTACTGGTGCTTCCCGAAATTCCCGCCCCGAAGTGCATCCCTGCAGAAAACGGGAATGGTGGGCTTATAAGTCAATTGGGTTCGACTCACCAAAAAAGCAACCTTGCAAGGAAGCTCTGTGTCGAGTTTTTCGCGAGTCTCCCTTGCCTTGGCAGGGGTTACCATGATCATCCATGATGACCCGGACTTGCCGGTTATGGAAACTGAACGGGATGATGCTGTTGTTGGAAGACGTAACTGTGGCGTTGATGCTTTTCATGCGTGTGCTCCTTGGGATGCAATGGAAATTGCCGGAGCCGTGCATGGTTCAAGATGCCGCGTCTCCGGGGGTTGAACACCCCACCCAAGGTTGGGCCGACTGGATTTAGGCTTGCGCCCTGGACATCCCAGTTGCCCCCGGAGACTGGCGAATAGAAACGCAGCAAGAGACGCGCCAAAGCGCGTTGCAGGCATAAAAAAGCCGCCAAAGATGTCGGGGGCGGGTGACCGCCTTGGGTGATTGTGGAGGTGTTCAAGCTCCGGCAGCAATGGTGGCAACTTTTTGCTCCGGGCGTCAAGTGTTTCTTGATTGGTAGTGTCAAATGTGGTATCAGTAGCGTCATGAATGCGACTTCCAAACTTCTGGCCTCTATGGGGAACAATCCTGTTGACTGGCAGATCAGCCAGTTGCAGACGGTGGCGCAGCAATACGGCATTGTCTGGCGTCACAATGGAGGCAGTCACTGCGCCTTTGTTCGAGCTGACGGTCAAATGCTGGTGGTTCCAGCTCACAGACCTATTCAGCCGATTTACATAAAGAAGTTCATCAAGTTTGTGAAAGGGGGATGACCCGTGTATCAGCCTGAGGAATACCCGTTTGAGATCAGACCGATGACACCCGATGAAGGCAGCGGATTTCTGATCACATTTCCTGACTTCAACGAGTGTTTTTCCGACGGGGGAACCATTGAGGAAGCCATTGAAAACGGCATGGATGCCTTGCGGACAGCCATTTTCGCCTTGACTGATCTTGGCCATCCTGTTCCTGCGCCGATGTCTGGAGGTTTTTCCGGTAGGTTCGTGACCAGGATTCCCAGGAGCCTGCACGGTCAGCTTGCGTTTCGTGCGAAGCAGGAAGGTGTCAGCCTCAACGCCCTGGTGACGACATATTTGGCAAAAGGAATCGGTCGCAGTACTGGCGCGTGATATCCTTTTTGGCCAAACGGTTTCAAGAGTTCATCGCTGATGGTTTTCAGCATGTACGCATCCAGTACCGCACTCCAACGCAACTGGGGCTCCTGGAGCGGTTCCATCAAACCCT
>PDZV01000043.1 GCA_002753135.1 Magnetococcales bacterium WMHbinv6 | reverse complement strand
GGGCCGTCTCAGGTGGGGCCGTCTCAGGTGGGGCCGTCTCAGGTGGGGCCGTCTCAGGTGGGGCCGTCTCAGGTGGGGCCGTCTCAGGTGGGGCCGTCTCAGGCGGTGCCGTCTCAGGCGGTGCCGTCTCGGGTGGTGCCGTCTCAGGCGGAACTGTCTCTGGCGGAGCTGTCTCCGGCGGAACCGTCTCGGGTGGTGTCGTCTCCGGTGGGACCGTCACAGGCGGTTCGGTTACCGCCTGTGGCATCTGCAAAATGAGCTGCCCGCTGCTGGCTTGGCTGGCAAAGCCATCGCCAACCGTCACTTGAACACCCAATACCAGCTGGCCCCCCTCATAGTTGACGGATGTGGCCTGCAGGTCTGGTACCGTCCAGGCAACCGGATCGCCAGCGCTGTTGCTCTCCACCACCTGCAAGTCAGAGTGTGCAATAATCCAGGTATGGTCCGGTCCGGCCATCCCTTTATTCAACTGCACGCCGTCGGGAATGCCCGTCAACAGCAGGTGGCCGTCGATAAATTCCGAGCCATCTTGATCCAATTGCGACAAATAGAGATCCAGAGCAACCGTACCCTGCTGCGTATCCGGCGTGGCGTTGATCTGAATCGCCACCCCGTCTACCTGACCCTCTTCACGGACGATCACGCCACAAGTGGTCGAGCGCATATAGACCACATCCTTGTTGGCCACCTGCACGCTGAGTTGAAAGTTGCTGCCGCTGTCTTCTGCCGGGGTCACTGTCAATCCCGGCACCGCCCAGGCAATCGCTTTGCCGCTGGCATTGGTCGCCGTCACCGTCAGGTCGCTTAAAGCAAGCGTCCATGTACCATTGGCACCGGCCGTTCCAACGCTCAGAGTGGCCCCTTCCGGCAGACCAGAGAGCAGGATTGAACCGGTCAACGATTCCGAACCATCGGTATCGGTCAACGCAATGCGCAAATCCAGCGGAATCGCGGAACCTTCCGTTCCTTGATCGGCGTTAAAGGTGATGGTGATCGGGGCCGCAGCTTCGGCATAACGGGCCCCGACTGAGGCCCCCGTCGGATTATAAGAGCCTGTCGTACTGCCTAACGCCGGAGCAACCGCCAATTGCACCTGCCCGCTGCTGGTTTGCGTGTCAAAACCATCCCCGGTCGTCACCTGCACACCAACCGCAACCGTCCCAGAACCGCCTCCCGGTAACGTCACCTGCAGGTTGGGCAGTGCCCAGGCAATCGGTTGACCGTCAGCGTTGCTGCTGGTCACCTGCAAATCCGACTGGGAAATCAACCAGGTATTCGCATCACTGCCCGCCTGTCCAATATTCAGCGTCGCCCCACTCGGCAATCCGGTCAACACCAGGTTGCCGTCGATAAACTCAGAACCATCCAAATCGCTCAACGCCAACTGCACTCCTTGGCCATCTGCCGTCGTGCTGATCGATGCCGCATCGGCCTGCGGGGTGACTTGCACGGCAATCGGTTTCATGGCAATCATCTGCGTCCCGGCAGCCCCGGTCACGCTCAGTTGCACCCCCAATTGCAGGTTATCGCCACTGTCAGGGGCCAAATTCATCTGCAATCCGGGAACCGTCCACCCTTCTGGCACACCATCACCGTTGCTGTCCGTTACCTGCAAATCGGCTGCGGCAATGATCCAGGTATTATCCGGTCCGGCAACCCCTTTGTTGAAGGTTACGCCTGCCGGAACCCCCGTCAGCACAACCTCCCCGGCTGTCAGATCGCTGCTGCCCGAATCGGCAATAAGAAAATTAAGATCCAACGCAACCGAACTGTCCTCCATCGTCGAGGCGACGGCAGAATAGGACCCCAGGACGGCTGCGAATTCCGTTGAACTGGATTGCTCTGTGGTTGCCATGGTTTAACTCCCTGCGACCTGCTGTCATGTTTGGGTGGAATTGGCTTTGGCGAAAGCACCGCAATTCATTATGCAATAATCAATCCACAAGATAACAATACAATAATATCAATATAATAGATCAAAATCGTTTCCCTCAACTCTCCTCAAAAAGTCACAAAATGTAAAATCAATCATGCCCTCCTTGAAATGCAGTATATTTATTAGATTAAAATCAGTAAGATAACGCGAAAGTAAAAATATTTTACAAGTAAAACAATGTTACACACAAACAGCTATCTTTCTCTAAATGCTTGATCAATCGAAGAATATATAGGTTTCAATAAATACTCCATCAACGTCTTTGCCCCGGTGTGAATATCCACCTGCACCACCATGCCAGGCAACACCTCGTTGACCTTGGCCTGCATACCGACATGATCCTTGTGCAAGCGAACAATCGCCTTGTAGTATGGTTCTTTGCCCTCCCCTTCCTGGAAGGTGGTCGGCGAAATGGATTCCAAAGTCCCTTCGATCCCACCATAACGGGCATAATCATAAGCCAACACATTGACCGTCACCCGCTGCCCGACGACCAGATGTCCCGCATCCAACGTCCGAATACGGGCCTCCAGATAACGAACCGGACCAATGGGCACAATTTCAGCAATCGTGGCACCGGGTGCCAGCACCCCACGTACTGTCTTGACCAGCATCTCCTGAACAATCCCATGCACCGGCGAACGCACCTGCAAACGGGCTACCCGATCCCGGTTCTGAATCAACCCCTCTTCTACTCTACTCAAATCAGCCGTCACCTTGCTGAATTCTCCCTGGGCTTTTTCGCGCAAATCATCCTCGCGCTTGGCCAGATCCAACACAATTTCCTGTTCTGCTTTTTCCGCTTTGGCCTGCATGTCCAGATTGCGCTGCAGCTCACTCTCCGCATCGTTCAATTGCTGCTCGACCCGAATCAAATCCTGCCGTGAAGTGGCACCACTGCGCAAACCACTTTCCAGGGAGCCCTTTTCCTCTTTGACCAAACGGATCCGGTTGGCCAAAAATTTACTCAACCCGCGCAACTGCTCTCGTTCCAGACGATGGCTCTCGGCCTGCGCTTTCAACAGTTGGCGCTGGCTCTCCCGCGCCTGACGCTGCGCCTGCAGCAGTTGTTGTTGACTCTTGACCACGGCAGCAAACTCCTCTGCCACCCGACTGTAATCGGCCTCCCCCTCATCGAGAAAAGCACGCAAACGGGCTTTCCAGGCCAGTAATGTTGCCTGTTCGGCACGAGCCTGCTGCAAGGCCGTCAGGGCAGCATGGGTATCCAGCCGGATCACTATTTGTCCTGCCTGCACAATTTCCCGTTCCTGGACTAGAATTTCCTGCACAATCCCCCCCTCCAGATGCTGTATCCGCTGCACCGGGGCCGCTGCAATCACCTGTCCCGGGGCATGGGTCATCTCATCCAGCGTAAAGGAGGCAGCCCAGACAAAAAAGAGGATCAATCCCACCGAAACCAACAACAAGGAACCGCGCAACAAGCGAGACATTTCCGACTCTTCAAACAGTACCGACTGAGCCAGATAACGGTTGCGCTGATAGGCAATCACGGGCATGGTTGTCTGTTCGGCAGCAGACTGCATCGGTGATGCCCGCCGCGTTGTCACCCCTTGCCCTGGCGATGGTTCGCTCATGTCGGCTCCTTGAGAATATGCGCCAAAACTTCTGCGGTGGGACCCGCCAAGCGGAGCGCACCCCGTTCAAAATAAAAAATGCGCTCAGCCAACCGCATATGGCTGGGGCGGTGGGTGACCAACAACAGGGTGGCATGCCCCTTCAAGCGGCGCACCATGGCCATAAAGGCTTGATCGGCCTCCTGATCCAGAGTACTGGTCGGCTCATCCAGCAGCAACACCCCTCCGCCGGGCGGCTGCTGCAGGTGATGGTCGGCTTGCAAATAAAAACGAGCCAAAGCCACTTTTTGTACAAAACCGGCTGAAAAGGCCGTCTGCTGACTCTCTTTGTCCTGCGGATGACCGGCAAGCCAGGTATCCATCCCCTCTGGCAACCGCTGTATCGCTTCAAAAAGGGTTGCCTTGCGACAGGCTTGTTCCAAGGCCTCATCGCTGGCCAATGGTTGCGCCAAACGGAGATTTTCGGCCAAGGTACCATGAAACAGACAATTCGATTGCGGCAGATAGGCGATGCCCTGACGCAAGGAGAGTGGATGGATGCGGCGAATATCCATGCCATCGATACGGATTTGACCGGCCTGCGGCGTATACAGTCCCAGCAGCAGTTTCAAGACCGTGGATTTGCCGGAGCCGTTGGGGCCAATGATGGCCACCGTCTCTCCAGCTTTGACCTCGAAAGAGACACCCGCCAAGGCAGGCTCTGCCTCTGCGGAATAACGCAACCCCACTCCGGCAAAAGAGAGCTGGCCGCGAAAAGAGCGGGCCGGTTCCGGCATGGCAAACTCTTCCTGTTCCGGATGGGCATTCATCAATCCATTGATCTGCTGCACATCCGACTGCAGACGACGCAAACGGGTGATGGCGTGCATGGCGCTCTGCATCGGGGTCAACACTTTCCAGACCAGAATCATGATGGCAACCAGACCACCCCCGCTCATCTGCCCGTCCATCACCTGCAGCACGGCGGCGGCGATGGTGGTCACACCGGTTGCCACCACCAGCAATTGCGACAAAGTTTGCACCAGGGTATTGACCTGTTCGGTATGTCGATTGGCTTCGGCGGCTTGTGCAGCCAAAGCCCGATAGCGTTCCAGCCAGATTGCCTCTACTCCGCATTGACGGATGGTCGCCATTTTGCTGCAACACTCCATGGCAAACTCCTGTTTGCGGCCATTGGCCAACCGACTGCGCGTCTCCTCCTGGGCCACAATGGGCTGCATCAGCCACCAGAGCAGGGCAAACAACAGCGTGGAAACCAGCGGAATCAAGGCCAGCATTCCCCCCAAGACAGCAATCACCAACAACAGCAGCAGGGAAAATGGCAGATCAAAAACCAGCAGGGCCATGGGTGTGGTCAAAAAGGCCCGCACAGCATCAAACTCTTTCAGACGAGCAACCTGCACCCCAACCGGTGCCCGTTCGATCAAAACGGTGGGCAACAGCAAAACACGCAAAAAGGTTGAACAGCCGATCATGCCGTCGAGTCTGGCACCGACATAGATCATCATTTGCGCACGGGTCCGCCGGATCAGCCAATCAAACAGCAACGCCAAAGTGATGCCGATCAGCAAATGGTACAGTGTATCCAACGAGCGACTGCCCAATACCCGATCATAGACCGTCATCACAAAAAGCGGAAAGACCACCTGCAGCACGGTAATCAACACGGAAAGCAGCAGCAGATGGCCCAACAGCGGACGAAAACGTTCGGTAACCATGGCAAACCAACCGCTACGGGCCTGATGAGCCGTGCGCTCTTCCACATCGATCGGTGCAAAAAAACAGGCGACGCCATCCAGAGCATCGCCATCCGGCAAGCGAATTCTGGCCGTGGCCGCATCATAGACCACCAATGTTTGTCTGGAATCGCGCAACAACAACAGGGCCTGGCCGCTATTGGTCAAAAACAGGCAGGGCACACGGCGGGGATGAATATCGTTCAAGGCACAATGCTGCAAATGGCTGTTGAAAGAGAGACGGGCCAAGGTATCGCGCAGAGAGGTCAAATCCAGGGGTTCCATACCGAAAGGCAAGGCATCCGCCACGGCACGCCAATCGCCGTGATAACCCAGCGCCACCAGCAAAGGGACCAGCAGGCTGCCCAACTCGCTTCGTTCATGGCATTGTTGCAACACGCCACGCAGCACCCGGGGGGGAGAGAGCAGGTCAGCCATCGCCACCCATTCGGGATTGCGGGCCTGATAGATGGTTTCATGCGACTGGGACATGCTCATTCTCCTGCCATGGCTGCCGATCCTGGCAGAGGCCATAGACGACCGTCGCGCAACGCCAGCACCCGGTCGGCCACACGCAGCAGAGAAGGACGCTGACTGATCAACAGCACCGTACAATGACCACGCAGCGCCGCCAACACCTGGCGCACCCGCTCTTCACCATTGCCATCGATGGCCATATTGGCCTCATCAAACAACAAAAAGCGCGGCTGGATCACCAAGGCACGGGCGATAACCATGCGTTGTTTGATCCCTCGCGGAATCATCTCCTGATTGCCATCATCAATCAGCGTATCATACCCCTTGGGCAAAGAGAGAATAAACTCTTCCACACCCAGCATACGGGCAGCCTTTTTTGCCGAATCGGCCAACTCTTCCCGAAACAGATGCAAATTATCCAACACAGAACCGCGCAACAAAACCCCTTCCTGGGGAATCATCGCCATACCGGCTGGGCGTTGTTGAAAAGGATCGACACCATCGACCCGAATCATCCCCTCATGCGGCTTCACCATGCCCAAAATCAAGGATAACAACAAACTTTTGCCACAGCCGTTGGCACCCATGATACCGACACACTCCCCGGCGGCAATCCGCAAGGACAGAGATTGCAAGACCGGACGTTGATCAACCGCCAGAAAAGTTATCTGCTGAATTTCAATACCTGCGTCGTGCTCGACACCCTTGGCCTCCTGGTGAGAAGAGGCACGCTCTGCAACCTCATTCTCCTCCTGGACAAACAACTCCTGCAACTGCGCACGGGCAATGCGAATCGACTGGAAACGGGCCCAAATTCCGGCAGCCGTCTGCAGCGGTTGCAAGGCACGGCCCGCCAGCATGGAGCAGGCAATCAATCCACCCACCGTCAATTGTTGCTCAATCACCTGCACCCCGCCAATACTGACCATGGCAATGGTTGCCAACTGGGAAAAAAGCATACCCATATTCTGCGCATCAGCCCCATGCAGGCCAATATCCTGCACTTCTGCTGCCGAATGGGTCAACAGCCGCTCATAACGCCGTGCCATTGCCGACTCCAACCCCAGCGCCTTGACACTGTGGATACCGGTCAAGGTTTCAATAATAAAATGGAGGCGTCGTTCGTCACTTTCGCCACTTTGTTTGATCTTGTGATACATAGTGGTTTGGAAATACCAGGCAGAGAGTGCAAACAAGAGCAACAACAGGATGGGCACCCAGATCAGAGAACCGGCCAGGTGGTAAATCAGCAGCAAATAAAGGATGACAAAGGGCAGCTCCAGCACCACCAAAGCCGCCTGACCGGAATAAAACTCCTTCAAGGTTTGGATGGCGGCCATCCGTTCCAGATAGACACCTGACGAACTGCGCACAAAACTCTGCCAGGATAATGACAAAAGCTGCTGCATGGCATCACAGGCCGCCCGGTATTCAAAACGGGCCCCGATCCAGCCGCTGATATAGGCGCGGCCATAGCGCATCGCCGCTTCCAGAAGCATGGCCACAAAAAGACCAGCCAACAACCACTGCAGCGTGCTGATGGCCGCAAAACGGATAATCCGATCATAAATTTGCAACAGAACCAACGGCAATAACAGCGACAGCAGGTTGATCATCAAAGAGACCAACAACAATTCAACAAAATAGGGCCGGACGACCGAAAACAGGTTAAGCCGTTGCAACCACGCTTTTTGGACAAAAAATGGATCGTTCTCCCTCATCCTGCACCCTCAATAATTGATCGACAACGCTTGGCAACAGGTTGCAAAAAACAACAGGCAAGCAAACAACAGGCCGTCAATCGACGGAAGCAAGCGGTTCCTGAAGATTGGCAAATTGCTCAATCACCTCCAGCAGACGTTGCTTATTGATCGGTTTGGTCAAGTGATGGTTACACCCTGCCTGACGACTGCTTTGTTGATCGCCTGAAAGAGCATGGGCAGTAAAGGCAATGATGATCATTGGTTTTTTACCATTTTCTGCCTCCCAGCGCCGAATGGCTCGTGTTGCCGTATAGCCGTCCATGATTGGCATTTGGACATCCATCAAAATCAGATCGAAAAAATTTTCTTTTACTTTTTCAACCGCTTCAGCACCATGATTGACAACAACCAACTCGTAGGCAGTATCCTTGAGAAAAGTTTGCACCAGCAGCTGATTATCTTCAGAATCTTCAACCAGCAACAGGCGTCCAGGGCGCTGTTTCACGACAGGGTTTGCTTCACGCCGCACCAATTCCACGGGGGGTTCAGCACTTGGCAAAGGCAAGCGCACATGAAACAGACTGCCCCGCTCAAGCTGACTGCTTACCTCAATTTGCCCACCCATCCGCTCCACCAATTGTCGACTGACCGCCAATCCCAATCCCGTACCACCGTAACGACGTGTCTGGCAGGCCTCCACCTGGGTAAACAAGTTGAATATGGTGTTCAAATCCTCTGCACGCATACCGATACCGGTATCTTCCACCTCAAGGTGAATCCACTGTTCTTGCTTCGGTTCGACCCAGACACGCAAGGTGACTTTTCCTTTTTCGGTAAATTTAATGGCGTTTCCCAGCAAGTTGAACAACACCTGACGCAAGCGCAGACGATCGCCATATACCCATTCCGGTACAGAGGAGTGAATCGACAACAGCAAAGGCAACCCCTTTTCATCGGCAATCACCTTGAGCAGATCGACAACCTCCTGCAGCAGTGTCGATAATACAAAGGGATGGAAATGGACCTCCAGTTGATCGGCTTCCATTTTGGAAAAATCCAGAATCTGATTGATCAGATCCACCAAGCCACGGCCAGCCTGCTGCAATTTACGCACAAAACGCTGTTGCTCTGAATTCAATGGTGTATCCAGCAGAATATCCCCCATGCCGATGACCACATTCATGGGGGTGCGAATTTCATGGCTCATGGTCGCCAGAAAGATACTTTTGGCGCGGTTGGCCGATTCAGCCTGGTCTCTGGCTTGCTGCAAGGCAATCACCTGCCGGGCCAGCAGTCGAAAAGCGTAGCTCATGGCAAGCAAGCCCAACAGCCAGATCACGCTATGCGACAAGACAATGGCAATCAGGCTGATATTGGCCAGCTTTTGGTAGGGGGCAACCGGAACGGCCACCCCTATACCACCGCGCACATCGCCCACCTGATACCCTTGATGTCCATGACATTTCAAACACCCCTCCGTGGTTACCAGAGGCTGCATCAAGCGCAGGTAGCGTTCACCTTCCATCTCCGTAAAGGTTACGATTTCACCGGAGCCTTTTTCAAACGCCTGCAAAGCTTCGCTTTCCCATGGATCAGGGGCATTGAGTGGATTGAGGTATTTCAAGCTGGTGATGCGACCGCGGATTCCATACAGCTCCGCGTGGTCATACATGAGCTGCCGCAGCATATAGGCAGGATTCATCAAGGTCAGCTGGCGACCGGATGGGGTGGTAATATCGCGCTCTGGAATGTGGGCAAGATAGGGACTGGCAGGGGTGCGCTCATCAACTGGCACATACACCCCGCCATGAGAGGTTGCCCAAAGTCGAAAAGCCACATCTTTATCAAAGTTGGCCCGGGCAACGCTAATCAGCAACAGTTCGGTTTGACGGTTTTCGTTGTAAAAATTCCAACCCAGAGAGGTGAGGATCAACAGACTCCAGACCAGAATCGCCAGCATAAACCGTTTGCTCACCCAAAGGGGAAACAGCTTGTTTAATTGCTTCATCCGATCCTCCGTTGGCAGCAAGTTCTGCCTGATGAACTGCCGTTTTCCAGGCCCGCACGGCCTGCAGCCAAGCAGTGCGAGCAGCAAGAAAGGCCATTTTGTTCGCCGGCGTTTCGGCAGCCAACCAGTTATGCCATGCCAACTCCTCGCTGATTTTGGCGGCATTGACCAACTCTGCAGCCTGCAACGCCTGGGCAAACCACGGGTTGCTCATGTTCTCCCCCGTAACGGTATGACAAATACCCTTTCGGTTACCAACCGGGGTGGTAGGAAAAGGTGACACAACCATCGATAAAACCTTTTGCTTTCAATTCATTCAGTAGATGCGCCTTATCGTTGCGCCGGGCAAGGGATCCGTTGCTTTCATGAAACACGTAGGGATAATGGGCCAGCGCCTGGCAGAGAGCAACCGAGCGTGCCAGGCGGTAAAAATCATCGTCGATCGCTGATCCTTTGCCACCCAACTTGAGAGGATGGAAAGAGAGGATCAGAGTGGGCTTAAACTCTTGCAACAAGGGGGCAATATATTCGATCAGATCATACTCTGCCCCTTCGATGTCGACTTTCAGCACAGAGACCTGTTGCAGGTTGATCACCTGCAGAAAACGACGGGCATCCAACAGGGTGATGGTATCACACGAGGGCAGAGCGGTTTTGGCCGTATCAAAGGCGAGCAGGCTGGAACCGCTGTTGCCCGGAGCATGGTTGAAGAGGGCCACCTGGCCGTCCATGGTTCCCAGACCGGCCTCAAACAAGGTAATTTTGCCCGCCAGTTGCGGATTGAGTGCAAAATTGAGCCGCAATATTTTCAGTGCAGAGATATCGGGCTCAAAAGCATACACTTTTCCGGCCAAATGGGCGCAATAGAGGGGGGTACAACCGATCCAGCCGCCAACATCGACGACAATGCTGCCCGGTTGGACAAATTTGTCAAACAATTCAAACAACAAAGGTTCCCAGCGACCGGCCTCCACCAAATCCCACCACTGGGGATAGTGTTGCGATGCCACCAGGAGGGGCCGCCGACGCACCATAACCTGTCTTGGTTGGGGAAAGGGGGTCATAGCGACTCCTTGGAACAGTAAAATGCGAAACGCCGACCTACCGGGCACAGGATAACGCGAAACCGCTACGGCAAACAATCCCCAGTGAAAATTATTTACCAAGCGGCTCAACCGCTTGCAGTCGGTCGGCTCTGCGCAAATCGGGAAACAGGTTGGCCCACAAGGCAGTGACGACCATCGCCCCCACACCACCAAAGAGAGCGGAGCCGACCACGCCCAAAAAATGGGCCGCCACACCGCTTTCAAACTCCCCCAATTCATTGGAAGCACTGATAAACAGACCGGAAACGGCAGAAACCCGGCCACGCATGGCATCGGGCGTCAGAATCTGCACCAGATTTTGTCGTACAAAAACCGAGACCGAATCCGCTGCCCCGGCAATCATCAAGGCCAACAGGGAGAGGGGCATCGAACGCGACAGGGCAAAAACCAGGGTAGCCGCCCCATAAAGGGCCACCCCTCCCAACATCCAGTAGCCTACATGGCGACGAATCGGATAGAGTGCCAGCAGCAAGGTCATCCCTCCGGCTCCCAGGGCAAACAGCGAACGCAATTGACCAAACCCTTCCGGACCAATGTGCAGCACATCTTTGGCATAAGCAGGCAACAGGGCGGTTACCCCGCCGAGCAGAACGGCAAACAGATCCAGGGAAATGGCCCCAAAGACCGCTTTACTTCCCCACAGATAGTGCAATCCTTCTCGAATCATGGTCAAACGCGAGCTGCCATTCTGCGTGACAGGAGGAAGCGGAATCGGCACCAAGAGCAGGCCGAGTCCGGCCAGCAGCGAAACGAAAAAGAGCAGACTGGCGGTCAAATTGGCCACAGCGGGCGAATAAGCGCAGAGTATGCCCCCCAACCAGGGACCAATAATCATCCCGCCTTGCACCCCCAGTGTATTCCAGGCAATCGCACCCGGCAAAACTGCCGCCGGCACCAAAGAGGGAGACATGGCCATCGCAGCCGGCATGGCAAACGTGCGCGACACCCCGAAAAAGGCGGAAAAGAGAAAAATCAACGGCAGCGCAGGCTCCTCCTGCCAGGCGATCCAGCTGAAGGCCAGCGAACAGAGCCATTGCAAGCCGATGCAATAGAGCAAAATTTTTCTGCGATCATAACGATCGGCAAAGGCTCCGGCGAGCAAAGCCAGTGCAAACATTGGCAAAAATTGCGCCAGACCCAGCATGCCGACCAAAAACATGCTTTCCGCCTCTTCGAGTGTCAGGCGGGCGGTGGCGTAGACAACCCAACCCAACGCCACCCCCTGCATAAAGGTGGCAATATTGCCGGTAATGCGGGCCAACCAGAAGATGGTAAAGGCACGATGGCGGAAAACGGCATAGGGCGGAATAGGATCGTTCATGCACCACAAATCCAGAGAGAGAGGCAGCAAATCCTGCACGACACCCTGCAGGTGATCAGCTATTGTTTTGGCAGGCACGCACCGGCTGACCATCCATGACCTCAAAACGGGCCAGGGTTGTCACCGGTGAGTGTTCGTCGCGCACATTTTCCACCACTCGCAAGATAATTTCGCTCTTCTTTGGGGTGATTTCCACCACACCGTAGCCGCGTTTTTCGCTGTAGGAGAGCAGACAGTGGGGATTTTGTGCCGCATGACGATCGGTTGCTTCCTGGTTACGGCCACTGCGGGAGGTAATACTGGTGCCAATAAATTCACTGGCCAAAACCGGCGAACGGACATCATACGGATCCTGATGCACTCTGGCAACCCAGTGATAGTGAATATCGCCTCCAATGATCACAGGATTGCGCGGTCGATGGCGCAGCAGGGCTTGCAGCAGACGCTGCCGCGCCTCCGGAAAACCGTCCCAGCGATCCCGCGAGGCCATGACAGCCAAACCCTCGGCATAGTTGCCAGGCGTAAAACGGCTCTGGCTGACAATCACGTTCCAAAGGCAGGGAAGCTCGGCACTGACCCGCAACCCCTCCTCCAACCACTCTTCTTGCCCAACCCCCAGCATGCTGCGGCTGGGATGGGCGGGCTGACAGTTCGCCTGCCGGTTGGGCTCCACACGATCGGGACATAACGGAGCGTCCCGGTATTGACGGCAATCGAGCAGGTGAAACAGCGCCAGACGACCAAAAGCAACCCGGTCATAGATGCGCATTTCCGCACCCCGTTGCATGCCGGCAATCCCTTGCTGCAACGTTGCCAAAGGCAATGGCATGTGTTCGTAATAGGCCTGATAGGCAGCCGCCCGCAGCTGAAAAAATCCTTCCGTGGCATAAATGGAATGGATTCCGGCATAGTCATTTTCCACTTCGTGGTCATCCCAGACGACCAGCCAGGGACAGTGCGCGTGCATGGCCTGCAACAGCGGCTCACTTTTATAAAGGGCATAGTGATTGCGGAAATCAGCCAGGGTACGGGCCTTCGGCAGGTGATGGAAGCGCACATTATGCGCCCCGAGCTTCTGCGAACCGGCATACTCGTAAATGTAGTCACCAACAAAGAGTACCAGATCCAGATCCTCCTGCTGCATCTGCCGGTAGGCAGCATAATAACCCAATTCCCAACTGTGACAGGAGGCATAAGCGAAACGAAGCCGGGCAGGAACGGCCCCTGCCTCCGGCATGGTGCGCGTGCGACCTGGCGGACTCTGCTGCCCCCCCGCCTGAAAGCGGTAGCCATACCAGCGGTCAGCAGGCAAGCCACTGACCTCGACATGAACCGAATGGGCCAACTCTGGCACGGCCCAAGCCTGACCGGCGGCAACCACCTGCTGTGGATCGTCCCAAACAAACACCTGCCAATCAACCAACAAGGCTTGATCTTGCGGTACTTCATCACCCAGCAATCGCGTCCACAAAACAAATCCTTCCGGACTGGGCGAACCACTGGCAATACCCAGGCTAAACGGTGAACGGTACGCTCGCCATGACGAAGCCGCCGCCTGCAGGGCAAAAGGGGCAGAGGCTCCCAACAGCAAAAGGGGTAACCCGGCCAACAGCGTACGACGGGTCAACATCGATCTTTTAAGCGACATGGCAAATCTCCCGATTATCAGGGCATGTTGACATTTGACCGGCAGGCCTTGATTTGGCGTTGCGGGGAGGCTCCGCTGCGCACATATGACCGCGTATGCTGCGCTGCTCGTTTCACCTCGCCTTGTCTGAAGGCACCAAACCTCAACGGTCAACACGTCCTGGAAAAGCTGCATCTTGCTCTGGCCAGCATAACGCTGGCAACGACTCTGGAAAAGTGATAATAGTATATCCGGTTTGCAGGCTGCCGTTGCCAGCCGCAAGCAAACCGGCAACGGCAATGACTGCCTTGTCGTGATGAGGACAAATCCCATTCATTCGTGTGCAGGGGATGTGTGCAATGTTTGATTTCCTGACCAAATTCGGTGAACGCCGCAAAGAGCCCCGCGCTCCTGTCCAGAGGCAGGTGCGTTTCGTTTCCGACTCAGGGATTGTCTGTACCGGCAGCTGTAAAAACATCAGCGCGGAGGCTCTGCTGCTGGTTTCTGAACAACGCAACCACGTTGATGTCAATGAAGTTGGCCAACTGATCGTCGACTATAAAGGGGTCACGTCAACCTTTCCTGGACGGGTGACCCGCTCTGGCAAATACAGCGTGAGCAGCTATTGTGTTGCCATCCAGTATGTCAGCCCGGAAGCTGTCGCCTTTTTTACCCCGATGGTGGTCAACGGCACCTCCTGTCACAATTGTGGCAGCACGGACAACCTGGAACGTTGTCCCAAGTGTAACGGCATCCAAACCGTTTGTGCCACCTGCCTGCAACGGGATCACATGTGTCGGACCTGTCGTTCCGAAAACTATTTTCAGCAACAGCGGGATCGTTAAAGCGGATCAACGATGGGATGGAAATCATGGTTGCAGGATCTGACGGACTCTCTGCACAACAACAGACAAAAAACCGAGACAGACGGGGCTGGATTGCCCTGGCAACGGCTCATTGATCAACTGGAAACACACTATGAGGCAGGGCAGTGGGAAGAGGCCCTGCTCGCAGGCAAAGAGGCGCTGGCACTGGCCAAACAGAGTGCAGGCCCTGACCATCCCGACGTTGCCGCCACCCTCAACAACCTGGCCCTGATTTGCCGGGCGCAGGGACAACTGGCCCAGGCGGAACTCTATTTGAACCGCGCCCTCTCCATTTGGGAAAATGCCCTGGGCCCCAACCATCCTGAGGTGGCGATTGCCCTGAACAATTTGGCTCTGCTCTGCATCGCCAAAGGGCAATATGCCCAGGCGGAACCGGTCTATCTGCGTTCACTGGCCATCCGGGAACAGGTGTTCGGTCCCGATCATCCGGAAGTGGCCACCACACTGGAAAATCTCGCCTCTTTGTACCGGGCCAGCAACCGCCTTTCCAACGCCGACAAATTGGACCAAAGAGCCCGTCGTATTCGCTCCGGGCCACCGGCAAGCGGCCAAGCATAGCCTCTCCCTTGCAAACCGTTATATTTTGAACTGCCATTGTATATTATTTTACCAAGGGATGCTCAATCACTGGTGTTTGTACCCACCTGCCCGTATCATTCGGGCGGTAACACCGTTTCAGGGCTGGCTGCACCAATTTCTGCTACCCTTTTTCCTGATTCATTGCGACAGACGTGGAAAAATATGAATACATTTACCTTTGCTTGGCAAGATAAATTTTTGACCGGTAACGAAGACGTGGATTTTCAGCACCACTTTTTTCTCAACCTGATCAATCGCATTGGCTGTGCGCTGGTAACCACTCAGAATGCAGAATATCAAGAGGCGATACTGGAAGAGTTGCTGCTGTATGCCGAGTTTCATTTTATCTCGGAAGAGAACATTGCCCACGCGCTGCAACTGCCTCTCTTGAGCCAACACAAACAACGGCATCTGGAATTGCTGGCCGAGCTTCGCCTGCATATTCGCCAGTTACATGATCAAGAAATGGGCAAAGAGCAGTTCGTTTTTTTTCTCAACGAATGGTTTGCCGGTCATACTCTGTATGAAGACAAAAAAATGTTTCATGCCGACAGGCATGTCTGAAAGCAAATCGCAAGCACAACAAAGGCAACGGTTGCTTCACAGTCGCGTGGGAATCACCCTGTGCCCGATTCGATACGCTGAATCAGACCGAGGATGTTTTTTTTGCTGACCGGCTTGGTAAGAAAATGGTTGCATCCGGCTTTGCGGCTGCGCTCTTCCTCTTCCTCAAAGGCGTGGGCAGTCAGGGCAACGATGGGGACAGGCGCTCTGCCATGCTCCAGTTCCCATTGGCGTATGGCCCGGGTTGCCGTGTAACCATCCATGACCGGCATCTGCACATCCATCAAGATGACATCAAAGGGTGGATCCGCCTTCCGGAAGGCCTGTAATGCCTCTTCTCCGTTGAGAACAAAGGTCAATTGATAGGCCTGACGCTTGAAATAGGCTTGCAACAGGATCTGATTATCTTCCGAATCTTCAGCGATCAAGATTTGCAGGGGGCGCACGGACTCCGCTTTCTCGGAGAGGGTGTTGTCGGCATGGGCAGGCGTCAACCGACTTGTGGCCGGTTGCGCTTCTCGTAACGGCAATTGCACATAAAAAGTGCTGCCGACACCGCGTTGACTCTCCACCCGAATCGTCCCTCCCATCCGTTCTGCCAGACGCAAGGAGATGGTCAATCCCAACCCTGTTCCACCATAACGACGGGTAATTCCCCCATCCGCCTGGGTAAAAGAGTCAAAAATGCGCTGCCTGTGTTCATCATCGATACCAATTCCGGTATCGCTTATCGCCAGATGCAACAGATCCGGCCTCTCGGGCAGAAGCGCAACCGTGAGGGCAACCGTACCCTGTTCGGTAAATTTGATGGCGTTGCCCAGCAGGTTGAACAAAATTTGATTCAAACGGGAACCATCCACCCAGATCCACTCCGGAACCGTCTCATCGATCTGCAACCGCATGGCGATCCCTTTGTTGGTTGCCAACACACGCATCAAGTCGGCCACTTCCCCCAATTGACGACGAATGGCCACCGCCTCTTCGTTCAGAACCAACTGTCCGGCTTCAATTTTGGTTAAATCGAGAATCTGGTTGATCAGGTTCAACAAATTTCGATTGGCCATCTGCAGTCGATCCATCAGGGCATGCTGCTCGGCACTCAAAGGGGTCTCCTGCAACAACTCGGTCATGCCGATGACCACATTCATCGGGGTACGAATTTCATGGCTCATGGCAGCGAGAAACTCCCCTTTGGCCCGGGCAATCTGTTCTGCCTGTTCCTTGTGCAGGCGCAACTGGGCTTCAACACGTTGCCGTTCTGCATTCTCTTTGGTCAACTCATAGTTGGCCCGCTCCAGGCTGATGGCCCGCGCCGACAACTCTTCGTTCAGACGGACAATTTTTCGTTCCAGTTGTTTGCGGTCGCTGATCTCCTCCAAGGTTCCTTCCAGCAGTTGCCGATGGCGGGAGGTATCGTTTACCCACTGCATGGAAAGACTGACATCGACCATCTCCTGATCGGCACGACGCATGCGGGTTTCAAAATGGGCCACCGGACCTTGTCCCAAGGCCTCCTTTAAGCGCAAGCGGTCCTGGGCGTCGGCAATCAGATTGATCAAGCCCGCCTGGTTCAATTCTGTCAGCGTCGCATAACCCAGCATTTGCAATACCACCGGGTTGGCTTCCATGGCGACGCCAAAGGAGTCCAGACGAAAAATGCCAATCAGGGCACTGTTGACCAGATGACGAAATTTTTCCTCAGAGGCACGCAGCGCCACCTGTTCGATCTGCACTTTTTCCTGTTTCCATGTTTCACGATACCTGCGCAAGCGCCGTTTTTCCAAAGAGGCCGTGATCCGCGCCCTGAACAAAGACAAATTGAACTTGCGCGGCAAATAATCCTCTGCCCCCAGTTCGATGCAGCGTGCCACATCCTCCATTTCAGCCCAGGCAGAGATAATGACCACCGGCAGTTCAGCCAACAGACCATCCCGATGCAGTTGTTCCAACACCTGGAAACCGCTGACTTCCGGCATCAACAGATCCAGGATCACCAAATCGTACTGTTCGCCATGAATCTGCTGCAACGCCTGCTGGCCGTTTGCAGCGGTCGTCACCTGATAACCTTGCCGTATCAGTTCGTGCATCACCAAATCGCGGCTGACCAGATCGTCATCCACTACCAGGATTCGCCCCACCCTCTGTTGTGGCTCGGCAACGGGGAGAGAGGGCCATAGGCGGAAGGCAGCATTGTGCATCACTGGATAAATTTCACCGACCACCCCCTGCAGGTTTAACGATACCTCCCGGTTCTGGCCGTTTTGCAGATAGTGCTGCATCAGAGCAACCAGTTGATGTCCGGCATCACGAATAATCTGCAGATTGCGGGCGGCAGAGGATAACACCGTATCCGGGTTTTCTTCGACAATCAGTTCCGCATAGCCGATGATGGTGGTGGCAAAGGTGCGGATACCATGCAGCAACTGTTGGGCAAACTCAGGGGAGTGGAAATTTGGGTGGCTCTCTTCCAGAAAGTGGAACAACTGTTCGCTGGCGGCACGAATCCGTTTCAGATCGACCTGCTGGCCATTCAGGCCACCCTGTCCACCCAACTCCTCCAACAACATTTCACTGTAGCCGGCAATGGCATTGAGTTGATTGCGCAGCGCATGCTGCATCGGGGCGGTCAAGCCGTTCCGGGTGCGAGCTTCAGAGGGAAAAGAGGTGGACGATTCGTTCATGCACTCGCAATCATCAGGCTGATGGTAACAGGCGTTCCATTTTTTCCAACAAGCGCTGCATATCGACTGGTTTGCTGTCATAGTCGTCACAACCGGCAGCCAAGGCCTGTTGCCGGTCACCCTCCATGGCATGCGCCGTCAAGGCGATCACCGGGATGGCTGCCGTCTCTGGATCGGCCTTCAAGCGGCGTGTCGCCTCCCAACCATCCAACACCGGCAGGCTCATATCCATCAGGATCAATGCCGGTTTTTCACTGTGCGCCAGGGCCAAACTTTGCGCACCGTCGACGGCCATGGCAACGGTATACCCTTTGCGCTGCAGTCGTCTGGAGAGCATGTCCCGGTTCATTTCATTGTCTTCTACCAACAGTATCAGTGACATGAAGTCAAACTCCCCCTGTTTTGCTGCCAACCGGCAACAACCGCTGAATCTGCTGCATTAATTGCTCTTGGGAGCAGGAACCTTTCTGAATGGTGTACTGGATTCCTTCCTTTAATCGCTCCCGATCTTCCGGCAGCAGATCCTTGGCAGTGATGATCACCACCGGAATGGTGCGCCACTGGGGATGGTTCTGCAAGGCTTCCACCACAGCGAAACCATCCATCTCTGGCATCATCAGATCCAACAGGAACAGGTCCGGTATCTGATCGGCCAGTATGCGCAGGGCCTCTTTGCCGTTGACCGCCTCCAGCACGTGCCAATGGTGCTGTTCCAGTAAACGACGCATGATCTGGCGGTTCCACGCATCGTCATCGGCAATCAGGATACATCCCCCTTGCTGATGGGCCAAGTGACGCTGCACACTCTCGAGCAATCGTTCCCGCTCAATCGGTTTGGTCAAATAGTCCGATGCTCCCAAAGAGAAAGCCAGATTTTCATTATCCAGCATGGTCAGCATGATCACCGGAATCTCTGCCGTCAACGGATCATCTTTCAAGGCCGTCAACACCGACCAGCCATCCTTGATTGGCATCATCACATCCAGGGTGATCAGATCCGGCGTCAACGCACGCACCCGTTGCAACCCCTCGTTGCCGCTGGCAACCGTTTCGACATAATATCCTTCCCGATCCAACAATCTTTGCAGCAACTCCCGCATGGTCGGATCGTCGTCGATCACCAGCACGGTTGCCCGATGAGAGGCCATTCTCTCACGAGTTGCCACCGTTGCCAACCCATGGCTGATTTCGCCAGTCCGCACACTGGGTAAGCGGGCCGGAATCTGCACGGTAAAACAGGATCCCTGCCCTGGCTGACTCTCTACCGCAATATCCCCTCCCAACATGCGGCAAAAACGACGGCTGATGGTCAGGCCCAAACCGGTACCGCCATATTTGCGCGTGGTAGAAACATCCGCCTGGGCAAAAGGTTGAAACAACTGTTCAATCTGCTCCGGGGTAATGCCGATGCCCGAATCGCAGACCTGGAACGACAACCAATCCTCGCCATGCTGCCGCATGCGTTGCACACGCAGAGTGATACGTCCCTGTTCGGTAAATTTTGAAGCGTTGCTTAACAAATTCAACAACACCTGGCGCAGACGGATCGGATCAGTATAAGCCTGCCCCGGTGCCTCCAACATGATCAGGCCAAAGCGGTTATTGTTTTTGGCCAGCATCGGTTGAATGGTATGCACAATCTCATCCACCAGCAGGTGCAAATCAATCGCCTCCGGCAACAGATTGATTTTACCGGCTTCGACTTTGGAAAGATCCAACACATCATTGATCAGTTGCAGCAAATGTTTACCGGCGGCATGGATTTTTTGCAGATCGGGCACAAAGTGGTCGATTCCGTCGCTGGCGGCATCCTCTTCCAACATTTCGCTGTAACCGATGATGGCGTTTAACGGGGTACGCAATTCATGGCTCATATTGGCCAAAAAGGTGCTTTTGGCCCTGTTGGCCGTTTCGGCGGCGTTTCTGGCCTGTTCGATATCGCGGGTACGCTCTGCCACCCGCAACTCCAGTACATCGTTGCTCTGCCGCAACTCCTCTTCCGCCCGTTGCCGGGCGTTGAGTTGCTCCTGCAGCGCCTGGTGCGACTCGTTGAGTTTGCCAATAAACGAATTGAAATGGCTGGCCAGGCGGCCAAATTCATCCTGGTTCGCTTGTGGCAAGCGCACGCTCAGATCTCCGGCACCCCCCTTCTGAAAGGCCATCAACAAGCGGTCCAAATGGCGACTGAAATAGGAACTGAAGAGAAAGGTCAAGGTCAAAACAAACAGCAACGAGACCAATAACAGAACCAACAACAGGTCACGAATACGGTGTAACGGTTGTTGAAACTCTTCCAGATAACTGGAGGAGGCGACCAGCCAGTTTAGTTCGGGAATAAAGCGAAAGACCACCAGCTTGGGCCGTGCTGCCACCTCGTCCGGGTTTTGCCAGGTATAGATGATCGTCCCCTCTTTCTGTCGCACCATCTCCTGAATAAAGGCCTGTCCGTCCGAATCACGGACATGGAAAAAATTTTTTCCTTCCAGATATGGATGCACGATCAAATTACCCTCTGTATCGATGACATAGGAATAGCCGGTTTTGCCAAAACGAATGGAAAGAATTTTATCGCGAAAATCCTGCACCTGAATCAGGGAACTGAACTCGTCTCGATAGGAGGAGACGGAGATGATCCAATCCCATGGCTCAAAATAGGTCATGTACAGCGCTTTTTTGCGGCTGACGGCTTCGCCGGGATTTTTCCAGTCATACTCCAGATAGCCTTCTTTATCCTTGAGCTGTTTCTGAATGAACTCATAACGGGTCAAATCCACATCCAGCAGCGCTTTGACCGGATGCACCCGGATGATTCCCTGTCCATCCAGACAGTAGATGTAGCCGGTCTTGCCAACCCGTTGGCTCAACAGCACGGCAACCGCCTGCTCTTTGGCCTGTTCTTCGCTCAGATTGCCGTGCTGGTATTGTTGGTAGAACTGTTCGAGAATATCCCGGTTTTTTTCCGCCATGCCACGCAGATAATTTTTTACCGAGGCATTGGCCGCCGCTTCCACCATGCTGCGCAACGTCTGCGAGGTGTTTTGCAGCTCATTGACCACGCTCTCTTCGTACATGCTGCGCACCATGGGATAAAATACCATTGCACTCAACAAGGCAAAGAGAAGCAGCGCCGCCCCATAACCCAGCAACAACTTTACCCGAATGCTCCAATCGGCCAATCCGTGCCGCATTTTTGCCCCCTTCACAGATATCTCTCCGCCCCGGATACGTCAGTCTGCCGAACAATAGAGATCGTGTCTGCTATTTTCAAGCTTTTTTGCAATTTGCCGTTTTTATGATTGTCCAGCCTTGCTCTGGATATTTTGATAAGTTTATGTTAATATTAGTATATAACGATATATTGTTGTAATTAATCTCCACCTGCGCCCGGGATACCCATGCAAAAAAAAGCGTTGATGGTTCTACCATGGATGGTTTTGGCTCTTGGACTGTTTGTGACCTATACCTTACAAAAAACGGCCCACCACAATGCCCACGAGCTTCTGCGCAGTCAGTTTGACTATCAAGTGCGCGAGATTACTGCCCGGATCTCTCTGCGTTTCGCCACCTATGAACAAGTCTTGCGCGGTGTTACCGGTCTTTTTGCCGCAAACATGCAGGTTGATCGACGGGCATTTCGCGAATATGTGGAGCGCCTGCAATTGGATAGCTACTACCCTGGCATTCAGGGTGTCGGCTTTGCGGCCCTTGTTCCGGCCCAGCAACGAGAAAAATTGATTGCCCAGTTGCGCAACGAAGGTTTTGCACAATTCACCGTGCGCCCCGAAGGGGAGCGAGACCCCTACACGGCCATTATCTATCTGGAACCGTTTACGCCCCGCAACCAGCGCGCCTTTGGCTTCGACATGTACTCTGAATCGGTGCGACGCTCGGCCATGGATCAGGCCTGGCAAACCGGCAAACCGGCGCTCTCCGGTAAAGTGACTCTGGTTCAAGAAGACGGCAAACAAGTTCAGGCAGGGTTTCTGTTGTATGTGCCCATTTATGGCAACCAACAGCCTGTGGATACTGCGGAGGCACGACGCGCCGACCTTCTGGGCTGGGCTTACGCGCCGTTTCGTGTCAACAACCTGATGGCTGGCATTCTGGCGGAACACAGCAAACTGTTGGATCTGGAAATTCATGACGGGCTGCAGCCATCCATCGATAACCTGCTGTACGATGAAGATGGCTTCCCCTCGCTGGCACGCGCCACACACACCGATCAGTTTATTTCCGTGCAATCCATCAACATAGCCAACCATGATTGGACCATCATCATCCGCTCCTTGCCCGCTTTTGAAGCCAGAATGGATAGCAGCCGTTCGCTGTTGGTTGCGCAGTCAGGTACGTTGGCCTCCTTGCTGTTGGCCGTTCTCCTCTGGTCGCTGTTGAACAGCCGCAACCGTGCCCAGCAATTGGCCGATAGCATGACCCGAGAGTTGCGCCACAGCGAAAAGACCATCAAAACCATCATCGAAACCGCCATCAATGGGATTATCGTTATCAATCGAGACAAACAGGTTCTCCTGTTCAACCGGGCCGCAGAACAGTTATTCGGCTATTCTGCGGCAGAAATGGTGGGGCAAAATGTCAACCGCATCATGCCGGAACCCGTGCGCACGGAACATGACCAATATGTCGACAACTATCTCCATACCGGTATCAGAAAGATCATTGGCATCGGTCGTGAGGTGACTGGTCTACACAAAGAGGGAACAACCTTCGCTGCCGAATTATTCATTAGTGAGATCAAGGACAAAAACAATCACCTTTTTGTCGGTATCATTCATGATATTTCCGCACGCAAAAAGGCAGAAGAAAACCTTTTATTGGCACGCAAAGTATTTGAAAATGCGGGCGAAGCCATCGTAATCACCAATGCACAGGGCATCATCACCGATGTCAATCCCGCCTATGAACAGGTCACCGGCTACCGGCGGGAGGAAGTACTGGGTAAAAATCCGAGCATAACCAAATCGGGACGGCACGATAAAAACTTTTACCAACAAATGTGGCAAACCTTGCTCCGGGAAGGCCAATGGCAAGGAGAAGTCTGGGATCGTCGCAAAGATGGAGAAATTTTTCCCAAATGGCTTGCGATCAGCGCCATTCGCAACCCTGCCGGCCAATTGACCAACTTTGTTGCCATCTTCCTTGACATCAGTGAACGCAAGGATGCCGAACAGCGTCTGGAGCAACTGGCTTTTTATGATGCCTTGACCGGTCTGCCCAACCGTCTCTTTTTCCGTGAACGTCTGACACACTCCTTGAGCCTGGCCCATCGGCAAAACAGCCAATTGCTCTTGATGTTTATCGATTTGGATCGCTTTAAATGGGTCAATGATACGTTGGGTCATTCGGCAGGCGATGATCTGCTCAAAGAGGTCAGCCAACGCCTGAAACAGTGTGTGCGCGAAAGCGATACGGTGGCCCGTCTGGGTGGGGATGAGTTTACTGTCATTCTGACCAGTACCACCCATCCCGACCGGGCAGCTGCAGTCGCCGACAAATTGATCACCACCATCCGCAAACCGATCACTTTGCTGGAACAAGAGGTCTATGTCGGGGCCAGTATCGGTATTGCTGCCTTTCCCAAAGATGCCAGCGACATGGAAACCCTGATCAAACATGCCGACATGGCCATGTATCAGGCAAAAGAGGCAGGACGCAACACCTTTCGCTTTTTCTCCACCGATTTATATTCCCAGGTTTCACAGCGAATCACCTTGGAAAGCCATCTGCATCGGGCGATTGAAAAGCAAGAACTGGTTCCCTTTTACCAACCGAAAGTTGCCCTTGGCAACCAAAGATTGACCGGTGCAGAAGCGCTGGTACGTTGGCGCAAACCGGATGGTACCTTGGTCAATCCCGGTCTGTTTATTCCACTGGCCGAAGAGACCGGTTTGATTCTGGCCATTGGCAAATTGATTTTAACCACCGCCTGCCACCACGCCAGGCAATGGCATCAACAGGATGCCATGCCGTTTACCATTGCTGTCAATCTCTCGGCCAAAGAGTTTCAACAAGCCAACCTGGTTGGTCAAATCCTCGATATTTTGCAGGAAACCGGCCTGAATGCAGAACAGTTGGAACTGGAAATTACCGAAAGTATCGTAATGGGCAATCTGGAAAAAGCGATTGTGCAGATGAAACAGTTGCGTGATCAGGGTATCTCCCTGGCCATGGATGATTTTGGCACCGGCTACTCTTCACTGGGCTATTTGAAACAGTTTCCGATCAACACCTTGAAAGTCGACCATTCATTCGTGCGCAACCTGCCCGGCAGCCAGGATGACGAAGCGATTGTGGACGCTGTTATCTATATGGCCCACCGACTGAGGCTGAAAGTGGTTGCCGAAGGGGTGGAAACGGCTGCACAGGCCGACTACCTGCATCAACGTGGCTGCGAAACCATTCAAGGCTATTGGATCGGCAAGCCGATGCCAGAAAAAGATTTTCTGGCTTTCCGCCAACAAAAGCGGACTTGATCCTTGCAACAAAAAACGGAGCCCCCGTCTTCAGTGAATGTTTTTCTCTTTCATGTAGGGAACATACGTCGTATCGGTACCCAAAATATGTTCAACCAGCCACCCTTTGGCCAAACTTAACAGATCGATGCCCACCGAGAAGCGTCCATCTTTGAACTCTTGCACCAATTTCTGCAAAGTGGAAACCAGCCTGGCATGTTTGGCGCGATGTTCCGCCAGCGAAGGATAGTCAGTACGGGCCATGGCTTTTTCTTCGTGATCGAAGTGGGTCACCGTATACGCCAGCAGCCCGTCGAGAATTTTACCGATGGCCTCCACCCCCTGCCCCTCTTTCATGGCCAACTGCAGCGCGTTGATCATATCAATCAGCACACGGTGTTCTTTATCGACAAACGAAATACCGGTCACCAACCGATCCCCCCAGGGAAAGAACGGCTTGGCCTCTTCCGCTGCCTCTCCACCCTGATACAGGGTATTGAGAAGGCGGAACAGCTGTTCCCGCTGATTATGGAACTGGCCCAGCACCGTTTCGGCAACACCCGTGCGTTGCTCGCGCATGGCTGCCTGCATCTTTTCCACTTTATCCAGCAACTGGCGCAACTGTTCCACCGCCTGGCGGTGGGTATCGCTGTTGGACTCTTTGCCGGCAATCCACTCGGCAAAAGCCAACTTCTGCTGCGGCAGCAGGCTCTCCCGAACCGATAAACGACCGGAGAGCAACTGCTCCATCCGTCCCTGCAAAGCGAGAAACTGCTCTTTGACCAGCAAAATATCGAAAGGCGGTGGTGAAATATCCACCTCGGTCTGGCTGGCATAGAGGCTGTTGCTCATGTTCTGCATCACCTGCCCCAGACGCTGAAAATGGCGCGCCGATCCCTGCATCAAATGGGTGGTATGCGAGGCCTGTTCCATTTTGGCCTGTACGGTGGCGGAAACACTCTGTGAAATCTGTGCTGACTGGGTTACCGTTTGGGCAAAATTCATCGCCCGATAGCTTTCGCCAGCCATTTGCCGTGCCAGGTCCGCCACCCGACCGGCCGAATTGGCCACTTCCGAAGTACCTTGCGCCGCTTCGGCTGCCGAACGGGCCACCTCCACCGCCGCCGCATTCAATTCTCGGGCATTGTTGGTCACCTCGGCTGCTGCCTGGGCCACCGAATTCATATTGCTGGAAATCACCCGCACGGTGCTGTTCTGCTCATCCACCGAAGCCGTAATCTCCCGGTTGGCGGTATTGATCTGGGCAATGGCTTCACCGATTTCCCGGTTGGTATCGACGGCATCGTTGACCACCGATTGAATTTCGACAATTTTGTCGGCAATCACCTGGGTTGCCTGTGCCGTCTGACGCGCCAGCTCTTTGACCTCATTGGCCACCACGGCAAACCCCTTGCCTGCCTCACCGGCACCCGCCGCTTCAATGCTGGCGTTCAAGGCCAAAATATTGGTTTGTTCGGCAATATTATTGATCAGCTCCACCACCTGGCCGATTTCACGGGCCGCCATACCCAGGTTGCCCATGACCGAGCGGGCGGCACGCGCCTTTTCGTTGGCCTGCTCGGAAACATGGTTGGCCTCCTGGCAGCGTTTCCGCACGCCGCCCAGGGCATCGTTCATCTCATGCAGCGAACCGGCAATATCCTGTACGGCATGATCGACCTGGTAGAGATTGTTGTTGATACCGGAAATATTGGCGGTCATCTCCTCTGCCGCCGAAGCCATGGTGGTAATATTGGCACTGGCCTGTTCGACGCTGGCGGCGATGGTCACCACATCGTTGGAGACTTTGGTTGCCGCATCGGAAATACTCCCCACGTTGTCGGTCATTTGATCAATCGACGTTTTGACCGTATTGACCGCTTCGCCCAACTCTTTATTGGCCTGGGTCACATCGGCCACCACCTGATAGGTGGTACCCGCATCCGACTCCACCTGTTCACGAATATGCAACAGTTCGGTTGCCGAGGCCGTCACGCTGCCGGCATGCATACCAATCATGCGCATCAACCGCTCCATCATGGCAATGCTGCGATCAATACCCTGGGCAATCAAACCAATCTCCGAGCGGGAGTCAGAGCTGTTAATGCGCACGGTCAAATCACCCTGCACCACCTGCTGCACCGTCGCCAACACCCGACGAACCCGACGTTCCTCCCGCAGCAAAAACCAAACCATCCCCCCACACAAAAACAGGGCAAGCAGCGCAAACAACAACGTGCCTTGGGCCACGGTTGCAGAGGAGCGGCCAACCTCCTGCAACAGTTGCTCTGCCTGCTGCAGTTGTTGGTTGACGAATGGTTGCAGGGCCATTTCCAATTTTTCCGCTTCACGGTCAAAAGCGGCCATCATCGGATTACCCCCTGCCGGTCCCTGGGCCACATAGGCTTCCGCCATTTTGCGGCCCGTGGCGTAAAATTGTTCAAAACGGAGGCTGACATCGCGAATTCGGTTCAAATCCGCCGTATTGTTGCTGCTCTGGAAATGCTCTTCAAACTTATGGGCCTTGTCCTTGAAATGGCGTACACTCTCTTCGGCGCGGCGAAATCCTTCATTCAGTCCATCCAAACCGCGGGTCGAGGCAATATCCTGCAACCATTGCTGGGTTTGGACCACCTGCAGGCGCAACTCCATCGCCAGGATGGCATAGGTTTGGGCTTCATGGCGCACCTTTTCCGTCTGTTTGGCAATGCTGTCACTCGCCTGCCAGGACCACAGGCCACCGATCAACAAAAACAGCATCGGGATGCCCGCTGACAGAATAAAAATCTCTCTGATCTTCAATGAAAGGTTTTTCATACCACCCTCGCCTTGCAACGCCCCTCCGACAATTGGCCACAATCACCAGATTCTGGCGACAGAATACTTTCCCGTCGCATGAATGGCAAGTCAGCTCAATAGTCATTAGCCTGCAATACACTGAACCCTGGTTGAATGGTGCCTGTGCAACGCTGGCAAGCTGACATTGCGGCAGAAAATGCAACGCTGATCGGCAGAGAGATTCGCCAAACGGTCGCCGACTTGCTGGCGTTACCGGCAGGAAATCCCACCCTACACTGGCAAGGTCGCGCCAGCAACCACTCTCCGCATTACACCCACCACCCGATGGCAAAAGCTGCTGCCCGTGCGGTTTGAAACCATTTCACCAGACAAAATAAAAAAGATAATTGCCACCTAAAAATTGGTGATGTATTATAATATAGTGATTTTTTTACAACAACATAAACCTTGGAGTAAAACATTGAGAAATTTAAATATTTCACTTGTTTTCGTTTTAACAATGCTCACCGCCTCTACTGCCGGAGCCTACCAAATCAAGCTCTCACCACCCGAACCGACTGACAAAGAAAATTTGGCGACAACGCACGCCAAGGGAAAGAGCCTCCCCGCGTACCATCGCAATTGGTGGAGAAGATTTGTGGATGATGCGGTCAGCAAAAAAGAGGCTCCAATCCACGAAATTTTTACCTGTCACGCCCTCCATTATGACGACGCAAATCGTAACGAGCTGTGCCGACAGATGCAAAACGAACGGACAAAATCTTCCGTTGGTTTCCAGGGGTACATCCGGGGTTCGGAGTGGAACGATGATCCGTCGTTCATCCCCACCGACAACAACCCATTCTGCAAGGTTGGCATCAAAACCAAATCACGTACCACCCGCGTAGCGGGTGGTTTGATGAAGGCCCCCGTAGGGGGCCATTGTCCTTATGAAGGCCCCTTCAGGGGCCTTTTCCCTT
>PDZV01000007.1 GCA_002753135.1 Magnetococcales bacterium WMHbinv6 | reverse complement strand
CGGATACGGATTTCTTCCAGGGTTTTGTGCGTGAGTTTGCGTCCGTCGGTTGAGTTTGTGTCCATGAGGAGCATGATAGCATATGTCGGCTATCCAATGCACGGATTAGTATATTGTCTACAAATTCGTTATGTTATCATTGCGGTTTTTCTTGTTTGTTTTTTTACAGTTGTTTGTATCAATAACCATAGCACCGTAAGGCGATCGAATAATGTTGACTGAATTAAATCAAATCCAGATTGAAGTGTTTACAATCATAATCAGATCAATGGAAGACTATAAAAAAAATATTTATATGCCTGCAGTTCAACAAAAATCTGGTAAAAGTTCAAATGAATTTTGGGATTGCGTAGATTTTTTAAAAAAAAGTGGCTACATAGAGGAGTTTAGATCAGGATTTTATGGATTAACTTTAGGGAAAGGGATGGATATGTTAGAAAAATTACAAAGCAATGGTATGACTAAATATCATATTAATATTGAAAAGGCGGTTGGCTCAGCTTTTGGTGATAGTGCGTCTGTTAAAATTGAAAACCAAATTGAAAACCAAATCAATGTTACTGCTGATCTAAAAGATTTATATAGCAAAATAAAAACAGAAATATCAAATATTAATTTATCAGAGTACGACACCAATAAAATTAATTCTCACATGAGAACAATAGAGGTGCAATTAGATAATTTGCCAGACTCAAACATATTAAATTATTCTCTTAAATCAATTAAAAATGTAATAGAAAATGCATTAGGAGGCGTAATTGCAAACAATTTTAATATGGCTTCGATAACTAATGCTTTAGATAGAATGATTGGTTTGATAAATTAATGTCGACCGCTAGCATATAATGTAATAGTTTGATGCAAGAGGAGTGTAAGAATGGAGAAACTTGATGATATTCGCTATTGGTTTAGAGCAGTTGCATCGCAGGTCTATCGGGATGGAAAATGTACGCATACTGTTAATCCAACGTTACAGCTTCCAGACTATAACTTTGTACATAATTCTATAAAGTCCGGACTTCAAAGAACAGACACCCCAACAATTTTTACTGCATTTTATGGTGAGATTGAAAGATCTTTTGAGTTGTTGTGTGCGTCACCAGTTAGAATAAAATTGTTCAAAATAGGTTATCAGTTTCCAGATATGGAAACGCTGGATGCTGGACAAAATGATCAGGTGGTATACTATAAAAATAATAGAAAAAACTATTTTATTGATATTGCTAAAGGCAAAAGCGAAGTGTTTGCGAACATAAACGATGACTTAGTTTTAACTTTAGTTGAAGCATTGAGTTGGTTAGCAAAATTAACTCCCTCTGGAACAACCGCTAGACATTTTGAGAAGGTGGTTTTTTTGACAGGGGAAATTGGTGAAGGAAAAACAATTTTTGTTAATTATCTTATTTCAGTACACATGAATACGTTTCATGAGTTTAAAGCATTGCCAATAAAGATTGACCTTACTAGTCCAGTTGAAATAGATCAAAAATTTGAAATTGAGTTGCGAATCATTAATAAAGCAATTAGAATAATTTGTGAGAATTACATCCCAAAAATTGTAACTGTAAATGATATTGTGTGCGCGCTAAGAAATTCTAAACTTGATAATGAAAAGAAAATTCTAGTAAAAAAATTTTTTTCTAAGTGCAAATATAATTCAGATCAAGAAAGTATTCAAGATTATGTTGAATTGACAAAAAGAGATTTGAGAAGTGCGTTTATTGCCGTTCGTTCAGCATTCAAAAGAAAAGGATATGGTTTTTTACTATTTATTGATGGATTAGATAATTACGATAGGGATTTGTTTTCTGAAGAAGTTTTTGCGAGAAGAAATAAGGAAATTTTTAAATTTGCAAAGATAGCTAACAGTCTCGAAGATGCGTATGTTATAGTTTCTAGGTATGAATCATATGAATATATCAAGGCAACTAGTGAAGCAAGTTCTCCTACGCACAAAATCAGAAATTTGACATTGCTACCAGTAAAAACATGTGAAATTATTAAAAGTAAATTTGACCTTGCTGGTCATTTGATCGACGATTTTAGTAAGGTTGTGAATAAAAAAAGGGAATTTGAAATCCCTTATGATGAAGATTCAAAAAATGTTGCAAAATCATTAAGGGTATATCTTGAAAAATTTAATAAATTTATAATTAGAATGATAAACTATGCTTTTGAATATGAAAATGAAGACAAAAGCATACTAAATGATTTGCTGAACAAGAATAACAGATTGATGCTCCAATCCTTTAATAGAGTTACAAAAGATGTTCTGAATCGTATTGAGATTTTGTCGATGAAGGGTTCAGCATATAGTGCAGAGGAGTTGAGTATGCATCCAAAAAACTACCTGCTCGGATTATTGTCTAACGAAAGCCAGTGTAAGAATTTTATACGAAAATATCGTTATATAGTAATTAATTCTCTCATGATAAATCAGCTTCACCTGTGCTTTCCAAAATATAAAGTTGTCCAAAGTAAAGATAAAATGTTTGCATTTAAAGCAATAAATAATGCCAGTGAAAAAAAATTTGGCGTTACCAAAACATCAAATTATGAGTCTTGCTCAATAATTCCTAATGTATTCTATATATCATCACGTTCAATTTATAATGAGAAAAAAGATCCTGCACTGTGTCAAATTAGGATTTTACAATACTTAAATAGAAAAAATTTTAACTGCTACAATGAAGATGATGTGGTTTGTTCTTTGGATAAGTGGTTTGGTTATGGCGAAATAATAATAAAAAATGAACTTCAAATGTTATATTCGAATGAATGTGTTGCTAAGCATCCAAACAACTTTTGGAGTATTACAAATATGGGCGCATTTTTAGTTAATCAATTAATTTTTGATTTTAACTATATATACAATGCGATAGACTGTATTGATATTTCCTTTGAATATTATAAATCATGTATGGGACCAGCGTGTTCTATTACGCAAATAGATAATAGATATAAAAACGATTTAACAAATTATTTAAAAAATTTTGGGGTGTTGTTGGCAAGAAAAATCATTTACTCCGTTGCTTTTGCGGTATATATTGACTTTATTGATAGTAAAGAGTGTGAGAACTACCGCAACGTCAATCCACCTGTTGTTGGATTAGAAAATATTAGTATAGGAACAAGGCTAACTGACAGTGTTATTTCAAAAATTGAGAAAATTTTTAAGAATAAGGAAAGCAAATTAATTGAAAATGTTGCATTGGTTGTTTCTGAGTATATCATCAAATTTTTATCTCATAAAAATAATCCAGTTATTGACGATGTTATTAAAGAATTTTCATGGGCTAAAAAATAAACCTCAAGACCGGATCGACTTATTGACCCGGTAGACATAGGCCAGCACTTCGGCTACCGCTTTGTAGAGGGGCAGGGGGATGGTGTCGCCGACCGGGACTTTGCTTAGCAGGTTGACCAGGTCTGGATCTTCCATCAGGATGATGCCATTCTCTTTGGCCCGTTTGATGATCGCCTCAGCAATGCGCCCCTGGCCGGAGGCGGTGACGCGGGGGGCTATATCCTGGCTTTTGCGGTAGCGCAGGGCGACGGCCTGTTTTTTTTGGGCGTTGGCGGTGGATTGTGGCTCTTCCATCGTTACGCCTCCGTGGCAAATTGACTGGCCAGACCCAAAGCCCGCATTCGTTGCTCACGCAACTCTCCGGGTAACAGGCGGCTGATATCCAGGCCCCCGATCGGCAACTCTGCCGCCAGCAGAGCGGTGCGCAGTTCACCCACCTGACTGCGCAACCGGGAGAGAGATTGCTCCTCCTCGGCGGCAATATGGATCCGGCACAGGCCGTCGCCATAACTTAAACGGGCCTGTACCGCCCCCAGTTCGGTCATGTTCAACGACAAAAGCACGCTGGTGTGGGTGCTGGCCGCCGGGGTTTCGCCCCCTTCTTGCCCCTCTTCATCACCGCTCTTTTCGTTTGCCTGGCGACGGTTATACCAGATCGCCTCGCCCAGGCCCCCTTCCGTCAACCAGAACAGGCGATAGCCCATCACTTGACTGCCATCGCTGTTGGCGGGCAAACGGGGCAAAATTTCCTGCATGGCCAACAAATCTTCCATGCGCTGCAGGTTGCTGCGCAGGGCCATGCCATTGATCAGCTCATCGGTTGCCGGTGTGTGGCTGCTGTGCATGCCCGGCGTGCTTTTGGCCGCTTCCGGGCTGGTCAATAACAGGTGCAGAGAACTTTCGCGCAGTACCTGAATCATCGCCCGCACATCCTGCTGCGAACCGCTTTCCAACAGGCTGGCCAGAGCGCTGGCATCCCCCTTCAGTAACCCCTGCACGGAGAGATTGGGCAGGCTGCGTTGCAGAACGGCCTGGTTGTTGACCGATCTGCCAGCCCAGCGCAGCAGGGTGTTGAACACCTCCGGGGCGCGTACCAGACTCTGTTGGGCGTTGGCGGCCAAATCGGCAGCCGATTGCGACGAACTGGCAAGCAGGCGAAAGGCCAAATCGGGTACCAGTCGGGTCACCTCAACCTGAACCGGTTCGCCAAGGGATAAGGTGGGGGCACGGTTGAAGGTAAAACCGCTGCCATCGGGAAAACGGACCACACCCCGCCCCTCTTCACTCAGTTGCGTCACCCGGCCCAGCAGAATATCGCCCACCTGCAAAGAGAGTGTCGGCAAATTCGGGCTGGTCAGGGCCTCGCGCGTGGGGAGCAGAATGCCGGAAATGATCATGGGCCTGTTTTATCCCGGTGTGTCCGTTGATTATTCTACGTCCAAGTGATGGTAATCGTTGCCATACTGGCTCTCTTGCCGTCGATAGGAATCGGCGTTGTTCTGGCGCGGAATCCGTTTGAGCAGGCGAACCTCCTCCTCGGTCAAACCGGTTTCCGAAATGACCCGCTCTTCGTTGACACCGTTGGAGAGCAACAGCTGTGCTTCGCGATAGGTGTTTTCGCGGGAACGCATCTCGCCCGCATGCAGCGGACCATGCCCGGGCGAATCGTGACCAGGGCGACTCATGAAACGCATCTCCCGCTGAATGGCCTGCAACTCCCCTTGCAACCGTTCACCGACCATGCGGGTCTGAATGCCCAGTTGTACCTCGATGATGGCCAATTGGCGGCGGATCATCTCGGCGTAGGCGCGATGGTCGGCGTTAGGGTCGGCTTGCATGGCCTGCAGTGTGCTGTGGACCTCCTTCATATCGTTGCGCATACGCCGCAACTGGGAAAAAACCACCACCAACCCCAGGTACAACACCCCGAAACAGACCACAACCAACAGGTTCCAGTAACTCATCGGCTTATTTCCGGTTGGCAAAATGGCGGATGCGCCCGCGCATGCGCAAGGCCGCTTTGCTGTGCAGTTGGGAAATACGGGATTCCGTCAATCCCAATACCTCACCAATTTCACTCATGGTCAACTCTTCATAGTAATAGAGGGTGATGACCAACCGCTCCTTTTCCGGCAAATCGCGGATCGCCTGGCTGATGGCCAGACGCAACTCTTGCAGGCCAATGGATTCGGACGGATCGATCCAGTTGGGATCGGCCATCAAATCCATGGCGTCCCACTCTTCATCGTCCAGAGAGGGGCGCAGATCGTCGAACGACAAAATGGAAATACCACGCACCGCATCCAGGTGCTGGTAAAATTCGCTCAGCGAAATACCCAGATGACTGGCCACAACGGCATCGTCGGCGGGGTGGCCCAACTCTCCTTCCAGCTGAAAATAGATCTCCTGGATTTGGGTGGCCACCTGACGCACGGCGCGAGGTACCCAGTCGACGGCACGCAGTTCATCCATGATGGCACCGCGAATGCGAAAATCGGCATAGGTTTGAAATTTGATCCCCCGTTGCGGATCAAATTTGGAAACCGCATCGATCAAACCCAAAATACCCACCTGTATCAGATCGTCCAGATCCACCGATTGCGGCAGGCGGGTCGCAATACGGCTGGCGATATATTTAACCATCGGTGCATATTTCAAGATCAGCTCATCCCGGCTCATGTTGCCCCAGGCGTCTGCGATCTCCTTGCTTTTGTCGGGTACCGAATGGGTCATCAAATGGTAACCTTTATCAGCCTGTTATAGGGATGAGCAGTTGTCAAACAAACAACCGCAATCAGGCGCTGGAAGAGAGGCGGGCTGCTGCCGATTTGCGCACAGACTCTTCTAGCAAACGTCGCCAGAAAAAGACCATCCGGCCATCATCTTGCCGTTTTTGCTGCAGAATCCGCATCAGGTTATCCGACAGTTGCCCAAAAGCCACCGATGAAGGCGCTTGAGGAAACAGTTCCGAGACGGTCTTACGCTGCCGGACCGCCTGCACCAGCAGTACGTCATCCGGAATAAAGCCCGCATAGTTCAGGCCGATATTCAAATATTTTTCCGCCACCCGTGAGAGAGTACGATAGACATCTTTGGCCTCGGCACTGTTTTTGACCTGATTGACCACCAAATCAAAGTGCGAGACGCGATGGTTATTGAACATGACCTTCATCAAGGCGTAGGCGTCGGTGACACTGGCCGGATCGGGAGTGGCCACGACCATGATGCGTTCCACGGCCAGGACAAAAAAGCGCACATTGGGGGAGATGCCGGCACCGGTATCGACCAGAACCACATCAAATTCAGCGTTCCATTGATCGATATGGTCCATCAGGGCGGTACGTTGCGATTCGTTCATATCGCTCAACTCTGCCACCCCGGAGGCTGCGGGCAAAACAGTAATGCCAAATGGCCCTTGAATGGCCACCTGTTCCAGGGTCATCTGTCCGGTGAGTACATCCTGAATGGTATACAAGGGATTGAGGCCCAAGACGACATCGATGTTGGCCAAACCGAGATCGGCATCAATCAACAGAACTTTCAACCCTTTGCGGGCATACTGTACCGCCAGATTGACGGTGACCAAGGTTTTGCCAACACCACCCTTGCCGCTGGTGATGGCCATGGTATGGGGGACTTTGCGTTGTGACAGGGTCTCGTGCAGTACGTCGCCACCCACCGGCAAAGAGGTTGCTGCCGCTTTTTTCTGCAAGCGGGCCAACTCTTTGAGTGTGGCAACCTGGTTGTCGAGATCCTCGGTCATCTCATCCCTTGTCTATGCTAGGTTGTGCTGCTGTCGCTGAGCAGAGCGTGAGGCCCTTGTTTAACCTGTCAACCTTTCCGGTCTGCCATCGTGCCTGGGTTTGTTTGCAACACTCTTGCCATTTGGTAAAGAGGGCTACATCATTCCGCCCTGAGCTTCTGCTTGCATATCTCGTGCAAACCATTTTGCCAGGGTATTGGCCGACATCCAGCCTAAATTTTCCGGAACGCGCTGGCCGTCGGTATAGAGTGTCAACGGCAGATTGGCCTTGATACAGACATTCAAAATGCCGCCGTAGGTGACCGTCTCATCCAACTTGGTAAAGATCAGGCCAGTGGGTTGCGAGACGGAAAAACGTCGATAAATGGCCTGTTGTTCCGCTTCACGCACGTTGGCGGCCATGCAGAGAATCACTTCCCGTTCGTCGGCAATATCGGGCAACAGGCTGGCTGTCGAGTTGACTTGCCGCCGGTTATAGGGGCTGGAGCCGACCGTATCCACCAGCACATAATCGCAGCGGTTGAGGGAGTGCAAACCCGCTTTGACTTCGGAGGCGGTACGCGCCACCACCAGACGCACCTGCAACAGCTTGGCATAGGTCTCCAACTGGGCGACAGCACCCACCCGGAAGGTATCCAAAGTGATCATGCCGACCGATCTTTGCCGGTTGAGAATCAAGTCAGCGGCAATTTTTGCCAGGGTCGTGGTTTTGCCGACGCCGGTCGGTCCGACCAAGGCGATGACCCGCGCCGGACCGGCCAAAGGATCACGAAATTTGAGCGCCCGTTGAAAGGCCACGGCCAGGCCCCGTTCCTTGCCGGAGCGGTCCATCAACATGATGCGCCGGGCAATCGGCTCTTCGACACCGTGTGTCAGCAGCCAACCATAATTGCGCCTGCTCTCTGCATCCAGGGCGGCCAGATCAGCCGTGGAACCCTCATAGAGTTTGTCCGGCATCTCCATCAGCATGGGATGGGTCAAATCGGCGCGATTGGGCAGGGTTTCCGGCATGGCCGCTTCGTTGCCTGGCAGACTCTCCTCTTCCGGGGGAGTGCTGACAGCGGTTGGTGCCTCTGTCGGGCGCATGCCAGCCGCTGTCACCGGGGCAGCAGCAGGAAAAACAGGGGGAGCAGGGCTGCGCTCCACAGGTCGCTTTTGGCCGCGCTCTTCTGCCGCCGGGAGCCTCTTTTCTGTGGGAGGGTAGGGAATCGGATCGTCGACAACGCGGGAAAAACGACCGGCTGCCGTTCGGGTGGCAGGGGTGTTCCAGGGGGCTGCCGCCTCTGCTTTACGGGGAGCTTCGCTGACTGGTGGCGAACGGGGTGCTGCTTTGCCGCTCCCTTCCGCTTCGCCTTCACGGGCGTTGGGACCGGGGCAGGCGCTTACTTCGATCAAGGTACGCCCCAGACTCATGCCACTGCCTGGTTCACGCACGCTGCGTGTGGAAAGAATCACCGCATCGGCACCCAACTGCTCTTTGACCAGTTTCAATACTTCGCGCATATCCCGCGCTTGAAAGGTGGAGACTTTCATGGCCGGCTCACGGTTGAGGAACGCCTGCTGGGATGATCCGTGGCCTCATCATGACAAAGTGACCGATCCCAGAGAGTGAACGGAAATATTGGAGGGGATTTCATTTTGCGAAATCACCACCAAATGCGGAATCGCCGCTTCGGTCGCCTGCTTGACAAACGGACGCACACGGGAACCGGTCAAAATCACCGGTTGCACCACTTGCGAAGCGATATGTTCCACCGCTTCACGGACCCGGTTCAAAAACAGGGTGGCCGAACGGGGGGCCAACGCCAGATAGGAGCCATATTCACCATCAACCACCGCTTCGGCGATCATATTTTCTGCATCGGCTCCCAGCACCAGGGCCGGCAGGGAACCGGTCTCATCCAGATAGGCCGACACCAGCGAACGGGAGAGCGATTGCCGTACCAGCTCTACCAGTTGTGCCGGTTGTTTGATCACCTTGGCGTAATCGGCGATGGTTTCCAGAATGGTGGTCATGTCGCGAATCGACACCCGTTCGCGCAACAGACCCTGCAGCACTTTTTGGATGCCGCCCAGATTGACCACGTGCGGCACCAGTTCATCGACCAGTTTCGGTTGATTTTTTGCCACCAGGTCGAGCAGATTTTGTACCTCCTGGCGATTGAGCATTTCGTGGGCATGGGTGTGGATCAGCTCGGTGGCATGGGTTGCCAGCACGGTCGCTGCATCAACCACGGTATAGCCCAACATTTCCGCCCGTTCCCGATCATTGCCGCTGATCCAGATGGCAGGCAGGCCAAAGGCCGGTTCGGTGGTGGCGATGCCCTCCACTTTGCCGGTGACCGATCCCCCCTCCATGGCCAGATAGCTGCCAGGGCGCAACTCGCCACGGCCCACTTCGACCCCTTTGATCAGGAAGGCATATTCACCCGGTTTGAACTGCAGATTGTCCTTGATGTGGATCGGAGGCACCACAAAGCCCATATCGATGGCAAACTGCTTGCGGATGGCGCGAATTTTTTCCAGCAGGGTACCGTTTTGGCTCTCATCGACCAACGGAATCAAACCATAGCCCACATCAAGGCGCAGCAGATCGAGGGCCAGAAAACTTTCGATCGGTTCTTCCTGGCGTGACTCTTCGCGGGCTTGTGCCACCTCTTCGCGGGCATGGGCCCATTCGCGGGCGTCGCGGCGGCGGAAGAGAAAATAGGCCCAGATGGCCAGCAGCACCGCCAGAACAGAAAAGGGCATGGTGGGCATGCCCGGCATCAAGCCGAAAAGACCCAGAACACCGGAACTGAGCAGGATGACCCGAGGTTGAGCCGTAATCTGCCCGGCCACATGGTCGGCCATATGTTCGTCGGAAGAGGCGCGGGTTACCAGAAAACCGGCGGCGGTGGAGATGACCAGCGCAGGAATTTGTGAAACCAGACCGTCACCCACGGTCAGAATGGTATAGATGCGGGCAGCATCGGCAGCTGCCAGACCCTGCTGGGCGACACCAACGATAAAGCCACCGATAATATTGATGAAAACGATCAGAATACCCGCCACGGCGTCTCCACGGACAAACTTGGAGGCACCGTCCATGGCTCCAAAAAATTCCGATTCTTCTTCAATTTCCTTGCGGCGGGCTTTGGCCTCCGCCTCCGAGATCAGGCCGGAGTTGAGATCGGCATCGATGGCCATCTGTTTACCGGGCATTTTGTCCAAGGTAAAGCGGGCCGCCACCTCGGCGATGCGCCCGGCACCCTTGGTGATGACAATAAAGTTGATGATCACCAGGATGGCAAAAACAATCATACCGACCACCGGGTTGCCCCCGGCGACAAATTTGCCGAAGGAGCGGATCACCTCCCCGGCAGCCCCTTCGCCCTCGCCACCGTGGATCAGAATGATACGGGTGGTGGAAATATTGAGGGACAGACGGAACAGGGTGGTCATCAACAGAACGCTGGGGAAAGAGGAAAACTCCAGGGGACGATGGACGTAAATGGTTGTCAGCAGGATGACGATCCCCATCGAGATGTTGACGGAGAGCAGCATATCCAGCAGCAGTTTCGGCAACGGGATAATCATGATGGTCAGGATGGCGATAATGCCAAAGGCCATGACCACGTCATTGATTCCCTTAATACGGGGCAGCGATCTGGGTAACGGTATGGCAGACAACGATTTCTCCGAAATAAATGCAGCGATGCGAGACAACGGGCCGGATCGATCACTCCCGCCGCGCACCATGGCGCTTACCCCTGCTGGATCACCAGCTCGATCCAACTCCCAAACTTGGCAATTTCTATACCGTAACCCAATTACTTGTCATTGAAAAGGGGTTTTTCGCGCATTAAGCCGTTGAAATTGTGATCAACCAGTTATTGTTCTTCTATCCATCCGTGATGGTTAAAATTTCATTGCCATCGGGGGTGATCAGGATGGTGTGTTCAAACTGGGCTGAGAGGGAGTGATCTTTGGTGACGACGGTCCAATGATCGGCCAGAATGCGGATATCGGGCTTGCCCATGTTGATCATCGGTTCGACGGTAAAGATCATTCCGGGCTGCATTTTGGCAATTTTATCCCGATTGGCGTAATGCAGTACCGCCGGTTCTTCGTGAAAAGAGCGTCCGATGCCGTGACCACAATATTCCCGCACCACCGAACAATAATTTTTGCGGGCATGCTCTTCGATGGCGTTGCCGATGGCGTTGAAAAAATTGCCCGGTTGCACCGTCTGAATGCCGATGAGCAGACATTCGGCAGCCACACGCACGATTTTGCTGTTGCGTGCGGTGGGCGGACCCACAAAAAAAGTTTTGCTGGTATCGCCATGAAAACCGTTCAGGCAGACGGTGATGTCCACGTTGATAATATCCCCTTCCCGCAACACCCGCGGGCCGGGAATGCCGTGGCAGACCTGCTGGTTGACCGAGGTGCAGATCGATTTCGGAAATCCTTGCGGATTGTGCGCCGAGGGGCGGTAATTCAAGGGTGAGGGGGTGGCCCCATGGTCGAGAATAAACTGGTGACAGAGACCATTCAAAGCGTCGGTGCTGATGCCCGGTTGTACATGCGGTTCGATCATGGCCAGGGTCTGTGCCGCCAGACGACAGCTCAAACGCATCCGTTCAATCTCTTCGGCGGTTTTGATGATGATCATTCAGGCACTTTCCAGGGCAAAAGAGTGTGCAGCAAGGGCATGGAGCAGAAGCAGCCAAGCGCCCATGGTAACCCATTTCCGGGGGTGATTGCCAGAAAAGAACGCAAAAGCACCAGCCCCTGCAGGACGGTTTGCCGATCGTCAGGGAGGTGCCGTCAATTGTGCCTGCAGCATGCGGACCCGTCCTTCCCGTTCGATGGTAATCTCCACCCACTCACCGGGTCGTGCGCGGTTCAGCAGTTGGCTGAGAGCTTCCGGTGAGGTGACGGCCTGGCGGTTGATGGCAATCAGCAGATCACCCCGGCGCAATTCGGCCTGCTCGGCGGGGCTGCCGGGTGCCACATCAAGAATGGTCACCCCTCCCGTGCCGGCGTTGGAGGCGATGCCCAACCAGGTGGCGGGCGGGGGTGGCGGTGGTTCTCGTGGCGGTGTACTGAGCCGAGCCCGGGGTGGTTCCGGGGTCGGGATGGGTGGCGGGGGAGCGGGTTCGATGATGGCAGGTGGTGCTGGCGGCGAGGGCATGCGGGCCGCAGATGACGGATGATCCGGGCTGGCTGCCGTCCAGCGACTGTTTTCTGGCAGATGGTCGTCAGCATTGTCCAGAATGGCTTTCAGACGCAACTCTTCACCACGGCGCCAGATGGTCAGCACCACCTCCTGACCGGGTGGTTGCTGTTGCAGCCATTCCTGCCAATGGTCCAGAGAGCGCAGCGGCGTCTCGTTGACGGCACGGATCAGATCCCCTTTGCGCAGACCGGCCTGATCTGCCGGGCTCTCCTTGTAGATTTCGGCAATCTGTACCCCGGCTGGCGGCTGCATGGCGGCACCAAGCCAGCCGGCGGCCTGTACCGCTTTCGGCCACAAGAACAGACACAGAGGCAACAGCAAGAGACGGCGCGCAAAGGGTGGCAACATGGTTGCAACTCCAAAAATCAAAGCATATCCAGCAGTCGTTGCCGGACAAAGTCAAGCGGCATCTTCTGCCCGGTCCACAGGGTAAAGGCCCGGCTGGCTTGATGCAACAGCATGCCAAGACCATTCAAGGTTGCCAGACCTCGTTGCCGGGCGGCCCGCAACAAGGGGGTTTCCGCCGGGGCGTAGACAATGTCGCACACCAGGGCTTGGGCTGGCAGGGCGTGCAACGACAGAGGAAAAGGTTCCTGATCGTGCAGGCCAAGCAGGGTGGTGTTGATCAGCAGATCGCAGCGCTCCAGTGGCAGGGCCGCCTCCTGCATCGGGGCGGCATGCAGTGCGGCGGTTGGATAGTGGCTGGCCAGATCGGCAATCAGTTGTGCCGCACGTGCCACGGTGCGGTTGGCCACCGTGATGCGTTGACAACCTGCCTCCAGCAGCCCGGCGACCACACCGCGGGCCGCCCCTCCGGCACCGAGCAGCACCACATTGCACTGGCGCAGAGAGAGAGGATGGCGCTCCAGCAACGCATCGACAAAGCCGGGTGCATCGGTGTTGTAGCCGTGCAAACGGCCTTGTTCATCAATCAGAACCGTATTGACGGCACCAATTCGCTGGGCCAGCGGTTCCAGCCAATCCATCAGGGGTACCAGGGCCTCTTTGTGCGGTACGGTGGCGTTGAAACCCAGCATGCCCATGGCGGCAAAGCCACGCACCGCCTGCGGCAAACGGTCGGGATGGACCGGAAAGGCCAGATAACGCATGTTCAACCCCAGCATGGCCAGGGCCGGATTGTGGATGGCCGGTGACAAAGAGTGACTGACCGGATGGCCGATCACACCCAATAAACGGGTCTGCGCGTCCGGCAGACGGGGAAAGGTATCGGTGCAAAGGTTGGCAGACATGGCTACTCCCGACGGGAAGAGTTTTGCTTTCTTGTGACACAATTTAACACTCTAGCACCTTTTTCGCCTCTTGCGAATCTCTTTTGCAGAGAGAGAGGCAGTATGGTACAATAACAACTTTGGCTGATTTCCTTTTCCCGTTTGCAGAGGGGGGAAGTGGTTGTCCACTTTCCCAAACCATTTTGAGCAGCACTGAACCCATCGCCCAGCCTGGCGGCATGACACCGTTTTTGACTTCGCTGCGGTGTTTTTTTCTGATTTGTCAGCACCACGGTATCGAAGTGACCCCGGAAAGATTTTTAGGGGCCAAAGAGGATGATATTATCGGCTCTGTATTGCGCCTGATGAGCGATGTCGGTTTGCAGGGCAAACTGCTGAAAAAACGCAAATGGCAGGATTTGGCCAACCTGGGCAGCGCCTATCCGGTGATGGTGGAGCGGCAAAGTGGTCATTGGGTGATTGTTGCCAGCGTGGTCAACACCGCCGACGGCAGCGAAAGTGTCGCGGTGATGGATCCCAACAGTGAACAGGCCGGGCTGCAGCTGATTCCGCGACAACAGTTTGTGGAACAGTGGAACGGCTCGCTTTTGTTGATTAAACGGGAATACGATCTGGGTGACAGTTCTCGTCCCTTTAATCTGCGCTGGTTCATGCCAGAGATCATGAAAAACTCCCGCTATTTCCGGGATGTGATTGTGGCCGCTACCATGGTCAACCTGCTCAGTTTTGTCATGCCGTTGGCTTTTCAAATCATGCTTGACAAGGTGGTGCCGCATCAAAGTCAACAGACCTTGTTTACCCTGACCGTGATTCTGGTCATTGCCACCCTGTTTGACAGCCTGTTCACCTATGTGCAACAGATGCTGATGATCTATGCCACCAACAAAATTGACGCCCAGTTGATTGTGCGCACCTTTGAACATCTGTTGCGCCTGCCGATGCCCTTCTTTGAGAGCATGCCCACCGGCGTTTTGATTCGCCACATGCAGCAGACCGAATCGATTCGTGGCTTTTTGACCGGTGGCTTGTTCAATACGTTATTGCAAGCCTCCTCTTTGCCGTTGCTGTTGATCGGTCTGACCTTGTACAGCGGTGTGCTGACCAGCGTTGTGTTGTTGTTTACCCTGGGAATTGCCGCCATTATCGGTATTCTGATTCCCGCTTTCAAACGCCGCCTGGAAGAGTTGTACAACGCGGAAGGGGCACGCAATGCCGATCTGGTGGAGACGGTCACCGGCATGCGGGCCATCAAGTCACTGGCTTTGGAGCCGCTGCGCAAAGCGGCCTGGGATCGCAGTGTGGCCAACTGCATCGCCCAGCGGACTTCCGTTGGTCAGTTCAGTGCCATTGCGGCCACCCTGACCCATCTGTTGCAGGGCGGTATGGGTTTGACCGTGCTGAGTCTGGGTATCTATCTGGTCTTTTCCGGTGATATCAGCATCGGGGCTTTGGTGGCCTTCAACATGCTCTCGCAACGGGTTACCCAACCTTTGGTGCAGATTGTGGCGATGATCAACCAATACCAGCAAACAGCCCTGTCGGTGCAGATGTTGGGTCATGTGATGAACTTTCCGCCCGAACGGGATCCCAACCGCCGGGGAATTCGCCCGGAAGTGCGCGGTCAGTTGGAGTTCAAAGATGTCACCTTCCGCTATCGCAATAGTGCCTTGCCGGCCTTGCGCAACGTCTCTTTTGCTGTCCAGGAAGGTCAGGTGATCGGGGTTGTCGGTCGTTCCGGCTCCGGCAAAACCACCATTACCCGCTTGATCCAGTGTATCCATCTGGTCGAAGAGGGGATGGTGACGCTTGATGGCAATGACATTCGCCACTACGATTTGCCCCATTTGCGCCGCTCAATCGGGGTGGTGTTGCAGGATAATATTCTTTTTCGCGGTACGGTGCGCGACAACATTGCCGCAGGCAAACCGGATGCCTCGTTGGCTGAAGTGATCGAAGCGGCCAAACTGGCCGGTGCCGATGAGTTCATCGATCGGCTCTCCCACTCCTATGATACCCGCGTCGAAGAGGGAGCAACCAACTTTTCCGGTGGACAAAGACAGCGCCTGGCGATTGCCCGTGCCTTGCTGTTGCGGCCTCGTCTGCTGATCTTTGATGAGGCGACCAGCGCTCTCGATCCGGAAAGTGAGGCCATCATCCGGCAAAGCCTGAATAAAATTGCTGAAGGTCGTACCATGCTCATCGTCTCACACCGGCTCTCTTCGTTGACTTCGACCCATGCCATTCTGGTGCTGGATCGCGGAGAGGTGGTTGATTTTGCCCCGCATGCCGTTTTATTGGAGCGCTGCGCCATCTACCGGCACCTGTGGGATCAACAGAACAGCTTCTGACCAGCTGCAAAACAGCGAAAAGGGAGGTGCGGCAGTGAAACAGGAGAAAGAAAAGGATTTTTCTGATCGGATTCAACGCGCTGCCGAGTTGCTTGCCGGTGCCGATGGTCTGTTGATCACTGCCGGAGCAGGCATGGGGGTGGATTCCGGTTTGCCTGATTTTCGCAACAAAGATGGGTTCTGGCGTGCCTATCCGGCGATTCAGAAAATGAATCTGGCCTTTGAAGAGGTGGCCGATCCAAGATGGTTCAAGCAACATCCACGCCTGGCCTGGGGTTTTTACGGGCACCGGCTTAACATTTTTCGCCGTACCACCCCCCATCCGGGTTTTGTTCGCCTGCTGGCCATGGGCCAGTGTCCGCCACGGGGCTGTTTTGTGCTGACTTCCAATGTGGACGGACAATTCCAAACCGCAGGCTTCGATCCGCAACGGATTGAAGAGTGCCATGGTTCCGTCCAGTACCTGCAATGCAGCCGTCCCTGTCGCCAGGAGGTGTGGAGCGCCGATGAGATTCATCTGGCCATCAGCTCAGAAACCTTGCAGGCGATTGGTCCTTTGCCGACCTGTCCGCACTGCGGTGCCATAGCCCGGCCCAATGTGTTGTTGTTCAACGATAAATCATGGGTTGATGCGCGCAGCAAACTGCAAGGTGAATGTTTGTGGCAGTGGCTGGAAGAGATGATGTTGGATGATGCCCGGCTGGTGATCATCGAGATTGGTGCCGGAACCACCTTGCCGGTGATCCGCCACCGCTCTGAATTCTATGGCAAAGTGCATCATGCCAACCTGATCCGGATCAATCCGTTTGAGCATCATGTGCGCAAGGCGCGCCATGTTTCGCTGCCGATCGGCGGTTTGACCGCCCTGGAGGCTATCTGGCGGGTTTGGTATCCACTGACGCAAAAAGAGACCTCCAGCTGAGTCAGCAAAGCAGGGCCAATTTGGCGGCGCAATCTGGCGGCGTAAACCTGCCTGCTGCTGTTCTGAGCCGCTTTGCCGTTTATGCAACCTGGAAACGGGCCAGCTGTTCATTCAGTTCGTTGGCGATCACACCCATCTCTTTTGCCCGCTTGTCGACCGTACTGCTCAACGATTGCATCTTTTCTGCCGCCCGGTTGACCTGCACCATGTTGTTGGCGACCAGACGGATGGTGTCGGAGGCTGCCGTGACGTTACGGGTGACATCATCAGCACCGGTGGAGGTCTCCCCGATGCGGCGCGTCATCTCCGAAACTCCCACAGAGGCTTCGGTGACGTTGCGGGTCACCTCTTCGATACCGGTAGAAATTTCGCTGACACTGCGCGCCACATCGCCGATACCGTTGCTGGTCTCTTCCAGACGACGGGTGACTTCGCCCGTATCGCGGGAGATGCTGCCCATCGACTGGGTGATGGCTGTCAGGGATTGGCTCTGCTCGTTGACGGCGCTGAGTATGTCGGCATTGGATTGACTTAAGCGACGAATCAGGGTTGTCACATCCTGATTGGCCTGTCCCACATCCCGGGCATTGTGTTGAATCGCTTCGATTTGACTGGCGATCATTTGTGTGGCCTCGGCAACCTGTTGCGCCAGGGCTTTCACCTCGTTGGCCACCACGGCAAACCCTTTGCCTGCATCACCGGCTCCGGCAGCCTCAATCGAGGCATTCAGTGCCAGCATGGTGGTCTGTTCAGCAATGCTGTTGATGACGACCACCACTTTGCCGATCTCCTGGGCAGAGGTGGAGAGACGATTCATCATGCTTGATGACTGTTTGGCGCTGTCGCTGGCCTGTCCGGCTTCGCCAGCTGCGGTTTCGCATAACTGACGCACTTCGGCCAGAGTCCGGTTGATCTCTTCGACCGAGGAGGCGGTGGCCGATACACTGTGGCTGGTTTGTCGGGCCGAGCTTTGCACATGGGCCACGCTGGTACTGCTCTGCGCCGAGGCTTGCGCCACGGTGCTGAGGTTGATGCTGGCCTCCTCTGCGGCGGCGGAGATGGTACTCATGTTGCTTTCCATCTGCTCGGCGGCTTTGGCGACATTTTCCATGTTGATCGACATCTCTTGCGCCGCTGCGGCAATGGTGTCCATGGTGGTGCTCATCTCTTCACTGGACGCAGCCACCTGCGTGGCCTGCTGGGAAAGGGTGTCCGAACCGTTGGTCATCTCACCGGCAACGCCATTGAGTTCATCGGCACTTTTATCCAAATGGCGGGCCTTGTTCATGATGTCGCTGATCACCTGCGACAGATCCCCGGCCATGGTGGCCAAAGCAGAGGCCAATTGACCGACTTCATCTTTTTGTTGGCACTGGATGGTGGCCGTCAGATCCCCGGCGGCAATACGGTGGGCAAAGGCTACACTGCACTGCAGGCCTTGGACAATCATGCGGGTGACCCATAACGAGATGGTTACTCCCAGGGCAACGACGATCAGACTGATAATGGTGATCATCCAACTGGATCGGCCCATTTGAGCGATGGCCAACTGCTCTTGATGCGTAACGGTATTTTCGATGAGTTTGTTCAGATGATGCCTCTCCTTGCGCAACTCTTGGACAACTTTTTCTTGCTCGTGCAAGCCGCTGACAATCTGTTGCATGCGCGACTGATACCCTTCCAGGGTAGAGGCGATATGTTGCATATGTTCCACGTCGGCGGGATCGCGATAGGTAGGCAGCAATTCGCGCACATGCTTCAAGGCCTGGATACTGTTGCTCTGGTTGCGTTGAATCTGCTGCTCATCTTTGCCGTGCGAGAGAATGATCTCTTTTTCAGCGATGCGAGCCTCCTTGAACTGGCTACGCACGGTGGTCAGCAGGGTTACTTTGCGCGTGCGCTCTTTGACGATGGCAACCTTCTCTTGTATCTGGCTGCCATCGGCATTTTTACCGCTTAAGCGGGCCAACTCCTGGATTTGTCCATCCAATTTCTGTTCTTGGCCGCTGACGGTGATCGTGATGCTCTGATCAATCATTTTGGCCGCTTCGCGCTGCTTGGCCAACAAGTGCAGGCATCTCTCCCCCAGTTCACCGTATTTGCGAAAGAGCGCTTCATAGAGATTGGTGGCGGCAATCACTTCGTCCATGGCCGCTTTGTCATCCGCCAGTCGGAACAGTTGATCACGACTGTGGGCGGCTGACTGTTTGATTTGATTGGTATGTGTTCGATTTTCTTCAAAATATTTATTATCGCCAGCAATGATAAAACTTTTTTCAGCAACGGCCATCTCGCTGACGGCCTGTTCCAGATTAAACATGGCATGGCTGATATGCATGCGATCGCCCAGTTCATGCAGACTGATGTAGCCGATCAGGCTGATCAACAGGCTGAGCAACAGGACGGCAGCAAACCCTGCACCTAACTTAATGCTGATTTTCCAATCTTTCATAATTTGCCTCGAACGCTCAGTTTTGCGCCAGAACCTCCCTGTGCGTCATCGCCTCCTCCTTGACAAAAAACGAGAAGGGGCAGTATGAGACGAATCAAGCCATGGGTCAATGACTTGCAGCAGGGGAATAATTAACAGTTTTTATGGGAAAAATTCAAATCGGATTGGCAATATCGATAAACTGGTGTTGCAGATCAAACTGTTTGGCCAGAGTCTCTCCGAGTGCCTGCACACCGAACGATTCGCTGCGGTGATGGCCGACGGCGACAAAGTGGATCTCCTCTTCGGCGGCAAAGTGGTAGACATATTCGGTGGCTTCACCGGTCAAAAACAGGTCAGCCCCTTTTTGTTTGGCTTCGCGAATCAATTCCGGGGCAGCGCCACTGCACGAGGCGACCTGGTGAATCAGCGGTGGACCGAAAGGCAAAAGCAAAGGCTGACCGCCGAAAAGGGTGTGAATGCTCTGGACCATCTCATCGAGCGGGATCCCTTGCGGACATTGTCCGATGGCCGAGAGGTGACTGCCACGGTAGAGGCCGAAAGGTTTGCCCGGGGTCAGATTGAGACGCTGCAGTATCTGTGCATTGTTGCCCAAGGTGGCATGGGCATCCAGTGGCAGATGAAAGGCCATCAAGGTCTGGTTGTGTTGCAGCAGGTGTTGCAGACGTTTTTTCAGAGAACCCTCGACGACGCGGGGATCTTTGTCCCAAAACATGCCATGATGGACCAGAATCAGATCAGCCTGTTGCGCCGTGGCCTGCTCAAAAAGGGCCATGCAGGCCGAAACACCGCTGACGAGACGATGGATCTCTTCCCCTCCCCGCACTTGTACCCCGTTCGGGGCATAGTCGGAGATGGAGGCACAGTTGAGCAGGGTATGACAGTAACGTTCCAATTCGGTCAGGGTAACCATTGTCGGCTCATGGGTGAGGAAAGAGGGTGTGCAGGAGATGGGTATAGACCCTCGTCAACCGTTCCAGTTCCACTACCGGGACACGTTCATCGATCTGGTGAATGGTCGGTGAAAAAAGGCCGAACTCCAGGGTCTGCGGACAATCCAGGGAGATGAAACGGGCATCGGAGGTTCCCCCGGCGGTATTGGGGTTGGGGGTGATGCCGAGAATCTCGGTGATGCTGTGCTGCAAGGCCTGCAGGAGCCTCCCCCCCTCGGTCTGGAAGGGATGTCCGGAAAGGTGGCTGGTCAAGGTATAGGGCAGAGGCGGATCGGCCTGATCGAGGATGGCCCGTACCTGTGCCAGCAATGTTTCCGGGCTGCTGGCGGTGCCAAAACGAAAATTGAAGGCCACGCGCAGGCTGCCGGGAATGACATTGTCGGAGCCGTCCCCGGCCTGCAGATTGGTCATTTGCAGGGTGGTGGGGGGAAAATGGTCATTGCCTTCGTCGAAGCGGTGGCGGGCCAGACGGTCGAGCAGGGGGGCGGCCCGATGGATCGGGTTGTCGGCCAGATGGGGATAGGCGACGTGGCCCTGTTTGCCGTGAAAAATCAACTCGGCATTCAGGGAGCCACGGCGACCGATTTTCAGGCCGTCGCCCAACTGCTGCATGCAGGTGGGTTCGCCGACCAGGCAATAATCGAGTTGTTCCCGGCGTTGTCGCAGCCACTCCAGCACCTTGACGGTGCCATCGACAGCACTCCCTTCTTCGTCGCCGGTGATCAGAAAGGAGAGGCTGTTCTGTTCGGCAAAACCGGGATGTTGCTGCAAAAAGCGGGCAGCAGCGGCCAGCATGGCAGCCACGCCCCCTTTCATGTCGTTGGCCCCGCGTCCGATCAGCAGACCATCCTGGATTGCGGCAGCGAAAGGCGGGCTGCGCCAGCGGCTGACATCTCCAGGGGTCACCACATCGGTATGACCAGCAAAGCAAAAATGTTTTCCCCGCTCGCCCAGACGGGCGTAAAGATTATCCACCTGGCCGAAACGCAGAGAATAGACCGTAAAACCCAACTGTTGCAAAAAATGACCGATCAGTGCCTGACACCCTTCATCCCGAGGTGAGATGGAAGCTACCCGGATCAGTTCGATGGCCAGGTCGAGGGGAGAGTCATTCGGCTTCATGTCTCGATTCCGATCCGGCTCACGGTTTGCCCCAAGGCATGATCGGTACGCTGCTGATGCTGTTTTTCGGACTGCCATCGACCAGTTTGTCGCTGTAGACCAGATAGACCAGCACGTTGCGTTTTTTGTCGAGAAAACGCACCACCTGCATTTTTTTGAACAGCAGGCTGGTTTTTTGGCTGAAGACCACCTCTTTGTCCTGCATCTTTTCATCCATGCGGATGGGGCCGATCTGGCGGCAGGCGATGGAGGCATCGGAAGTATCTTCGGCCAGGCCCAGGCTTCCTTTGACCCCGCCACGGCGGGCACGGCTCAAATGGCAGGTTACCCCCGCCACCTTCGGATCGTCGAAGGCTTCGATGACAATATCATCATCGCGGGCCAGCAGTTGAAAATTGGTGTCGACGCTGCCGATAATTTCGGCAGCAGCCGGGAGCGGTGGCAGCAGCAGTGCTGCCAAGGCAAGCAAAAACCATCGTGACATGAATTTACTCCCGCAACAATTCGTTAATGGCTGTTTTGGCACGGGTCTGCTCGTCAACCGTTTTGACGATGACGGCACAGTAGAGCCCCGGGCCGGGTGAACCATCGGGCAGCGGTTTGCCGGGTTGGCTGCCAGGCACCACCACCGAAAAGGGGGGAACATAGCCCATATGCACTTCGCCCGTGGCACGGTTGATGATGCGCGTCGAGCGTCCCAGATAGACCCCCATCGAGAGGACGGCACCGGTACCGACGACCACCCCTTCTGCCACTTCGGCACGGGCACCGATGAAACAGTTGTCTTCAATGATCACCGGATTGGCCTGCAGTGGCTCCAATACCCCGCCGATGCCGGCACCACCGGAAATATGCACATGCTTGCCGATTTGGGCGCAGGAGCCGACGGTTGCCCAGGTGTCGATCATGCTTCCTTCACCGACATAGGCACCGATATTGACAAAGGAGGGCATCAACACCGCACCAGGGGCGATAAAGCTCCCTTTGCGGGCGGTGGCGGGCGGTACGACGCGGATGCCCGCTTTCTGGAAACGTCTTTTGCTCCAGGAGGTAAATTTGAGCGGTACCTTGTCGTAGCAGACCAGATCTCCTTGGGCAATGCGCCGGTTTTCCTGCAGACGAAAAGAGAGCAGAACCGCTTTTTTGATCCATTGTTGCACCAGCCAGCCATGCACGGCGTCGGGATGGTCGGGGGCAGGTTGGGCAACGCGCAGGCTGCCGTCATCCAACCCTTCCAGGACACGGTTGACAGCTTTGTGGAGGCGGGCGCTGCTTTGGGGGGAGAGTTGGTCGCGGGCTTCCCAGGCTTGTTCGATGATGGCTTGCAACTGTTTCATGACGAAATCCTTCATGCGGGTTGAAGAGCGAGCAGTTCGGTGGCGCATTGCGCGATGCGCTGCATGGCCTGGCGATTCTCCTCGCGCGAGGCGACCATGGCGATACGGACGTAGTCGGCACCTGGATTATGACCGTTGACATCGGGACGCCCCAGATAGGCACCCGGCAATACGGTCACATGATAGCGGTGAAAGAGGTGGCGGGCAAAGGATTCACCACCGCCGGGCACGCGCAGCCACAGATAAAAGCCGGCATCGGGTCGCTGCACGGGCAGCACCGGGCTGAGAATGGCGATGGCATCGTCGAGTTTTTGTTGATAGATGACGCGATTTTCCATGACATGTGTTTCATCCTGCCAGGCGACGGTCGCGGCCCGTTGGATAAAGCGGGGTGTGGCGCAACCGGTGTAGGTGCGCAAACGGAAATATTCTTCCAGCACGGTGGCATCTCCGGCAACAAACCCGGAGCGGGCACCAGGCATGTTGGAACGCTTGGAGAGCGAATGAAAGACCAGACAGTGATCGAAGCGGTCGACACCCATCTGTTGGGCAGCCTGCAACAAGCCGGTCGGAGGGGTGTCGTACCAGATTTCCGAGTAGCATTCGTCTGCAGCCAAGACAAACCGATAACGCATGGCCAGTTCAATCAGGTGCTGCAAGGTGGCCAGTGGAAAGACCGCTCCGGTCGGATTGCCGGGTGAACAGAGGTAGAGCAGGGCTGTCCGTTCCAGAATGGCTGGTGGAATGGATTGATAATCGGGCAGGAAGCCGTTTTCTGCACAACAGGGCACATAGACCGGTTGTCCTCCGGCCATCAGGGTTGCCCCCTCATAAATTTGGTAAAAGGGGTTGGGCATCAGCACATAAGGCCGTTCTGGCCCGTTGTGATCAAGCACTGCCTGGGCGATGGAAAACAGGGCTTCGCGGGTGCCGTTAACGGGCAGAATGTGGCGTTGCGGGTCGACGCTGGCCTCTTTCAAGGCAAACCGTTTTTCCAGCCAGGCTGCCATGGCCTGGCGCAAAAACAGTTCGCCGCGTGTGGTCGGATAGAGGCCAATATCATCCAGGGCATCGGCCATGCTCTGCCGGATGAATGGTGGTACCGGATGTTTGGGTTCGCCGATGGAGAGGTTGATCGGTGCCAAAGCGGCAGTGGCCGCCATGTCGCCGCGAGTCGTTGTCCGTGCTTCCGGATCAGATTCCAGCAGGATGGCCAATTTTTCAAAGGGATAGGCATGGAGTTGCCGTAACAGGGGATTCATGGCGACCCCACTTTGCTGGTGGCCGGGGCAGCCGTTGAGCCACTTTTGCTGCTGCGTTTGTTCTTGCCCGATTTCGGTTTGGATTTGCTTTTAACTTTTTTGCTCTTTTGGGCTTTGGCCTTGTCGGCACGGGCCGGTTTGTTGCCCGCAGCGGTCGCTGGCACCGTTGCCTGCGGGCTTGCCGCCGGAGTCGTTGCCTGTTGTGGGCTTGCAGTCGGAGCCGTTGCCTGCGAACCTGCAGCCGGAGCCGTTGCCTGCGAACCTGCAGCCGGAGCCGTTGCCTGGTTTGTTGTGGCTGTCGCCTTGCTGTCAGTCTGGTTTGTTGGCGACGCGGTTGCACCGGCGGTGCCGGGACTCACCGCTGTTGCTTTGGCCGCTGTTGCCGCCGCTGCGGCTGTCGCGGCTGTGCCGGCTGCCGCCGTCGGCGGTGCTGCCGCTGCGACCGCCGGGGCTGGCGGCGTTGTGCCGGGAGTGTTGGCAGCTTTGCCGCTGTTGTCACTGCCAGGTGGTGTTTCCGAGGCGGCATGATCAAAGACATGACCGCGCATCCAACCGAGCAGATCCGACCAGATGGTTTCAATTTCGCTGCCGGTGGGCATAATGCCAGCGTGCGGCAACTCGATGGTGATGATCGGGAGTTTCAGACTTTCCACGGCATAGCGCCCCAGGGAGCCGGGGTAGGTGCCGAGCAGGGAAAGATAGATGTTGCCCAGCCTTTCCGGTGGTGTGGTGGGTGGACCGTCAAAGTCCAGAAGGCCAAACGGGGCATGTATCGAAACAATGACGTTTGGCCGGAACTGTTTGATCTCATCGAACAGCCAGGAGGTCTCCGGTTCACTGAGTGGCGATTTGCCGGGAAAGCGGCGTGGATCTTTGCCGGTGCGGCGAACCCAATAGTCGGCGCTGTCCTCCTTCCAGTCTCTGGTGGGAAAATTACGATTTAAATCCACCCCGTTAGCATTTGTGCGCGTTGATTGCTTGCGCAAAAGTCCATCCGGATTGACCAACGGCACAATATGCCAGTGGAAGAGCGAAGCGTTGTTTTTTTCCAGAAATTTCATCCATTTAAATACAATACTGATCGATGAGTATTCATCACCATGCACGCCGCCAATCAACAGTACTCGAGCCTGGGGCAGCCTGGCAGGAGGTTTCGGATTGTGTTTATCGGGGGTTAGCACTGCCGAGGCAGGCACATCACGCAACAGGATCGGATACCCCTCTACAGAAAATTTGCCGGAAGGTTGCAGATTGCTGCTTTGGCATTCATCAACACGAATGCTGCTCAGTTTGGCACCAATCTTGAGACAGGTTTCCCGGACTGTGAAGGTGGAACGCTTGCCCTCGCCAATTTTGGCGCTTTCCGGCACGATGGTCGACTGACTGGCAGCCTCTTTGACCAGTTCCTGTACCTCATCCTGAAAAGAGAGGGGAGGATCGGCAGAGAAAACAGGTGGCGCAAATATGGACAAAAGGGCACAGAGCAGCCCCCATCCTTTGCGCACGGCAAAGGAGCGAATGGCGCCGCTTTGCGGCGTATGGACCCAATGAGCAAATATTGGCATGAGTATTGATTAAATTGGGTTAATCGCATTAACGGTAAAAAAAGCACTTTGCCCCCGTGTTATGGTAAGGAATGGCGTTGGCTATTTTTTCCGATTGTGTTAAACTCGACCTTAGCTTTTACTGCACTTGGGGGAAGTTCGTCAATTCTTCATTCGCGAAGGCGATACAATGGCGTGGATACCAAGGCTGGCAGATGGGATGCAAAGTGGGTCTTTTCGCATTGCAAATGGGTGTAACAGTATGAAAAGACGTGAGTTTATACGTTCTCTGGCCGGGGTGGCAGTCGCACTGTCTCCGGCGAGCCTGTTGGGGATGACACGTTCTTCCCCGGAACAGGCCGATGAGGTGCAAAATGCGCTGCTGGAGAGCGGAGAGTCGGCAATGTGGAACGGACCGGACGGCAGGGTTTTGCCGTTGCCGGATCTGCCGCCCCGACTGCGTGGTAAAGATCTGGAAAATTATCTGCATCGCTTGCGGGCTTTCAATGCCACGCACGATGGTGACGTGTTTTTGGATGCCAAACGCTTTGATTTGTTGCGCAGTTCATTGGCCCGTCTGGAACGTATTCAAAAAACGATCGGTTTCGGCAACTTTTATCTGTTGAGCTTCGACGAAGCGGTCCATGTTGCGCAAACGCGCACCGATGTGGGGCCGTTTACGGTCGAGGAGTTGGATTTTCTGGAGCAAATTTTTTATGAGCGGGCCTTGCTGTACGGTTTTTTTGGTGAAAAGCCGATGAAAAATCTGACCGATCAGATTGATCGCCGCGAGGTGGTCAAGGTGCCCAACAGCGGCAACCATCTGTATCGGGGCAAACCGTTGGAGACCTACACCCTGTTGCGGCGCCGGGTCGGCAACAAATTGGTGCTGACTTCCGGGGTGCGCAGTGTGGTCAAGCAGTTCATGCTGTTTTTAAGCAAAATTCACGAAGGCAACGGCAACTTGTCGCGAGCCTCTCGCTCGTTGGCTCCTCCGGGTTATTCGTACCATGGCATCAGCGATTTTGATGTCGGCCAAATCGGATATGGTCAGCACAACTTTACCGAAAGATTTATCGAATCTGAGGTTTTCAAACAACTGCATGCCATGGGCGTGTTGAGTCTTCGTTATCCGCGTGACAATCTGACCGGGGTTCGTTTTGAACCTTGGCACGTCAAGGTGGATGTCTCCTGATTCCGGTTTGCTGCCAGCCATGGCCATGGTTTGGTTAGGAGTTGGCAGTAATCGGGGTTCTTCGTTGGCAACCTGTCGTCGTTTGTCTGCCCGTCTGTTGGTGCATCCGCACCTGAAACCGCTTGTTTTTTCATCCTGGTATCGGAGCGAACCGATTGGTCCGGGGCGACAGCCTTGGTATATCAACGGGGTGATCGGCGTGCGCAGCCGTTTGCCACCGCAGACCCTTCTGCGCCTGTTGCATCGTTTGGAAGCAGCAAGCGGTCGACGGCGTTGCCAGGAAAAAAGATGGGGTCCCCGCCGCCTGGATCTGGATCTGTTGTTTTATGGTCAGCGCATTATTCATAATCGTATTCTACAGTTGCCACATCCACGCCTGCATCGTCGCCGTTTTGTTCTGCACCCTTTGGCAGAGGTTGCCGCCGATTGGCGGCATCCGCAGTGCGGCAAAACGGTTGACACACTGCTCAAGGAAGTGGATGATACGGCGCGGGTGGTGTTCTTGGGGTGATCGGGCTGCGACTGTACGGGTACAGCGGGGACCGGATCATCTCAGGGGCGTTGTTGCGTCTGTAAGATTGCCTGGCGATCCATGCAGAGGCACCAGCTGCCCGGTTCTCTTTCCCACAGCCAAAATTGCCTGGATCGATGATCGTGTCGACCGGGACAACACAGGATAACGAGTTTTTCTTTGACTACCCAGGTGAATACCGCATCGGGTTCTCCTGCCGTTGTTGTGCCGGTGACTGTACCGGTTCTGCAACGAATGAAGCGAGAACACACACGCATTGTCTCCGTCACGGCGTATGATTTTTCCTTTGCCCGTCTGTTGGACCGGGCCGGGGTGGATATTTTGTTGGTTGGTGATTCACTGGGTATGGTGATCCAGGGACATGCGACCACCTTGCCGGTGACCCTGGAACAGATGATTTATCATACCACAGCCGTGGTACGCGGTACCCGGCGGGCATTGGTGGTCTGTGATTTGCCGTTTGGTGCCTGCCATGGTGGAGGGGTGGCGGTGATGGATGCGGCGGTGCGGGTGTTGAAAGAGAGTGGCTGTCAGGCAGTCAAGCTCGAGGGTGGGGTGCGGATCTCTGGCACCATCCGCTATCTGGTCGAGCATGATGTGCCGGTGATGGGCCATGTCGGTTTGACGCCACAGGCGGTGCATCGTTTGGGGGGGTTCAAGGTGCAGGGCCGGGGTGAGGAGGGGGAACGGATTCTGGCCGATGCCTTGGCGGTGCAGGAGGCCGGGGCTTTTGCCGTGGTTTTGGAGGGCATTCCGGCCACTCTGGCCGAGCGGATTACCGGGCAGTTGACCATTCCCACCATTGGCATTGGTGCTGGTGTTGCGTGTGACGGGCAGGTGTTGGTGATGCACGATCTGCTTGCTCTTTATGATGAGGTGGTGCCCCGTTTTGCCAAGCGTTATTTGCCGCAGGATATGGTGTTGGGGGCTTTCAACGCCTATGTGCAGGAGGTGCGCTCGGGTCTTTTTCCGGGAGAGGAACACACCTTTGCCGGGTAGCCTGCAGGCGATATTTTTTCTGGGTTGCTCGTTGGGGTCGGCGCGGAGGAGGATGAAACAATGGAGTGGTTAACGGATCGCGCCATGTTGCAGCGGTGGCGTCGGCAGGTGCAGGGTCAACTGGCCTTTGTTCCGACCATGGGGGCGTTGCACGAGGGACATCTCCGTTTGCTGCGGGCAGCGAGGGAGAGTCCGGGGCGGGTTATTGCCTCGATTTTCGTCAATCCGACGCAGTTTGCTCCCAACGAAGATTTTGCCCGCTATCCGCGCACCTTGGAGCAGGATCGGCTGTTGTTGCAGGAGGCGGGCTGTGATGCGGTCTTTGTCCCCTCGGTGGCGGAGATGTACCACGGTTCCGGGCAGACCCGGGTACAGGTGGAGCCGTTGGGAAGCGATTTGTGTGGTCGGTTTCGACCCACCCATTTTCAGGGTGTGGCGACGGTGGTGACGATTTTGTTGAACCTGGTCCGCCCTGATCGGCTCTATTTGGGGTGCAAGGATTATCAACAGCTCATTTTGTTGCGGCAGATGGTGGCCGATTTGGCTTTGCCGGTGCAGGTGCTGGGGGTGGAGACGGTGCGCGAGGCGGATGGTTTGGCCATGTCGAGTCGTAACCGTTATTTGGCCCCGGAGGAGCGGGCGCGGGCGGTTGGGGTTGCGCAGGCGCTGGCCGCCGCCCAACAGGCACGCCGGGCCGGAGAGCGTCGGGTTGAGGTTCTGCAAGCCGTGGCGCAAGCGGTGTTGGCACGGCATGGCATAGAGCAGGTGGATTATGTGGCGGTCCGGGACGCCGCAACCTTGGCGGCGTTGCCGGAAGGTGTGATCGGGGATCAGGATCCGGTGATGTTACTGGCGGTACGTGTCGGTACGACGCGCTTGATTGATAATCGTATTTTGGCTTGAAGCAGCAGGGGTGACACGCTTAAGGAAGGAATGAGGTATGGACTTGACGTTATTGAAATGCAAAATTCATCGGGCGGCGGTGACGGAGACGCATGTGGATTATGAAGGTTCGTGTGCGATTGACGAAAATTTGTTGGAGGCGGCCCGTTTGCGTGAGTTTGAGCAGATTCACATCTGGAATGTGACCAATGGCGAACGGTTGACCACCTATGCCATTCGTGGCAAACGTGGCAGCGGCATGATTTCGGTCAATGGTTCGGCAGCGCACAAAGCGACACCAGGGGACATTGTCATTATCGCCGCTTTTGCCCAGATGAGCGAGCAGGAGGCAGATCAGTTTCAGCCCTATCTGGTCTATGTGGATGGCGAGAATGGCAATCAGATCAAGAACGTAGGCCGAGAGATCGCCGATCCGTCGCATTGAGTGGATGGAATAGATGACTGCATGGAGCAGGGAGGGGGCACCCCTCCCTGCTCGGGTTCAGGTGCAAAACTATGATTCTAGAGGCGGTTGCGTGTTTTGTCCTTTTTTGTTTTTTTCGTGCATTTCCATAAATTTATCATAGATTGTAGTAACTTCTGCCGGAAGTTCCGTTCCTCGCCAGGATAATGTGCAGGTTTCTATTGTCTCCTTCATTTGCGTGTGCAAACCGACTGGATTATGTTGCAGCGCAAAATCAAGAAGTTTCATTGCCTCTGCAGCCAATGGTTTCGCCTCCTCCCTTCTATCCAGAAGAGAGAGAATTTCTGCATTAGACTCCAGAGATCTGGCCAGATCAGCCCGATGCTCTTCAGGATGTTTGTTGAACAGTTCACGGCGAATGGCTACAGCCTGCTCGGTCACTATCAACGCCTGCTGATATTTTTTCAAATGCTTATGGCCTCGACCCATGTTATGCAGCGAGTAGGCAAGAGGCTGTTGGTAGGTATCCCGTCGTTTGTGGGCCAGTTCACGCATGATCTCCAGGGACTCTTCATCCCTTTTCATTGCTTCTTCGGGTTGGTTCGATTGGCGTAAGCGAATGGCAAGATTGCTCAAAGCGCGGGCGAGGCCGAACAAGTCCTGTTCACTCGCATTATTCACATTATTTATTGCCAAGTCACGATACAGAGCCACCGCTTCTTGAGCGGTCTGCAGTGCGGCGTCTTTGAGATTGAGCTTGTCCATGCAGATGCCCAGATTGTTAAGTGTTTTTGCCATCTGTGGCCTGAACTTATTCGGTTGGGTTTTGTTCTCGCTCAGTTTGCGGAACAACTCCGCTGCCTCTTGTGCTGCTGCATGGGCCTCTTTGTGCTGGCCAAGTTTGCCCAGGCGAATGGCCAGTTTATTCAGCGATTCGGCCAATTCAGGCTGGATTTGATCATTTTTCGGTTGAGCGATGTCCAAGTCGCGCCAAATGGCGACTGCTTTTTGACTGGCCAATAAAGCCTCATGCAGTTGTCCCAGATCATGCTGTTTTTGGCTGTGCAAATCATAATCTTCTGCTATTTTCCGTTTTTTTTCAATCTCTTCCTGCGTATGTTTCATGTCGTCTCCCTACTGATTTGGGGTGGGTTCTAGTATCCGTTCGTCTGTTTCTCGAATCATGGCATAGGATTGCGATACTTTTTTTGAGGAAATTTTCCGGTAACCGGGCCAAGTTATACACCACCAACTGGGCGGCAAAGTCGACCGATGTTGACAGACTCCTTTTGCCTTCTTTGAACCTTTTTCCTTCCGCTTCGTACATACCTTTACAAAGCGCAGTCATGGCCAGAAGATGGGTCAACAATGTTGCGCACTTGGAGTCATTAACCTGATATCCATTGCCAAGAAGGAAACAAGCGAAGTTATAGCGCGTGGAGCAACACTAACAACAAGGTGGGGAAAAAGCTATGGGAAAAAGTAATAAAAAAGACGTGATAAATTTTATTCCTAGAGAGGGTGTCTCGCTATCCTGCAACGAAAAAACTCCATTATTCCATCTTGCGCCGGGCAGCCTGTAAATTTTCTCCCGCGCCACTCTCCAGGGCCAGACGGCGGCGGGTGGCGGAGTAGGCGGGGGCGACCAGGGGAAAATCTTTGGGCAGGCCAAAGACCGCCAGATAGGTGGCAATGTCGATACGATGCGTTTTGGTTAAATGGCCGCGAATGGCCTTGCCGGTCTTGCCGCAAATCAAACAGGTGACACTCTCTGCCGTCACCGCCTGCTCAATGGGTACCGCCGGTTGCCAGCGCCCGATCGGCAACGGTGGTTCATCCAAGGCCAGCTCCTCCTCATCCTCCACCTCTGCCTGCACAGCCGCATAGGCCGCCGCTTTGGTCAACGCCCGGTGTACCACGCCGATCATCACCTCCAGTTGCTCCGCTGTCAGCGGTTGCTGTGTCGCCTGCGCTGCCACAATCCGCGCCGTCTGTTTGAGCAATAATCGATTCATGGGCAACCTGATCCAGCGCAAGAGGAGGAGAGACAAAATGGTGCTTGGCGAATCCTAAAACAAATCAGGCTCCCCGGCAAGGCCAGGGAGCCTGTATCAACCGCTTGCAGGCAGAGTGCGCCAGGGTTACCGGCAGGCGCTCGGCAGATAGCGGGCATCCAAAGTGCTGGCGCAGACCCAGGAGATGCTTCCGGCATTTTCCGTGCCCGTCAGGGTGATCGTTTTGCCGTTCAATACCGTATCCGTGGCGTTGAAAGCAACGGTGATCGTGTTGTTGGCGACCGTGACCGAAGTGACATAATTACCGGTAATCGCATTGGCCGCCGCCAAACCTGCCGCCGTGTTGTCGGTTGGCCAGTTGGAAGTACTCATCCGATACTCGGATACCGCCTGTTTGGCTCCCGACGATAAACTCAATGCCTCACCCGCTTTGGCCCGTACCGCATAATCCTTGTAAGCAGGCAGGGCCACTGCCGCCAGGATGCCGATGATGGCAATAACAATCATCAGCTCGATCAGAGTAAAACCATCTTGACGCTTATCTTTACACATGTTGCCTCTCCTGAGGAAAATTGGTTGAGTCTTGTTTAATGACCTTTGAATCTGAAACGGTTGCCGTACTCTGTTTTTACCCTGCTCTCCGTCTCTCTCCGGTCTCTGGGATTGGTCGTCGCATGCGACCCGTCGTTGATTTTCTATTAAGCATGTGGCATGCCAATGTGTTTTTATGTTATTAATCAGTGTTTTGCTCTAATATTTTGCGATTTATTGCGCAAGATATATTGAAGTGTATAATGTTTTTTACATATTGTGTAAAAATATATTTGCACTCAAGGGCAGGTGACCACCAAACGATACACCTGCTCATCGGCGGTCAGACTTTCGATCTGGCATCCTTCCTCTTGCAAGGAACGCGGAATATTTGCCAACGGCTCCCCGCCATTGAGCCGAATGGTCAAACGGCTGCCTGCCGCCAAGGTTTCCAGCTTCAGTTTGACCCGCACAAAGGTCATGGGACACACTTCATCGGTGATATCAAGATAGGCTTCCGACACGGGCATCACTCGCACAGACGGGACAATGGGACCATTTGCTGACCGGCAGCAACTGGTAGTTGCTCTGTTCCGGGTGAAAAAGATAACAGTGGGCGAACAATTGGCAAGGTTTATTCAGCAAAATGGCGATGGTTTCCATGGCCAGTATCGATCCGATCAGGCCGTGGGTCATCTGCATCACAGGGGGGGGAGCAGCGGCTTCCCGGCTTTGGTGCAGGAGGATCTGTTCACAGCAGTGCAAACAGGGTGCAGCAGGGTGCAAACCGGCTGAGGAGGCGGCCAGCACGGCGGCAGAAGGGGTTTGCCAACCGGCCAGCAACAAACAACCGGCGGCAATGGCGGCCCGGTTGAGTTGTTGCCGCAGGGTTGCCTGCCCATCGGCGGCGATGGCAACCTGGCAGTCGGGGAGCAGGATGGCGGCCTCTTGCCAGGAGGCGGGTGGTGGCAACACCACCGTCTGCACCAGCGGATTTAAATCCTGAATGGCACTTGCCAGGTGGTTGGCCTGTGCGCCGCTGTCCATAAGCAGCAGCCGGCCTACCCCGGCACCAGCCAAATAGAGCGCCAACGGGGTGCCGCTCGTACCGCAGCCGCCAACAGCTACCGTTGCCTGATGCAGCAGGCGCTGTCCCCGCCCGCCCACGGCAGGCAGAAGCAGTTGGCGGGAGTAGCGTTCCAGCCACTCTCTGTCACGGCATATCTCTGCGCTGGCTGTCTCGGTCAATGGCGGTTCGGCAGCGCAGTGGCTCATGCCCCATCCCGAAAAAGATCGGTGGAGAGATAGCGTTCCGCAGAATCAGGCAACAAGGCCACCACACGCCGAATGGGAGCTGATGGCTCGGGATTCTGTTGCAACCACTGCATGGCTGCGGCCAACACCGCCCCCGAAGAGATGCCGCAGCAAATTCCTTCCAAACGGGCGCAATCGCGCATCACGTTTTGCGCCACACGATCTTCCACCCGAATCACACTGCTGATCAAGGCGGTATCCAACACCTGGGGAATAAAACCGGCACCGATGCCTTGAATGGCATGGTGTCCCGGTGTGCCCCCGGACAAAACCGGCGAATTGTCAGGTTCGACGGCAATAATCTGCACATGGGGCAGTTGTTCGCGCAAGGCTTTGCCAATGCCGCTTAAGGAGCCACCGGTACCGACCCCGGCGACCAAAGCATCCAGTTGGCCGTCGGTATCTTCCAGAATTTCTCGTGCGGTGGTTTCGGCATGCACTTGCGGATTGACAGGATTGATAAACTGATTGGGCATGAAGCTGTTTTTTTCCCGACGCATGATTTTTTTCGCCTGCTCGATGGCACCCCGCATTCCTTCGGCAGCAGGGGTCAGCACCAAATCGGCACCGAGCAGACGCAGCAGATTGCGCCGTTCCAGCGACATGGAATCGGGCATGGTCAAAACCAGCCGTAACCCCTGTGCCGCACAAACACAGGCCAGGGCAATGCCGGTATTGCCGGAGGTGGGTTCAATGATCAGGGTATCCGCACGAATTTGCCCGGTCTGGCGGCCCGCTTCGATCATCGCCAGTCCAATGCGATCTTTCATCGAAGCCGTTGGATTAAAAAATTCCAATTTGGCCAACAGTTCGCACGGCAGATCCCCGGTCAGACGATTGATACGAACCAGCGGTGTGCGGCCTATGGTTGCGGTAATATCAGGATAGATCGCGGCCATAATCTCTAATTAACTCCAGTTGAGGATCCGGTAACTTGAGGGCAAACCGGACAGGAGGGGTTAACGGACCATGGTACGACGCGACGCCGTGCGGATTCAAGATCAATTGTCAACAATCGACCAATCAGCACTTCTCCCATCCCTCTCAACCATTTGACAGCCTCCATGGCCATCAACCAGCCGACTTCGCCGACCAGTGGGCCAAACACCCCTTCACTGCGGCAACTGACCTCTTGCGGTGGCGGGTCGGCAAAGAGACAACGCAAACAGGGTCTGCCGCCCGGTGGCACCAGACAAACCTGGCCGCGCTGGCCGATGGCAGCTCCGTGTACCAACGGCAAGCGATAATGTACCGCGGCCTCATTGGCGGCAAAGCGGCTGCGAAAATTGTCGGTGCCGTCGATGAGCAGATCATATCCGCTGGCCAACTCGGCAATATCCCGGCTCTCTGTCGGGCGCTCTCGAAACAGCTCAACCTGCAGTTCGGGGGCCAGCGCACGCAGATGGTGTGCCGCCCGCTCCACTTTATTCTGGCCCAGATCGCTCATCCGGTAGAGAATTTGCCGATGCAGGTTGGAGAGTGCCACCTGATCGCTGTCCACCAACCCCAGGCGTTGCACTCCGCTTGCCGTCAACGCCAATGCCGCCGCACACCCCAAGCCACCGACTCCCAGCAACAGAACGCTGCCGCCTGTTGCCCTCATCGCCGGTTTGTTCACCCCGCAGCTCAGATGGAGTAGGTCATGCGGCTGTAAGCCTCGCTGGGAATCCCTTTGCGGAAAGCACGCGAGGTCAACTCTTCGATGGTGATGTTATCCATCATGCGCAAAATCTCTTCCTGAAACTCCAACCACAGCGGTTGTACCACCTGTTGCCCGATCGGGCCGGAGGTGATGCGCTCGGCATCGAGCAGTTCATCATCCTGGTTCATCTCCATGACCACCCGCGCCACATCGCCGACACAGATTTTTGAGCGCTCACGGCCCAAAAGATAGCCGCCACGGGGACCACGGATTCCTTTGAGAATCCCCGAACGTACCAAACGCTGCATGACCTGCTCCAGATAGCGTTGTGGCACGCCCTGCCGACTGGTGACATCACGAATTTGCACCGGTTCTCCGCCGGAGTTGTACGCAATATCCACCACCGCTTCGATCGCATAAAGCAATTTTTTGGAAAATTTCAACATGGAATCCGCCTCGTGCTAGGGGTAAAACAACCACTGTTCATCCTGAACCGTGGATGATCCTTCCTTACTAATGGGAGAGCAGCCTCTGCATTAACCGCTCGCCTATCTCTTCCTTATCCAACAACGGCCAGACTTCGTGCTGGCCGGAACGGTGCAACAAGGTGACCTGGTTGGTCGGCGAGCCAAAGCCGCAACCAGTAGCCAAAACGTCGTTGAGCAGCAGCAGATCGCACCCTTTGCGCAGCAATTTTTCTTTGGCTGTGGCCAACAGGGTCTCTTCCGCAGCCACCCCTGCGCCGGTTTCTGCGGCAAAGCCGACCACCAGGGGGCGACGGCGATTGTTTTGTGCCAGGTCGGCGGCCCGTGCCGACAGGGCTGCCAGAATATCGGGATTTTGCGCCAGATTCAGTTGCAGGCCGCTATTGGCCTCCTTTTTGATTTTACTGGTTTTGCGGCTGGCTGGACGATAATCGGCCACCGCTGCCGTCAGAATGGCCGCGCTGAGTGGTTCGCCGGAGCGGGTCCATTGATCCCAATGGTGCAAAGCAGCCTCATACATCTCTTGCGCCGACTCTACGGCAACCGCCTCTGCCCCCCACGGCGGGGCCATCGCCACCGGACCATGAATCAGGGTAACCGCAGCCCCCGCCCGCAGCGCCGCCGTGGCGATTGCCCAGCCCATGCGGCCACTGGAGCGGTTGCTCAAATAACGAACCGGGTCCAAATCTTCCCGCGTCGGCCCCGCAGTTATCAACAGCCGCTCTCCCAACCACGTCTGAGGCGAGAGCAAACGCCGCGCCGCTTCAACAATCTGTGTCGCCTCTGCCATGCGGCCCACACCATGATCGCCGCAGGCCAAAGCACCGCTTTCTGGTCCGACCAGATGCAAACCGTCTGCCTGCAGTTGCAAAACGTTACGTTGTGTTGCAGGATGCTGCCACATTGCCATATTCATGGCGGGTGCCAGCAGAATGGGTTTGCGCCGGGCCAAGACCATGGCCGACAAGAGATCATCTGCCATCCCCGTGGCCATTTTGGCCAGTCGATTGGCGGTTGCTGGCGCAATAATCAACAGATCCGCCTGCTGTGCCAAACGGATATGATCCATGGCATCGGCGGCAAGCGGGCTGAAAAGATCCTGATAAACCGGATGACCGGCAAGTGCTTGCAGGGTCAGAGGAGTGACAAATTGCAACGCGGATGTGGTGGCAACAGGGTGAATCATGGCCCCTTGCTCTCGCAACAACCGTATCAGTTCCAATGTCTTGTATGCGGCAATTCCGCCGCCCAAGGCGACGACAACCGATTTGTTGCCCCAAAATCCCATCGCGCCCTTCCTCCGGTGATGCTACAAGAGGGTCTGATTATCGACGTTTTTCTGTATAAGTCAATCAAAATGTAACGCAATATCCCGTCATGTAATAAAATGACGAAAAAAAATGGTTCATTGAGTGCAAACCGACTCAAGAACGGCGGGATGGCTGCTGCTTGCTGCTATCGGGAGGGGGGGGAGAAGAGGGAGTGGGTGCCTGCTGGTTGCGAGAAGCCACAGCACGAATCCTTGTACCGCCTTCACTCAATGCCTCCCTGGCAGCGATAATCGCCAACCCTAACAATGCTTCCGTATTTTCACCCATTTCATAACAGGCAACACCATAACCGGTACGTACAATCAAGCGGGCATCCGACAGTTCAAAACGGGTACGATCCAGGGTTGCTCGCCAATAGGCGGCAAGCTCCATGGCCTTGGCTTCGTTCATTGCCAGCCCGATCAGGACGAAGGTTTCGTCACTGTAGCGGGCCAAATATTCGCCGGGTTTCAGCAAAGAGGCCATGTGTCCGGCAATCGCCCCGATCAAGCGGTTGACCCGTTCGCGTCCCAAATCCTGTACAATGCCGACATAATCATCCAGACGGACGGCGACCAGGGCAAACCCTTCGGGGGCGGACTGATGTTTGGCCTGTTCCAGTCGGGCCATGAGGCCGAAACGGTTGGGCAAACCGGAAAAGCTGTCCAGCAACCTTTCATCACGGGTTTCCAGCAAGGCCCAATCGGCCTGTCGGATCAACATGCGTGACCGTTCCACCACATCATCCGCTTCGCGCAGTCGATAGCGCACTTCCACCGTGCGGTCACGAAAACGGCGTACCGCCTGGATCAATCCATCCTGAATCGTTGGCCAATCAATGGCACCGTTTGCCTTCGTCGTCTCCAGAAGGGGGCTCAACTCATCTTCTGCACCGATCAACTGCATCCCCTCCTGCAATTTGGCGATGCTTTGGCGCAACAAAATCCGCAGCGCATCCTCCTCCCGTTGCCATTGGTTGCGCAGTTTTTCTTCCCGGTTGATCAGTACCCCCAACTGCCGCCCCATCTCCGACCACGAGGCGGGAGTCTCCACACTGAACAACTCCTGGACGGGCTTGCCGCCCAGAATGACCAACGCCTCTTGTGCCAGGGCCAGGGGAAAAGGGGGATCGGCTTCGGCAACCGGGGCCATTTTACCCAGGGTATCCATCCAAGCGGCAATTTCCAGTACAGTCGCTTCGATGGCCTCATAGTGATACTGTTGGCTGGTCTGCAACTGCCGGATCAAGCGGCCAACACGGGCCTGTTTATCCTGCATGCCGGCCAGGGCTGGGGCAACCAGACGCTCCAAAAGCAGGATGGCGGCCTGTCGTAAGCTGTCTTGTTCCTGAACGCAGATGCCGTGCAGAAACAAATCTTTGGCCGCACGCAACGCCTCGCGCAGGTTCGGTGGATCCTGATAGAGTAAAGTGCGAATGCGTTGCAGGGTGTTGCGCGTCTCGCCCATAGCTGTCCCCCTCAACAAACCCGAACCCGGCGTGGGGTGGTCTGACCCTGTTCACGCCAACTGTGGGCTGCTGCCGCCAGGCGATCGGTGCTTTCCAGCATTTGCGCCACATCCATCCCCGGTTGAAAGGCAGCACAACCCGAGTTGACGTGTACGGTGACATCCCGACCATCCAGATCAAAACAAACCTCCTCCAACATTTGACCGATGGCAACGCCCATTTGTTCCCCAGATTTTACATCGCATTTCGGTAATAGCACCACCATACGTTCCGTACTCAAACGACAGAGAAAAGCCTGATCGGGCAAATGGGGGCGCATCTCTTGAATGATGCCGACCAATAGCCGCTGTTCCGCATTGCCAGCCATGTGCGTGGCGGCTTGATTGAGCTGTTCCACCATGGTTTTGAGTTCATAAAAGTGAAACAATAACAGAGAAAATCCCTCACCCAAATGGACCGCACGGTCCAAATGGCGATGTAAATGGGCCATAAAGGCATAGCGGTCGGGAATACCGGTTACCGGATCAAGAAATTGTTCACGGCGGGCTTGCGCCAGAGTGGCCTCCAGCTGATCGATGCGCTGTTTGAACTGTTCGGCCCGTTGTCGACCGGCATCCTGTTGTGCCCGCAAATCTTGAGCTTCTTTGAACAGTTCTGCCATTTGGGCATGCAACAGGGCGTGGGCGCGGCTGATATCCAATCGACCATCGCTGCGTCGCATTGTATCCAGCAGGCGCGAACGGTCCGTTTGCCGTTGTCCCATCTGGGTCAACAACTCTTCCAGTTCACGCGCCAATTGCCATAATGCCTCATGTGCTTGTCGTCTGCGCCGCTGCCAGGGAGGCATGGCCGCTTTGTGGCCCGCCTGGCGAATGCGCTGCAATAACGCTTCTAAACCTGGCCAATCCTCTTCATTTTGCTCCAGCCACGGTTGCAGACGACGCTGCAAGGTATCTTCCGATTCGCCGATCTGTTGCAGCAAGGTGGTCAGTCGGTAGAACAGAGAGGTGGGTAACGAATCGGCACTGGTGACCGGAGCCGCAGCAACCGGTAGCCCTTCGCCGAGAATGCGCAAGCTGTTTTCCAGCACTGTCCGATTGGCGGCAATCTGTTCGGGGGTTTGTTCATCCGCCTGTGCTTGTGCTGCCCGTTGCTGAAAATGGTCGCGCAACGCTTCGGCTGTCTGCAGACGCTGCGGGTTGTGTTGCAACGCGGGAAACAGTAAAGCCTCCACCAGATTGGCAGTGGCCAGAGCGGCAGCCTGCACCTCACGCGCACACAACGGGCGCTGCAACATCTGTTCAGTATGTGCCAAAGCGCGCAAAGGTTCTGGAGGCTTGCCGTTCAACAGATCCAGAAGCTGTTCCAAATCTTCTTGGGTGGAATAGCCTGCCTTGCGATCCATCTCAATCTCCAGAGCTGGCGGTGGGTGGCGAGGTGGCCTCGGCCAGGGCCGGGGGTACGGCGCCTGACGGAAGTTCTGTCCGCTGGCGTGTCGGTCTCTCGGTCTGATTGCTTGCCGTTGCCGACTGCTCCGGATAGCGGGCACGGGCTTCGACAGGGCGCAGAAAACGCGACACACGCTGCAGACGAATCCCTTTACCCGGCAAGGTCGGCAGCCACTGCTGCAGAGCGGCCACCGTCGCCCGGTAAGGATGACCAATGCCAATCGCTTCCCCGTGGCTGAGTGCCAACCGTTCCAATCGGTGCAGTTGGCGCAAAATGGCCCCTTCTTCTGCCGTATTGTCCAAAAAGACATCTCGCACAGCCGTCGGCACCTGGTTGGCGTTTGCCCTGTCGGCGGCAATGGAATTATCTGACGTACGGCTGTCTATAAAAAACAGCTGTTTATCCAGTAACACCTGCATGGTCGCATCCATGGCCGCCGTATGTTCGGTCAAGCGGGAACCCATATGGTTGTTGATCCCGACCACCTCCGGCAGTTGGCTCAAATTTTCCCGCAGAATGGTCTGCCAGCGGGAGGCGTCCATCTGCACCAGCATGGCACCCGGACCGGGTGAGGTGTGGGGATAACGCATCGGTTCCATGGGCTGGTGCAACAGCATCTCTTTGCCCAGCTTTTTCCCCAATCGGGCCACATCACGGCTGAAAGGAACCCGGGGCAAAATGGCCAGCGTAATATCTGCCGGCAGTTCGGCGATGGCCTTGGAGTGGGGCCAATCATAGCCCAGATCATCGATGACGATGGCCAAAGTGCCGGTCATGCGATCCGAACGCGCCGACGCCGCAGCAGGTCGGGGCCGGCTTGGCCGCTCCTTTTTTGGCTCCGTTACCGGCTCTTCATACAGAATCGGTTCTGGCGTAGTGCGTGACGCACTGGCTGCGGGCGGCGCGCTGGCAGGCGGTTCCGCAACAACGGCAGGGGGAGTTTCGCCGCTGGCAGGTGGCGAAGGGGCAACAAAGGTGAGATCCGGACCGCTTGGAGCAACAGTCACCGATTCAAGCGGCGGCGTTCCCACCGGAAGCAGCGGTTTTGTGCCACGTATGTTTTCCGCCAGAATCAAGCGCAATGGCTCCTCTTCCGACACCGTTGGTGAGGTCGGTGCGGGAACGGGGAGTGGTTCGCTTGGTTTGTCGAACAACGGCGCACCGCTTTGCACCGTCGTCTCGGTTGTGGCAACCGTCCTGGATCCATGACTCAACCAGCGCACCGCCCCCCATCCAGCCAGCACCACGACCAGCAGCAGCACCAACCAGCGAAGTTTGCCCTGCCAGTTACCGGGAGTTTGTCCGTTCAAGCCGGTTTCCTGACGTTAAACCAGCCACTTGCGCACCCTGTTTTCTGTCAAACAGATTTTGCATCACCTGCAGGCCGCGCAACAGATCCAGAGCCCGTTGCAATTGAAAATCCTCTTTGCTGTGACCGGTAATCCGGTCGGCATCATCCAAATTTTTCTCTTTGCTGCGCGGGCGGCCTTCGTTACCGTCTTTGAGGCGCTCCAGCAGTTTTTCATTTTCTTTATCCGTATTTTTATCGGAGTCTGTCCCCTCTTCGGGCTCTTTTCCTCTCTCTTTTGCTCGTCCTTTGTTCTCATCGTTGGCAGAATCGGCATTTTTCAAGTGGCCTTTCAAATCGGCCTCCGTAGGCCGCCGATCACTCCCCTCCCGCTTGTTGCCGCTCAGATCCAGATCTTCGACGACAATATCCGGAGCAATCCCCTTGGCTTGAATGGAACGACCGCTGGGGGTGTAGTATTGGGCGGTGGTCAAGCGTAAACCGGATCCATCCGACAACGGAATAATGGTTTGCACCGATCCTTTGCCAAACGAGTTGGTGCCCATGATCACCGCCCGTTTATGATCCTGCAGGGCTCCGGCAACAATTTCCGAAGCGGAAGCTGAACCGGCGTTGATCAAGACCACAATCGGCGCATTGTGGAGCAGATCGCCCGCACGGGCTTCAAAGCTCATATCCTTGCCGGCAATGCGGCCTTTCGTGTAGACAATCAGCCCTTTTTCCAGAAAGGCGTCGGCAACTTCCACCGCCTGATCCAACAAACCGCCCGGATCGTTGCGCAGATCCAGCACCAAACCTTTCAACCCCTCTTTGCCAGCCGATTTTTTTAATTCATCCAGAGCCTGCTCCAACAGGGGCATGGTCTGTTCATTGAATTGGACAATGCGCGAATAACCGATATTGCCGGCCTCCAGACGCCATTTGACGCTGCGCACTTTGATGATGTCGCGGACAATTTTGAAGGTGAGCAGCTTGGTGACCCCTTTGCGCAGCACGGTCAGTTGCACGGCGGTACCGGGTTTGCCGCGCATTCTTTTCACCGCATCCGGCAGATTCATATCTTCGGAACTCTCTTCATCAATTTTGACGATCAGATCGCCAGATTTGATGCCCGCCTGAAAGGCAGGGGTGTCCTCGATGGGCGAAACGACCAAAATACCCCGTTCCGCCTGGGAAATTTCAATACCGAGTCCGCCAAACTCACCCTTGGTGTCGACGCGCATCTCTTTGAAGCTTTCCGGCGTCAAAAAAGAGGAGTGGGGATCAAGGGATTTCAACATGCCGTGAACGGCACCGTACAAAACCGACTTTTCATCCACTTCTTCGACATAATTTTGTTTGACCAGGGAAAAAACTTCGGAAAAGACCCGTAATTTTTCGTAGGTGATCTGACTGACCGCCAGAACGTTGTCAGCGGCCAGATGCAGCCCGGCCAGAACAGCCAGCAGAATCAGACCGATCAAAAACGGGCGTTTGGCCCGAAGGGGGGTTTTCATACACTGGCTCCTTAACGCAACGCACGGCACCGATGCGCACGATGACTCCCCTCGGGGGAATCACCACCACTTAATGCATCAGGCTGGCCATCTTATCGCTGTGTGCCCTGTCGCGAGCCAGCCATCTCCGGGGATTTTCCGGACGGTTACCTTTACGAATTTCAAAATAGAGACCGGGAACACCGTCTACGGTACCGGTTTTACCACTTTTTGCAATGATTTGACCAGGCTCAACCGCATCCCCTTTGGCCACCAGCAGATCCCGGTTATGGCCGTACAGGGAGTAGACTCGTCCGCCATGGTTAACGATGGTCAACAGACCATAACCGCGAAACCAGCCCGCATAGACCACCTGCCCGCGGGAACTGGCACGCACGTCGGCATTTTCCGCCACCCGATAAAACAGACCCGAAGAACGGCTTACCGCTGTACCGTTGACCGGTCCGAGAAAAGTACCCATACGCTGTTCTGCTTGGGAGACAAATCCGTTTGCGGAACGGGAACGTCGCGCCGCATGGCTGGCAGCACTCCGTTGCTGACCACGGCGCAGCCAGTTTTTGTTGCCGACACGTTGCCCTTTTGCCTTCTGCAGTTGGCGCTGTGACGCGCCATACACGACCAGCTTACTGCTCTTGCGGACATGACCAGCATGATACCGTTTTTTTGTCTGCGTGCGCAGTGCCTGCTTGCCGTGTGTGCTGTTTTTTTTCTGCCAACGCGGCTTTGTTGTTGCGGTCGCCTCTCCTTCTAATCCATACATCAATCGGCTGTACTCGGCAAGGCGGCGTTGTGTACTGATACCCCGATTTTCGCTGGCCTGTGCTTCCGTGACCAGCAGCAGAGCCGGAGCCAGGCACAACCCGAACACCATCATATACCAACTGCGGCACAGTCGTCTCATTTTTTTTAGGGTGTTCATGGAGAATGTATACCTTCCGGCAGGGGGCAGAGCAGGGAGTTTCCGGTCATGTGCGGCGGTTGTGGCAGTTCCATCAAGGCCAACAAGGTGGGGGCAATATCGCTGAGGCGGCCTGGTTGCAGGGTCAGCGAACGGTTGCCCAGATAGATCAGGGGGGCCGGGTTGCTGGTGTGGGCGGTATGTGGCTGATTGGATTTCTCTTCCAACATACAGTCGGCATTGCCGTGATCGGCGGTGATCAGCAGTTCTCCGCCTGCTTGTAACACCGCATCGGCCAGACGCCCCAGGCAGCGGTCGACGGTTTCAATCGCCTGCACCGTCGCCTCAAAGCGTCCGGTATGGCCGACCATATCGGGATTGGCATAGTTGACGACAATAAAATCATACACTCCCTGTTGCACCCGTTCGATCACCTGCTCGGTAAGGTCGTGGGCCGACATTTCCGGTTGCAGGTCATAGGTGGCAACGCGCGGCGAGGGGATCAGTAAACGATCTTCGCCGGGAAACACCTCTTCCCGTCCACCGTTAAAAAAATAGGTGACGTGTGCATATTTTTCTGTTTCGGCGGCCCGCAGTTGGCGCAGGCCGTGCCGGGAAAGCTCTTCTCCCAAAATTTGGCTCAGGGAGTCGGGCGGAAAGGCAACCGCCACCGGTTGCAAGCTGCTGTCATACTGGGTCATAGTCAACATGGCAGAAAGATGGACAATCCGGCGGCGGGCAAAGCCCTGAAAAGCAGCGGGGCCGCTGGCCGGATCGAGCAGGGCATGGCAGATTTCCCGCATCCGATCGGCACGAAAGTTGAGCATCAGCAAGGCGTCGCCATCGCGCAGGACAACCGGTTGTGGCCGTTCGGTGTTGACAATCAGCGTGGGCTGGACAAACTCATCGTCTTCACCCCGTTGATAGGCCTCCTGTACCGCCTGCAGGGCATCCACTGCCTGCAGACCCTGGCCCAGGGTGTACAGGTCATAGGCCCGTTCGACCCGATCCCAGCGTTTGTCCCGGTCCATGGCATAATAGCGACCACAGACACTGACAATCTGCCCGCAGCCGATCCGTTTCAGGGCTCGTTGAAACTCTTCCAGATAGGTCAGAGCAGAGCGGGGCGGGGTGTCTCGACCGTCGAGAATGGCGTGGATGTAGACAGGTTTGGCGCGGCAATCTTTGGCAGTGAGTACGGCAGCCAGCAGATGATCGGTATGCGAATGGATGCCACCGGGCGAGAGCAGGCCGCAGATATGCACGGCACCCTGATGGTCGATGGCAGCCTGGATGGTCTGTTCCATGGCCGGATTGGCCGCCAGTTCTCCCTCCCAGATGGCCTTGTTGATGCGGGTCAAATCCTGGTAGACAATGCGCCCGGCACCCAGGTTGGTATGGCCCACTTCCGAGTTGCCCATTTGCCCGTCAGGCAAGCCTACATCGCCGGCGCTGGTTTGCACCAGGGTGTGGGGCCGACTGCGCAGCCATTGGTCATAATGGGGCGTGTTGGCGTGATGGATGGCATTGTGGCGGGTATCCAGACTGATACCCCAACCGTCCAACACCACCAGCGTGACGGGTTTCGCTCTCATCGGTGACAGCCTGTTACCGCAAGGGTGATTGGGAAGTGACAGCAGCATGCCGGTTGCCCGTCAGGTTGCTGTCAATTGACACAGTACTCCTGACGGCGGAAAGCACAAACCATGCCGTTAAACAAAGGTTGAAAAGGGATGGGGCAATCGGTTGCTGCGGCGAAAAAAAGCGATACATCTTAATTGAATATCAATCAAATCAATGTGATTTATTGATTGTCTGCCAGAGTGGTCTCCGCCCATTGCCCGGGCGACGGCAATTGTCCGCCAGGGGTGCCACCTCTTTGACGCCACAGCACGCACTCCGCTTGACGGGGCGACGCGGCAACAAAAAGCGCTCCTTGATTGCCAGTGCGGAATGGGTTAGCATGCTTGGTCTGAACATCTGCGCACTACCCGACGGAGGAGTTCCAGAGTGGTCGAATGGGACGGTCTCGAAAATCGTTGTGGGGGCAACCTCACCCAGGGTTCGAATCCCTGCTCCTCCGCCAATCCTTTTCTGCCATTTGTTGCGTGTTACCGTGAAAAGAACAGCCTGCATATATGCTGATCACGGACGCCCACTATTTTCCCACTATTTTGCTTCTGTACTCTCCTGGGCCAACTCCTGGGCCTGCACGACCGCAAAAGCGGCCATGTTGACCAGACCGCGCACCGATACCGTAGGAATCATCACATGGGCAGGCAGGGCCGGACCAAGCAGGATGGGGCCGATCCGTTCGCCGTTGCCCAAGGTCAGCAACATGTCGCAGGAGATGTTGGCCGCATCCAGATTGGGCATGATCAACAGGTTGGCCCGTCCGCGCAGACGGGAGCGTGGAAACATGGCCTGGCGGATCTCTTCGCACAGGGCGGCATCGGCGCGCATCTCCCCTTCGGCCTCCAAATCCGGTGCCATTTGATGGATCAGCGCCAGGGCATCGCGCATTTTGGTGGTATGATCCGCCCGGTAGGAACCAAAACTGGAGGAGGAGAGTAACGCCGCTTTCGGGGTCAAACCGAAGCGGCGCATCTGTTTGGCGGCGCGAATGGTCATTTCCGCCAGTTGTTCGACGGTGGGATCGGCGATCACATTGGTGTCAGAGATAAAAAAGGTGCCCGATTCCAGAATCACTCCGGTCAGGGCACTAAAAAAACGGACCCCTTCTGCCCGTCCGATAATGTCACGAATGGTACGCAGATGGTTGCGGATTTGTCCGACCGCACCGCAGAGCATGGCATCGGCATCGCCGCGACGGGTCAGCAAAGCGGCGGTCAGAGAGGTGGAGCGTTGCAGTGCCCGTCGTGACAATCCCGGTGTTACCCCACGCCGTTCCATGATCTCGTGATATTCGTCGCTGATTTGTTTGACCCGGGGATCGTCGGCAACATCCATCAGCTCAAAATCCTGATCACACACCATGTCCAGCCCCAATTGCCGGATCCGTTCCAGAATGATGGCCCGTTGTCCGATCAGAATGGGGCGGCAGATCCCTTCTTCGATCATTTCGCTGGCAGCGTGCAGCACCCGTTCCTCCTCGCCGTGTGCCAGGGCAACCCGTTTTTGCGGATGGCGTTTGGCCCGTTCAAAGAGGGAGCGCATCACCTGCCCGGAACGAAAGACAAACTCGGTCAATTGTTGCCGATAGGTCTCCAGGTTGCGAATCGGACGTGTGGCAACCTGGCTTGCCATTGCCGCCTGGGCGGTGGCCGAGGCCACTTCGACAATCAGACGGGGATCAAAAGGTTTCGGCAGCAGATAGTGCGGCCCAAACTGCAGCGATTCACCGGCATAGGCCATGGCCACCGATTCTGGGACCGGTTCTTTGGCCAGTTCCGCGATGGCTTTGACGCAGGCCACTTTGATCGGGGTGTTGATACAGGTGGCACCGGCATCCAGGGCACCGCGAAACAGGAAAGGAAAGCAGAGAACATTATTGACCTGATTGGGATAGTCGCTGCGTCCGGTAGCAATAATGGCGTCGGGGCGCACTTTGCGGATTTCTGCCGGATAAATTTCCGGGGTCGGGTTGGCCAGGGCCATGACGATCGGTGCAGCAGCCATGCTGGCCACCATCTCGGCAGTGACGGCTCCCGGACCGGACAAACCCAGGAAAAGATCAGCACCCTGGATAATTTCCGCCATATGGTGGCAGTCGCTGTCGGTGGCGTAACGGGCCTGTTCGCAGGAGAGATCCTGGCGATCACGGCGCAGCACGCCACGAATATCGGCAACCCGGATGTGCGCGGCAGGCAGCCCCAACTCCACCAGCAGGTTGAGGCAGGCGATGGCGGCAGCCCCGGCACCCGAGACAGCAACCTGAATGGTTTCCAGCCGTTTATTGACCAGGGAGAGGGCATTCAGCACCGCCGCGGCAACGACGATGGCGGTTCCGTGTTGATCGTCGTGAAAGACGGGAATTTTCATCCGCTCGCGCAATTTGGCTTCGATGATAAAACATTCCGGGGCACGAATATCTTCCAGGTTGATGCCGCCGAAGGTGGGTTCCAGACTGGCGACAATGGCAACGAAACGGTCGGGATCGGTTTCATCCACCTCCAGATCGAAAACGTTGATTCCGGCAAATTTGCGAAACAGGGCGGCCTTGCCCTCCATGACCGGTTTGCCAGCCAAAGGACCGATGGCCCCCAGACCGAGAACAGCGGTACCGTTGGTGATCACCGCCACCAGGTTGGCCCGCCCGGTCAACTCCGCCACTTGCGCCGGATCCTCGACGATCGCTTCGCAGGCGGCAGAGACCCCCGGCGAGTAGGCCAGGGAGAGATCCCGCTGATTGGTCAGCGGTTTGGTCGGCACCACCGCCATTTTACCGGCAGGCGGCATGCGGTGGTATTGCAGGGCACTGGCTTTCAGATGGGAATCCATATCTACTCCTCAAGGGGTTGCCGCCCGCAAAACCGAGGGGAGCTGCCGCTGACAAACCCAAAGAGGGAGGGGGTCAGCAACGCAGCCTCTTCAGTTGGCGGCGAACTGCTTAACAAACGGATATTCGACCATAAATGGCCTGACGAAAGCAACCGATCATCACCGATGGGACAAGAAAGATGGGGGAGGTAAGTGCAATAAATGACGGATAGCTCTCCATTGGTGGCGGGAGGGTTGTCTGTTTTTCGGTATATACATAATGCTGATTGTTGTGTTAGTTTGGCGCAAGGCGTTGATTGTGATGATCAGAAGATGTTGATTGTTGAAGATATACGGTTTTGCCAAGTGAACGGAAGGTGTGCGGAGCAGATAATGGCGTTTTTTCCTGAAAAATTTACTCCTGATCGGATGGCAGGAGTCAGAGGAAAGCAGTTTGATGATCGGAGTGATTTTTTTCAGCAACTGGTAGGCGATGCCTGCACGGAATTCTTCGGCATTGCTGCTGCACATGTTTCCAAGACAAGTGGAAGAGATGGCCTTGATCATCGTTTGGTCCAGTCCAGCCAAGGCAGTCGCGAGGATCCAAAATTTTCTGCGTCTTCCCAACTGGATGCGCGTCCAGACAACCAGGAACGAGCACCCGGTGGACGAAACGATGATCAAGGCCTGCTAAGCTATGGACATATTGTTGTAGTCTGGCAATAGAATGGCTGAAATTATTTGATCAAGCGCCTGACCGGGATTTTATTTTGAACTCTCTGCTTGTGCGTCCAGAACTGTTGAACAATGAGCAGAAGGAAAGGATTTCGCAAGAAATTAAGGCGTGGTTGGCATCTCCGGCTGCCAAACCAGATCAGAAAGAAAGGTTATTGAAAAATTTGGCAAGAGCACTCCCTGGCGTTGTCGAAAGTGAATGGTTCCGCCAGCATCAAAACGATTTGACACAGGAATAACATCATTCAGAAATTTAATTTTTTTCACGGCAGCACACCCTTGAGCAGCGGGATGATCTGTACGGCGATGACCAGGCTGATCATCCATTTCAGTACCAGAATTTCTCCCTTGATCGGGGCAATCATCTCTTGCATGCGGGCCAGGGTGGTCATCTCCAACTCTTTAATATCCCGCTTCAAGTTGGCCTCCACGGTGGCCAAATCGCGTTTTGTTTCTGCCCTGGTAGATTCCAATTTGGCATGGATTTCGGCGATATCCCGCTTGAGTTCCAGGCGGACCGACTCAATCTCCTTGTGCAAATCTGCCTTGGTCGAGGCGATCTCCTTGTGCAAATCTGCCTTGGTCGAGGCGATCTCCTTGTGCAAATCTGCCTTGGTCGAGGCGATCTCCTTGTGCAAATCTGCCTTGGTGGACTCCAATCTGGCATGGATTTCGGCGATATCCCGCTTGAGTTCCAGGCGGTTGGCCTCCATCTCTTTCTGTAACGTTACCTTGGTGATTTCCAATTTGTCATGGAGTCCGGCAATGTCCTCTTTGCTGGCCAGACGATTTTCAATCACCGAGACAAATTGTTCGGCCTGAATGGCGGCCCACTCCTCATTCATGCCGGCATCACGCAGACGCCGGACATACGAATAGGTATCGAACACACTGACATGACCAGATTCTGAGGGGAGACTCATCTGTTTATCTCTTGTTCTTGGCGGTCAAAGGTGGCCCTTCCTCCACTATAGCGTACTTGGCAAGGGGTTGCTACGGTTAAACAGGGTGTTGTCAACCATACGCTTGCGGTTGCGGGATCGTGATTTCATAGCGGGTGCCCTGACCGGGGGCGCTGTCGCAATGGATGCTGCCGAGCAGGCTGTGGCTGACCAGGTTGAAGACGACATGCAGGCCCAATCCGATGCTGCCGCGATGGCGGGTGGTGGTGAAAAATGGTTCAAAAATGCGCTGTCGCTCCTCTTCACTCATGCCACAGCCATTATCAGAATAATAGAGGTAAGTGGCTTTTTCCCTCTGTATGATCTCAATGGTGATGGTTCCGGCCTCCCCGTCAGGAAAGGCGTGCATCAATGAGTTGACCACCAAATGGGTCATGATCTGCGATAAGGCACCGGGATAACTGTCGAGCAAAATCTCTCCTGGACAGTGCAGGATGATGCGATGCCGACTGCGTCCCAGTAAAGGGTGCAGGCTGCGTAACACATGATGCAGATAATCCTGCAAAGCGAATAAACGCCGCTCTTCCTGGGATCGGTCGACGGCAATCTGTTTGAAGCTGCGGACCAACTCGGCGGCCCGCATCAGATTGCTCAAAACCATCTGCGAAGATTCTCGCAAATCCTCAAACAGCTGTTGCCACTCGGCAATACCGGGCGGATCATGCGGTAAACGGGCGGCATACTCCTGGCATTTGTTATCCAAAAAAGAGGCGGCAGTAATGCCAGTGCCGACGGGGGTATTGATTTCATGGGCAACGCCGGCCACCAAACTGCCCAATGAAGCCATCTTTTCGGATTCGACCAAACGATCCTGAGCTTTGCGGATTGTTTGCAGGGAGGCGCGCAGGGAGTCATTCATTTGTTGCAACTCCTGCTGACGAAGCTGCTCCCGTTGTCGGGATTCGATGATTTCCTTGGTCATCCATTGCAGTTGCCGGTCGATCATCTGCAACTGGTCTCCGCGCGCGGCGTGCTGTTTCTGCAAGCCTAATTGTCCGGCAGTGGTGTCGATCATTCTTTCGGTCACGGATTGCACCTTATGAATAATCACGATCACAATCGTCAACAGCGCCATTGCCAGCATGCCGTAACCCAGAATGAATTGATGACGGATGGTTTGCAGTACCGTATGACTGATTTTGTCGACATCGGCCAAGGGTACCATGCTGATAAAACGGATCGGCAGGAGTATGGACGAACCGTAATCCAACAGTTTGCCGAACAGAATGTTCTCTGTTTCCAGTTGGGCAACGGCTTGACCGGTGGTTACCCGATCTGGCCGGCTGGTGGCAAAAACCTGGTTGGTTATGGCGTTGATCAATACGACGATATTGTTGGATTCGGTGGTGGTGTGAAAGATGGAGAGAAAATGGTTGTCGAGTGGGGCCAACCAGACACCGGTTGCATAGACCTCATTCTGATTATTAATAACAGAGCCTATCGACATGAGATAAATGGTGCCATCCGATCCAGAAAAAACAACATTGGATTCCGTTTCTAGCGGCGAGTCGGTAATTTTTTGCAATACATCGTGCGGAATGGGTGTCGTGTCGTGATGTTCTGAATATATTTCACGAACCTGTTGTGCTTTATCCAGCAGGAGAATGTAGGGAGCAGCCACCAGATTGCGCAGGAGGGAGCGCGACGGCAACCATGGCGGTGGATTCATGGCATCCCAGTAGTGTACGGTTTCGGCAGCTTCCTGCCATTGATTTTGTGCCTGATCGACGTAGTGATGCAATGTGGTATGCTGGGCAAACAGTTGCACTGCCTGCTCTTGCGCGCGAAAATATTGGTCAAACAAGAGCCGGTCCCGTTGTGCCTGGGTTTCCAGCTCGTTCAATAAACGGTTGCGGAATATGCTATTGATTTGAATGGTTTGCCAATAATCGACAATACTCAGAAACAATCCGCTCAACAAAATGGTGATCGTTGCCGCTTTGCTGGTCAGCGAGGTCGCTTGCCACAAGGCCGCCAGCCGTCTTAAGGTCGTGCTGGAGCTGTTGCCCACGGCGGTTCTCCGATCAATTCATCTCCTTTGAATTGCCAACCCTGTTTTTTTAATTCAGCCGCCGGGATAACATGAAAGGAAGGATCAATCTCTCCAGCATGTTCTATGAGATACTGTACCAGTTGTGCGGCCTTGGCATTTGTGGTGGAGGGAGCAGTCCAGGTTGATAGGTTGTAGGTGAAATAGAATGGATATTTGGCTTCCAGCAACGCTTGTCGGTTCTGCGGGGCTTGGCCATCCACGGCGATGGCCTTGACCGACTCCTTGAAACGAGGGTGATTGATGGTTTGCCAATTTTCTTCATAACCCAAGGTGCCGCGTCGTTTGGCAATATTGGCGACCATGTCGAGTATGCTGCCGACTTCATTGGCAGAGGTGGAAAAAAGATCCTTGTTATCCAAAATCAACCGCCAGTGGCCGGGTCGGGTTTTGCAGTGAAAACGGATGATGGGTTGAATCGGAGTATTTTTTTCAAATCGGTGGCCAATCGAGGGAACCTGCGACCAACGGGTCCAATAACCACGAAAAATGGCCCGCACCTCCTCTTTGCTCAACTGATCAATCGGATCATCGCTGTTGGCCAGAATGGCCAGAGGGGCGATACCGATGGTGTGCCAGGAGAGACCCGGCAGGCGATCCATGTTTGCCGGTGGGCAGCAGGAGCCACCAATATCCACCTCTTTGCGGTGCAACCCTTCGATGGCTGGTCCACAGGTGCCCTCCCGCACCACAATACTGAGTTGATGTTTGCGGGCATACCCCTGAATCAGGGGCAACAAGCCCGGATAATTGTTCTGGTCGAGCAGTACCACCACTTCAGCACCCCGATCCGGTTCGTTATAGCGAATCGGTTGCTGCTGCCAAGCCTCCGGTTTACTGGCCGTTTGCTCCGGGTTGGAAAATGAGGGACCTTGCAAAGTGGCAGGCAGAAGGTTGCGGCTGTATCCGGTGGTTGCTGCCATCCAAACAAGCAAGCACAAGATAATGATCGTTTTGCGATTGCATGGGAACATGTGTTTCTCCTTTCCTAATCTCGTGTCAACCGGTGCGGGAATCGTGGAGAGTGACACAGCAAGAACGATTCTTAGTCTGACAGTAAGTTGCCATATTCCTTTTTTTTAGACACGATCATTTTGTGATTATCGCCGATTATACATTAATTAATTTCATCACGCCATAAGCGTTGATCAGCGCGAATGAAACTGTAACGATTTTTTGTGCGCAGGCGGGCCAGATAATCGGCGTGATAACTCTCCTGTTCGGCGATACCGGTGCCGCCCTGATCTCTTTCGATACCGATTTCCTGATAGAGTCCCAAATTGGCCAGATCGGGACGGGGTTGGCGACCCTGTCGAAAGGTTTGCCACATGTTGGCATAGAGCTCTTCCAGACGTTTGACCAGAAGCGGACTGTTGAACAAGGTACACTGATCCCGGTTTTCGGCCAAAAAGCGCCGATAGGCCAATAATTGCGCACGATTGCGACCGAGTTCGACCGCTTTGGCCACATACTGTTCGGCACTGGTACAGATCAACTCATCCAATCCGGCGGCATGAACCAGGCTGCCGCACACCCGGGCAGCAAATCCCAGACCCACCAGGGTCAACACCGGTACGCCCATCCACAGGGCATCGGAGGCGGTGGTGTGGGAACCATACGGGGCGGAGTCGATGGTCAAATCGGCCAGGGGAAAACGGACCAGATGTTCAGCGTTGAGTTTGCGGTCGGCAAAAATCAGCCGTTCGGGCTGGATACCCTGCTGTTGTGCTGCCAGGCGCAGTCGGTTGCGGATGGCTTCATCTTCGTTGAGCAGCCAGAGGAGGCTTTCTGGCACCTGGCGCAAAATATCCATCCACAGTTTCCAGATAAAGGGGGTAATTTTCTGCGCACCATTCAGGCAGCTGTAGACCATGGCCTCCTCTGGCAGACCGGCTTCCGCACGGGTGGGACGATGTTCGGCCAGCAGACGCTGTCGGTCATTGGGTTGATAACAGGGCAGACGCACCACCTTTTCCGAATAGTACAGTTCATGTTCTGGCGGAATGATGAACGCATCGGCAATGATGTAGTTGTGATAGGGGCTGCCGGTGGTGCCGGGATAGCCAAGCCAGTTGACGAGAATGGGTGCCGGTCGCATGGCCAGCAACTGCAGGCGGGCGCTGTGCGTATAGCCGTTGAGATCGACAAGAATTTGAATGCGATCTTCCACGATACGCCGGGCGGCCTCTTCGTCGGAGAGATGGGAGATGTCGACCCAATGATCGGCGGCCCGCTTGATGCGTTGGTGAAAGGGGGTATCGGTCGGTATTCCGATATAATAGAGAAACTGTTCTACATGGCGTCGATCATGCAATTCATAGACTTCGGCGGTCAGGTAGCCGACCGCGTGATCACGCAGATCAGAAGAGAGGTAACCGACGCGCAGCGGTTGCTGGTCATCCAGGGCCAACAAGGCTTCGTGGCTCTCCATGAAGGTGCAGGTCGGTTTACCGATTTCAAAATGGTTGTAGTGGGCGGCATTGGCCAACTGCCATAACGGATCGTCGGTATACAAGGCGGCTGAGAGCGGCGCAAAACCGCGCATCAGTTGTGCTTTATTGCAATAGGGAAAGGGTTCAATGATCGGCCATTTGCACTGTGCCTGCCGTTTGTTGATCCACTGTTGCAGAATTTCGCGCTGGTTGGGATTAATTTCCAGACTTTGCCGCAGCGCCTCTTCCGCCTGTTCCGGTTGGGTGGCCACACGGGCAATCTGTTTGAGTGCGGCCAGTTTGTATTCGATGGTATCGCCGCGGATTGCAGGTAACCGCTCAATCACCTTCTGCCAGCAGGCGATGGCCTCCTGGGGGGAGGCGCTGCGATCCAGCAGCCCGCCCAGGTTGATATAGGCCGGATAAAAATCGGGATTAAGACGGATCGCCTCCTGAAAGGCAACATGGGCCAGCGCCAAATCACTGCCCTGGCTCAGACAGGTGCCCAGATTGAAATGAATGGCATGGGCCAGAGGATCCTCGCCGTTGTAAGCCAGCCAGATGCGGTAGAGATCGACCATCTTTTGTGACTCACCGTTATCACTCAACTGGCTGGCCAGCTGCAGCAGCTCTGGAACAGGCAGGGAGTGTTCGATGGCCCGGGCGGCCCCATCGGCAAACAGACGATTGTGGTGCGAGGCGGTCAAGCGGGCAATCTGCTTGAAAGCGGTCAACAGCGTCCCCTGCTGCTGCGGATCATGCAGCGGCAGACGGGTGAGCAGGGCGTGCCAGCAATTTTCGGCGGCCTGCGCCCCTTCCAGAGATTCCAGCAAACCGGCAAGGTTGATATAAGCAGGGAAAAAGAGAGGTTTGCTGGCAATGGCCTTCTCCCAGGCCATTTTGGCCTGCGGCAGTTGCCGCATTTGTTGATAAAGAATGCCCAGATTGAATTGAATGGCGTAGGCAATGGCCGCCGTGGCATTATCCTGCAACCAGGTTTGATAGAGTTCGGCGGCGGCAGCGGCTGCTCCTTGGGCAATCTGTTGCTCGGCCAAGCCCACCAGTTGCACGGCAGTCAGGTTGCTTACGTTGCCGACAGCGGCGGGTGCAGAGGGGGGGGGTGCGACGGTCATGGGCATCTTTGTGGTTGGGGCCAGGGGAAGTGGGGCCGGGGCGTCGCCAGGCGGCAGCGCGGCAATGGTCAGATGATCGGGTTTGGCACCCTGCCGAAAGCGCTGCCAAACCGCCTCATAGGCCCGTTCCAGATGACGGGTGAAACGGGGCGAATCAAACAGCGGGGCAGTGGCCAGATTGGCTTGCAGTCGTTGCCGCAAGGCAGCCAACCGTTGCGGATCATGCGCCAATTGCAACGCCACGGCTTCATATTCGGCCAAAGAGTGGGTGACCAGTTCACCCAGCCCTACATGGGTCAACAGACTGCCCGCCTGGCGGGAGACAAAATTTTCTCCCGCACAGGTGATCATCGGGCAGCCTGCCCACAAGGCGTTGCTGGCGGTGGTGCCGGAATTGTAGGGGAAAGTATCCAGCACCAGATCCACCAGCCGATAATTGGCCAGATATTCAGCCAGTTCCATCTTGGGGGCAAAGAACAATCGCTGCCGGGAAACCCCACGTGCTTCAGCCTCGCGGCGCAAATTTTCCTCTACCCAATGGTTGGAGGCGACCAGCCACAACAGACTGTCCGGCGTTTGTTGCAGCAGACGCATCCAGACATCAAAGGTGTCGGGATTGAATTTATAGCTTTTGTTGAAGCTGGCAAAAATAAAACCCTCTGCCGGCAGGCCCCGTTCTGCCCGTGTCGGCGTGGGGGCAATGCTGCGTTGCCGGTCGTTGGGTTGAAAACACTCCGGCAGGCGCAACACCTTTTCACTGAAATGGTCTTCATAACCTTCAGGGGTAATGAAACTGTCGGTTAAAAGATAATCGATGAAGGGAGCCCCGGAGCTGCCCAGATAGCCAAGCCAGCTGATCTGAATCGGTGCCGGACGCATGGCGGGAATCTGCAGACGGGCATCTTTGGTAAAGCCGTTGAGTTCGAGCAGAATATGGGTACCATCCTCGGCGATACGCTGGGCCGCCTGTTCGTAGGTCAGGGGGCGCAGATCGACAAAATGGTCGCTGGCCGCCATGATCCGTCGCCGCATCTCCCGACCATCGTCACTGCCGTAAGAGTAGGCGGTAATCTCAAAACGGCTGCGGTCGTGCAGTTCAAACAGTTCAGCGGTGAGAAAAGCAACCGGGTGATTTTGGTAATCACTTGAAAGATAACCGATTTTTAACTTTGGCGGATCCGGGTCAAAACGGCGGCCTGCCGTCAGGTTGACGGTCGTGGGATGACGGTTGCGGATAAAACGGCTGGCACAGAGACGCTGCTCTTCGGGGGTGGTAGGCAGCGATAAAAAGACAAAGGGGTTGGACTCTTTGTCGTGGGCGCGAAAGGTGGCAATCATCCGGGCATAGCGCTCATGAAACTGGCGCCAATCGCACAGATGGAGCATTTGGTGCAGCAGCGCACTTTGATGGTTTGGTTCATCGGGAGCAGCAACAATCGCCTGTTCATAACAGGCAATGGCCTCATCGAGACGCCCCTGATCGATCAACGCCACGCCCAAATTGCCCAAGGCTCCGCCATAGTCCGCTTTCAGAGCCAGCGCCTGGCGGTAGCAGTGGATGGCCTCTTCGAGCAATCCCTGCTCTTGCAGGGCGATACCCAGATTGTTGTGCGCTTCATACAGATCCGGGGAGATGGCCAGCGCCTTGCGGTAGGATTCGGTGGCCTCTTGTAATTTGCCCTGGCCCAGCAAGGCGTTGCCCAAATTGTTATGGGCATCCCGATAGTTGGGCTGGATGCGCAATGCCTGGCGGTAGCTGGCGATGGCCTCATCGGCACGTCCCTGCATCAGCAGAATGTTGCCCAGATTGCGATAAGCCTCTGGATAATCGGTTTTGAGGGTCAGTGCCTGTCGGCAGGCGGCGATGGCTTCATCCAGTTGCTGCGTGGCCTGCAGCGCCACCGCCATATTGTTGCAGGCTTCCGGATAGTTGGGAAAAAGGCGCAACACCTGTCGATAAATCTCGATGGCCTCGAAAAAACGTTCCTCCTTTTGCAGGGCATTGCCCAGGCTGTTGTAGGCCGCATAAAAATCCGGGTGTTTGCTGATCGCTTGCCGGTAGAGTTGCAACGCCTCTTCCCGTTCCCCCAAATCAAAAAGCACATTGCCCAGATTGCAGAGGGTCATGGCAAACTCGGGTTGAATGGCCAGGGCCTGGCGGTAACAGGCCACCGCCTCCTGCCGCTCTTCCATGGCCAGAAGAACCGTCCCTAAATTATTACGGAATAAAGGGTCGTTTGGTTGCAGGGCGATGGCCTTGCGAATCCATTCGGCAGCAATGGCATGGTTGCCTTGCTGGTGCAGCAGATAGCCGAAAAGGTGGCAGACGGTCGGATGGTTGGGTTGGCTGGCCAATATCTGCCGATACAGCATTTCCGCTTCGGGCAGGCGATTGGCCTGGTGCAGGGCCAGTGCCTGTTGCACCTCATCTGTCGGCAGCGACTCTTCCGGGGGGAGATCACGCCGGAGGGGGGTACGCAGCCGGGATCCTGCCTCACTTTGCGGAGCAATCTCCAGGTGATCGGCGGCCTCTCCCCTTTGATAGCGTTGCCAAACCGCTTCATAGGCCGCTTCCAGATGGTCGGTGTAGCGGGAAGAAGCAAACAAAGGGGTTGTCAGCCGTTGTGCCTGCAACTTTTGCCGCACGGCCTGCAAGCGCTGTGGATCACGGGCCAGGGCAAGAATCAGCGCTTCATACTCAGCCAGGGAGTGGGTGACCAACTCCGGCAAACCGACGTTGTGCAACAGACTGCCCGCTACGCGGGAAGCAAAAGTCTCTCCGGCACAGGTGACCATCGGGCAACCCGCCCACAGGGCATCGCTGCCGGTGGTGTGCGAGTTGCAGGGGTAGGTATCGAGTACCAAATCCACCAGCCGATAACGGGCCAAATGGTGTGCCGAAGGGAGAAATTCGGCAAACTGCAACCGTGCCGGGTCAATACCCTGTTGCCTGGCCGCTTGCCGCAGATGTTCGGCGGCATACGGGTTGGATTGCCACAACCAGAGAATACTCTCCGGGATGGCAGCCAAAATACGCATCCAGACAGTAAACAGCGTGGGATGAATTTTGTACGTTTTATTGAAACTGGCAAAAATCATCCCGGTTGCCGGCAGACCACACGCCTGCCGGGTGGGCGTTTGAGCGTCGATCAATCGTTGCCGGTCATTGGGCTGGTAACAATCGGGCAGGCGGATAATTTTTTCGCTGAAATGGTTCTCAAAACCGACTGGGGTAATGAACGGATCGCTGATCAAATAATCGATAAAATGGGCACCTATGGTGCCCGGATAGCCCAACCAGGAGATGGTGATCGGGGCCGGACGCCAGGAGGGTATTTCCAGGCGGGCATCTTTGGTGTAACCCTTCATTTCGATCAGCAGGTGAATACCATCGGCATGAATGCGCTCGGCGGCCTGCTGGTGCGCCAGGGCGTGCAAATCGACAAAATGGTCGCAGGCCCCGCGAATGCGTTGCCGTCCCTGACTGCCATGATCCACACCATAAGAGTAGGCAAAAATTTCAAAGCGGTTCCGATCATGCAACTCAAACAGTTCGGCCATCAAATGCACGGTGGCATGATCCTGAAAGTCGCTGGAAAGATAGCCGATTTTCAATCGCTGCGGTCGGGTGGCCGCAGGAGGGGCGGTTGTCAGTGGCGGATGGTGCGGATAATGACGGCTGGCCCAGCGTTCGGCGCTGATCCGTTGATCGGCAGCCGAACAGGGCAACGAGATAAAGAAAAAGGGATTCACCTCCTGCTCGCTGCTGTGCAACAGCGCCAGCAGGCGTTCCTGCAGCGTGTGCAGATCCTGCCAGTCGCAAACATGCAACGCCTGATGCAGCAAGGAACCATAGGCCGCCAGGTGATCCGGTTGCTGGGCGATCACTTGCCGGTAGCAATGGATGGATGCGGGCAGATCGCCCTGATCCTGCAGGGCAAAGCCCAAATTGCTGCGCGCCAGATGAAAATCGGGGTTGATCTCCAACGCCCGACGGAAGCAGTCCATCGCCTCTGCCATCCGACCGGCACGGACCAGGGTGGTTCCCAGGTTGCAATGTCCTTCATACAACAGGGGGTTGAGGCGCACCGCCTCTTGCAAAGCGGTGAGAGACTCCTCCAGACGGCCCTGATCGCGCAACACATTGCCCAGATTGCCCAAGGCCGGATGAAACTGCGCATCGATGGCCAGGGCCTGTTGATAGCAGGCGATGGCCTCCTCTTGTCGATGCAACAGTTGCAGCAGATTGCCCAGATTGTTCAGTGCCGCCGGAAAATCGGCTTTAATGGCCAAAGCGCGGCGAAAACAGGCTTCCGCTTCCGCAAGCTGATTTTGTGCCTGGCGGGCCAAACCCATGTTGTTGCAGGCATCATAGGAGGCAGGTTGCATGGTTAACGCCTGTTGATAGCAGGCAATCGCCTCGCTTAGCTCTCCCTCTTCCTGCAGCAGGTTTCCCAGGTTGCTGATCGCTTCAGATAAAGTGGGCTGGCAGGCGATGGCTTGCCGGTAGAGGGAGATGGCTTCATGACGACGCTGTTGTTGATGGCGCAGTTCCGCCAGACTGCACAAGGCTACGGCATGGTCGGGTTGTATCGCCAAGGCTTGCTGCAGGGCCTGTTCTGCAGCCGATACATCTCCGCTCTGCCGCAGGACAGTGGCCAGATTGTTATAAAAAAGGGGTTGCTTGCCATCTGCAGCGATGGCTTTGCGGATCAAGGTCAACGCCTGTTCCGGTTGGCCTTGCTGATAGAGCAGAAAGCCGAGCAGGTGCAGAGCATCGGCATGATTGGCCTGTCGCTGCAAGGCCTGCCGGTAGAGTCGTTCCGCGTTCTCCAGGGCACCGCTCTGATGCTGCTGCAGCGCCTGTTGGATCAAGGCGGCGACTGGATCCGTCGCAAGACGTTGCGGGGGCACGCGCTTAGGTTTCGCAGGCATGGTTCTCTATCATCGGTGGCTACCGATTGATACTCCGCAGTGCAGAATTACAAAGCCGAGCGGGACAACAGTTCCCGCCACCACGATTCGTTATCCAGATACCAGGCGATGGTTTTACGCAAGCCGGAGGCAAAGGCCACCTCTGGATTGAAATTGAGCCAATAGGCCATTTTGCTGGCGTTGATGGCGTAGCGCCGATCATGGCCTGGTCGATCACGCACATAGCTGATCAGAGTGGCAGAGGCGAGACCGTTGGCAGGCGGGGCAGCAGGATAACGGCTGGCCAGATCCGGGCGCTGGGCAAAGGCAAGATCCATTTCCTGGCAGATCAAATTGACGATATCTATGTTTTTCCACTCATTATTGCCACCGATATTATAGACTTCGCCGACAATGCCCGCAGTCAGAATTTTTTCGATACCCCGTACATGATCATCGACATAGAGCCAGTCGCGCACGTTGAGCCCATCGCCATAAACCGGCAACGGTTTATTGTTCAAAATATTGACCAACATTAACGGGATCAACTTTTCCGGAAATTGATAAGGGCCGTAGTTGTTGGAACAGTTGCTGATCGTCGTCGACAGACCGTAGGTGTGATGGTAGGCGCGCACCAGATGGTCAGAAGCCGCCTTACTGGCCGAGTAGGGTGAATTGGGGGCGTAAGGGGTCTGTTCGCTGAAAGGGAGATCGTTGGGTCCGAGAGAGCCGTAGACCTCATCGGTGGAGACGTGATGAAAGCGGTGGAGCAGACCGGGCTGTTCATCAAGCCAGACCGTTTTGGCAGCTTTCAGCAAGGTGTGGGTGCCGAGAATATTGGTCTGGATAAAAGCATCGGGACCATGAATGGAACGGTCGACGTGTGATTCGGCGGCAAAATGGACCAGGGTATCAATGTGGTGTTGGCGCAGCAGGGTGCAGACGTGATCATAGTTGCCGATGTCACCGTGGATGAAGCGAAAATTGCCATAATGGGCCAGTGCCTCCATATTGGCTTGGCAGCCGGCATAGGTCAGGGCATCCAGGACCAGCAGTTGATCGTGCGGATAGCTGTTCAGCCAGTAGCGAACAAAATTGGTGCCAATGAAACCGGCACCGCCGGTGACCAATAGATTAGCCATGTTTTCCGATCCGTTGCAACATATTGGATAAAGAGATGCGCCAATGGTTGGCGGTATAACCCAGGGCCTGCCAAGTGGCAGTTTTGTCCAACACACTGTAGGGGGGCCGACTGGCAGGTGTGGGATAGAGTGCCGTAGGAATGGGATTGATTGTGACCGGACGCAGCAGCAGGCCACGATTCAGGCCCTCTTCATGGATTGCCTGGGCAAAGTCATACCAGCTGGCGACTCCGGCATCGCTCCAGTGATGTATGCCGGTAAGCTGCAGATGGACCATTTTCCAGAGAGCGGAGGCAAATCCTTTGGCCCAGGTTGGGCTGCCGATCTGATCGGCAACCACGTTGAGGGTGGTTTTTTCACGCATCAGGCGCAGCATGGTTTTAACAAAATTGTTGCCATACGAAGAGTAGACCCAGGAGGTGCGCACGATCAGGGCTTTTGTGCCGAGAATTTCCACAATTTGTCGTTCGCCTTCCCGCTTGCTGCTGCCATAGACGCTCAACGGATGGGTGGGAGAATCGGGACGATAGGGGGTTCCCTGACGGCCATCAAAGACAAAATCTGTAGAAATATGAATAAGATGAATATTATGCTCTTCGGCAAGTATGGCCAGATTGGCTGCGCCGTCGGCGTTGATGGCGAAGGCAGTTGCCCGGGCATCTTCGGCCTTGTCAACGGCGGTATAAGCGGCAGCGTTGATCATGATGTCAGGTTGAATTTCCGTGATGGCCTGTTGCAAGGCGGGCAGATCGGTAATGTCCAATACGTTATGGCCAGCGGCAGTCACGGTTATGCCGGTTGGGGTGGTGTCGCGCAATTCGCGTCCAACCTGTCCTTCAGCACCGAGCAGGAGTACCTTCATGGATAGACCTCCGCCTGACGTAACAGCAGGCCAGCTTCATCTTTGCGCGAGAGGGCGGGGGGTTGACCATCCTGCAGCGGCCAGGGGATCGCCAAATCCGGATCGTTCCAGAGAATGGAACGTTCAAACGGGGGGGCATAGAAATCGGTGCATTTGTAGGTAAACAAAGCATAAGCCGAGACGACATAAAAGCCGTGAGCAAAACCCGGCGGAATCCACAGCATATGTTTGTTTTCCCATGAGAGCCGTTCGGCGATCCATTGTCCGAAGGTGGGAGAGTGGCGGCGCAGGTCGACAGCAACATCATACACCTCCCCGGCGAGTACCTGAACCAGTTTACCTTGCGGTTGCTGGATTTGATAGTGCAATCCGCGCAAAGTACCCTGGCTGGATTCGCTGAGATTGTCCTGGACCATGGGGGCAGAAATACCAGCGGCGGCAAATTTATCCCGTTGCCAGGATTCCAGAAAACAGCCTCGATTATCGCTGAAGAGGCGCGGTTTGATCAGCAACACTTCCGGGATGCGGGTGGGGATGAATTCAAAGGACATGGCGAGGACTATTCCTCTTGCAGAATGTGCAACAAATAATCGCCGTAACCGCTTTTACGCAGTGGTTGCGCCAACTGGGTCAACTGATCGGCGTCGATGAAACCCATGCGGTAGGCAATCTCTTCCGGGCAGGAAATTTTCAATCCCTGGCGCTCCTCCATGGCTTTGACAAAAGCCGTCGCATCGGCCAGAGAGCCTGGCGTGCCGGTATCCAACCAGGCGATACCCCGTCCCAAACGTTCAACGCGCAGCAAACCGCGGGCAAGGTAAGTTTTGTTAATATCAGTAATTTCCAGTTCGCCACGGGCCGACGGTTTGATGGTTTCGGCGATGGATACGACATCGTTATCGTAGAAATAGAGTCCGGTTACGGCATAATGGGATTTGGGTTGCGCCGGTTTTTCCTCGATGCCAAGCGCATTTCCTTGTTTGTCGAAGTGGACGACGCCATAGCGTTCCGGATCACGGACATAATAGCCGAACACCGTGGCACCACTGTTTTGCTGGGCAGAGTGTTGCAACAGGCTGATCAACCCTTTGCCATAGAAAATATTATCGCCAAGGATCAGGCATACTGGTTGCTGACCGATGAAGGATTTGCCAAGCAAAAAAGCTTGTGCCAAGCCATCCGGGCGTTCCTGGATAACATACTCCAGAGAGAGTCCCCACTGCTTGCCGTTGCCGAGCAGATTTTGGTAGGCAGCCTGATCTTGTGGGGTGGTGATGATCAATATTTCCCGAATACCTGCCATCATCAGAATGGAAAGTGGGTAATAGATCATGGGTTTATCATAGACGGGCAATAATTGCTTGCTGACGGCGATGGTGAGTGGATGCAGGCGTGTGCCGGAACCGCCGGCGAGAATAATGCCTTTAAAAGAGGTGGAGGCCATGATCGTTTTTCCGGTGAGGGGCGAGTCGGGCAATTAATGAGTAATGAAAGCAGGGAATTGAGCCTATCTGACGCAACCGTATCCCCAGTGGGCCAGGATAACGGCACACATCGGTTTTGTACAGCAAAATTCCCTTCTACCATGCGGAAGAGGTGTCGACCACGCCGTTCAGGCAGACGGCAAAAGCGGTGAACGGGGAGTAATAATAGGGTTATTGAATCCGGCATTGTTTTTGCTCGATAGGTGTAAGCAAGCTGGAGTGACATGGAATTTTCCTTCGGGAAGAAGAGAGTGTAAAATTTGATTTCTCCTCATGTCTAATGGGATTTAGTCAGCGGCGACAGTAACTTTCCGCTTGACAATGAGGGGAAAAACATGGCACATTCAGGCTGTTGTGGGAAGTGGGTGCAGGCAAAGGAGAGCCGCTTTTTACCGGGTTGAAACCATTGCCGAGTGGTAAGCAGGACATCCCACGGTGTTTTTGTGCTGAATTTCGTCCAGGTTATCTGGAGTCGGATGTGGATATTTATCGATCTCGTTCGTTCCACAGAGGGAATTGCCAGAGCCCTCAGGAAAAAAATTCCAGCCATCTTGGTAGATTTTGCTAAAGGATTGGTCGAATTTTGCCGACGATCCATGACGAGGGGTTGAAAGGCGCGTGAGTCATGCCGGAGGTGGGGCATGACCCTGGGGGGCTGTGTGCGCCTGTTTTACATAAGCGATTGAGTTTACGAATGACCTGCGCGATGTCGCCGGGTTTTCAGACAGTGTATCCAACATCGGGTCTCTGATATTTCGGGCAACGTAGAGAAGAGGATTATAATAATGGCAAAATATTCAGGTGCATCCAGCGATCTCGCCAGCGTAACTGACCTGCAGGCTAGCAACTCTCCCTCTACGACCCAGACAGATGTTTTCTATCTTCTGGCGGATACGGTGCTAGACGGGTTGCAGGCAGTCGCCCTGGCGACAGCAACGCCGACCCAGCTGAATTATCTTTCATCGTCGCAGATAACCGCACTGGCCGATACCCAGCTGGATGGTCTGACCTCCACGCAGGTGAGCAGTTTGGCCAACACGCAGTTGGATGGCATGAGTTCGCTGCAGTTGATGGCCCTGGCGACCACCCAATTGGATGGGCTGTACTCTGCCCGATTGTCTGCCCTGGCCGACAGTCAAATGAATGGTATGCTCTCCGATCAGCTGGGCTCTCTGGTAGGTACCCAATTGAACGGTCTCTACTCAATGCAGTTGACCGCGTTGGCAGATACCCAATTGGACGGTGTCACTTCTGACCAGCTCACTTCATTGGCCAACAGCCAGTTGGATGGTATGCGTTCACTGCAGCTGAAGCAGTTGGATGATACCCAGTTCGACGGGCTGACCTCCCTGCAATTAAAATCACTGGCCAATACCCAGTTGGATGGGGTGGGCTCTCTCTCTTTCAGTGCTTTTGCCGATACCCAGCTGGATGGTTTGACCTCCGGCCAATTGGCTGCCCTGGCCGATTCGCAACTCAACGGGGTACTCTCCGGGCAGTTGGGCAATATGGCCAATACCCAATTGGATGGTCTGGGCTCCCTGCAGCTATCCGCCTTGGCCGACTCACAGTTGGCTGGTCTGCTTTCGTTGCAGATCAAGGCGCTGGCCAGTACCCAGCTGGATGGACTCAGTTCAACATTTTTGGCCGCCATCAACGCCACGCAGTTGACCGGCTTGACCTCAGTGCAGCTGAAAACTCTGGCTGACAGCCAGCTGAATGGCCTGACCTCAGTCTCTTTGGGGTTGATGGCCAAAACCCAGCTGGATGGTTTGACCTCAACGCAACTGTCTGCTTTGGCGGACTCGCAGCTGGATGGTCTGACCTCTGATCAAGTCACCTATCTGGCCAACACACAGTGGGATGGTTTGCGTGCTGCGCAATTGAAGGTGTTTGCTGACAGTCAACTGGATGGTCTGACCTCGCTGCACTTGAAGGCACTTGCCGATTCGCAACTGGATGGTTTGACCTCCACAAATCTCTCCCTGCTGGCCAACACGCAGTTGGATGGCCTGCTGTCAACGCAGTTGTCTGGTTTGGCTGACAGCCAACTGGATGGTTTGCTCTCGGATCAGCTCGCTTCTTTTGCCAACACGCAATTCAACGGCTTGCGTTCGATGCAGCTGAGTGCCTTGGCCGATACCCAGCTTGATGGATTGACCGGTTCGCAGTTGTTGAATCTGGCCGATTCGCAGTTGGATGGTTTGTTGTCGACCGGTTTGGCTTCCATGGAAGATACCCAACTGGATAGCCTGACCTCACTGCAATTGAAGGGTTTGGCCGATACGCAATTGAACGGTGTGACTTCGGTGCAGTTGGGTACTTTGGCCAATTCGCAACTCAACGGTTTGACCTCTGCGCAGCTCGCCGGTTTGGCTGACAGCCAGTTGGATGGTCTGTCGGCGGATCATTTCAGCTTCCTGGCCAACACACAGTTTGACGGACTGCGTTCCATGCAATTGAACGCGTTGGCTGCAACACAGTTGAGCGGCTTGACCTCTGGCCATTTGCAAGCCCTGGCGGACAGTCAGTTGGATGGTTTGACCTCAGTCAATCTTGGCCTGATGGCCTCCACTCTGCTGGATGGACTCTATTCAGCTCGTCTGAGCGCGTTGGCTGACTCGCAATTGGATGGTTTGACCTCGGATCAGATCGGTGTTTTGGCCAACACCCAGTTGGATGGCCTGCGCTCGATGCAATTGAATGGTTTGGCTGATTCCCAGTTGGATGGTCTGAGTTCGGTACATTTGACCGCATTCGCCGATTCCCAGTTGGATGGTTTGCGTGCCGCAGAGTTGAGCGGTTTGGCCAACAGCCAGTTGGATGGTTTGCGTTCGATGCAGTTGCGGGCCTTGGCTGATTCGCAGCTGGATGGTCTGCTCTCCGATCAGTTGAGCGGTTTGGTTAACACCCAGTTGGATGGTTTGGGTTCGATGCAGTTGGCGGCGTTGGCAGACAGCCAGTTGGATGGGCTCTCTTCCGACCAGGTGACCGCTCTGGAAAATACGCAGTATGATGGTCTGCGTTCGCTGCAGTTGCAAGCCTTGGCTGCCACCCAATTGGATGGCATGTACTCGTTGCAACTGAAGGCCTTGGCTGATTCGCAACTGAATGGTTTGACCTCAACCAATCTGGGGCAATTGGCCGGTACACAGTTGGATGCCCTGCGTTCAGTGCAACTGACCGCTTTGGCCGATTCGCAATTGGACGGCCTGGGTTCCGATCTGTTGGTGAACATGGCCAACACGCAGTTGGATGGCCTGTTGAGTATGCAGTTGAATGGCTTTGCAGATACACAGCTGGATGGTTTGACCTCCGTGCAGTTGCGGGGGCTGGACGATGCCCAGCTGAATGGCTTGCGTTCCATACAGTTGAAAAATCTGGATGATACGCAGCTGGCTGGTTTGACCTCAACGCAGTTGACCGCACTGGCGGATTCACAGCTGGATGGTTTGACTTCGACGGAAATCTCCGTTTTGATCAATACCCAATTAAACGGCTTGCTTTCGCTGCAGTTGACTGCCTTGGCCGACAGCCAGTTGGATGGTTTGTCAACCGATCAGGTGAAGGGTCTGGCCAACACGCAATTGAATGGCCTGCTCGCTGCCCAACTGCTGGGTCTGAGCGCGGCGCAGGTGGAGGGGCTGACCTCTGGTCAATTGAGCGCTTTGGCTGACAGTCAGCTCGATGGTCTGCATTCGCTGGGCCTGCAACAGATGCAGCCCACGCAGTTGAATGGTCTGTTGTCCATGCAGTTGACTGCCTTGGCTGACTCGCAACTGAATGGTCTCTCTTCCGACCAGGTCATCAGCTTGGCTGGCACGCAGTTGGATGGCTTGTTGTCAGCGCGCTTGTCGGCGTTGGTTGACACCCAATTGGATGGGTTGACCTAGATTGGTTTGAAAGGGTTGGCCGATACCCAGCTGAATGGTTTGAGCAGCATCCAACTGGGCAGTTTGGAGGATAGCCAGCTCGACGGCTTGACGTCATTGCAGCTGCAGGCCTTGGCAGATTCGCAACTGGATGGTTTGACATCGGTGCAATTGGCTTCTTTGGCCAATACCCAGTTGGATGGTTTGGCATCGTCCCGGTTGGCATCGTTGGCGGATACCCAGTTGAATGGTCTGCAGACAACCCCGGTCGGTGGTTTGGCAACAACGCAATGGGATGCATTGACTTCGATTGCGTTGACCAATCTTGCTGATACCCAATTGCAGGGGATGTCGTCTGTACAGCTGAGTTCATTGGCGGATTCGCAGCTGGATGGTTTGGATGACAGTCAACTGGTGATTCTGGTTGCCACACAGTTGAATGGTTTGAGGTCGTTGCAGTTGCAGAATTTGGCCGATTCGCAGTTGAATGGTCTGACTTCGGTGCAATTGGCCTCTTTGGCTGGTACGCAATTGGACGGCATGTTGTCGTCCCACTTGGCAGCCTTGGCAGATTCTCAATTGGATGGTCTGCTTTCACATCGATTGGTAACGCTGTCCGATACACAATTGAATGGTTTGGCCAGCTTAAGTCTGCGGGGGTTTGCGGATACGCAGCTGAATGGCCTGGCCTCGGCGCAATTGGCTGCTTTGGCAGACAGCCAACTGGATGGCTTGCGTTCGGCTCAATTGACCGGGCTGGCAGGATCGCAGTTGAGTGGTTTGACCTCGGTACAATTGGCTGCCTTGGCGGATTCGCAACTCAATGGTCTGACATCGGGGCAGTTGGCAAGTTTGTCGATTGTTCAGCTGAATGGGTTGTCTTCTGTGCAATTGACTGCTTTGGCTGATACGCAGCTCGATGGTTTAACCAGTGTTCAGTTGACGGCATTGGCCGATTCGCAGTTGGACAGCTTGACGAATACCAATCTGAGCAATTTGGCCGATACGCAGTTGAACGGCCTTGCAGCCGCTCAATTGTCCGCCTTGGCAGATAGCCAGTTGAACGGTTTGACCTCCGCACAGTTGAGTGCGCTGGCGACGACGCAGTTGAATGGTGTGTACAGTCTGCAGTTGTCCGCATTGGCTGATACACAGCTCAATGGTTTGACCTCGCTGGCGTTGAAAACGTTGGCGGATACCCAATTGAATGGCCTGATCAGCAGCCAGCTGGGTGCCATGGCGGATACCCAGTTGAATGGTCTGTTGTCGGATTCGCTGACTGCTTTGGCGGACACCCAGTTGAATGGTTTGGGTGCCACACTGCTGGCTTCGTTGGCCGCAACCCAGCTCAATGGTCTGTCGTCGATGCAGTTGAGCGCCTTGGCCGATAGCCAGCTCGATGGTTTGACCTCTGCACAGATGGCCTCTTTGGCCAATACCCAGCTGGATAATTTGACTTCAGTCAATCTGACCGGTCTTGCGGATACGCAACTGAACGGACTGACTTCCGGTCAGTTGTTGAACCTGGCCGATACGCAGTTGAACGGTTTGCGTTATTTGCAGCTGACCGGGTTGGCCAATACCCAGCTCAATGGTTTGACCTCTACCCAATTGATGGCTCTGGCCGACTCACAGCTGGATGGTTTGACCTCTGTTCCGTTGACGAGCTTGACCGGCACGCAGCTGGATGGCCTGAGTTCAGTGAACTTAACCAATCTTGCCGATACCCAACTGAATGGTTTGGTCTCTACGCAAATCAAAGGGTTGGTGGATACCCAACTGAATGGTTTGGGTTCAGGCAGCTTGGCCGCTTTGGCGGATAGCCAGTTGGATGCTTTGTTGTCGGTTCAATTGGAGAGCTTGGCTGACAGTCAGTTGAATGGTTTGTCTTCCGCACAACTGGCCGGACTGGCTGGGACGCAGTTGAATGGCCTGTATTCATTGAGCTTGACGGCGCTGGCCGACAGCCAATTGAATGGAGTGAGTTCAACCCAGTTGGCTTCTTTGTCTGGCACGCAGTTGAATGGCCTCCTCTCTGGCAGTATCACCCAATTGGCGGATACGCAGTTGGATGGTTTAACCTCGACGCTGTTGAGTGGACTGGCCGATACCCAGTTGAATGGTTTGGTTTCGCTGCAGTTGAATGGGCTGGTGGCGACGCAGTTGAACGGTTTGGTCTCGAACCAGTTGACGGCCCTGGCCGATTCGCAGTTGGATGGTCTGAGCGCCAGCCAATTGTCGGGTGTGGCAGGGACCCAACTCGATGGTATGGTCTCGCTGCAACTGAAAGCGCTGGCAGATACACAACTGAATGGTGTGACGTCCGCGTTGTTGAAGACGTTGGCGGGTACCCAACTGGATGGTTTGCTCTCCCTGCAACTGCGAGGTTTGGCGGATACGCAGTTGAACGGTTTGACTTCAATCCAGTTGTCGGGCTTGGCTGATTCACAATTGAATGGCGTACTTTCAGCACAAATCGCAGCTCTTGTCGGTACGCAGCTGGATGGATTGCAATCTTTGCAACTGCAGGCCTTGGCTGACACGCAGCTGTTTGGTTTGGGTTCAGTACAGCTGCAGTCGTTGGCTAATACGCAATTGGATGGTTTGAGTTCCTTGGCGTTGAAGTTGATGGCCGATTCACAGTTGGACGGCATGGCAACGACCCAGCTGAAAAATTTGGCGGACAGCCAGTTGGATGGCTTGACCTCAACGCAGCTCACTGCCCTTGCCGGGTCACAGTTGAATGGCTTGACCTCGCTGCAGTTGACGGCCTTGGCGGATTCGCAGTTGAATGGTTTGACCTCCGATGTGTTAAGCAGTCTGGCAGGGACGCAGTTGGATGGCATGGGTTCGCTGCAATTGACGGCGTTGGCGGACACGCAACTCGATGGTCTGTTGGCGTCACGTCTGAGTACACTGGCGATGACGCAGTTGGATGGTTTGCGTTCGCTGCAGTTGACAGGGCTGGCAGATACGCAGTTGGACGGTCTCTCTTCCGTGGCGCTGACCAATTTGGCTGATTCCCAATTGGATGGTTTGTCTGCCACGCAATTGGCCGGTTTGGCTGGAACACAGTTGAATGGTTTGCGTTCGCTGCAATTGACAGCTTTGGCGGATACACAACTGGATGGTCTGCTTTCTGATCAGCTCAGCACGCTTGCCGGTACGCAATTGGATGGCTTGCGTTCACTGCAATTGACAGCTTTGGCGGATACGCAGTTGGATGGCATGACCTCCATTCAGTTGAAAAACCTGGCCGACTCGCAGCTGGACGGATTGCGTTCTGCCCATGTGGCGGAGTTGTCGGTCGTCCAGATGAATGGTCTTTTGTCGATGCAGCTGTTTGCCTTGGCAGACTCACAGTTGAATGGTCTGCTCTCGACGCAGTTGACCGAGTTGGCAAACACGCAGCTCAATGGCCTGACCTCCGTTGCGTTCAGTACGTTGGCGGACAGCCAGTTGGATGGTTTGCTGGACGTGCAGCTGACCGCCTTGGCGGGCACGCAGTTTGATGGTTTACAGGCGTCGCAGTTGCAGGCCATGGATGACTCACAGCTGGATGGATTGACCTCCGTTCACCTGAGTGGGCTGGTCGATACGCAATTGAACGGACTGCTTTCTTCGCGGTTAGTGGCCCTGGAAAATTCGCAGTTGAATGGCTTGACCTCCCTGGCCTTGGCCTCTCTGGCGGATACGCAGTTGAACGGTCTGACCAGTCTGCAACTTTCCGAATTGGCAGAGACGCAGTTGAATGGTTTGACCTCGGCGCAGTTGGCCGGGTTGTCTGATACGCAACTGGATGGTTTCTTGTCGCTGCAGCTGAAAGGTCTGGCGGATACCCAGCTGGATGGTCTGCTCTCTTCGCGCTTGAAGGGGTTTGACGATACCCAGTTGGATGGTCTGCGCAGCATGCAGTTGCTGGCGTTGGTGGATACACAACTCAACGGTGTGACTTCGTTGCAGTTGAACGCTTTGGCCGACTCTCAGTTGAATGGTTTGGGCTCGTTGTCGTTGAACAGCCTGGCCGATACGCAACTGAACGGTGTCATGTCACAGCAACTGACCAGCCTGGCCGATACGCAGCTGGATGGCCTGACCTCCTTGCAATTGAGGGGATTGGCGGATAGCCAGTTGGATGGACTCTCTTCAGTGCTGCTGGCAAGTTTGGCCGATACCCAGTTGGATGGTCTGTTGAGCATGCAGCTGAAAGGGTTGGTCGATACGCAGTTGGATGGTCTTGCTGCGACCGATTTGCAATCCTTGGCAGACTCTCAGTTGGATAGCCTGCAGTCGTTGCAGCTGCAAGCACTCGCCGATACCCAGTTGAACGGCTTGCGCTCGATGCAGTTGAATGCTCTGGTCAATACGCAGTTGAATGGTTTGCTGTCGATGCAGCTGCTTGCACTGGCAGATTCCCAACTGGATGCTTTGCGTTCGAGCCAGTTGCAAAATCTTGCCGACAGCCAGCTGGATGGTTTGCGTTCGTTGCAGTTGACGGCGTTGGCCGATACGCAGTTGGATGGTTTGCGTTCCGTGCAATTGACCGGATTGGTTGATACGCAACTGGACGGTCTGGCTTCGATGCAGTTGCAGGCCTTGGTCAACAGTCAGTTGGATGGTTTGACCTCGGTACAACTGAGTGCCTTGGCGGACAGTCAGTTGGATGGTTTGACCTCCAGCCAGTTGCGGGTTTTGGCTGGCACCCAGTTGGATGGTCTGTTGTCGTCGCGTCTGATCGGCTTGGCGGACAGCCAGTTGGATGGTTTGCATTCAACGCACTTGGCCGGCCTGGCGGACAGCCAGCTGAATGGTCTCTATTCGCTGGCCTTGTCTGCGCTGGCCAACACGCAGTTGAACGGCCTGACCTCAACCCACCTGACGGCGCTTGCCGATAGTCAGCTGAATGGTTTGGGTTCGTCACAGGTTGAAGGTTTGGCAGGTACGCAGTTGAATGGTCTGTTGTCGTTGTCGTTGACGGCCTTGGCGGAAACACAGTTGGATGGTTTGACCTCGACGCAGCTTGCCGGGTTGAGTGACACGCAATTGAACGGCTTGCGCAGCACGAGTTTGGCCGGCTTGGTTGACACGCAGTTGAATGGTTTGACCTCTGCTTCATTGGCTGCTTTGGCAGACACCCAATTGAACGGTTTGGGCTCGTCGCAATTGAGTGGGCTGTCTGGAACCCAGTTGAATGGGTTGCAATCGGGACAGCTGCAGGCATTGACGGATACGCAGTTGGATGGCCTGCAATCGGTAGGTTTGGCCACCTTGGCGGCCACGCAACTGAATGGTTTGTACTCAACCCGCTTGGCTAATTTTGCTGATACGCAGCTCAACGGTTTGACCTCAGGACAGCTGACCACTCTGGCCGACAGCCAGTTGGATGCGCTTACCTCGGCTATGTTGAGTGCGTTTGCAGATACGCAATTGGATGGTTTGAGTTCCTCCCTGCTGACTGCTCTCGCTGATTCGCAGTTGAACGGCTTGAGTTCTGTCCAGTTGGATGCCCTGGTCGCGACGCAGTTGAATGGTTTGACCTCGGGACATTTGACGGCATTGGCTGCGACCCAGTTGACGGGATTGGGTTCGCTGCAACTGGCGACGCTTGCCGACACACAACTCAACGGCTTGACCTCGGTTCGCCTTGGGCAGTTGGCTGATTCGCAGTTCAATGGTTTGTTGTCAGGACAGTTGGCCGCTTTGGCCGATTCACAGTTGGATGGTTTGACAACCGGCCAATTGCGCGGTTTGGCGGCGACCCAATTGGCAGGCCTGACTTCAACGCAGCTGGCTGGCTTGGCGGATACCCAGCTGGATGCCCTGCTTTCGACGCAGTTGGGCCAACTGACCTCGGTACAGTTGAACGGTCTGACATCGGGTGCCTTGAGCAATTTGGCCAACACGCAGTTGCGCAGTTTGACTTCCGTGGTGTTGAGCAGTCTGGCCAATACGCAGTTGAATGGTCTGGGTTCGCTGCAGTTGGCCGCTTTGGCGGTAACGCAGTTGGATGGTCTGACTTCGACGCAGTTGGCCGGTTTGGCTGACAGCCAGTTGGATGGCTTGACCTCCGTGCGCTTGACCGGTCTGGTTTCGACACAGTTGGATGGTCTGACCTCGGCGGCTTTGATGGCCTTTGCCGACTCGCAGTTGGCGGGCTTGAGTTCTGTGCAGCTGGTGACCTTGGCAGATTCGCAGTTGAATGGTTTGCAATCGGCCTCGTTGTCGCAGTTGAGTACGGCACAGCTGAATGGGCTGCTCTCCACTCAATTGACAGGCTTGGCCGATACACAGTTGAATGGGCTCACCTCCAGCCATTTGACGAGTTTGTCCAACAGCCAGTTGAACGGTTTGGCCTCGGCACGTTTGATGGGACTTGCCGATACGCAACTCAATGGTTTGAGCTATGGCCAATTGGCGGCCCTGGCTGATAGCCAGTTGAATGGTTTGACATCGGTACAACTGACCGGCTTGGCCAACAGCCAGTTGGATGGGTTGTCATCTGCCCAGTTGACCGGTTTTGCAGATACCCAATTGGATGGTTTGGCGTCACTGCAGTTGACGAACCTGACCTCAGTACAGTTGCATGGTTTGGCCTCCGGGCAGTTGCAGGGATTGGCGGATACCCAGCTCAACGGTATCTCTTCTGATCAATTGCGGGCTCTGCTCAATACGCAGTTGGATGGCATGGTCTCGGCCAGATTGAGCGGGCTTGCTGATACCCAGCTGCTTGGCCTGACCTCGCTGCAATTGAGTGCGTTGGCGGATACCCAGCTGAATGGTTTGACCTCGACGGGTTGGACCGCCTTGAAAGATTCCCAGTTGGCAGGGCTTACCTCGCTGCAGCTGAGTGCATTGGCGGATACGCAGTTGGATGGACTGAGTTCCTCGCAATGGAAGGGGTTGGCCAATACGCAGTTGAATGGTTTGTCAACGGCTGGACTGAGCAGTCTGGCAGAGACCCAACTGGATGGTTTCAGCTCAATTCAGCTGGCCTCTTTGGCGGACAGCCAGTTGAACGGTCTGACCTCCGTTGGCTTGGGTTCGTTGTCGACCGGCCAGCTGTATGGCCTCTCTTCTGCTCGGCTTGCTGGTTTGGCGGACAGCCAGTTGGATGGTTTGACTTCAGCACAGTTGGCGGGTCTGCTCTCAACGCAATTGAGTGGTGTCTATTCGTTGCGTCTGCAAGCGTTGGCGGATAGCCAGTTGAATGGTTTGACTTCTGGCCAGTTGAGCGATGTGGTCAACACGCAATTGGATGGCCTGCTTTCAGGTCAACTGGCGGGCTTGGCGGCTACGCAGATGAAGGGGTTGACCTCCGCGCAACTGCTGTCGCTGGCGGATAGCCAGTTGAATGGCTTGACGTCGCTCTTGCTGACCGCGATGGCCAATACGCAGCTCAACGGGCTGACCTCGGTGCGCTTGTTGGGTCTGGCGGATTCGCAGTTGGATGGCTTGAGCAGTCTTTCGTTAGCCGGTTTGAGTGGTACACAGCTGGATGGTTTGACCTCATTGCGTTTGCAGGCCTTGGCTGACACGCAACTGAATGGTTTGAGCAGTGGCGTGCTGGCCACTTTTGCCGACACGCAGTTGGATGGTCTGCTTTCGGGTCAATTGAGTGGTTTGGCCGCGACTCAGTTGGCTGGCTTGTCGTCGGCGAAGTTGCAGGCCTTGGCTGATAGCCAGCTCAATGGTCTGACCTCGACACAACTGAAGAGTTTGTCGACTGTCCAGTTGGCCGGTTTTACCTCGGTGCAACTGACCAATTTGGCCGATACCCAATTGAATGGCTTGCAGTCTGCGCAGGTGCAGGTTCTCAAGGACAGCCAGTTGAACGGGCTGGGTTCATCGCAATTGGCTGCTCTGTCCGATACGCAGATGGATGGTTTGACCTCCACACAGTTGACTGCTTTGGCGGACAGCCAGCTGGATGGTTTGACCTCGACATTGTTGGCGGGACTTGGCTCTGTGCAGCTTAATGGTCTCAAGTCGAGCCAATTGTCGGCCTTTGCGTCCACGCAGTTCAACGGGCTGTCGACCGAAGGTTTGCGTTCGTTGGCAGCCACACAGTTGAATGGTTTGTATTCCGTTGCCCTGGGTAGCTTGGCCGACACGCAGTTGAATGGTTTGACCTCGGCGCAAATGAACAGTATGGCCGATACCCAGCTGGACGGCTTGACTGATGCACAACTGCAAGGTTTGGCGAACAGCCAGTTGGATGGAATGACTTCCAGTGTGTTGACCGCCTTGGCCGATACGCAGCTCAATGGCTTGCGTTCGGTACAGTTGACCTCTCTGGTCAATACGCAGTTGAATGGTCTGCTGTCTGGTCAGTTGTCTGCTCTGGCTGACACGCAGTTGGATGGTTTGGCCTCCGGGCAGTTGGCGGCGTTAGCCGATACGCAGCTGAACGGATTGTCTGCATCGCAACTGACTGGTTTGACGGTTGCGCAGCTGGGTGGTCTGAGTTCTGTACGTTTGGCCGGTTTGGTTGACACGCAGTTGAATGGTTTAAGCTCTGCTCAACTGCAGAACCTGACGGTGGTGCAGTTGAATGGATCGACCTCCGTGCAACTGGCCTCGTTGGCTGACAGCCAATTGAACGGTATCACCTCACAGCAGATCATGAGTTTGGCCGATACCCAGTTGAATGGGCTTACCGCCGGCCACTTGACCGGCTTGGCGGATACCCAGATTGCTGGTTTGCTCTCCGCACGCCTCTCTGGTTTGGCTGATACCCAGTTGGATGGCTTAAGTTCGGTACAACTGTCCAAGCTCTCCCTTGCTCAATTGGATGGTTTGGCTTCCGGATCGCTCGCTGGATTGGCAGACAGCCAACTGGATGGGATGAGTTCGCTGCAACTGCGTTCGTTGACTTCGGTGCAACTGAACGGCCTGCAAGCGAGCCAGGTAGGTGCGTTGGCCAATAGCCAATTGGCTGGTTTGACATCAGATCAGTTGCAGACTGTGGTGGATACCCAGTTGGATGGTTTGACCTCTGTCATGCTGGCCAGTTTGAGTACAGTACAGTTGCGCGGCTTCACTTCGGGCATGTTGGCCTCGTTGGCTGACAGTCAGTTGGATGGTTTGACCTCGGCGCAATTGAGCGGTTTGGTTGGCACGCAGCTGTCTGGATTGAGTGTGGACCAGATGAGCGGGCTGGCTGACACGCAGTGGGGTGGTTTGACTTCGGTGAAGTTGGCTTCGTTGAGTACTGCGGTGTTGGACAAATTCTCAGCCACCCGCCTGTCTGCTTTGGCCGACACTCAGATGAACGGGTTCACCTCCACCCAACTGACCTCTTTGGCTGATACGCAGCTGGATGGCCTGAAGTCGCTGCAATTGACTGGGTTGGCAGGCACGCAACTGAATGGTCTGACCTCGGTGCAGCTCTCCGCCTTGGCGGATACGCAGTTGAACGGCCTGACTTCTGGTCAGTTGGCGACCTTGGCAGGTACCCAATTGAATCAATTGGGTTCGGACCAGATCAGTGGTTTGGCCGGTACGCAGTTGGTAGGTTTGGGCTCGGCCGTTTTGGCAACATTGGCTGACACGCAGCTGAATGGCTTGCAGTCTGCAGCGCTTGCCAGCCTGACGGTTGTGCAATTGAATGGCTTGCTCTCCAGTCGACTGGCTGGATTGGTCGATACGCAGTTGGATACATTCACTTCAACGCAACTGGCATCGTTGGTGGCAACGCAGTTGAATGGCTTGCAAGCAGCTGTATTGAGCAGCCTGGCGGACACGCAGTTGAACGGTTTGACCTCAGCGAATTTGGCAACGCTGGCCGATACGCAGTTGAACGGCTTGTATTCGCTGCAGTTGAATGCTCTGGCTGACAGCCAGCTGGCCGGTTTGCACTCCGCACTGTTGAGTGGTTTGGCCGATAGTCAGTTGGATGGTTTGGGTTCGTCTCAAGTGGCCGCGTTGAAAACCACGCAGCTGAACGGTTTGCTGTCGTTGCGTCTCACGAGTTTGGCGGACACCCAGCTCAACGGCTTGCTGTCGGCGCAATTGAAATCGTTGGCCAACACCCAGTTGAACGGCATGTTGTCGTCGCAGTTGGCCGCGTTGGCCGATAGCCAGTTGACCGGTTTGACCTCGGCGCATCTCTCTTCGCTGGCCGATACCCAGTTGAATGGGCTGGGTTCGTTGCAATTGGGTAATTTGGTTGCTGCGCAAATTGCGGGTCTGGCTTCTCTGCAGTTGAAAGCGATGGCTGATTCGCAGTTGGACGGACTCTCGTCGACAATGTTGGGTAAGCTGGTGAATACCCAGTTGGATGGCTTGCTTTCGGGTCGCTTGAGCGCGTTGGCCGATACCCAATTGAACGGATTGAGTTCTGCCCGCTTGGCCTCTTTGGCGGATACACAGCTGAATGGTTTGCTCTCGGTCCAATTGGCCGGTTTGGCGGCAACGCAATTGTCCGCTCTGCTTTCCAGCCAGTTGAGTGGGTTGGCAGATACGCAGATGAACGGCCTGAGTTCCGTGCACTTGAAGGGATTGACCGTTGTACAACTGAATGGCCTGTCCAGTGGCAACCTGACTGCTTTGGCTGATAGCCAGTTGGATGGTTTGACTTCAGCCCAGTTGCTGTCGTTGGCTGACACGCAATTGAACGGCCTGCTTTCATCGCAACTGAGCGGTTTGGTGGATACCCAAATGGATGGGTTGAGTTCGGCGCAGTTGGCGGGGGTGGCGGATACGCAATTGAATGGCTTGAGTTCAACGCAATTGACTGGCATGACAACGGTTCAGTTGAAGGGGTTGTCCTCAACGGCGCTGAAGGGCTTGGTCGATACGCAATTGAATGGTTTGAGTTCGGTTCAGTTGAAGGGCCTGGTTGGAACCCAGTTGGATGGTCTGACCTCTGTCTCGTTGGGTTCGTTGGCCGATACGCAGTTGGATGGTTTGACTTCGGCCCAAATGGCTGGTCTGGCCAATACGCAGTGGAACGGCCTGCTCTCCACGCAATTGTCTGGTTTGGCTACTGGGCAGATCCATTCTCTGACTTCGGCAACGCTGGCGGCTTTGGCGGACAGCCAGTTGAATGGTTTGACTTCGGTACAGCTGGCCTCATTGGTGGCGACGCAACTGGGTGGTTTGACCTCGGTCAATGTTCTGAATTTGGCCGGTACGCAGTTGAACGGCCTTACTTCTACTCAACTGTACAACCTGACCAATGTGCAGCTGAATGGCTTGAGTTCGGTTCAGTTGGGTACGCTTGCGGGCAGCCAGCTTAACAGCTTGACTTCGGCACAACTGACGGCACTGGCTGACAGCCAGTTGGACGGTTTGACCTCCAGCCAACTGTCGACTCTGGCGGGTACGCAGTTGAATGGGCTGAGTTCCTCGGCGATTACCGGTTTGGCGGATACCCAGTTGGCAGGATTGGGCTCGGCAGCGTTGGGCAGCTTGGCGGCTACCCAGTTGAATGGATTGTCCAATTTGGGATTGGCCAGTCTGACCTCAGCGGCCTTGAATGGCTTAAGCTCAGCCCAGTTGGCCGGTGTGGCAGATACGCAGTTGGACGGCTTGACTTCGGTTCAGTTGACGACTCTGGCAGGCACACAACTGTCTGGTCTGACATCGGGTCAGTTGGCTGCTTTGGCGGATAGCCAACTGGATGGATTGTCTTCAACACAGTTGAGAGTTCTGGGCAATACGCAGTTGGATGGTTTGGCGGCGGCGTCGCTGCAAGCCCTGGCAAACACGCAGTTGAATGGGCTGGCAACGGGTCAACTGCTGGCTTTGGCGAATACGCAGTTGAATGGTTTGACCTCGGTTCAATTGGGTGGGCTGGCAACAACCCAGTTGTCCGGTTTGGCCTCTTTGGCTCTGAAGGGCCTGGCGGATAGCCAGCTTGACGGTTTGACCTCTTTGCAGCTGAAGTCTCTGCTCGGTTCGCAGTTGGATGGTTTGGCCTCCTCGAGCCTGACCGGTTTGGCAGATACCCAGTTGGACGGTCTGCTCTCCTCGCAGTTGAAGGGGCTGGCGGATACGCAGTTGAATGGATTGAGTTCCGCCCAGTTGAATGGTCTGGTGGTAACACAGGTGGCCGGTTTGACCAGCAGTCTGTTGTCGGCGCTGGCGGATACCCAGTTGAACGGTTTGAGTTCGGCTCAGCTGAATGCCATGAACGGTACACTGCTGAATGGTTTGAGCAGCACCGGCCTGGCATCCCTGGCCGATACCCAGCTCAATGGTCTGAGTTCATCGCAGTTGGCCGGTTTGGCTGCCACCCAGTTGAATGGTTTGCAGTCGACGCAGTTGGCCGGTTTGGCTGCCACGCAATTGGCTGGTATGGCCTCGACCCAATTGGCGTCCATGGCCAACACCCAGTTTGATGGCCTGACCTCTACAGCCCTTGGCTTGTTGACGACGGTACAATTGGCTGGCTTGACTTCGACGCAGTTGACTGATCTTGCCGATACCCAGTTGAATGGTCTGACTTCAACCCAGTTGGCCATCCTGAAAAACACCCAGGCTGCCGGTTTGAGTCAGAGCCAATACCTGGCGTTGGCAGGAACCCAGCTCAACGGTCTGGCCACGACATGGTTGGGCACCTTGGCCAGTACTTCGTTGGATGTGCTGTCGTCGGTGACCTTTGCTGCCTTGTCCAACGCGCACTTGAACAGCTTGAAATCGACCCAGTTGAGTACCTTGGCCGATACCCAGTTGAACGGCTTTACCTCCGCTCAATTGGCCAGCCTGGCGGTTACCCAGCTCAACGGTACGCTTTCGACGCAGCTGAGTGCTTTGGCGGATACGCAACTGAACGGTTTGACGTCGCTGCATCTGGCTTCGTTGGCGGACACGCAGTTGAATGGTCTCTATTCCATGACGTTGACTGGCCTGGCGGACACGCAGCTGGACGGCTTGCGGAGTGGTCATTTGGCCAGCTTGGCGAACAGCCAGTTGGATGGTCTCTCTTCTGCCCAGTTGGCTGGCCTGTCGGTGGTACAGTTGAATGGGCTGACCTCCGGGTTGTTGACCAGCCTGGCGGATAGCCAGTTGAACGGTTTGACGTCGGTGCAACTGACCTCTCTGGTAGGGACACAGTTGGATGGTTTGGCTTCGACCCAGGTGAATGCGTTGGCTGCAACGCAGTGGGATGGGTTGACCTCCAGCCAGTTGAGTGGGCTGGCCGATACCCAGTTGAACGGTCTGACCTCAACGAACCTGGCCTCTTTGGTGGCAACACAGTTGGCGGGTCTCGCCACGGCGGCACTCTCCTCCTTGGCCGATACCCAGTTGAACGGTCTGACCTCGGCACAATTGACCGGTATGTCGAATGCGCTGTTGAACGGCGTCAGAAGCGCTCAGCTGGCGGCGTTGGCGGATAGCCAGTTGGATGGCTTGAAGTCGGCACAGTTGAGCGGTCTGGCCGATAGCCAGTTGAATGGTCTTTTGTCGGCGCAGTTGTCCGCTTTGGTGGTTACCCAATTGGCTGCTTTGACCTCTGCTCAGTTGGCCTCCCTGGCTGATACCCAACTGAATGGTTTGTCCAGCACGCAGGCGGCGGCTCTGAGTGAAGGCCAGTTGAATGGTTTGGCCTCCGCTTCGCTATACGCGCTGGCAGATTCGCAGTTGAATGGCCTGACTTCTCTGCAGCTGAAGGGATTGGCAGCGACACAGTGGAACGGCTTGCAGTCGCTCAGTCTCAGCGGTTTGGCCAATACGCAGTTGGATGGCCTGACTTCGGCACAATTGGCATCTTTGGCCGATTCCCAGTTGAATGGTTTGACTTCGGCGCTGTTGGCTGGTCTGGCAGCAACGCAGCTGGCTGCTCTTACCTCGACGCAGTTGACGGCCTTGGCAGACACACAATTGGACGGTCTGTCCAGTGTCCAGTTGAGTTCCAGAAGCACCAGTCAGTTGCATGGTTTGCGTTCTGTTCAATTGGGTGGTTTGGCGGACAGCCAGCTCAATGGTCTGACCTCGACGCAGTTGGCTTCGTTGATTGGTACGCAGTTGGATGGCATGACCTCGGCTCAACTGGCCTCTCTGGTCGGTACCCAGTTGCGTGGACTGACCTCGCTGAAACTGACGACCCTGGCAGACACGCAACTGAATGGCTTGACCTCGACGTTGTTGACAGGTCTGTCGGGTACCCAGTTGGATGGCCTGACCTCAGACCGTCTGAATCTGTTGGCGGATACCCAACTGGATAGCCTGAGATCGGTTCAATTGGCTTCGTTGGTGGGTACCCAATTGGATGGCCTGCGTTCACTGCAGTTGACCGGCTTGGCCAACAGCCAGTTGGCTGGTTTGACCTCGGCACTGCTTGCCACCCTTGTCAATACGCAGTTGGATGGTCTGACTTCGCTGCAGTTGGCCGCCATGTCGGTTGCCCAGCTGAATGGCCTTGCCTCGGCCCAATTGGCTGCTTTGGCGAATACCCAGTTGGATGGTTTGGCCTCTGCCTCCCTGGCCTCCCTGGCAGCGACGCAGTTGAATGGTCTGACCTCGTTGCAGTTGACTGCCCTGGCGGATACCCAGCTGGATGGCTTGCTCTCCACACGGCTGGCCTCCTTGGCGGGTACGCAGTTGGATGGTCTGGTTTCAGCGCAGTTGGCCGGATTGGAGACAGCGCAGCTGCTTGGCTTGACCTCCGATCAATTGAGCGGCTTGGCCGATACCCAGCTGAATGCCTTGACCTCCTTGCAGTTGAAGGGGCTGACGGCGGCACAGTTGAATGGCCTGGTGGATGATCAACTGGCTGCGTTGGTGGATACGCAGATGACAGGTTTAACCTCCGTTCAGTTGGCTTCGTTGGCCAATACCCAGTTGGATGGCATGACCTCGCTGGTGTTGGGCAGCCTGGTGGCTACCCAGTTGAATGGTTTGACTTCGGGTCAGATGGCTGATTTGGCCAGCACGCAACTGGACGGTTTGTCTTCGTTGATGTTGGTGACCTTGGCCGTCACGCAGTTGGCTGGTTTGACGAGTACACAAATGGCTTCCATCGCCGATACGCAGTTGGATGGTTTGGCCAGTCTGCAGTTGAAGGCACTGACGGTGGCGCAATTGAATGGTCTGTTGTCGACCTCTGTAAGCAATTTGACCAATACCCAGCTGGATGGTTTGACCTCCCTGCAGTTGGCCAGCCTGGCAGATACCCAGATGAATGGTCTCTATTCAAGCCAGCTGTCGGAGCTGAATGAGACTCAGATGAATGGCCTGACTTCTGGCCAGTTGAGTGGTTTGGCGGTGACACAATTGGCCAGCATGACTTCGGCCATGTTGCGCACCTTGGCCGCAACCCAGTTGGATGGTTTGAGCTCGACAACCATCAGCAGTTGGGTGGATGGTCCGTTGAATGGTTTGACTTCGGTACAATTGAAGTCGCTGGTCGCAACCCAGTTGGATGGTTTGTCATCGTCGCAGATCAGCAGCTTCTCGACGATCCAATTGAAAGGTTTGACCTCTGCTCAGTTGAGTACCTGGGCTGATACCCAGTTCGATGGGCTGAGTTCGACGCAGTTTGCGGCCTTTGTCGGTACGCAGTTGGATGGTATGACTTCGACCCTGTTGTCCGGTTTTGCTGATACGCAGTTGTCGGGCCTGACTTCGGCACAATGGAAGGGGTTGGCCAATACCCAGTTGGATGGTTTGAGTTCCGTTGCTTTGGCAGCAATTGCCGTCACGCCGTTTGCTGGCTTGACTTCAGTACAGTTGGCGAGCTTGGCCAATACCCAGTTGGATGGCATAACCTCCACGCAGGTAGCGGCCTTGAAGAGTACGCAGTTTGGCGGCTTGACCTCGCTGCAGCTGGCCAATTTGGAAGATAGCCAGTTGGACGGTTTGACCACGACCCAGGTGGCCGCTTTGACCACCACGCAGTTGGGTGGTTTGACCACCAGTCAGATCACGGGTCTTTCGACCGATCAGATTCGTGCTTTGACCAAGACCTCGGTGGTGGCGCTGACCACCACGCAGATTGGTGGTTTGGAATACACCGATGTGGCGGCAATGACCAAGACCCAGATTGCGGCGCTGACCGCGACGCAGTTGGGTGTGATGGATTCGATTCAAGCCGGTGCTTTCGCCTCCAAGGCGGCGTGGACGGCGGCTGGTATCACCACCACGCAGATTACCAACCTGCACTCGACTGCTCCGAGTACACCGCTTGACTTGGTGTTGTGGACCAGCTAGTGACTCTTTACCGGCTCTCTCGTGACGAGAGAGCCGGTAACAGGAGGGTTGCTATCATTCCCTCTCCTTCGGGAGAGGGTTTTTTTATTTGTACCCTTTGCCTCTGCGGTGATGGTTGCGAGGGAGAAACGGCATGGCCCGAAAAAAGAGCAATCTTGTGGCAAACAGCACCGGGAAAGGGTGTCAGGCACAGGCTGCAGCGGACGAAACGTTGTTGCCTCAGTTGCGTCAGTGGTATGCGGCAGGCAAGCTGGAGGCAACCGTGCAGGCAGCGGAAGCGGCGTTGACCGGTGCGGTGACAGACGCCCCACTGCTAAATCTGGCTGCGGTTTGTCACATTCGTTTGGGAGATGCGGAGCAGGCGCAACGCTATTGGCAGCAGGCTCTCGTTTTACGGCCTGATTTTGCCGAGGCACATAACAATTTGGCCAATCTGTATCTGCACCAAAAACGGTGGGAGGATGCGGAACGCAGCTATCGACAGGCGTTGCAAGCACGACCGGATTATGTGGATGCCTTGAATAATCTGGGCAATTTATTCAAGGAACAAAAAAAATTTGCGGAAGCGGAAGCCTGTTACCGACAAGCACTGCAGCGTGCGCCTGAGGGAGTCCCTTACGAGATTTATTGTAACCTTGGCAGCTTGCTTGCGGGTCAGCAGCGATACGCACAAGCAGAAACCTGCTATCGGCAGGGATTGCGCCAGCATCCGCAGGTGTTGGAGCTGTTGTTTGGTCTGGCTGGGGTGCTGCGCCATCTTGGACAGCGGCAGGAGGCTGAGCGGTTGTTGCGTCAGCTTCTCTCGATGGATGCCACGCGGGCCGATGTCCACAATCAGCTGGGGATGTTGTGTAAAGAGGAGCGCCGCTGGTCAGAAGCCGATTTTCATTATCGCAGCGCACTGCGTTTAAAGCCCGGCGAGGCAACCTTTCACAACAATTTGGGCACCCTGTTGCAGGCGCAGAAACAGTTTGCCGAGGCGGAGTCCTGTTATCGACAAGCGTTACACTATTCCGGGGATCGGGTAGAAATTCGCAACAATCTTGCGACGTTGTTGCAGGAGGTTGGACGGGCGGCAGAGGCGGAAGGGTTGTATCGCCAGGCGTTGCAACAGGATCCCGACTATGCGGTGACCTACTGCAATCTGGGTTCGCTGCTCTTTGAACAGAAACGGGCAGTGGAGGCGGAAGCGATCTATCGCCGGGCGCTCTGTTTGCAGCCAGATTATGCGGAAGTTTTGAATAATCTGGGAAATTTGTTAAAAGAGTTGCGCCGCACTCAAGAGGCGGAGGCCTGTTACCGCCAGGCGTTGACTTTGCAACCGAGCTATCGGCAAGCCCAGTGGAACTTGGGCCTGTTGTTGCTGTCGCACGGACGCTACCAAGAGGGTTGGCCCTGTTATGAGGTGCGTCTGCAGTTGGACAAGGCGGAGTGGCGGCAACTGGAAGATTTACCGTTTGTGCGCTGGCAGGGTGAATCCCTGCAGGGCAAATCGATCCTGGTGGCTCCGGAACAGGGTTTCGGGGATCAAATTCAATTTTGTCGTTATCTGCCGCTGCTCAAGGAGCGGGGTGCGGCCTGGCTGACCGTTCTCTGTTCGGTGTTGCTTCGTCCTTTGTTTGCCTGTTTGCCGGGTGTGGATCAGGTGTTGGCTTTCGAGCAGGTGACGGTCTATCCGCGCCATGATTATTGGGTAAGTATGTTGTCGTTACCGGCGCAGTTTGCCAGCACGCTGCCGACCATTCCCAACCATTTGCCCTATTTGCAGGCCAGTGCCGAGCGGATCAATTGGTGGCGGCCTTTGTTGCCCCGTATGGGTATGCGGGTTGGTCTGTTTTGGCGTGGTCGGGCAACGCCAAGAGATGTGACCCGCTCTGTGCCGAGCTTGCTGCTGCTGACGCCGTTGTGGTCGGTGGCCGGGGTCACTTTTATCAGTTTGCAGAAAGGGGAAGGCGAGGAGGAGGCCAGCCGGGCACCGCTTGGTCAGCCTTTGTTGCCGTTGGGAGGGATGATTCGTGATTTTGCCGATACGGCGGCGATTGTCTCACAGTTGGATCTGTTGATCACCGTCGATTCGGCGGTGGCGCACGTGGCTGGAGCCTTAGGCAAACCCTGCTGGTTGATGTTATCCTGGTGGGACAGCGATTGGCGCTGGCTGTTGGAGCGCACGGATTCGCCCTGGTATCCGGGGGTGATGCGCCTGTTTCGGCAACAGCAGTTGGACGATTGGTCGTCGGTTATCGCCGAAGTGGCCGTACAATTGGCGATAGCGGTCAAAGCGTGGCAAAAACAGACGCAGGAGGCAAAAAAAGATGGGTGAACTGTATCCGGAAATCGATGCCAAGGTGGAAGCATTTATTCAGCAACAAAACCTTTTTTTTGTGGCCACCGCGCCCCAGGAAGGGCGAATCAATCTCTCGCCGAAAGGAATGGACACTTTTCGGGTGATCAATGCCCGCTGTGTTGCCTTTTTGAATTTAACCGGCAGCGCCAATGAAACGGCAGCCCATTTGCAGCCAGACGGTCGGATCACTTTCATGTTTTGCAGTTTTGCGGCGCAACCATGGATTGTGCGCCTCTATGGACAGGGGCGCGTGCTTCATCCGCGTGCTGCGCAGTGGGCGCAATGGGCTGCCCATTTTCCTGACTTGCCTGGCAAGCGGCAGGTGGTGGTGGCCGATATTGATCTGGTGCATACCTCGTGCGGCTTTGGCGTGCCGTTGATGACCTGTCAGGGGGATCGTCCGCAAATGGTGCGTTGGGCGGAAAAAAAGGGCGAGGAGGGGATCCGGCGCTATTGGCAGGAAAAAAATCAGCTCAGCCTGGATGGGGTGCCGACCGGCATTTTGCCTTGAAAGCGTGTGGCAGAGGATAGGCTTGGAGTATGGGCGTGTGGCAGGGAGGGGAGGATAAACCGAGCCGGCAGCCGGTTTGGTTGTGGCAGGCGGAGTTGACGCAAGCGGACCTTGTTGCTGTCAGCCAGCAGCGTCAACGGGCTCCTTTTGCTGATGCCTCGTTGCTGGCGCGTTGGGAAGCGGCCTGGCAAGAGGCCTGGCAACGTTTTTCCCTGGCATTTGCCGATCCCCGGGAGCTGTTTCGTTGTTTGCGGCTGGTGCTGGGTTGGCCTTACGGCACGGCTTGCGCGTTGGATCCGTTGTTGGAACCGGTTTGGCGGGAAGCGGTTGCCGAAGCCGGGCTCAGAGCGGTGTGGCAGGATGTGGATCCGTTGCGGGGGCAACTGGCCGGACCATGGCGCGATGAGCAGGGCGAAGAGGTTGCAACCGTTGCGGTGCGCATGGCTGCAGCTGGTTGGACGGCGGTCCAGAGAGAGAGCGATGGCACGGGGAGGCTGTTGGAAGAGATCTCCGCTTTTCCGTTGCCTCTGCCTGGCGGTAACACCGTCGGCATGCAACTCTATTATGGCGGCGGCAACCAGTGGCTGGCAGCGGGAGGGAGTGCGGTGCTGTTGAGCGGTGATCACTCCTTGATCGCTGCTTTGCGTGCGGTGCGTCGTCGTCTGCCTGCCCCGTTGGCGTGTGCGCTGGGTCTGTCGCAATGGGGCACCTTGCCGCAACGCTGGCAGCGCCGACAGGCATTGATGGCCCGCTATCGTTTGTTGCGTGGTCATGGCTGCTGGCAATTGCCGGAGGCCGGGGAGAAGGATCGTTGCTGGCCGCTTTTTGCCTTGCAACTGGCTTCGGCAGCCTTGCGGCAGGCGTTACAGCACCATTTGCAACGGGTAGCCATTGCCAGTGCGATGCCGTACTGGTTCAGCCTGCCCGCTGCCGGTCGCCATTGGCCAGGTTGGCAGCGCTTTCAGGAGCAACGTCTGGCACTGCCCTGTCATGCCGGGTTGAGCGATGCCGTACAAAAACGGATCATCAACCGCTGCAATCGCTGGGCGGCAGAGCAACCGTAAACCAAGAGGAGGGGCCACCCCGTGAACGGAGAGGAACAGGAGGCATGGCAGCGGCTGCAATGGCTGCGGCAGCAGGTGCGTTATCATGCGGATCGCTACCATCGTTTGGACGATCCGGAGTTATCCGATGCGGCCTATGATCGCCTGTTTGCCGAATTGTTGCAGCTTGAGCAGCGCTACCCGCAGTGGCAAAATGCCGATTCGCCCACGCAGCGCGTCGGTGCCAAACCGGGCAGCCGTTTTGCCGAGGTGCGGCATGGTCTGCCGATGCTCTCTTTGGACAATCTGTTTGCTGCGGAGGATGTGGTCGGATTTGACCGTCGCATTCGGGAGGGGTTGGCCAGTGTCGGTCTGGTGAGCTACCTGGCCGAACCGAAATTGGATGGTGTTGCACTCTCTTTGCTCTATCGCCAGGGTCAACTGTGGCGTGCCGCCACCCGTGGTGATGGCTCGGTCGGAGAGGAGATTACCGAGCAGGTAAAAACCATCCAGGGGATACCCCACCAGTTGACAGGGGCTGCGCTGCCGACACTGTTGGAGGTGCGGGGTGAGGTCTATATGCCGCTGGCCGGTTTTGCGGACTGGAATGAGCAGGCCCGCGAGCGGGGCGAAAAACCGTTTGCCAATCCCCGTAATGCCGCTTCCGGCAGTCTGCGCCAACTGGATGCAACCATCACTGCCGGGCGTCCCTTACACTTTTTTGCCCATGGTTGCGGCCAATGGCAAGGGGAATATCCGGAAACCCATGCCCAGATGCTGCAGCGCTTTCAGGCGTGGGGGTTGCCTGTCTGTGACTGGTGGCGCGCTGTTGAGGGTGTGGAAGGGTGTTTGGCCTATTATCAGGCGCTGGAACAAGAGCGGGATCGTCTACCCTTTGAGGTGGACGGCGTGGTCTACAAGGTCAACTGTTTGGCCGACCGGGAACGGTTGGGTAGCTTGGCACGTTCTCCCCGTTGGGCGGCAGCCCATAAATTTGCCCCCAGGGAAGAGCAGACAGTGGTGTTGGGTGTGGATGTGCAGGTGGGGCGGACGGGTGTGTTGACGCCGGTTGCCCGCCTGCAGGCGGTGGCGGTGGGTGGCGTCACCATCACCAACGCCACCTTGCACAATTTTCAGGAGTTGGCGCTCAAGGATGTGCGCATCGGTGATACGGTGTTGGTGCGCCGGGCCGGGGATGTGATTCCAGAGGTGGTCAGCGTGGTCCAGAGTGCCCGCCCGCCCGGTGCGCCCACCATCCCGGTACCCACAAGTTGTCCGGTTTGTGGTGGTGCGGTGCAACAACAAGAGGGTAAGGTGGCGTTGCGCTGCCTGGCCGGTCTTTCCTGCCCGGCCCAGCGCAAAGAGGCGATCAAACATTTTGTCTCCCGGCGGGCAATGGATATTGATGGTTTGGGCGACCGTTTGATTGATCTGTTGCTGCGCGAAGGGTTGGTAGAGGATTTGGCTGATCTGTTCCATTTACAGCCGCAACGGCATCGTTTGGCCGCCTTGGAGAGATTGGGCGACAAATCGGTCGATAATCTGTTGCGAGCAATTGAAACGGCCAAACAACGCCATTTGGGGCAATTTCTCTTTGCCTTGGGTATTCGTGAAGTCGGTGAGGCAACCGCCCTCAATCTGGCCCGCCATTTTGCCAGTTGGCAGGCGTTGCAGCAGGCCAGTCGGGAAGAGTTGCAGGGGGTTGCCGAGGTGGGTACGGTGGTGGCCGAACAGGTATGGCAATTTGTCCAGAATGGGGCCAATCAGCGTCTGATCCACCGTTTGCAACAAATTGAGGGCACGCACTGGTGGCAGATGGTTGCCGAGACAGCCAGTGACAGCCAACCGTTGGCCGGCAAAACGGTCGTTCTGACCGGTACCTTGTCCCAGTTAACCCGTCAAGAGGCCAAGGCCCGTCTGGAAGGGTTGGGGGCGAGGGTCTCCGGTTCGGTATCTGACCGCACCTTTTTGCTGATTGCCGGGGCGGCACCGGGTTCCAAACGGCAACAGGCGGCAACACGTGGCATTCGGGTTATCGATGAAGAGCAGTTATTGAGCCTGTTGCAGCAGAAACGTCTGCCTGAGAGCTGGCAATAAGTGTCAGAGATCAAAATGGTAAATAACATAAAAAAATACTTTTATGTGTGATTGGTTTTACGTTATTCTGCGGGGATTATCATTTTTATTGCCATGGAGGGATGTGCCATGAAACGAATGGTGTTATCCGTTGCGCTTGTGACGTTGCTGCTGCCTGGGTTGGCGCTGGCCGACAAAGAGGGTGGTGACCGGGGGAAAGGCAGCAATGCCGAAGCCAATTTTGAAAAGGCCAAAGCCCGTAAAATAGATGATTTAAAAGCGAAGTTGGCTTGCGTTGAAGCGGCAACCACTCCAGAGGCGATGAAAGCCTGTCGGGAACAGGTCAGCAAGCGGCGTGAGATGGAAGATAAAAAAATGAAGTTGCAAAAAATTCAGGAACACAAGCGGCGTCTGGAAGAGCAGGAACGGAAAATTCAAGGCGTCCCGGCGGCTCCGGCAGGCGCTCCACCTGCGGGCAATCCGCCTGCGGGCAAATAGTTTTGCCTTTGGCGTGCGTCGGCCTGCCGGGGAGAGATTGCTTCCGGCAGGCCGAACGGTTGTGTGCGACGCTCCTCCGATCTTTCTGCCCATTTATTCACTCTGCGGCACGCTCTCTGTCTGCCGTTGGCGACTGAGCCCGTAAGCGATCAGCAACAATACCATCCAGACCGCCAACCACAAGCCGCCATAGCGGGTATAGAAGCTGTTGCCATGGCCGGCAGGGAGGGTAACAACCAGCGTATCGGTCTGTTCGGCAGCGATGCGCCCCAGTTCGCGCCCCCATGCGTCGAATACTGCAGAGATACCGGTATTGGCAGCCCGAATCATCGGCAAACGATTTTCGATGGCCCGCAGGCGCACCATCGCCAAATGTTGTGGTTTGGCGCTGTCGCCGAACCATCCGTCGTTGGTGATGTTGACCAGCCATTGCACACCGGTTGCAGCCAATGTACGAACTTCGTCAGTAAAAATGGCTTCGTAGCAGATCAGAGGGCCGAGATCGCCCTTGTACCAGGGGAGGGGAACCGGACCAGGGCCGCTGGAAAAATCTTCGGTCCCTTCGGTAAATTTGCGGAATGTGCCAGGAACCAACTGACGGAAAGGAATAAACTCCCCGAAGGGAACCAGATGATGTTTGTCGTAGCGTTGATCCAGGCTGCCATGTTCGTCGAGCAGCAGCATGCTGTTGTAATAACGCCAGGGTTCATCTTCGCCAGCACGGTCAACGGAAGGGGCACCGGTGAGGATGGGTGCTTTGATCTCCCGGCTGGTTTGACTGATACGTTGCAGATGATCGGGTTTGGCCCGGAAAAAAAACGGCATGGCGGTCTCCGGCCAGACGACCAGATCAATCGGGCGAGGGATGGCCAGGCTCAGCTTCAGGTAGTGTTCCAGCGTTTCTTGTTGCTGGTTGGCGGCCCATTTGAGTTGTTGGGGAATATTGCCCTGCACAATGGCGACCCGAATCGTGCTGGTGAGCGCCTGGTCGGTCGATGCGCTGCCGGCCAATCGCCAGTGGCCGTAGCCGGAGAGCAGGAGGAAGAGCAAAGCCAACGTGGCCAGTTCAGCGGCGCAACGGGCAACGGTTGGACGCCGTAGCCACAGGGAGGCCAACAGAGCGGCGGGCAGCAGCATCAGCCAGGAGAGCAGGTAGATACCGCCCAGATCAGCAACTTGCAGTACCGATTCCCACCCGTTCCAACCGTAACCGAGCAGATTCCAGGCAAAGCCGGTAAACAGATGGCCGCGCAACCATTCGCACACCACCCACAGAGCCGGAGCGGCCAGCGGCAGCAGGGCAGGACGGGCCGCCAAGGTGGGGAGCAGGGCAGCAAACAGGGCCGGATAGAGGGCCATCACCGCCGCCAGCAGGATCAACATGACCACGGCCAGCGGATAGGCAATGCCGCCAAATTGGTGCAGGCTGGTCAACAGCCAGGAAAAGCCGATACTGAAGTGGCCGATAGCAAACAGAAAGGCCAGCCATGCGCCCTGGCGGGCCGACTGATTGGCCAACAGGATAAAGAGCAGGCAGAAGGCTGTTGTTATCAGCAGGGGAGAGAGGTCGGAGGGAAAAGCCAGTGCCGACACGCCCCCTGCCAAGAGGGCCAAAAAAGCGGCAGTCAGACGATTCATGCGGGATCCCGAAGGGTGTAAGGGTTGGCCACCCCCAATTGTGCCAGGATGGCAATTTCTTGTCTCTCTTGCCGCTCTGCCTCTGCTGGCGAACGTTCGTGATCATAGCCCAACAGGTGCAGCAGACCATGTACCACCAGATGCACCGTGTGCTGTGTCAGCGGAATGGCCCGCTCCTCGGCCTCTTTGGCGACCGTCTGATAGGCAAGCACAATATCGCCCAGGAGCCTTTTGTTGGCCTTGCTGGCGGGTTGTTCTCCCTCCTGCAGGGCGAAGGAGAGTACATTGGTGGCCTTATCCTGTTGCCGATAGTGGCGATTGAGCTGCTGGATATGGCTGTCGTCGCTCAACAGGATGCTCACTTCACCCTTTTTGGCCTCTTTCCGGGCAGACAAGGTTTGTTTGACTGCCTTGCGCAGGGGTTTGTCAATGGGAGGCCACAGAGTGGATTCGTGGTGAATAAGTACCTTTGCCATGCGTGCGCAGCACCGATTGTTTGGAGTGGGCAAGTTTCAGAGGATTGGCCTGATCGGGATATTCGATCCGATGGTGGTAAAAGCCCAAGGTCAAGACGCGGGTAAAGGCCTCTTCGATGCGGGCGATCTCCCGCAAGGTCAGGGTGCATTCATCCAACTGTCCTTCACGAATTTTATTGCTGACGATACGTTTGACCAGGGCCTGAATTTGTGCGGGTACCGGATTTTTCAGGGTGCGGGAGGCCGCCTCGACCGAATCGGCCAGCATCAGGATACCGGCTTCGCGGGAACGGGGGCGTGGTCCTGGATAACGGTACTCTTCTGGCGAGATGGTTTCGTGACGTTCGTTGGCTTGGGTCAGTGCGCGGTTATAAAAATATTGCAACAGGGAGGTGCCATGATGGGTGGCGATTGCCTCCTGAATAAAAGCACCCAGTTTGTATTTGCGCGCCAGTTCCAGCCCCACTTTGACATGGGCCATGATCACTTTGGTCGACATGGAGGGGGTCAATTGGTCGTGGCGGTTTTCCCCGGACTGGTTTTCGATAAAATAGTGTGGTGCCTGCATTTTACCGATATCGTGGTAGAGGGCCATCACCCTGGCCAGCAGCGGATTGGCTTGAATGCTTTCGGCGGCGGCTTCGGCCAGGTTGCCCATCATGACCGAATGGTGATAGGTGCCCGGGCTGTGCAGAGAGAGTTCACGAATCAGCGGATGGTCGCCGGAGGCCAGTTCGCTCAGACGGGAATCGGTCGTGATATTGAAGAGAAATTCCAGCAGCGGAATCAAGGCCAACGCCCACAGCCCGAGCAGCAGGCCGCTGGCCAGCCCCATCATCATCCCTGCCAACCAGCTCCAGGAGGGTTCGTTGCCGGAGAGCAACTCGATGACCGGAACGGTCATGGCTTGGGCGATACCAATTTTCAGGCCGGCATAAAGCACATCGAAACGGCGACGACAGGCCCGCAGCGTGGCACCACCGACCAAAGATCCCAGGATGAAATAGACAAACAGGGGCAAACCGCCGTTGGTAACCAGCGCTCCCAGCAGGGAGAGGATGATGCCGATGACCACCGAACCGCCGGGAATGCCGGCACGGGCACCGACAACCAGCGAGGTCAAAGCGGAACCCATGGCGGCCAGGGGCAGATAAATCACCATGTTGGCAGGCCAACCCAACAATTCAATGACACCTTGACCGGTGGCCAAAGTTACGGTCGACAGCAGGGAAGAGATGAAAACGATGGCCCCCAACAGATAAAAGGTGCGTTGATCACGGGGAAAGTTGCTGGAGGTCAGCAGGATAAACCAGCGTCCAACCAGCAACAGCCCGCCAAGAGCCACCATCAGGCCAAGGGTACGCCAGAGCATGGAGTTGGTCCATCGATATTGGTGCATGGCTTCCAGTTTGGCCCGCATCTCTTCGGTGACGATGGTTCCTTCGCGGACGACCATTTGTCCTTGTCGGGATTGCAGATAGATTGGTTCTACCGCATCATAGGCCAGTTTGCGCCGGGCATGGGTTTCGTTGTAGTTGTAGACCAGGTTGGGGCGAATTTGCGCACGGGCTTCATTCAGAAGCCATTGCCGCACTTCGATGGGAAAATCGCTCAAGCCGTGTTGCAATCTCTCTTCCAGCAGACGGCGCATGCCGACCAGATCCAGCAGTTCACTGGTGCCGGAAGCCTGCCGTTCACTGCCATCGTTGAGGTTACGCATCACATAGAAGGGCAGTCGGGAGAGTTCATCCAATATTTCCGGCCCCTCAACGACAGCCTGTTGTTTGAGGTTGCCCATCCAGTTATGAATGGCCGCCATCAAGGTTTTTAATTGCGGCATGGCCAGCAGGGCTTGAAAAGCGGCTTCCGGAATCTCCTCTTCCAGTCGTTGCGTAAAGGTATCGCGGCGGTTGTCGCGTTGCAGACTCTTGCCGGGCAAGGGTTTGCTTTCGCTCGAGGGGCGGTTTTCCAGGCTGCCATCCGGGTTGAGAGCGGGGATGACATGGCTGCTGCGCACACTATCCAACCAGGCCAGGGCTTCATCCAGTTGCAGGATCAGGGTATCGATCATGCCATTATCCCAGTCATAGACCGGTGGCACATTGCTGGCGGCCTGCTGTCGGCGCAGGGTGGTTGTTTCCACATCCTCGACCAGCAGGTCGCGGTTGGCTTTAATGTTGCGGATGGCCACTTCACCCACCTCCGGCAAGTAGGGGGCACGCAGCACTACCGGAGAATAAACCAGGGTCAAAATCACCACCAGCAGGGTAAACGAAAGCAGATGGATGATCCGGGGAAAGTTGAAATCACCCATGCCGCTGATGTCACTGCGCTGGGCATCGCGCAGGTTTTGTTTATGGCTGAAACAAAAATCAACAATCTCTTGCCAGAGTTTGAACAATCCTGTCTCCTGGACGATTTTGTGGGCTAATCTGCTGGCGAACGGGCAAACGATTTTTTGTTTGTTCCGGCTTGCGCCTGTTCATACGCCTGGACAATCTTGCGTACCAGCGGATGGCGAACCACATCTTGATGGGTAAAATGAACAAAAACGGCCTCCGGTATATTTTGCAGGATTTTGGCCGCTTGCACCAGACCGGATGGTTGATTTTTTGGCAGATCGATCTGGGTAATATCGCCGGAGATGGCCGCACGGGAACCCTCTCCAAAGCGGGTCAAAAACATTTTCATCTGTTCGGTGGTGGTGTTTTGCGCTTCATCGAGAATAATAAAGGCTTCATCCAACGTGCGACCACGCATATAGGCCAGGGGGGCCACCTCCAATTCATTGCGGGCCAGCATACGTTCCACCTTTTCCGGACCAAGCATGGCGTACAGGGCGTCGTGCAGTGGTCGCAGATAAGGATCCACTTTGGCTTGCAAATCTCCCGGTAAAAAGCCCAATTTTTCGCCTGCTTCGATGGCTGGTCGGGTCAGGATGATGCGGGCGACGCGACCTTCCAGCCATTGGGTAACCGCAGCGGCCACTGCCAGATATGTTTTGCCGGTGCCTGCCGGTCCGATGGCAAAGGTGAGGTCGGCCTGGCCGAGTGCCTGAAGATATTCCGCCTGTTTGGTTGTGCGTGGGTAGAGCAGTCGGCGCGGGGTGCGCAAAACCAACTCCCTATCCGCTGGCGTGACGGTATGGGAGGGATGCGCAGGCGGCGAGTGCCAGGTTTTTTTGCTGTCCAAGGTGCGAATACCCTGTTCCACCCATTGATGATCAACGCTGTGCCCCTGTTCCAGAGCGGTATAGAGTCGTTCTAGCAACTGACGTACCTTTTTGATCTGCGGACGACTGGCCGTGATCAACAATCCGTTGCCTTGTGGCGACAGGGTGACCTGCAGATGGTGTTCCATCAATTTCAGATGATGGTCCAAGGCACCACACAGGTGCAAGAGGAGGCGATTATCGGGAAACTCAATGCGTTCCGTCAATAGGGTATGGTCAGCCTGTCTGGACATGAGCGCGAATGGTTATTCCATTTCAAGGAGAGTTGAGCGCATGCCCGCGCAGCGAATTGGGTAATCCTTCGCTGATCCGTACCGGAATAATCTGCCCGATCCAGGCGGCGGGACCGGGAAAATTGACCTTGCGAAAACCGGGGGTGCGTCCGGTCAGTTCACCGCTCCCTTTTTTGGCAGCCCCTTCCACCAACACCTCTTCGATGTGTCCTACCCGTTGCTGGTTGCGCAGCAACTGATGAAAGTTCAGACGTTCCTGCAGCAGGGCCAAACGGGCCGTGCTGACCTGAGACGGCACCGGATCGGGCAGCGTTGCGGCTTGGGTGCCGGGTCGGGCCGAATAACAGAACGAATAGGCGTGATCAAAAGAGACCTGTTCCACCAGACGGAGCGTCTCCTGAAAATCTTCCTCGGTTTCGCCGGGAAAGCCGACAATAAAATCGGAGGCGATGGCCATATCCGGGTGGATGGCGCGCAGTTTGGCGATCCACTCCAGATAGGCCTCGCGGCTGTGTCCGCGCCCCATCCGTTGCAGAATGCGGTCGGAACCGCTTTGAATCGGCAGATGGAAATAGGTGCATAATTGGGGAATATCGGCAAAAATTTCGACCAGATCATCGGTCATGTCGGCAGGATGGGAGGTGACGAAACGAATACGTTCCACCCCCGGCAACAAAGCAATCTTGCGGATCAACAAGGCCAGATCGTGTGTCAAACCGGAGCTGTCCATTCCCTGGTAGGCGTTGACATTTTGCCCCAGCAGTTGAATTTCCACCGCCCCTTGTGCGACCAGATGCCGAACCTCTTGCAGAATATCGGCCACCGGGCGGCTCCATTCCCGTCCCCGGGTATAGGGCACGACACAAAAGGCACAAAATTTGTTGCATCCTTCCTGCACGGTCACCGAAGCGATCGGCCCCACCTCCTGACTTTGCGGCAGTTCATCGAATTTGGATTCCGGGGCAATTTCGGCATCACACAAATGGCCATCTTCCCGTTGCAGGCGATCGAGCATGATGGGCAGTCGGTGGTAGGTTTGTGGTCCAAAGACGAGGCGGACGTAGGGTGCGCGGCGAAAAATATCTTCTCCGGTGGCCTGGGCGACACAGCCGCCGACGCCAAACAGGGCCGGTTCCTGACCGGCAGCCTGGCGGGCGGTGGCGACCAGTTTATGCAGGCGTCCCAGCTCCGAGAAGAGTTTTTCCTCGGCCTTTTCCCGAATATGGCAGGTGTTGAACAGCACCAGATCGGCCTGTTCGGGCATATCGGTGCGTTGATACCCTCGGCTGACCCGCAACTGCTCGACGATGCGCGAGGTATCATACTCGTTCATCTGGCAGCCGAAATTTTTGATATAGAGCTTTTTCAAGGGGGATCACGCGCTCCCGTGTGCAAGGCGCTTTTGCAGTTCTGGCACCACCCAGGGAGGGACAAAGGGGCTGACATCGCCGCCCATGGTGGCAATCTCTTTCACCATGAGCGATGAGATGAAGGTTGTGGATTCACCGGCCATCAAAAAAACGGTTTCCACCAGGGAGTTCAATTTGCGATTCATGGCCGCCATGGGAAATTCATACTCAAAATCGGAGATGGCGCGCAGACCGCGCAAGATAAAACCGGCCTGACGCTGGCGGACAAATTCTACCAATAAGCCGTTCATGGCACAAACCTTCACATTATCCATGGTGCAGGTTTGCTTTTCCAGAAAACGGATGCGATCCGGAACGGAAAAGAGTGCCTGCTTGCTGGTATTGATCGCCACCGCGACGATCAGCTGGTCAAACAGGGTGGCACCTCTTTGAATCAGATCGATATGGCCCAGGGTAACGGGATCAAAGGTTCCCGGGTAGACGGCAATTTTTTGCATGATCACTCCAACGGATAGCGCCAACCATTCTGCTTTACGGGATGGTCGGCGCAGGCGGTTGTTGCCATAACACAATACGGGTATCACCATAGCGGCGATTGTCCAACAGACGCCAGGGGGTGGAAGAGGGTGGTTCTTCCTGTGCCTCCTGTTCGGTCGCGATCACGGCTCCTGGTGACAGCAGATTGCTTTGTTGCAAACGATGCAGGATGACCGGTATCCAACCTTGCCGATACGGTGGATCCATCAGCACCAAATCAAAACCGTTCTCTTTGACCGGAGCTGCCGGGTGGGCAATGGTCGAGGCTTCGTGACAGATTTTGTGCCAGGTCTCTTCGTGCGACAAATTGCCCTGTAACAGGGTACATCGGTTCCGAACGCCGCATAAGGTGACGTTTTTTTCAATCGATTGCACGGCTTTCCGTTGCAGGTCGACAAAAAAAACCTCTTTGGCTCCCCGGCTGAGCGCCTCCAGGCCGAGCAGACCGCATCCGGCAAAAAGATCCAACACGCGACTTTCTGCCAGATGGGGTTGCAACAGTTGGAACAGGCTGTGTCGAATGAGACCCATGGTTGGACGAATCCAGGGTTCATTGGGTACCTGCAGGCGACGTCCCCGCAACATGCCACCGCTAATATAAACCATGGCTGCCCGATCCGCAGGGGGAGCAGAAGCGAGAAAATTCCGTGGTATTTTCAAGGCAATTGTTCGACATGATCCCACCAGTCTAGCATACTCCTGACCATCCATAAAGCGCTGTTGCCTGAGTTTGTGCGCAGAAAAGAGGCAAAGGATGCAAGCAATGCCTTGATATTACCTGCTATGCGTGTCAACATCAGAATTGTACATTTGCGGAATACGTGTTGTAAGATCTTGTTTTTCTAAAGGAAAGGGTCGCGGTATGGCACGTTCCACTTTCAAAGAAGCCATCATTCGACAATCAGAACTGTTTTCAGCTCTCTCTCCAGTACAGTGGGAGACTCTTCGCAAGGAAGCCACGATTATTACCTTGAAAAGAGATGAATATTTGTTTGCTGAACACGACGCTGCCGACCGTTTTTTTATGGTAGCCCGGGGGATGATCAAACTGTTTCTGCTTTCTGACGAGGGGCAGGAGAAGGTGTTGCGTATTGTCAATGCGGGACAAACGTTCGGTGAAGCCTTGATGTTTCTGAAAAAAGGACGTTATCCGGTGCATGCGGCCGCACTGCAGACCAGTGATGTCTATACGTTTAAATGTTCCATGTTTTTAAAAATTTTGCGCGAGTCGCCAGAGACGACTTTCCGTTTGCTGGGTTTGCTGAGTTGTCGGTTGCAGAGCCAGTTACAGGAGATTGACGGCATCACGCTGCAAAATGCGCCCTGCCGTTTTGTGCGTTATCTGCTGGAGCATGTACCGGAAGAACAAAAAGGGGCGGCGGAAGTCACCCTGAACATTCCCAAACAGGTGCTGGCCGCCCATATTTCCGTGCAGCCAGCCTCTTTTTCCCGCTTGTTGCGGGATTTGGCGGTGCGTGGTTTGATTCGCGTCGATGGTCATGTGATCCATATTCCCAGTGTCAGCAATTTACGCACGCAATTTGGTTCCTGCAGTCGTTGATGCGGGAGAGGTTTATTTGCCCCGCAACAGAGACAGCCCCTAACCCAATCCCAACATTTTTAATTTGCGATGCAGCGCGGAACGTTCCATGCCGATCACTTCGGCGGTACGGGAAATGTTGCCCTGTTGCCGGTCCAGTTGTGCTTTCAGATAGACCCGCTCGAACATTTCCCGGGCGTCGCGCAGATTGTGGTCCAACAGTGCCTGCCATGGCTGCCCGGCGTCGGCCACCTCTCGCTTGTAGAGAAAATCCGGTAAATCCACAGTCTCGATGCGCGGCCCGGTTGCCATGATCATCAACCGTTCCACCAGATTTTTCAGTTCCCGCACATTGCCGGGCCAATGATAGTGCTGCATCGTGGTGAGTGCTTCGGGTGCAAATTGCCGGATCTGCGCCATGTTGGCCTGCTGCATGGCGATAAAATGTTCCACCAGCATGGGAATATCCTCCAGACGTTCCCGCAGTGGCGGAATATGCAGCGGGATGACGTTGAGCCGGTAATAGAGATCCTGGCGGAACCTTCCTTCGGCAATCTCCTCTTCCAAATTTTTGTTGGTGGCGGCAATCACCCGGACATCCACTTGCACCGGTTGCTGCCCGCCGACCCGCTCTATCTGTTGTTCCTGCAGAGCCCGTAATATTTTTGCCTGCATTTTAAGGGGCATGTCACCGACGGCATCCAGAAAAAGGGTGCCGTGATTGCTCTGCTCAAAGCGTCCCGGTTGCACGATGACCGTGCCGTCTGGACCGCTTTTTTCCCGTCCGAACAGTTCGGTTTCAATCGATTTTTCCGGAATGGCCGCCGAATTGACGACGATAAAGGGGCCGTTGGCCCGTTTGGAAAGTTCATGGACCCGACGGGCCGCCACCTCTTTGCCGGTGCCGTTTTCGCCGATCAATAACACCCAGCCATCGGTTGGGGCCATGCGGCGAATCTGTTGCTCCAACGCCTGCATGGCCGCTGACTCGCCGATCATCACCGGGGCATTTTCGATCCGTGCCCGCAGGGCACGGTTTTCCTGCAGCAACAACCATTCGCGAATTGCCCTGCCCAGCAACAGCAGAATACGATCCAAAGAGAGCGGTTTTTCTAAAAAATCATAGGCACCCTCTTTGGTGGCAGTGACGGCGGTTTCGATGGTGCCATGCCCGGACATCATGATCACCGGTACATCCTCATTCAGCGATATGCCGCCTTCCTGCTGTTTGAAACGCCGTAACGTTTCCACGCCGTCGATACCTTCCATCCAAATATCGAGCAGAACCGCCGATAGCGGTTGTGTATGCAGCAGTTCCAGAGCAGCCTCCCCGGAGGATGCCTCCAGAACGGTATACTGTTCATCCTCGAGAATACCGCGCAAACTGGTACGGATAGGCTCTTCGTCATCCACAATCAGGATGGTATGGTTCATGCGCTTCAGCTCCGCTTGGGCTATCGACAGATGGGGTTATGGCAACAGAGGGTACACCTCATTATCCGGCAAGAAGAACAGGTTGCAAAGGTAATTTGATTTCCACCTGCGTTCCGCCCCAGGTGGAATCGGTAATACGGATGGTTCCGCCGTGATCTTCAATAATTTTTTTCACAATCGGCAGACCGAGACCGGTTCCTTTTTTCTTGGTGGTAAAATAGGGTTCAAAGACCCGGTCCCGATCAGCCGGTGGGATGCCGGCACCACTATCGGCCAACTGAATACGATACCAACCTCCATCCGGGGTCAGATCGGTGACAATGGCCAGACGGGTCTCCTGCCCGTGTTCGCTCATCGCGGCCAGACTGTTGCTGATCAGATTGGTGATTACCTGTTTGATCTGACTCCGGTCATGGGGGCAGCAGCGGATTTCGGTACAGAATTGCGTGCTGACGGAGACTTTGTTCAATTCGGCGGCATGCAGACGCAACGCCTCCCCGATGGTGGTGGCAATCTCTTCATTTTTCAGAATCGGACGTGGCAGGCGGGCAAAGGTGGAAAATTCATTGACCAGAACCCGCAACTCTTCCACCTGGTTGATAATGGTCTCTGTCCCTTCATCCAACACCCGCCAGTCGCGTCGTTCCTTGGCGGAGGGCAACAGATATTTGCGGCGCATCCGTTGTGCCCAGAGCTGAATGGGGGTTAAGGGATTTTTAATCTCGTGCGCAATGCGGCGAGCCACTTCGCTCCAGGCATGGGTTCGTTGGGCAATCAACACTTCTGTCAGATCGTCAAAGGTGAGGATAAAGCCGCGTCCCACGCCATCGTACTCTTCCAGATAGGTCAGACGGGCCAGCACTGTTTTTGGTTTTTCTGGTCCCTGAATCTGAATCTGCACCGAAGGATTTTTGCTGGAGGTGGCGGACAGTTCCTCCCCATCAAGAGGTCGGCTGCCGGTTGCCCCGCCAGGGTTGCGGCTGACGTTTCCGGCCCGATTTTGCCCATGTTGCAGCAAGGTTGGCATCACCTGCAACAGTTCCGGCGGCAGAACCGCACGATAGGGTTGCCCCATGGCCGGCTCGGCAGCACGATTGAGCAGCATGCCGGCCGCCTGGTTCATCAGGGTGATTTCATCATAGCGGTTGACGCTGACCACCCCGGCGGAAATATTACCCACAATGGCCGCCATGTAACGGCTGCGCTCTTCCAACAGGGCGTTGGCACTCTGCAGTTCCTGACGGTTTTCATTCAATTTTTGCGTCATGGCGTTGAATGAGGCCATCAAAGCTGCCAGTTCATCATCACCGGTGACCGACAAGGTGACCGAAAGATCACCGATGGCCACCTTGCGGGTGCCGACCACCAGTTCGGTGATGGGATCGGTCAACTCATCGGCAATGTGCAGACCTGACCAGATGGCAGCCAGCAGCAACAACAAAGAGATCAGGGCCAGGGTGACGGTATGGTTGGCTTTCAACAGGCCGTGCGAGGCTCGCATACGGTGATAGTGGACATAGACCGACTCCACGGTGTCCATCTGACTGAGAATTTGGCGGTCAATCCAATGGCCGGCAGAGAGAAAGAGATCTTCGCCCAATAACACAAAGGCCCGCACCCGGTCGCCGCTGTCGTTGGTGGTCAGCAACGAGCGGAAGGTGCCATCGGTCAGCGGGGTCAGGTCGGGAATCGGATCAATGGGCAAGCTGCCGGCGCTGGCAATCCGAGTTCCATCCAGGCGAAAAATGGTGATTTCATCCAGCCCGCGCGCCTCCCGTTCCGCCTCAAGGGCGGCTGAGGCGGCTTCATCATCCTGCAGGGTCAGGGCGGTGGTAATGGCCCGGTTGCGCAAAATGGATTCGGCATCATGCCGAATCACCCGCTGGTTTTCCCGGTAATAGGCCTTGGATACTTCCAACGAGTTGGCCAGGGCCAGGGAAATTTGTTCGGAAAACCAGGTGTCCACCCCCCGGTTGAGAAAATTGACCGATAAAATGGCCACAATCAGCGTGGGGACCAGGGAGAGGGCGACAAACATCAAGGCCATGCGGGTACGCAATCGGGAACCGGTGCGCCGTTGCCGACGGTCCAGCCACAAACGATGCAGGTTGCGGACAACCAATACCCCCAACAGCAGCACCAAAAAGAGGTTGACATAGAGCAGAATCAAAAAAAACAGACCATATTTGCCACTTTCCATGGTCGCGATGCCGCGCAGCCCCTGTCCGGTCAATACCGTGATCACCACGACGGCAAAGAGCAGCGGTAAAATCCAGGTCCGTAAATTTTTGGTAGTATGGTTCATGGCAAATAGGGTGTATGGAGATGGAATTGACCGGATTGTTCCAGGTTGAACCATCGATCAAGCAGATGGAACAGATGGGAAAGATCTTCATGTTCCAAGGTTAAATCGACCTGCAGCCGATACAGATAGCGCGACGAGAGGGGGCTGTTTTTCTCTTTCAGCGTGGCCAGTTGAATATAACGCGGTGCCCCGATAAAGCTCATCGCTTCGTCTGGATTGCTGGTATATTGAATTTGGCCGCTTTGTCCGTCCAGCATTTCAAAGCGACGGGTGATCAGGCGCAAGCGCAGGCGACGTTTGCTGATGGTTTGGCTGATACGCAGATCCGGCAGTATCTGGTTCTGTTGATACAGGCGAAAACGATAGGTGGCCCAGAGTGGTTCGCCGTTGTTCAAAAACTCCATCAACTGTTTTGAGATGGTCGGATCCAGTTCGGCGCGGACATAGAGTTTTTCCCCCTGGCGAAACAGATTGGCCTGTTGGATCACTCCCGGTTGTGTTGGCTGTTTGTTTTCTCGACAGGTCAACAGGTGGGCACCCTGACAGACAAAGGGCATCGACTCATTTTTGGAACAACTGCCCAACAGGAGAGGCAACAGCACCAACCCGGTGGCCGACAGCCAGCGCCACTTTGCTGAAGATGTGCGCTGCAACGGGTTGCCTGTTGCCATGCACAGGGCAGAGAGGGCAAAGAGATTGGCCGGAGAAAACACTCTTCCCCGGCCAATGATACGACGCAAAAGAACAGATGTTACCATGCAGGGCAACGGGAAGTTCAGGCGGTCAGTCCCATGGCGGGAGCCAATTCCATTGGACCGGGCAGCTCCAGAGACTGCCGTTCGCTTTCCGACTGCAGATAGTGGGCAACCCGTTCGCCTTCGACAAATTCCCAGGCGTTGGCATGCGAGAGCAACTTGCGCAACAGGGTATTGTTCAGGGCGTGTCCAGAACGCAACCCTTTGAAATGGCCGATGACCGGATGACCAAGCAGATAGAGATCACCGATGGCATCGATCATTTTGTGGCGCACAAACTCTTTTTCGTAGCGAAGACCGCCCTCATTGAGAATGCGAAAATCGCCCATGACGATGGCATTATCCAGGGATCCACCGCGTGCCAAACCGTTGGAGCGCAGCTGTTCCACCTCTTTCAGGAAGCCGAAGGTGCGGGCCCGGCTGATCTCCTTGATGAATGTTGTCTCGCTGATATCCAGATCTTCTTCCTGTTCGGAGAGCAGGGGATGGTCAAAATCGATGCGAAAACTGACGCGAAAACGATCACTCGGTGCAAAAGAGGCTTTTTTGTTGCCCTGTGTCACAGAAATGGGCCGTTTGATTCGGATCCACCGTTTGTAGGCTTTTTGTTGCACGATACCGGCGCATTGAATCAAAAAGACAAAGGGTGCCGCACTGCCGTCCATAATGGGAATTTCCGGGCCATCCAGATCCACGTAGGCGTTATTGACGCCCAGGCCAGCAAAAGCCGCCAACAGATGTTCCACTGTGGAAACGCGGACCCCATCCGCATTGGCGACCGTGGAACAAAGACGGGTATCCACCACATTTTGCACTTTGGCTGGGACCAAAGCCCCTTTCATATCCGTGCGGTGAAAAACGATGCCGGTATTCGCCGGGGCCGGACGAAGGGAGAGATAGACCTTTTTGCCGCTGTGCAGGCCGATCCCAGTGCAACGAATGGTGTTTTTTAAGGTCCGTTGGAAAATCATTATGGCAGTTCCCAGTAAAGAATGTTGGCCCAGTGCATCAGTCTCTGTGTCTAGGATCGTCAACCCTGCCTTGCTTGCAAACCCGTCGGGTGTCATTTTTTTGGGGTCATGATCCGGGAGGTGTCAAAAAATCTCTCTTTTCAGGTGTCAAAAAGGCGTTCAATGAGATTTTCATTAACCTGACATTCGTTTCAGCAATCCTGGTGCCAATAATTTATATCAAACATGATTTGTCCAGAAGGGGGCAATGTTACGTTTTTTTGCGTAGAAATGGAAGGAAAAAATGGTTTTTTCCGTGGCAGGCAGGGGGAAAGGCGGTTGAAAAAGGTCGTTGCATCGTCTGGTCGTCAATGGGAGTGCAGAGAAATAAAGATGACAAATATCTGTTTTTTATTGCCAATAAATTGAACAGCGCAAAAAAAAGAGCCCGCCCGAAACGACAGGGCGGGGTGAGGATATGCGACAATTTTTTTACAACTCTTTACACAACTGTACGCTGCAACCGTCAATCCATCTGACGCCGCAAGAAGGTTGGGACGTCAAAAGAATCTTCAGAATTGATTTGATCCAGACTGTGATCCAGATTAATCGGACGACGTGTGGTGGTTGTCGTGCTGGCAGCCCGATTGCCGCGATACTCTTCGGTTATGTTGGCGGTCGGCATCGGTTTGCGTTGCGGTTGCGCCTGGGTTTGCTGAGGTGCGGCGGCGGCAGCGTTGACGGCGGTGGCATAACGGCGTGGTTGCTGTTGGGTCGTTTGTGGATAAGGGGGCGACTGGCCATAGTGGGGCGCTTGCGGATAGTGCGAGGAATGGGTCTCCCGTTTCGGATTGCCGGGGAAAGCGACCTTGTCCGCCATGCCGATACCGGTCGCGACAACGGTAACGCGCACGGTATCCTCCATTGCTTCGTCGAGAACGGCACCAAAGACGATGATGGCATCCTCATGCGCCATATCACGCACCACGGTTGCCGCTTCATCGACCTCCTGCAAGGAGAGGTTATAACCACCGGTAATATTGATCAATACGCCACGGGCACCGTGAATGGAGACATCATCCAGCAGGGGGCTGGAGATGGCGTGGGTGGCGGCATCCAGCGCACGGGTATCGCCACTGGCTTCGGCAGCACCCATCATCGCCTGACCCATCTCATCCATGACCGTGCGCACATCGGCAAAATCGACGTTGATCAAGCCAGGTACCGTGATCAAATCGGTGATGCCACGGACCGCCTGGTTCAAAACATCGTCGGCACGCCGAAATGCCTCCAGAATGGTGGTGTTTTTGCCCACCACCCCCAGCAGTTTCTGGTTGGGAATGGTGATCAGGGTATCGGCATGCTTGCGCAGTTCTTCCAACCCCTCTTCGGCAAAACGATAACGGCGCCTGCCTTCAAAGTTGAAGGGTTTGGTCACGACGGCGACGGTCAAAATTCCCAACTCTTTGGCAATGCGGGCAATAATGGGCGCGGCACCGGTACCTGTACCTCCTCCCATGCCTGCAGTAATAAAAACCATGTCGGCACCCACCAAACTTTCGCGCAGACGATCCTGGCTCTCCTCTGCGGCGCGCATGCCCACTTCCGGCTTGGCCCCTGCGCCCAAGCCGCGCGTCACATTCTCTCCAATTTGGATCCGGGTAGGAGCAAGATTGCGTGCCAGGGCTTGCGCATCGGTATTGGCTACAATAAATTCAACCCCATCTAATTGAGATTGAATCATATTGTTGATGGCATTGCCACCGCCACCGCCAACGCCAATGACCTTAATCCGTGCATCCAGCTGATTGACCTGTTCGTACTCTTCGATAATCATCGAAATCCCCCAAGGAGAAAGTCTCTCTTACCCGACAGCGCAACATCGCCTTGCGACATCACCCTGATTCGTCGATCCATTGTTGCAATACTGATTACTAAAATATTTCGCCCAGCCAAGAGCGCATGCGGTGAAAGATTCCCTGCACGGAAGGGGCCCCTTGTGGTGCCATTTGGCGGGAAATCTCTTTTTCGTTACGGCTGGCAAACATCACCAGGCCGACTGCCGTCGCAAAGACCGGGCTGTGGACTACATCGGTCAACCCTCCGATACCTTGTGGAATGCCTCGGCGGACGGGTTTGTTGAAAACCTCTTCCGCCAACTCCACGATACCTTCGGTGATGGAGGATCCTCCTGTCAGTACCACGCCAGCAGCCAACTGTTCTTCAAAACCGGAACGGGCAATCTCACGGCTGACCAGGGTAAAGAGTTCTTCCACTCTGGGCTCGATGATTTCAGCCAGAATATGCCGCCCAAGGGAACGGGCCTTGCGATCGCCTATGCTGGGAACCTCAATCGTCTCTTCCGGGTTGACCAGTGAGGAAAGGGCGCAGCCATATTTGCGTTTGATCAGTTCCGCCTCTCGGGTTGGTGTGCGCAAGCCGACGGCAATGTCGTTGGTGAGGTGATCACCGCCGATAGCCAACACGGCGGTATGTTTGATGTGTCCTTCGCTGAAAAGCGCAATATCCGTTGTGCCGCCACCAATGTCGAGCAGGCACACGCCCAACTCTTTTTCATCCGGGGTCAGAACAGCCTCGGCAGAAGCCAGTTGTTCCAGAATAATGTCACCGACATCCAGCCCGCACCGGTTGACACATTTGATGATATTTTGGGCAGAGGCAACGGCACCGGTGACAATATGGACGCGGGCTTCCAGACGAACGCCCGACATGTTCAGCGGTTGTTTGATGCCATCCTGGCCATCCAGAATATACTCCTGGGGAATAATGTGCAGAATTTCGCGATCCATCGGGATATTGTGTGCCCTGGCGGCATCCAGCACCCGTTGAATGTCACTTGCGGTTACTTCGCCATCTTTGGTGGCCACCACACCGTTGGAATTACCACTTTTGATATGACCACCGGCAATGCCGGCGTAAACCATACGGATTTCAACCCCGGCCATCATTTCTGCCTCCTCTACTGCCATGCGCATGCTTTCGACAGTAGAATCGATATCGATGACGACACCTTTGCGCAGGCCGCGGGAAGGATGAGTACCAACACCAATGATGTCAAGGCGGCCATCCGGCTGCTGATCGGCAACGATACAACAGATCTTCGTTGTACCAATATCCAGGCCGACAATCAGGTTTTGGTCCTGTACAGGCATACCCTATCCACTCGCAGGAGATTAGCAACAGACTACCCTTTTTGTCCGGGCAGGCTTGCCCGGTTTCGCAAAACTCTTCCGGCTCTTCTTACCATTAACGCATCATTAATGGAAGGGACAATGATCAAAAAATTCACATCACAGTGCAAATCGTACCATCGCTTTGCCGGGAATACGTAACTCCACCTGGCGAACCTTGCGATCAAGAATGGCAAACTGATCCTGCAAACGTTTTAGCAGCTCCAGTTCCTGATCTGTGCGCTGAGAAAGCAATAATTTAACACCTTGTTTGGTGTAAAGTATCCAGCGCCCTCCCGGAGCGCTGACCGCTTCCGAGATGCGCCCCTGCAACCAGGTATGTTTGCTGAGCAGATTGATCAACCAAACCACTTGAGTTGCTTTTTCCTCGCCCGGAGCCGAGACGATAATGGGCAACATCAACGGATCCTCTTTTTCCATCGGTTTGATGGTGGCACCATACTCATCGACCAAAAACAGGCGATCCCCCTCCCGCACCATGCCGACGGCGCTCTTCTCCACCACCCGAATCAGCAGAATGGAAGGAAATTGCCGTTTGACGTGAACCGAGCGGATCCAGGGCAGTGCCTCCAGACGTGCCTGCACGGTTTTTGGATGTACACTCAGCAAATTGCTGCCTTTTTCTACGCCGATAGCGGTTGTTGCCTGGGCGACCGATGTGTTTACCAAACCGGAAACCCGCATCTCCTGCAACGGAAACCAACCGGGTTTATTGATTTCCCGCCAACCCGCCACCATGGCGGTCAACAGGAGAATCAACAGAAAAAAGCCTATTTGTGAACGCAACATGGATCCAATCTTGCTCCCGCCAGAATACGTTCCGCCAAGGCATCAAACGAAAGGCCATGCGCCAAAGCGGCTTTCGGTGCCAAACTGGTTTCTGTCTGACCGGGTATGGTATTGATCTCCAACGCCCAGGCTGTCCCTTGTTGATCGACGATCATGTCCACCCGGTATAACCCCCGACAACCAAGTGCTTTTCCTGCCGCCAGACCGGTCGCGGTCGCTCTCTGGATTTCGCTCTCCGATAACGATTCGGTCGGAATCAGATAACGGGTTCGACCGGGGGTGTATTTGTTCTGATAGTCAAAAAAACCACTCACCGGTTTGATTTCAATCAAGGGCAGCGTCTCCTCGTCCAGCACTGCCAAAGTGATTTCGCGTCCGACCACCTCTTGTTCCAGCAGAATATCGGCCTCTTCCCCCGGTTGGGCAGCCGCTGCTGCCGCCGCTTGCAGGGCATTTTCCAAAGCGGTCAGATCAGCCACCCGGCAAATGCCGACACTGGAACCGGCAGAAACCGGTTTGACAAACAGCGGCGTATCCTGCCAGGCTTCGTGCAGATGGCTGCGCTGGGCGTCGCTCAAAGGGGCACCAGCGCGGATGCGCAACTCTTCCCAGGCGGGGGTTGCCACACCTGCTGCCTGAAACAGGCGTTTGCTCAGTACTTTGTTCATGCAATTGGCGGAGGCGGTTACCCCGGAACCGGTGTAGGGAATCTGCATCACCTCCAACAACCCTTGCACCGTGCCATCTTCGCCCAACGGACCATGCAGCGCGATAACGGCCACTTCAATCCCCTGTTGCAACAGTTGGCCTGGCAGGTCCCGGCCAGATTGGGTGTCAATCGCCACCGCCGGATAGCCCAGACGCTGGTAGGCAGCCAACAACGCCGCGCCACTGCGCAGACTGACTTCCCGTTCGCTGGAGGATCCTCCGAGCAGCACGCCGATTTTTTTTGTTTTGTCCACTGCCAAACCTGTTCCAGAATCGAGGTTTATTCGGACAGAAACCCGTCTGTCCCGACCATTTTTATTTCCAGCGCCAAGGCCACCTGACCTGTTTGCCAGACCCGATTGCGGATCCGCTCAATCAAGGTGCGCATGTCTCGCGCTTGTGCATTCCCCAAGTTGAGTAAAAAATTACAATGTTTCTCAGAAACTTGTGCATTCCCCTCGCGGGCTCCGCGCATTCCGGCCATCTCGATCCACTGCCACGCCTTGGGTCCTGCGGGAGGATTTTTGAAGGTGCTGCCAGCCGACGGATAGTGCAGAGGCTGGCTGTTGCGCCGCTTTTGGTTCATGATCCGCATCCGTTCACGAATGGCGTGCGGATCGTCGCGCTGCAAGCGCAACAGGGCCGAGATAAACAGCCAATCGTCGGCAACGGCACAATGACGATAACCCATTCCCAAACGGTCAACGGCTAACGTATGCACCTGACCCTCGGTATCCAGCAGTTCGCACTCAGCCAAAATAGCTTGCATATCGCTACCATAGGCACCGGCATTCATGCGCAAGGCACCACCGATCGTGCCGGGAATTCCCCCCAAAAATTCCGCACCGCTCAGGCCCTGTTGCCGTGCAAAATGGGCCAACGAACGGGTGCTTGCACCAGCCTGCACACGGACAAACACCGTTTCATCGTCAGGGTGGTTGTCCATGATTTGCATACGGCACATCTGCCTGGTGAGGTCTAAGACTACCCCAGCAAAGCCGTTATCGTCAACCAGCAAATTGCTGCCACCGCCCAGAATCAACCGTGGCAAGCCATTCGGCCAACGGGCAAATAACGATTGTAGTTGGGTGCTGCTGCTTGGTTGCAACAACCAGCGGGCTGCGCCACCAATCTTCCATGTGGTTCGCCCCGCCAACGGCACCTGTTCCAGTATAGGAAGTTTTAAATCGCTAATCCAGGCATTATTGATAGTGAAAATCTCTTTTTTGTGCATTATATTTATAAAATAATAGAAAAATATTTCAAGCACCAGAATCAG
>PDZV01000042.1 GCA_002753135.1 Magnetococcales bacterium WMHbinv6 | reverse complement strand
CTCATCCCCTCGGCCTCCTGTTGCCTGGGTGGCAGATCGAGCTGCAACGGTGTTTCACTGCCGCTCAACAACAAGGCGATGGCTGGCTTGCAGAAGAGCTGTTTCCTCTGGAAAGGCAAGCGGTGGCTTGTCAGTTGGAGATTGCCCAATCTGTTGCGGCGCAGGGGAGGCTGCGCCAGGTAGAACAGGCGTTGCAACGCTACCAACAAGCGCAGCAGGAGTGGTTGCAGCAGTGGCAGGGGTACAGCCCGATACATGAGGCGGCATACCTCTGTCGCGGGCTCAAGGCAGAGCAGCGCCATTATCAAGAACGGATGCAACGCTGGCAGGAAGAGGCAGAGCGGTTGCTGCGCTTTGCCGAAACGTTGCCGAAACGGGATGCCCTGCCAGAGGAGTCTGTCAACCATTGGCCGCATGGACGTTGGTTTCAGACAACGGAAACATTGGTTCTGGCCATCAAAGAGAGTATGGCAGAAACTTTGCGGCATTTGGCGAAACAGTATCAATCCGGATTGCAACATCTTTTTGTCCAACACCCGCAGTGGCAACAGATCCTGCAGCAGTGGCAGCAGGCTGAAGCGGATTTTGTCAACGCCTGCCAAAGCAGAGAGATTAATGCAGTCGGTGCCGATCAACTGTTGCAATTGCTGCAGCAACGATCCCTCATCAAGCAGTCCATGCAACAGCAAGAACAGGAACAACAGCAGTTGCAACAGCAGGTGCAGGCCTTGCCGGAACGGATGAACGCCTTGCACGACGTCTGGCAGAGCCAATTTATCACCCGCCGTGCTTACGCCGAAGCCATCGCGCAGAGAACGGGAGAGGGGCAGCAAGCGTTGATTCGTTTGCAGGTGACCTATTGTGCCGACCAAGAAAGTTTTTTTGCCGCCTGGCAGCGCCTGGCCCAAGAGGGATGTAACCGACTGGCCCGCCATTGGCCAGAGGTGGGTGCCTTGGTGCGACAACGCTTTTTGGAGAACGATGCCTCCCGCTATCCTTCGCCGTGGCAGGTGGTTCAGGAGTGGTTGCAGGAGCCGGAAACAGTAGACCCCGCTGTGCATGAGCAATTGCAAAATTGGCAGTTGAGCTTGTCGGAGGTGACCGACCATCTCTCCGGTTCACGGCACCTGCAATGGCAACAGGTGCGATCTCTGCGTGTCGAAGATAAGGTGGACTTGATCTTGCTTGATGGCGGCAAGGTGGTGGGAAGCCTCATGCAGGGCAACCTCTCTGCCGAACAATGCCAGACGGCAGCCATCGCCTTGTTGTTGAGCGGCAGTGAAACACCGTTGCAGCTCGATCTGCCACCCAGGCAACAGGAGGCCGAGGGGATGAAGCAGCAGCTGCTTCCTCTCTTGCGCCGGATGGCAAGGCCCAGACCATTGATTCTCTCCGCCCCGCATGGCCAGTGTGTGGTGCGGAATGAGATGGAGTGGCTTGCTGCCTGGCACGCTCTCCGGTCAGTGGAATGACAAGAGGATAGTGGTGAGGGTTGGCTGTTTTTTCTGTAAAAATTGGTCGTACCGGTAACAACTGCCGCAAAAAGAAGGAGAGATGTGTGAGTACCTATGCCTTTTCCAGTGCCGGAAATGATCTGAGTGCGCTGAGTGCTGATTTGTTGGCGGATTTGGCGGAGACCAGCCTCAACGGTTTGACCTCGCGGCAATTGGGTTCCTTGACCAACAGCCAGTTGCATGCGCTCTCTTCTCTCGGTTTGAAGGGGTTGGCCGACAGCCAACTCAACGGCTTGCGTTCTCTGCAATTGGCCAGTTTGCGTGACAGCCAGTTGGCTGGACTCACTTCGTTGCGCTTGAGTGGTCTGGCAACGACGCAACTGGATGGTGTTTTTTCCCTGCAACTGTTCGCTTTGGTCAACAGCCAATTGAACGGGCTCACTTCCCGACAGTTGGCCTCGCTGGCCACGACCACTCTGCCCGGACTCTCTTCGCTGCAGTTGGCGGCGCTGGCGACCAGCCAGTGGAACGGTTTAAGCTCCCGGCAAATCGCCTCCCTGGTGGAAAGCCAATGGGATGGTCTGGGCTCCAGCCTGCTGGCAGGCATGTCGGTGGCGGCCTTGAAGGGGATGTCGAGCCGTGCTTTTTTGAGCCTGGCGGCAACACAGTTGAGCGGTCTCGCTTCACAACAGTTGGCCTCGTTCTCCTCCGGCTATCTGACCGGGTTGCACTCGGCCCAGCTCTCCGGTTTGTCCACCATCGCCTTGAATGGGCTGACTTCCGCCCAGTTGGCTGCCTTGAGTGGGGCGCAGTGGTCGGGGGTGACCTCGCTGCAACTGGGAAGTCTGGCCAATAGCCAATTGCGCGGCGTCGGCTCCTCGCAGTGGTCTGCTTTTGCGGCAACGCAGTTGAATGGCCTGGGTTCCCTGCAGTTGCGTGCCCTGGCGCAAACCCAACTGCCCGGCTTGACCTCCCAGCAACTGGCGACGCTGGCGGCTACCCAGCTCAACGGTCTGACCTCCGGGCAATTGAACCGTCTTTCAGAGCAACTGTTGGCTGGTTTCAGCTCCACCTTGTTGGCCTCGTTGGCCGACAGTCAGTTGAGCGGTTTGACCTCTTTGCAGTTGGCGGCGTTGAGTGATCTGCAGTGGAACGGCTTGACCTCGGCGCAATTGAGCGGATTAAAAGATAGCCAGTACAATGGGTTGACCTCCTTGCAGCTGAGCAATCTGGCCAACAGCCAGTTGAACGGCTTGCAATCCGGCAAGTTGGCCGCTCTGGCCGACACGCAATGGGATGGCTTGACCTCGCTGCAATTGAGTGGTCTGGCGGCCACCCAGCTGGCCGCTTTGCGCTCTGGTCAATGGGCCGGGTTGGCTTCCAGCCAGTGGGATGGCCTGACTTCGACCAATCTGACCGGAATGGCCGTTACACTGATCAACAGCAGTCTGAACAGTACGGTTCTGGCCTCGTTGGCGGCCACCCAGCTGGCCGGATTGCGTTCGGCCCAGCTGGCGGTATTGGCCAGCAGTCGGCTGGCGGAATTTTCCTCAGCCCAATTGGGCGGTTTGAGCAGCGCTGCCCTGACGGCTTTGACCTCCATGCAGTTGCGTGGCCTCGGTACGCAGCAACTGCCCGGTTTGATTTCCAGTCAGTTGAGCGGTCTTGGTGACGGGCAATGGAATGGCCTGACCTCCCTGCAGTGGGCGGCCTTTTCCAGCACACAGTTAAACGGCATACTCTCCGCCCGCTTGTACGCGCTGGCCAATACCCAGTTGGACGGCCTCACCTCCCTGCAGCTCAACACGCTGGCCGCCAGCCAGTTGGATGGCTTGCATTCGCTGCAGCTGCAAGGGTTGGCCACGACTCAGTGGGCCGGCATCGGTTCCATGCAATGGGCCTCCCTGGCCAATAGCCAGCTGGATGCGCTGCGCTCTGCACGACTGACACTTTTGAGCGATACCGCCTGGAATGGCTGGAGTTCCGGGCAACTCACCTCATTGGATGACAGCCAATGGAACGGCTTGACCTCCCTGCAGCTGACCTCGCTGGCCAACAGCCAGTTGAATGGTCTGACCTCTCTGCAATTGAACGGTTTGGCCAACAGCCAATGGGATGGCTTGAGTTCTCTGCATCTGTCCGGATTGGCGGCCACGCAGTGGGGTGGCATCAGCTCGCTGACGCTGCGCAATCTGACCGACAGCCAGCTCGACGGCCTTACCTCGGCCAATCTTGCCGGTTTGAGTACCGTTGCCCTGAAAGGATTATCCAGCACGGCGTTGGCGGGTTTGGCTGCCACCCAGTTAAGCGGCTTAAGTTCCCTGCAACTGCTGGCCTTGTTGCCAGGTCGTCTTGCGGAACTGACCTCCAGTCAGTTATCCGGATTGCACAGTAAGGCCTTGGATGTGATGACGGCAACGCAGTTTGGCAGTTTGAGTGTCGAACAGTGGCCGGGGTTCACCTCTCTGCAGCTGGCCTCTTTGGCCAATACGCAATTGAACGGTGTCAGCTCCACTGCCCTGGCGGTCTGGTCCTCCACCCAGTGGAATGGGGTGACTTCCGAACAGTGGTTCAATCTGGCCAACAGTCAGTTGAACGGGTTGACCTCCCTCTCGCTCAGCGGTCTGGCCGCCAGCCAGTTGAATGGTCTGGCTTCGCAGCAGCTGGCGGCTTTGGCCAATAGCCAGTTGTCTGGCTTGAGTTCGCTGCATCTGGCTTCGCTGACGGGAACCCAGTTGGATGGTCTGGCCTCCCGGCAATTGACCGCCTTTGCTGCCACCTTGTGGGACGGCATCTCCTCCACGGCCTGGAGTACGCTGGCCAACAGCCAGCTCAACGGCTTGTCGGCGGAGCAGTTGAGCGGCTTGGCCCAGAGCCAGTTGAACGGCATGACCTCCCTGCAGCTGACAGGGCTGGCGGCCAGCCAGTGGGATGGCTTGACCTCGTTGCAGCTGGCCAGTTTGGCCGCCAGCCAGTTGGCGGCATTCAACTCTCTGCAGCTGGCCTCGTTGGCGGCTAGCCAGCTCAACGGGCTCTCTTCGGCCTCGATTGCCGGTTTCAGTACGACAGCCTTGCGCGGTCTGAACAATGATCAGGTGGCGACATTGAGTGCCACCCAGTTGAGCGGTTTGACTGTGCCGCAGCTGTTGCTGCTGCTCTCCAACAACCTCAGCAACATGACGGCGGCGCAGTTGGGCGGATTCAGCTCCGTGGCCCTGCGGGGGCTTGGTTCGACGCAAATTGGTCGTATAGCCAGCACCCAATGGAGCGGTATCACCTCGGTGCAGTTTGCCGTGTTGGCCAACAGCCAGTTGAACGGCTTGACCTCGGAACTGCTGCAGGTGATGGCCAATACCCAGTGCAACGGTATCGGTTCCAGCCAGTTGGGCTCTTTGGCCAATACCCAGCTGAATGGGTTGGCCGATTGGCAGCTGGCAGGGTTGGCCGCTACCCAGCTCAATGGTCTGCTCTCCACGCAACTGGCCGCTTTGGCGGCGACGCAGTGGTCCGCTTTTAGCTCGTTGCAACTGGCTTCCCTGGCGGATAGCCAGTTGAACAGTTTGTCCTCGTTGACCTTGCAGGCACTGAGCGGCGCGCAGTTGAACGGTATGACTTCGGCGCAGTGGTCCGGGTTGGCGCACAGCCAGTTGAACGGTCTGCAGGCGGATTCGTTAAGCACGCTGGCGGCCACGCAGTTGAAGGGGTTGAGTTCGGCACAGCTGGCCGGTTTGGCGATCAGCCAATGGGATGGTTTGAGTTCGCTGCAACTGGCAGGATTGTCGGCCAGCCAGTTGAATGGTTTACACTCGCAGCTTTTTGCCTCGTTGAGCAATACGCAGCTGGACGGTTTGACCTCCCTGAATCTGGCCGGTTTGACGGTGGCAACCCTGAAGGGGCTGAGCGCCGGAGGGTTGAACGGTCTGGCGGCCACCCAGTTGAGCGGTTTGTCTTCGGCACAATGGCTGCCGTTATTGGCGGCCTATCCGGTGGAATGGCGTGCCGATCAACTGGCTGCCCTGCGGATTGAGGCGCTCAACGGCTTGACCTCTGCCCGTCTGGCAGCGATGGCGGTGACCCAGTGGACAGCCCTGACATCGTTACAGTTGGCCAGCCTGGCCAATAGCCAATTGAACGGTTTGGGCAGCGCCCAACTGGCGGCGCTCAGTGATGCACAGGCCAATGGCTGGAGTGCGCAACAGCTGACCGGTTTGGCCAACAGCCAGTTGGCCGGTTTGTCGGCGGATCAGTTGGCCGAATTGGCTGCCACCCAGTTGAACGGACTCACCTCAGCCCAGCTGGCTGCTTTGAGCAACAGCCAGCGTTCGGGTCTGCGTTCGCTGCAATGGTCCTCCTTGGCGGATACCCAGCTCAACAGCATGACCGCTGTGCAGTTGACCAGTTTAAGTGAGCCAGCCGTAAAAGGGTTGACCTCCAGTCAATGGAGTGGTTTGGCCAACACCCAGTTGAACGGTCTGGAGGCTTGGCAGCTGCAACAGTTGAGCGCAAGCCAGTTGAACGGTTTTTCATCCCTGCAATTGGCCTCTCTGGCCAACAGTCAATGGGACGGACTGGGCTCTTTGCAGCTCTCTTCGCTGGCGGCCAGCCAGTTGGCCGGATTGAATTCTGCCTGGCTGAGCAATCTGGTGGCGACACAACTGGATGGTTTGACCTCGCTGAATCTGGCCGGGTTGACGGCGGCGACCTTGAAAGGGTTAAGCAGCGATGCTTTGCTTGCGTTGGATTCGGTGCCGTTGGCGGGCTTGACGGCAGCGCAATGGTCCGGCTGGATGAACAGCAGTCAGTTATCCCTGTTGAGTTCCGCCCAACTGTCCGGTTTGAACCGCGCTGTGCTTGCCACGCTGACCTCTGGGCAACTGGCACTGCTGGCCGAACAGCAATGGTCCGGCTTGCGCTCCAGCCAATTGGCCGCACTGGTCAACAGCCAGCTCAATGGTATGCGCTCCAACCAGCTTGCCTGGTTGTCGTCGGCACAGTGGGATGGCCTCTCTTCCGATCAACTGAGCGGCTTGGCCAACAGCCAGTTGAATGGTCTGGCTTCCCAGCTGTTGGCCTCGCTGGCAGCAACGCAGTTGAATGGTTTAACCTCCCATCAGCTGACCGCCTTGGCCAGCACGCAGTGGGACGGTTTCGGCTCTCAGCAAATGGCTTCGCTGGCGGGCAGTCAGTTGCTGGGGTTGACCTCGCAGCAATTGGGCAACTTGGGTGCTGTTCCATTGCGCGGGTTGAGCTCGACACAGTGGCAGGGTTTGTCCAACATGCAGTTGAACGGTTTGAGTTCCGTGCAGTTGGGCAATTTGTTCAGCAGTTCGCTACAAGGATGGAGTTCGGCACAATGGGCCGGTCTGGCCAACAGCCAGTTGGACGGTCTGACCTCCGGGCAACTGACGGCGCTCTCTGCCGCTTCGTTGGCTGCTCTGCCATCGCAGCAACTGGCCGCTTTGGCAATCACGCAACTGGATGGCCTGACCTCCGCCAACCTCTCTGGTTTGAGTACGGCGGCGTTGAAGGGGTTAAGCACGGTGGCCTTCTCTGGGTTGGTTGCAACCCAGTTAAGCGGCCTGCATGCGGCGCAATTGGCCTATTTGGCCTCAACGCGCCTGGCGGAGTTTTCTTCAGGACAGCTCTCCGGTTTGGCAACGGCAGCGTTGACGGCGTTGACTTCGGTGACACTGGCCGCCTTAAGCACAGAGCAATGGGCCGGGTTTGCTTCTCTGCAGATTGGTTCGTTGAGCAACGGCCAGCTCAACGGTCTCGGCTCCGGGCAGTTGCTGAACTGGAGCCAGGAACAATGGAACGGCATGCGCGCCGAACAGTGGAAAGAGTTGGCGGCTACCCAGTTGCGCGGCCTGCTCTCCTTGTCGTTAAGCAGTATGGCAGCCAGCCAGTTGGATGGTCTGACCTCCGGGCAGTTGGCCACTTTGGTGGTGACACAACTTGCCGGACTCTCTTCCAGCGGCGTCGCCTCGCTGGCCGACAGTCAGTTGAACGGGCTGGCTTCGCAGCAGTTGAGCGGTTTACAGGAAGAGACCCTGAATGGTTTGAAATCGTCGCAATGGGCAGGATTGGCCAATACGCAGTTGAATGGCCTGCTCTCAGGGCAGTTGACCTCTTTGGCCAACACACAGTTGAACGGGTTGTTGTCCGGGCAGTTGGTTGCTCTGGCGAATACGCAGTTGCAGGGGTTGGCTTCGCTGCAGCTGTCGGCAATGGCGATGACCCAGTTGTCTGGATTAGGCTCACGGCAGTTGAGCGGGCTGGATGACAACCAATTGGATGGTTTGTTATCTGCCAATATCGCCGGGTTGCAGGTGGCAACACTGGCCGGATTGACCTCTGGTCAGTTGGCTGCCTTGGCGGCAACACAGTTGAGCGGCTTGACCTCGGCACAATTGGCCTATCTGGCCAGTGCCCGGTTGACCAATTTACACTCTGGCAATCTGGCCGGTTTGAGCAGCGCAGCCTTGAACAGTTTGACCTCCGTACAGCTTGCTTCGTTGAGCGATGGGCAGTTGAGCAGTTTGACCTCCCAGCAGTGGAACAGTCTGGCCAATACCCAGTTGGCGGGTTTGTCCTCGGGACAATTGGCTGTGTTGAGCCAAACACAATGGGACGGTTGGCGTTCGGAACATGTCGCCGGCTTGCATAACAGCCAGTTGAACGGTTTGAGTGGCGCACAGTGGGCAGCTCTGGCCCTGACGCAATTGAACGGTTTATTATCGGTGCGATTGGCCAGTTTAAACGATAGCCAATGGCAAGGGTTTGCCTCCGGGCAACTGCTCTCTTTGGCCAATACCCAGTTCAACGGTTTGACCTCCGTGCAGTTGGCCGGGATGGCGGCGACATCGCTCAAAGGATTGACTTCGACACACTGGAGTGGCTTGGCCAACACGCAGTTGAACGGTTTGACTTCCCGGCAGTGGACGGCGTTGAGTAACACGCAGTTGAACGGTTTGAGTTCCAGCCAGTTGACAGACCTGGCCGACAGCCAATGGGATGGATTGACTTCCGGGCAGCTGCAGGGGTTGGCGGCCAGCCAGTTGCTGGGGTTGACCTCGAGCGCCCTGGCCCATTGGTCTGACAGCCAGTGGGATGGTTTGACCTCTGGCAATCTTTCCGGATTGAAAGCCTCCGTTTTGGCCGCTCAGGAATCATGGCAACTGGCGACTCTGGCCGCCAGCCAGTTGGCCGGATTAAGTACAGCCCAGCTAACCGCCTGGGCAACGACCGGCTTGCAGGGGTTGACCTCGGTCAATATTGCCGGCTTGAGTGTGGCCGGGCTCAATCTGCTTACCTCTCTCCAGTTGCACAATTTTTCAGAAAGTGTGTGGCCGGGGTTGAGTTCGTTGCAATTGAATTCGTTGGCCAACAGCCAATGCAACGGCTTGACCTCCTCCCAGTTGACTCTGCTGGCGGATACCCAGCTCAACGGGTTGCTGGCCGAGCATTGGCGCGGGTTGGCAGCAAGCCAGTTGACCGGGTTGCGCTCGGAACAGTTGGCGGGATTGGCAGCAAGCCAGTTGGATGGGCTGCTCTCCAGCCAGTTGGCGCAGTTGAGTGATCAGCAGTGGCATGGTTTGCGTTCTGCGCAGGTGGGCTCTCTGGCCAACAGCCAGTTGAACGGTCTGACTTCGGCACAGCTGGCTGCCTGGCAGGATGAGGCCTGGAACGGCTTGACCCCTGTGCAGTTGAGCGGCTTGGCCTACACGCAGTTGCGTGGTCTGGAAGCGACAGTTTGGGGGGGGTTGGCCAATAGCCAGTTGAATGGTCTCACCTCCTTGCAACTGGCCGCACTGGCCGCCACCCAACTGTTGGGGTTGGCCTCCGCGCACTGGTCGGAACTGGCCAACAGTCAATTAAGCGGCCTCACTTCGGCACAATTGGCCGAGATCAGCACCACTCCGTTGAGCGGATGGCGCAGTCAGCAGTTGGCCACCTTGAGCAGCAAGCAACTGCCCGGTTTGCAGGCCGCAGCCCTGACCGAGTTGACCACCAGCCAATGGGCCGGGTTCAATTCGACGCAGATTGCCCTTCTGAACAACACACAGATTGCTGCTTTGTCCAGCACGCTGATGGGTGCGCTCAGCAGTCGACAGATGAGCGGTTTTCAGTCGCAGCAGGTCGCCTGGTGGAGTCAGGAACAGTTTGCCACACTCTCTTCCAGTCAATTTTCCTGGTTGACCGCGACACAAATCAGTGGTTTGGAAAGCGCAGTAATCGCCACCCTGGATGAGACGGCGTTGGCACGCTTTACCAGTACACAATTCCAGGGAATTGCCCCAGCACAAATTGCTAATTTGGCTGTCAATTTGACCTCAGTGCAGTTGTCGCAACTGTTGCCGGCCCAGATGACCGGGTTAAGCCGTTGGCAGATCGGTGTCTGGGATATGACGGCAGTACAGGCTTTGTCATCGCTGCAGTTTGCCGCCCTTTCCGCCGAGCAGATCGATGCCATCGAGCAGGAGGTGTTGGTCGGCCTGACCTCCGGGCAGTTGCAGGCGCTGACCGTGACCCAGTTGGCCGGTTTGTCCGCCTTGCGCCTGTCGGTACTGACCTCGGCGCAGGTGACGGCGTTAAGTACAGCGGTGATAGCGGCTTTGTCACCGGATCAGTTGAACTGGCTGGACAGCCAGTGGGTTAGCGGTCTGACTGCGACACAAGTGGCCGTTCTCTCTTCGGATCAGGTGGCGGCGATGGGGATAGCTTTGGTGACCGGACTGGCGGCTTCGGCCATCAGTCGGTTGCCTGTGGATGGTTTGAGCTATCAACAGGTGTTGGAGCTTTCTACCACCCAGGTTGCCGCTTTGACCAGCACGCAGATTGCCCGCTTGAGTGTGGAGCAGTTTATCGGTTTGGGCGATGATGATCTGACGGCTTTGACCAGCGGGCAAATTCCCGGATTGACAACCACCCAATTGGCCTCTCTGTCGCCAGACCAGCTCTCTGGTTTGCAAGCTGTCGATCTGGCCTATCTTTCGACCGTACAGTTGAACGCTTTGTCGACCATGATCAGTTTGTTGAGTACGCAACAGATTGGTGGACTGACCTCGGCACAGATTCGCGATTTGACCACCACGCAAGCGGGCGAACTGACCGCCGAGTTGATTGCCGCTTTGACGGTGACACAAATTCGTGGTCTGGAAGCACGCGATTTGGCGATGTGGACCGATGAGCGTTATTACGGGCAGATGGAGGCGATAACCACCGCGCAACTGGTCGCCTTAAGTACCAGCCAACTGCGGGGCTTGACCTCCGGGCAGTTGCAGTTGCTGTTTGCCGATCAAGTGGCGGCCTTGAGCAGCGCCCAGTTGGCATCGTTGATGGATACGCAGAGTATCGGCCTGAGTGGCGATGCGGTGCAGGCTTTGAGTTTGAACCAGTTTGCCGTACTCAAGAAGAGCAATTTGACCTCAACACAACTGGCCGTTTTGACCGCAACCCAGTTTGCCTCTTTGACCCGGACCGAAATTTCTGCTTTAACCGTGACCCAGGCCCCTGCCTTGGCTGAACAGGTGACCCATATCACCGTGACGCAGATTCCGGGTATCAACACCACCTATTTTGCCACCATCGGCAACGCGGTTGGCCTGTTCAGCGAGGAGCAGTATCAGGCGATGACCGCGCTGCAAAAGAACGCTTATCACGATGCCGGAGGAGGGTTGAGTTGAGCATGCGTATTCAGGTACTGCAACATGTCCCTTTTGAGGGGCCAGCGCATATCGGTCTGTGGGCCGCAGCGCACGGCCATCCGCTGACCACGACCCACCTCTATCAAGAGCAGCCTTTGCCGCTCTTGTCGGCAGTGGATGGGGTGGTGGTGATGGGTGGTCCGATGAGTATTCATGACGAGGCGGAATTTGCCTGGTTGCGGCAGGAAAAACAGTGGTTGGAGGCGGTGATTGCCGCTGGCAAGCCGGTGCTTGGCATCTGTTTGGGGGCGCAGATGTTGGCCCAGGTGCTGGGTGGGCGGGTCAGCAAAAATCGTGACAAAGAGATCGGTTGGTGGCCGATCCACGCGGTGGATGTGTCGGCGGAGGTGCCGCTGGCAGCCTGGATGCCGGAACGGGTGGAGGTGTTTCACTGGCATGGCGAAACCTTCGATCTGCCGCCCGGTTCCCGCCATCTGGCGGCCAGCGCCGGTTGTGCCCAACAGGCCTTTTTGTATGAGCAGCGGGTGTTGGGTTTGCAGTTTCATCTGGAGACTACCCCGGAATCGGCCTCCCTTTTGTTGCACCATTGTGGCGATGAGTTGCAGGCGGGTGGTCCTTATGTTCAGTCGGTGCAGGAAATTTCAGGTAGCCCGGCGCAGTTTGCCCGCATTCATCCGCTGGTGGAGCAGGTGATGGCGGCCATGGTCCTGGTGCAGGGGTAAAAAGCGATCAAACAGCGGCAGTAAAAATGCTGCGCAGTTTTTCCAGGGCCCGTTTTTCCACCTGACGCACCCGTTCGCGGCTGATGGAAAATTTTTGTGCCAGGGCATCGAGGGTGGGGGGCTCTTCGCTCAAGAAACGGGCAGCAACGATGGATTGTTCACGGGGGGTCAATTGCTGCAGCCCGTCGCGAATCATGGCGCTTTGTTGGCGGGATTGCTCGGAAAAAATCAGGGCCCGTTCCGGGTTGGGGCGCTGATCGGGGATCTGTTCCAGCCACTCATCGCCCTCTTCGGTCAGGCTTTGGTTGAGCGATTCGTCAGGGCTGATCATGCGGCCATCCACTTCCAGGATGGTTTCGGCATCGGTGCCGAAGCGTTGCGCCAACTCTTCAGCCTCGTCACGGTTGAGGCGGGCGGCAGAGAGTTTGCTTTGCCGTAATTTAAAGAACAGTTGCCGTTTGATTTGCGTGGTGGCAATGCGCACCATGCGCCAGGAGCGCAGGATGAACTCGTGGATGGAGGCGCGAATCCACCAGACCGCGTAGGCAGCCAGACGGTTGCCGCGACGAGGGTCAAACTTGCGGATGGCCATCATCAGGCCAACGGTCCCTTCCTGGACCAGATCGGGCAGGCTGACCCGATAGTGCAGGTAGTCGCGGGCAGTTTTGATCACCAGACGCAGATAGGCATGGACCAGGGCGTGCGCGGCTTCGCGGGCTTGTCGTTCGCTGCCTTCATGCAGTTGGGTGGCCAGGTGCAACTCCTCTTCCGCACTGAGAATCGGCGCTTGCAGCGCCCGGCGGACAAAGGCGATAAAGCCCTGCTCCTGGCCGTGCAACACCAGATCGGTAGCGAAAGGATAGGCAACAGGCAGTGCCGACATCGTCATATTCCTCAAAAGATACCCCCATAACAACCCTTCATTATTGACCACTCCTACCGTATTGTCAAAGAAGATCTTGGGTTTGTGTCGGCAGCAAATGAATTGTCCGGTCTTGTAGCACATGAACCATTCGAACGCAGCGCCTCATACAAGTTGGCCGGTCCCAGGAGGATCTCTCTCAGACCTTGTCGGACCTTCTCGGAATCCAAAGCCTGTTTGCTCATGCTGCTATGCGCCTCAAAAGCGTCGATGATGGCATTCATCAATTCATTGGCCAGATCGGGTGAGTTAGAAAATTGCTCCTTGGTATTGTTTGCGGCCTGCTGGACCAGGATTGGCGACTCCAGCAATTTGCTCTTCAGGACACTGTTTACATAAACCAGTTTGTCATCGTCTGTCAGTTCCCCTTCAAACAACGTGTTGACTTTTTGGATAATTTCGGCAAGCAACGTTTTTTCTTTCTCCTGTACCTGCCCACTGCCGGATTCGCTCAACGGTTGCAGTTGGTCGGCTTCCCCTTCCGCGAGGGAGAGTGTGCGTTGTCCTTTATCCCGCAATTTGTGATGGGTCAAGGTGATTTTGGCAAGATCCACCGACTCCCGCTCTCGACCAAACTCCAGCAACGGCAGAAGACGTTTGAAGAAAATGGCCCGTTTTTCCAGGGCTGTGTTGCCATAATCAAACAGTTGCGACAAAAACAGATACACCCTCAGGAACACACCCAGGTTGACCTTGAAAAGGAGCAACACATTCATCGCATCCTGTGCAACCTGCTCTCCCTGAGCATCCTGGCTGCTGCGTGCCTCCTGCCATTGCTGCCGGGCTTCCCTGTAACGGCGCAGCAGACGATCCGCCACCGGGGTCAAGGCTGCCACCAATTGGGCCTGAGAGGCTTTGGGATCCATCTCTACCGCTACCACCCGTTCCACCTCATACTCATCATAAAATCCAGTGGCATCGAGTGTGGCTTTCAGGTCATAGACCAGATTGGGATCCGTCACCCCCGCCAGTGCTGCTGTTTCATAATAGACTTTGAAGGCCGCCAGAATCTCTTCCGGTTCGTTGACAAAATCCAGAATATAGGTGACCTCCTTGCCCGGATGGGCACGATTGAGACGCGAAAGGGTTTGCACCGCTTGAATGCCTGCCAAACGCTTATCCACATACATGCCGCACAAAAGCGGCTGGTCAAAACCGGTCTGAAACTTGTTGGCTGCCAGCAAAATCCGGTACTCATCACTGGCAAATGCCGCACGGATATCCCTGCCCCGCAGGTTGGCATTCATTGTCCGACCCGTTTCTGTGAAGGGATCAGGGCCAGACTCCTTGTCATTCACTTCGCCTGAGAAAGCCACCAGGGTGCCAATCTGGTAGCCAGAGTTCTGAATATATTGATCAATGGCCAGCTTCCAACGCACCGCTTCCAGGCGACTGCTGACCACCACCATTGCCCTGGCTTTGCCATCGAGCAGTGGGGCAACCGTCTCCCGGAAATGCTCCACCACCACCTGTACCTTCTGCGCAATATTGTACGGATGCAGACGTACCCAGCGCATGACGCTCTTCATGGCCTCTCTGCGCTCCACCTCGCGTTCATCCCACTCCCGACCGGCATGGGCCAAGCGGAAAGCCAATTTGTACGGGGTATAGTTTTTCAGCACATCGAGAATGAACCCCTCCTCAATCGCCTGTCGCATCGAGTAGACATGAAAAGGAGCGGGTAAGTTGCTGGCACTGGCAGGCTGGGTGGGGTCGGGTCGGCGTCCAAACAATTCCAGGGTTTTTGCCTTTGGGGTGGCGGTAAAAGCGATATAGGTAATATTGGCGTTAGTGGAACGGGCACTCATTTGGGCAATCAGCAACTCTTCCGTACTGATTTCGCCGCCATCTTCCAGTTCCTGCAACTCCTGGGCAGAAAGAACCACCTTCAGTTTGGCTGCCGCCGTCCCGCTTAGTGAGGAGTGCGCTTCATCCGCAATGACAGCAAACCGTTTTCCCTGGGTGGCGGCCAACTCCTGGACCGTCGCCAAAGCGAAGGGGAAGGTCTGAATGGTGCAGACGACGATTTTCTTGTTTTCCGACAGAACTTTGGCCAGTTCGGCGCTTTTGCTCTGCTGTTCGCCGGTAATGGTCGCCACCACCCCGGCAGTCCGTTCAAAGCCATCAATCGCTTCTCGCAATTGGGCATCCAGCACCGTGCGGTCGCTCACCACCAGTACCGAATCAAACAGCTTGTTGTGCTCTTGGTCATGCAGTTCAGCCAAAAAATGAGCGGTCCAGGCGATGGAGTTGGTCTTGCCGGAGCCTGCCGAATGCTGAATCAGATATTTGTGGCCCGCCTTTTCCGCCAGGATGGTCGCAACCAGTTTGCGGGTGGCCTCCAGTTGATGGAAGCGGGGAAAAATCAGGTCGGAGATTTTCTTTTTGCTGTCTTGTTTGGCGACGATGTAACGACCCAGAATTTCCAGCCAGGAATCAAAGGCCCACACCGATTCCCACAGATAGGCGGTACTGTGACCATTGGGATTGGGTGGATTGCCTCTGCCACCCCCATTGCCTTGATTGAAGGGCAGAAAACGGGTTGCCGTGCCTTGCAGTTTGGTGGTCATCCGTACTTCGGAGTTGCTGACGGCAAAATGGACCAACGCCCCACGCGGAAAATCGAGTAACGGTTCTGCAGCACTCTGACCTTGGGGACGAGGAATGCGGTCAAAGCGGTATTGATCCACCGCATCTTCCACCGACTGGGTAAAATCACTCTTCAACTCGACCGTGGCCACCGGTAGACCGTTAACAAACAGCACCAGATCCAGACAATTTTCATTGTGCAGGGAGTAGTGTACCTGCCGCACCACCCGCAGACGGTTGGCCTGATAGCGGACTTGCAAGTTGGGATTCATCGCCAGCGCCGGTTTGAACTGTACCAGGCTCAACGACTGACGCACCCCCAACAACTCCACCCCATGCCGCAACACATCCAGGGTTCCCCGGTCATCCAACTGCTTGCGGATACGTTCCAACAAAGTGGCCTCTGCAGCAGTACCATGATTTTTCACCAAGGATTCCCAGGCCTTGGGCTGGGTCGTCTGCACCCAGGTCAGCACATCCGCCGGAAACAGGGCCAGTTTGCGGTCATACAAAGCCGCATCCCGCGGATCATACCACCAGCCATGCCTTGCCAGATGGTGGCAAATGTCGTTTTCGAATTCGATTTCCCGGTGCAGGCTCATGGGGCACTTTCTCTTGGAGGTTGTGTCTGACGCAATCGACACAACAGTGTTTTTGTCTCACATTTTCCAAAATAACAGACACAAATCAGTTTGTGTCCGACTGACCAGACACGACGTTGTTATAGAACATCTCGACCTTCTGCGCAGTTCAAAAGATCACGAAACGCCATAACGGCAGGACGCCGTCCACTTTGTTCCTGGAGTGTCTGGAGAATGTTGGCCTCGCGCAGGGTGTGCAGAAAGGGGAAAGCCGATTTTTTGGGAATTTCCGAACGTTGGATAAAATCACTGGATTGAAAGATGGGACGATCAAACAGTGTGTCCAGAATCCGAATGGCGTGCTTCGAGCGGGTCAGTTCCATGATGCGTTGTTTCATCCGTTCGTAAAGGTCCAGGATCTCCCGCACCTTTTTGGCATTGGCATAGGCTTGTGCCACGACAGCCTCCAGAAAAAATTCGATCCAGGCGTTCCAGTCTCTCTCCTGGCTGATGCCACGCAGGCGGGCATAGTAAAGTTCCCGATGCGCTTCCAGATATTCGCTCATGTAAAATATCGGGCTGTCCAGCAACCGTTTATGAAACAGAAAAAGAGGAATCAGCAAACGTCCGATACGGCCATTGCCATCCTTGAAGGGGTGAATCAGTTCAAACTGGGCGTGAACGATGGCCAGTTGTGCCAACACATCAAAATCGTCTGAGGCAAGATAGCTTTCCCAGGCGTGCAGGTGATCCTGAAGTTGCAAGGGCGAAGGAGGTACAAAGCTGGCCTGCTCGATTGCACAACCTGCCGTACCAATCCAGTTTTGTTCGACCCGAAACTGGCCTGGGCTTTTGTCAGCACCGCGCACGCTGTCCATCAGGAGTTTGTGCATTTGGCAGAGCATCGACAAGCTGAGAGGCTGTTCTTGCAACGCTTCAGCAGAGAGAACCAACACCTTGCGGTAGTTGACGATTTCTTGAATATCTTTTACTTTTTCCCCACTGAAGTCAACGCCTGCCTCATATTCCAACACCTCATCGACGGTAGCCTGAGTGCCTTCGATTTTCGAAGAGAGAACCGCCTCACGGTTGGTCAGGGGCGACAAAAGCACCGCAGGGTTGATCACGCTGCGCAACAGGCCGTTATAGTGTGCCAATGCAGCATTGGCCGGTCCCACTTGACGAATCAGACGGGCAAAATCCAGATTTGGCGGGGGCAGAGGTTGGGGAACATAGGGTGTCATGGAATAATGGCCTCCAGGTCCGCCAAGCCACACACATCGCTTTTTCCCGTGACAGCAACGGACAAGTTGCTGGTACTGGCGGTATACGCTTGGTCTGTGCGGTTTGGCTTGTCGGGATAGCGGAGTCTCAACAGACCATGTTGCACCATGGAGGTCAAGAATCGAGCACGCAAACCATCATGATTGCGATTCAACAAATCCCCAAGCTGCTTCCGTGACAACCATCGTCCTTGGCAGAGATCCAGAATCAGTTTTTCCATCGCCACTGGTGCAGTCTTTTTATTTTTTCTGGCCGGTGAAGCGATCTGGAGCAACAACGACCACTCCTCGCTGCTCTGTTCATCCCTATGTACGGAGTCAACCCCCATATGTACGGAGTCAACCCCCATATGTACGGAGTCAACCCCCATATGTACGGAGTCAACCCCCATATGTACGGAGTCAACAAGCGGTGGGAGACGATATTGGCTCCACCTGCCACTTTTCTCTTGAATCAATGCTCCTTTAGCAACAAGATCTTGCAGTAGTTTTGTGACATCAGAGGCATGCAAGGGGGTAAATTGGCGCATACGGGCATTATCGACGCACTCTTCCACATCGGCAGTCACCAGGGCCTGGATCTCCATCTCATTGAATTTTTTGAATTTTGCACCAAAACGGCGTTGCAATCTCTCCAGGGAATCTTTTGGAATCAGACTCACCATGGGCAGACGCCACAGAGTGCGATCAGGTTGCATCTGTTCACGAAACAGGGGAGAGCGCCAATGCTGGGAGTTCCAGCCACGCACAATTTTGTCAATCCCGGAACCCGCCTTTTCGGCGGTGCCGATCATCATGAACATGGTTTGCAGCGCCTTGTTGCGACATTCACTGATACCGCCACGCAGCATCTGATCGAAGGAGACCAGCGCGGTGCCCGGATTGGCAAATTCAAACCGATCCGGATATTTTTCAACGACGATGCCACCCTGTCCTTGGTAGTCTGCATGGATCAGGGCATTGACCAGGGCTTCTCGTATTGCCTCATGTACTTCGGTTTCCCCTTTACGAAACAGGTTGGCATCCAACTGGAACGGTGTCTTCAGATCCGCACAAAGCTGTTGAAATGTTTTGGAAAAAAATTGAAACAGATTGGCAGTCCAGGTGCCATCTGCCGTCAAACGGTCGGTCCAGCGCATGTCGGGATCGTTGGAGAGTCTCTCGCGGTAGTCAACATGAAAGGAGGGAACGGCCTCACGAATCGTCTCATCACGGCCAAACATCAACAGACCGGCCACTGTCAGCCCCTCTTTCTGGCTGAAACGATCTTTGCGCCAACCACCCAGTTTCAGCAAAAACTCTTTTTCATCCAGATCCAGCCAAGGATGATTGGGTTTGTAGGCGGAAAAACGCTGCCGGTAATGTTGCAAGCTGGGCATATCAATATCTTGCAGGGAAAATTGCTCAAGAATCCGGCTATCGGCTGGCTCCTCGGACCGGTCAGTCAACATGCGGCCCACTTCCTGTTCGGTGCAGTGGTAATCTCCTTCACAGTTGCGCCGATAGGTACCGCTGAGTGGATTCTGGCCGAGAAATACCGGTTTTTGGTTGCGGGTGGCCCGGGGAATGCGGATGGCCATGACCACTTTGGCGTCAATCTGGATGGTTTTCAGATCGTCATTTGCCAGCAGGTTGATGTTGACCTTGCTCCGATTGTTGATGGTATTCCAGAAATCTTTTTGCAATTTGGCAGCATCACCCACCCCACTGACCGTCTGGTTGTCTTCGACACCGAGCAGAATGACCCCCCCATGGCTGTTGGCCATGGCACTATAGGTTTCCCACAAACTGGACGGCAAACCACCACGAGCGGACTTGAACTCCACCTCCTCCCGCTCGCCCCATTCGAGGTTGTTCAGCAAAGTCGGCAGGTCAAACGCACGTTTTTTCATGGCACCATCCCCCGCACATCAATTTTCCCGGTCACCGCAGCGGAGATCAGGGCGGTGCGGCGTTCTTTCAGGAGATCGATGGCGCGTTGGGCCTCAAAGGTGAGGGTATCGAATTGGGCGGTTTGCTGGTCGAGGTAGGCGACGATGGTGGATTGTTCGGGGAGGGGGGGAACTGTAACTTCTAACGAAGTCCAAGCATCCATCCTCAATGCCTTTGTGCCATGACCCGATTCGTCCAGTCGGCATAAAGTTTCTCTTGCAGTTCCCCGCAGAAACCATGCAAAAAATATTGTCATAAGTTGTCTAACAGGGACAATAGCCTTTAAGTCCTGGTTGATTGCCATTGGTGCGCAGGTAATTGTAATTGGAAAGTCTCTTGCCAGAATCATTCCACGCACAACGACAAGTATAACACCAACTTCCAATAAAGTTGCTGCTCCCTGTTCAATTGCATATTCGGTAATATGGTCTTCCGTATCAGCTAACAGATCTGACTTAATATCTTTTGCAGAGGCCCATGGCAAAGCACCATTCCAATATTCCGAAACTTCTTTACTTGGTGTGCCACCGCTCCTTAGGTGAACAAGATACTTCATTGGTATCACCCTCCAATGCTCCGGCACCTCCCCCAACCATTCAATCCCGCTATCCTTCATCGGCGCATCGGGGTTCAGCCCTTTGGTCACGGCGTGGGAGATGACGGCTTGGCGTTTCTCTTTCAACAGGGCAATCAGCTTCTCCTGCTCAGCCACCAGGGCATCGATTTTGCCAGTCTCACGGTCGAGGAAGGCGGCGATGACGGATTGTTCTGGGAGAGGAGGAAACGCAACTCGTTCATCAAAATATTGTGATTCGTCCAGGTTTTGAATTCCAGATGTCTGCTTTATAGACTTATAGTTCAATCGAACGGCATAGATGGCAGCATGAACATACCGCCAGAAAGAGGAACTCATTTCTGACGCAAGTTGGATGCGGGCAATAAAATTCGAGCAAATCGCAGTGTGCGAAACATCATAAAGTACGACACACCCAACCAATTGATTTTCACCACCACCAGATTTCTCAATTAGAAGATTTCCGTGTTGGAGCGCTCGTCCAATCCGTTCTTTTTCCGATACATTCCTAATAGTTGGCTCATTAAATACGACTCGCAGACGCTGCCGGTCAAAATCAGCAACACGGACACATGGGATGTCATTATTATCCTGCTGTGCCTCATTTCCCCATATACCATTTTGACAACTAAACACAGACCTTTTGAGCCTATCAACTCCCCAATGCCCCGGCACCTCCCCCAACCACTCCACTCCTGAATCCTTGTATTCGGCATAACGCGGCATGTTCTTCATAGGGGACTCCAATCGGGTTGCCAGATGGGTCTTTGGCGATAATCGGCGGGAAACCCCATGGCCGAGGGTTCGATGGCGTGCTGCTCGATCGTCTTCAACAGATTCAAGACGGCAGAGAATCTCGTGCCGGGACGAAAGCGATGCGTGGCATGATCCTCTTCAAACGGCAACCAATAGGCAACCAGACGGTAATAGTTCAAATGTGCCAGAGAATGGGCCACATGGGAACAATCATCCATGAGCATACCCCTGGATTGCAACAGTTCAATCTGCTGGGCAAACGATGCGTGCGGTTTGTCATAGCGCATGGGAAAGAAACCCGGAACCGGATTCCCCAAAAAAGAAACCCGCCGGTTTGAGGGTACTCAGAGGAGCATAGCCTTGGCGGGTGTTGTTGCATGGAATGTAGCATTCCAGCATCAAACTTGCAAGCAGATTCGACAGGTTACAATAATCATGTGTGCAATCTGTATCCCGTTGATTTCTTGACCTTGTCAGCCCATCACTCCGCGCATCACTCATCACAAAATCCCCTCGAGCATCCCCTGAATCCGACCCACGACTTCCTGCAACTCCGCATCAATGGCCTCCAATGACCTGGGTGGCTGGAATACGTAGAAATGACGGTTGAAGGGGATTTCGTAGCCGATTTTGGTCTTCTCGTGGTCAATCCAGGCATCGGGGGCGTGGGGTAGCACCTCGCGTTGGAAATAGACATCCACCGCTTCGGCCAAAGGCACATTCTCGGTATCGCGCAGCTTGGCATCGGGTTGCGGTTTGCCTTTGAGCTTGCCTTTTTGGCCCAGGATGATTTTCCCCGCTTCATCCCTTTCCGGTCGCTCGACGGTGATGGTGCGGTAGCCAAAATCGGGGTTGGCGAAAATGCGGCTGATTGGCTTGCCCTCCTGTTCCGCCTCAACGAACTGACCAAACAGCCGGGTGATTTCCTCGATATGGTCGTCGGAGAGCTCCTTGCGCTTGGAACCCAGACTCTTGCGCATCTTCTGCCACATGCCGCTGGCATCGATCAACTGCACCTTGCCCTTGCGGTGTGCGGGCTTGCGGTTGCTGACTATCCAGATATAGGTGGAAATGCCGGTGTTGTAGAACATGTCGGTGGGTAGCCCGACAATCGCTTCCAGCAGGTCATTTTCCAGCACATGGCGGCGAATTTCACTCTCACCACTGCCTGCCCCACCGGTGAACAACGGAGAACCATTCAAGACAATGCCAAACCGTGAACCACCATCGGCCACCGGACGCATCTTGGCAAGCAAATGGAGCAAAAAGAGCATCGAACCATCGGACACCCTGGGCAGACCCGGACCAAACCTGCCGTTGTAACCCTGGCCTTCGTGCTCGCGGCGCACCTCTTTTTCCACTTTTTTCCATTCCACACCAAACGGTGGATTGGAGAGCATGTAATCAAATTTTTTATGCGGATGGCCATCTTCGGAAAGGGTGTTGCCGAAGACAATGTTGCTCACATCCTGCCCCTTGATCAGCATATCCGCCTTGCAGATGGCATAGGACTCCGGGTTCAACTCCTGACCAAAAACCGTCAGGCGGGCGTGCGGGTTGTGTTCTTCCAGATACTCTCCGGCAATCGACAACATGCCCCCCGTTCCGGCAGTGGGATCATAAAGGGTACGCACCACCCCAGGGGTGGCCAGCACCGCATCATCTTCGATGAAGAGCAGATTGACCATCAAACGGATCACCTCGCGGGGGGTAAAATGCTCCCCGGCCGTCTCGTTGGACAGTTCGGCAAACTTGCGGATCAACTCCTCAAAGACCAAGCCCATCTGGTAGTTGCTGACCGCATCCGGGTGCAGATTAATCCCGGCGAACTTTTCCACCACCTGATACAACAGGCCCGCCTTGGCCAACCGCTCCACCTGGGCATGAAACTCAAAACGCTCGAACACATCCCGCACCGCCGGAGAGAAGCCATGGATGTAACCGAAGAGATTTTCCCGGATATGGTCCGCATCCCCCACCAACCTGGGCAGATCCAGGCGAGAAATATTGTAGAAGCTCTGACCCGCCTTGCGCAGCACGAATGGTTCCGGATTGAGACCCTGCTTTTTCTTTTCTTCATATTCGACCAGCACAGCCGCCTTGCTAGCCGCCAGCACACAATCCAGACGACGCAGTACAGTCATCGGCAAGATCACCCGGCCATATTCAGCCTGCTTGTAGTCACCACGTAACAGGTCTGCCACCGACCAGATGAAAGCGGAAAGGCTCTGCTGATTCATAACAGTTTAATATTCCTAAAAAGTATAGAGTTTTCCAACAGAAACAGGGCATGGACAGCTCAAACACATACAATGGCGTTTTTCTTAGGCAAGGGAGACTGGAGTTTTAGCCAACCGCCCTTTAGGATTATACCATACTGAAAATCAGTCCGCACCAAGTTCCGTACCCTTTTCTGCCGACAGTCTGCTTGCTTCCAGCAAGAAGATCTTGGGCTTTGTCGCAGAGAGGCTTATACTGTCGGCGGTAGGGGTGAAGTTTTTGCAGAAGGAGTCGGGCATGGGTCGATCGGTACCATTGGTGGTGGTGGGAGCAGGACCAGGTGGGTATGCGGCAGCCTTTCTGGCAGCAGGGCGGGGTATGTCGACGCTGCTGATAGATCAGGGGGCAGAGCCGGGAGGGGTCTGTTTGCAGCGGGGGTGCATGCCGAGCAAGGCGTTGTTGCAGGTGGCCCGTCTGTTGCGCGAGAGTCGCGAGGCGGCCTCGATGGGGGTGAGCTTTGCGCCGCCGATCATCGACCGTGAGCGGATCAAAGCCTGGAAAGAGGAGGTGGTGGGGCGGTTGATGCGCGGCCTGGCGGAACAGTGCCAGCGGCGCGGTGTGGCCTATCTGCAGGGCCGGGCCGAGTTTGTCGACGCCAATAGCCTGCTGGTGCAAGACAGCGATGGCCATGAGGAGCGGATCATCTTTGCAAAGTGCATCATTGCCGCCGGTTCCCGACCGATGCCATTACCGGGGGTGGCTGCCGATCTGCCGGGGGTGTGGGACTCCACCCAGGCGTTGCAGCTGTCAAGGATTCCAGAAACGCTGCTGGTGGTCGGAGGGGGCAATATCGGGTTGGAACTGGGATCGGTCTATGCCGCCTTGGGCAGCGCGGTGACAGTGGTGGAGATGAGTGCCGGGTTGTTGCCGGGGATGGATCGGGATCTGTTGCGTCCGCTGCTGCAACGGTTTGCCGGCGAATTTCAGGGGGTGTTGACCAACAGCAAAGTGACGGCGGTGACAAGCGATGGAGAGCGCCTGCAGGTTACCGTGCAGAACGGTGAAGAGGTGCGCCAGTTGCAGACAGAACGAATGTTGGTGGCCATCGGACGGCTTGCCAACGGAGATCAACTGGGCTTGCAGCGCATCGGTGTGGCGGTGGAGCGGGGGATCATTGCCGTTGCCGCCGATAAACGGACCAATGTACCACACATTTTGGCCATCGGTGACGTGATCGGTGGTCCGATGTTGGCCCACAAAGCCAGCCATGATGCCCATGTGGCGGTGGGCAGCCTGTTCGGTGAGCCCCCGCCGACCCACGTGCCGGTCATTCCGCTGGTGACCTACACCGACCCGGAGTTGGCCTGTGCCGGTCTGACAGAAACTGCCGCCCGCCAGCAGGGAATCCCGGTGCGGGCGGTCCGTTTTCCCTGGGCTGCCTCCGGGCGGGCCCAGACCTTGCAGCGCAGCGAAGGGGTCAGCAAGTGGCTGATTGATCCGCACACGGAACGTCTTCTCGGTGTCGGCATTACCGGCTTGCATGCCGGAGAGATGATCGCCCAGGGGGTGCAGGCCATCGAACAGGGGTTGACCGTGGCCCAGTTTCGCCGCCTGGTACACCCCCATCCCACCCTTTCGGAAACCTTGCTGGAAGCGGCAGAGGTGGCGATGGGGGAGAGTGTTCACTATTTTGCCCCGAAAAGGGAGCGGTAGTTTATCTGGTCAAGAGGCGCTGCGTTGCAACTGCGCCAAATCGCGCACTGCTCCTTTGGCAGCCGAGGTGGTCAGGGCGGCATAGGCTTGCAGGGCTTGCGAGACCGGGCGTTGCCGGTTGGCCGGGGCAAAGGTGCGGCAGGCGGCCCGACGTTGCGCCAACTCCTCTTCGCTGACCAGCATGCGGATGGTACGGTTGGGAATATCGATTTCGATCTGGTCCCCCTCGGCCAACAGGGCGATATTGCCCCCTTCTGCGGCCTCGGGCGAGACATGGCCAATCGACAGGCCGGAGGTGCCGCCGGAAAAACGGCCATCGGTGATCAGGGCGCACCGTTTGCCCAATCCTTTCGATTTGAGAAAGCTGGTCGGATAGAGCATCTCCTGCATGCCGGGGCCGCCCTTGGGTCCTTCGTAGCGAATCACCACCACATCGCCGGCCTGGATACGGTCGGCGAGAATGGCGTCGCAGGCCTCTTCCTGGCTTTCAAAGAGTCGGGCAGGGCCGGTAAATCGCCAGATCGATTCATCCACCCCCGCCGTTTTGACGATACAGCCATCTGCGGCCAGATTGCCGAACAAAACCGCCAAACCGCCATCTTGCGAATAGGCATGTTGCTGGTCACGAATGCAGCCGTTGGCCCGGTCCAGATCCAGCGAGGGCCAGCGGGCTTTTTGCCCAAAAGGTTGCACGGTCGGCACCCCGCCCGGTGCGGCCAGGTGACGCTCTTTGGCCGCTTCGCTGGCCGTGGGGCTGCTGATGTCCTCTGCCTGCAGCGCCACAGCCAGCGAGGGGGCATGCACCGTGTGGCAATCGCCATGCAGCAGTCCGGCCTGATTGAGAATGGCTAGAATGGAGGGAATCCCGCCGGCCCGGTGAACATCTTCGATATGATAGCGTTCGGAAGAGGGGGCCACTTTGCATAGACAAGGCACTTGCAGCGACAGACGGTTGATGTCGGCCATGGTAAAAGCAACGCCTGCTTCATGAGCGGCGGCCAACAGGTGCAACACGGTATTGGTCGAGCCACCCATGGCAATATCCAGGCACATGGCATTTTCAAAGGCTTTAAAGGTGGCAATGGAACGGGGCAGGACCGACTGATCATTATTTTCGTAGTAACGCCGCGCCAGATCGACGATCAAATGGCCAGCCCGCAAAAAAAGCTGCTTGCGGTCGGCATGGGTGGCCAGCAACGTGCCGTTGCCGGGCAGTGCCAGACCCAAGGCCTCCATCAGGCAGTTCATTGAGTTGGCGGTGAACAGCCCGGCACAGGAGCCGCAGGTGGGGCAGGCATGCTGTTCAATTTTGTGCAGATCGTTGTCAGAAACCTGCTGGTTGCCTGCCGCAATCATGGAGTCGATCAGATCGAGTTTGCGTACCTGGCCATCGGTCAATTGCACCTTGCCCGCCTCCATGGGGCCGCCGGAGACAAAAATTGCCGGAATGTTGAGGCGCAGCGCCGCCATCAACATGCCCGGGGTGATCTTGTCGCAATTGGAGATGCAGACCAGGGCATCGGCGGTATGGGCGTTGACCATATATTCGACGCTGTCGGCAATCAGATCACGGGAGGGCAGAGAGTAGAGCATGCCGCCATGGCCCATGGCGATGCCGTCATCGATGGCGATGGTGTTGAACTCCTTGGCGATGCCGCCAGCTGCAACGATTTCGCGGGCAACCAGCGCTCCCATATCCTTGAGGTGGACATGACCCGGTACAAATTGGGTGAAGGAGTTGGCAATGGCGATGATCGGTTTGCCGAAATCGGCTTCAGCCACACCGGTGGCACGCCAGAGGGCTCTGGCACCGGCCATGTTGCGTCCATGGGTAGAGGTTCGTGAGCGGAAAGCGGGCATACAATAGTCTCCTTGATAACGGTAATGCATCATGCGTTGCCTGAGCGGTCAGAGTGTGCCATGATGAACCCGTGAGTATAGCCACTGCTGACAAGAAAAGGGAATGCACTTTCGATGGCCTCCTTGCTTTCCATTCATCCAGAGAATCCGCAAAAGCGGTTGATCAACCAGGCGGCAGAGTTGCTGCGCAACGGGGGAGTGATCGTCTATCCCACCGATACCGCCTATGGCTTTGGGTGTACCCTGGGTAATCGCCGGGGGGTAGAGCGGATCATTCAGATTCGTCATCTGTCAGCCAACCATCTGTTTTCCATCCTCTGTCCGGATTTGGCAGAGATTGCCCGCTATGCCCGCGTCGACAACACCACCTATCGCCTGCTCAAGCGTCATTTGCCGGGGCCCTATACCTTTGTGCTGGAAGCCACCCGCGACGTACCGAAAAATATTTTACCCAAACGGAAAACCATTGGCCTGCGCATTCCGTCGCACCCGATCTGTCAGGCCTTGCTGCAGGAGGTGGGGGAGCCTCTTTTGTCGGCTACGGTACGCCTGCCCAACGCCGCAGATGCCCTGAGCGATCCAGAGGAGATCCATAAACGGCTGGGCACTCTGGTGGATCTGGTGATCGACGGCGGTATTTTAACCACTTCCCCTTCGACGGTGGTGGATTTGACCGGCGATCAGCCGGTGGTGCTGCGGGCCGGAACAGGGGATCCATCGGTTTTTGTTGATGCGCGGTAACCCATTGTCTGAAAGAGGGATGCGATGACCAGAAGTGGCAAAGCAACATCCTGGGTTGGTTTGAAAGAGGTTCTGCTCCATGGGGTGCAGTCGGTCCGCCATGGACCACCGCCGCAGCTGACCGGTGTGCCCTCCAGCTGGGTTTCAGCCTGGGACTACTGGGTGCAAGGGGTGCGCAAGCCACGGGAGCGGGATGAAAAAACGGTAACCATTGCCTTGAAGTCGCACCAGCCAAAAAAGGAGACGCCACCCGAGGCGTGGTATACCACCGAAGAGGTGGTTGCCGACATTCAGGCGATTTTTACCCAGACGATTGTGCCGATCAAAATTGCCGACATGTTGGCGGCAGATCAGCAGGAATTGAACATGGGGGAAATCTCCGAAGAGGAGCTGGCCTATCGCACGGAACGGCTGGAAGAGATCCAGGAAGAACATTATGTCCGCCTGGAGGGAATCATTCAGTGGTATGTGGACAGCTATTTCCGTGAACTGCCGGTGGCGGAACCCCAGGAAAAGTCCATCCATTGACTCATTCAAAGTGACCCGTCTGCAAAAAACGGTGAACCATGGCCAACGCCTGTTCCGAAAAGACCAGCCCCATGTGAATGACCGGCAAGGTGCGATGGGCCTTTGCCCCTTCCAGATAGGTTTCCGAGACGGCTACGTTGCCGTCGTTGGCCTCCCCGATCCCCCACAGCGAACGACCGGCTCCCAACAGGGAACGGTCTCCCGCCAGAATGCCAATCTCCCGCCCGGTAGGTACATGGGTAAAGCCGCTGCCGTCCAGGGCGCGATGCAGGCTTCTGCCCAATGCCATGCGTCCCCAACTCCACTGGGCAATTTTTTTTGCCGCCACATTGCCGCGAAACGGGGTGCCCAAAGCCACCATGCGACCGATACGCGCCTCTGGATGGCGATGCAACATATCCAATGCCACCATGCCCCCCAGGCTGTGACAGACCAAATGGACCTGTCCTTCCGGGGCGTGGCGCATATCCGAGCCAAAATGACGCTGCAGAAAAAGCCATAATTCATGGCTGCTCTGCGTGACATGGGCGTGAACCGAGCGGTAGCGAAAAAAGAGTGTCTGGTAACCAAGATTGCGCAAACGTAAGCCCAGAAGCTGCATTTCTGAGCCGTTCATCCATAATCCGTGTACCAGTACGACGATGGGTTGGCTTGCTGTGTTGTCCATAATAATCATCCGATGGCTTCTGTGAGGCCGTTTCACTATGAAAGAACCGGGCGACAAGCACAAGTGATTCTCATTTTTTTGCCGCGACTGGGCCTGAAAACGACTGGTTGCGCAAAAATCCCGTTGCGTGTGGAACGTGAGGATACCATACTGAAATTTTTGTAAGCGGTGGGGTCGGGCAAAATGGAAAATGGGCTTGCTGACGGCAATGGGGGAGCCGTTGGCGCAGGTCAATCGTTGTGCGCAGGGGATTGGTTGCCCTATTTGGATGGTCGGCTGCAGTTGTTGTGCAGCGGGGATCAACTCAAACCCATAGTGGTGCGCGGGCAACGGTTATGGATCGCCGAGCGCCATTGTCGGGCCACGGCGTGGCAACCTTTGCTGGAGCAGTGGTTTCGACGCCAGGCGGCGCTTTATTTGCCAATTCGTCTGAGCGCATGGTCGGCTCGGATGGGGGTGGACTTTCAACGTTTGACGATTCGTAATCCCAGGCGTCGTTGGGGCAGTTGTTCTGTGCAGGGAAGCATTAACCTGAATTGGCGGTTGATTTGGTTGCCGGTCCGTTTGGGCGATTATGTGTTGGTGCATGAGCTGAGTCACTTGCGCCATATGGATCACTCACCGGCTTTTTGGCAACTGGTGGCCAACTATGTGCCCGATTATCGGGAGTGTCGGCGGCAGTTGCGGCAAATCGTCTTACCGTGGTAGGGATTGCTTCCCTTAATGAATGCGAGAAAGGTATCACACAAAGATGTCCAAGAATGAAGAGGCTCCTCCTCTCGATTTTATTCGTCAGATTGTTGCCAATGATCTGGCAACGGGCAAACATGGTGGCAAAGTGGTCACCCGCTTTCCTCCAGAACCTAACGGTTTTTTGCATATCGGTCACGCCAAATCAATCTGCCTGAATTTTGGTGTCGCGCGGGAAAATGCGGGCGGCCAATGCAATTTACGCTTCGACGATACCAATCCGCTCAAGGAGGAGGATCTTTATATTCAATCGATCCGTACCGATGTCAAATGGTTGGGATTTGATTGGCAGGAACATATGTATTATGCCTCCGACTATTTCGAGCCGTTGTATCAGTTTGGCGAACGTCTCATTCAGGATGGGCATGCCTTTATCTGCGAATTGAATGTGGAGCAAATGCGCGAATATCGGGGCACCTTGACCGAACCGGGTCGCGAGAGTCCCTGGCGCAATCGCTCCAGCCAGGAGAGTCTCGGTCTGTTCCGGCGCATGCGGGCCGGAGAGTTTCCCGAAGGTCGCTATACGCTGCGGGCCAAAATTGATATGGCCTCCCCGAACATCAATATGCGTGATCCGGTGATCTACCGCATCTTGCACGCCCATCACCATCAGACCGGCGATCAATGGTGCATCTATCCCACCTATGACTATGCCCACTGCATCAGCGATGCCTTGGAGGGGATTACCCATTCGTTATGCACCCTGGAGTTTGAAGACCATCGCCCCCTCTATGACTGGATTCTCGACCGCCTGGAAGGGGTGGTCGGTTGCCATCCGCAGCAGATTGAATTTTCCCGGTTGGTGATGGAGTATACGGTTGTCAGCAAACGCAAACTCAACGCCCTGGTGCGCTCCGGGGTGGTCGATGGTTGGGACGATCCGCGCATGCCGACCATCTCCGGCTTGCGGCGGCGGGGCTATACACCGGCAGCTATTCGCGAATTTTGTCGGCGGATCGGTATCTCCAAAACGCCGAACAATGTGGAACTCTCCCTCCTGGAAAGCTGCATTCGTGACGATCTGGAACAACATGCGCCACGGGCGATGGCCGTTCTGGATCCGCTGAAAGTGGTCATTACCACCGTTGACCCGGACCATTGCCAGGCGTTGACGGCGGCCAATCATCCGCAAAATCCGGAGATGGGCAGCCGTTCCCTCTACTGGATGCGGGAAATTTTTATTGAGCGCGAAGATTTTGCCGAAAATCCACCCAAACAGTTCAAACGTCTGGTCCCCGGCGGTGAGGTGCGTCTGCGCCATGCCTATGTGATTCGCTGCGATGAAGTGATCAAAGATCCCGCAAGCGGGGCGGTGCTGGAGTTGCGTTGTTCCCATGATCCCAATACCTTGCACGCCAACCCGACCGATCGCAAAGTGAAAGGTGTCATTCACTGGCTGCCGGTGCAACGTTCGCGACAGGCGGAAATTCGCTGCTATGAAACCCTGTTCAATACGCCCAATCCGGACGAAGCGTGGCAGGGAGAGGATTTCATGCGCCTGATCAATCCCAACTCGCTGCAAATTTTGTCGCACTGTCGCATCGAGGAGGGGTTGCAAAACAGTCCGGCAGGTACCATCTTTCAATTCGAGCGTCAGGGCTATTTTTGTCTCGACAGCAAGCATGCCACTGCAGAGAGGCCGGTGTTTAACCGTACCGTCGGTTTGCGCGACTCCTGGGGCAAGCAGCAAAATAAAGGCGATTGAGGGCAAATACAGGGGAGCGGCCCCCGGTTGGGTGCCGCATGGGTTGTTTTTGAGTCAACGAATGCGCTTCCATGCTGACCAGACGTCACCACGAAATTCTCCGAGGCGTGATCCAGGCCCACATTGAAGATGGAGAGCCGGTTGGTTCCAAAACGGTTTGCCATCGCGCGGGCTTGGGGGTCTCTCCGGCAACGGTGCGCAACGCGATGATGGAGTTGGAGGAGATGGGGTTGTTGACCCAGCCTCACCCATCAGCAGGGCGGGTGCCGACCGATTTGGGCTTTCGTTACTATGTGGACAGCCTGCTGGAGCTGGTTTCGGTCAACCGCGACAATCAGGAGCGCATTCTGCAGGCCTGCGGGCCGGGGGATGAAGAGCTGGAAACGGTTTTGGCGCGGGTCAGCCCGTTATTGGCCTCGATGACCGGCAGTGCCTGTCTGGTGCGCACCCCGGATAGACGCCATGTGGTGCTGCAACGGATTGAACTGATCAAACTGGCCAGCCGCGCCGGGCAGGAGCGGGTTTT
>PDZV01000006.1 GCA_002753135.1 Magnetococcales bacterium WMHbinv6 | reverse complement strand
GCATCCAAAAGCCTGCAAGGTTAAAAGTCGGGCTCCGCCCTCCCAAAGCGTGCCCCTGCGGGGCACAGATTGTGGTGCGCTGCGCAGATTTGGCTACGCCAAATCTGCTTCGGTGCAAGCGCACCAGAAACAGAGGCTCCGCCTCTGCACTCCGGCAGGGAGGATGATCCTCCCTGCACCCACCAGAACTTTGGCTTCAGTTTATTGCAAATGCAGCGATCCAGAGGAGCTGAATAGTTACAACTTGTTGCCCCGGATCATCCGGCTTGCCCAGGGCAATCTCTGGACTTTGGCGTTTTCTGAACGCAGGATCACCGTTTCCTGTCGCGATAGAAATTTTCGTGGGGAGCAACGGCTTCCAGATAAACGAGGCGCACGGCCTCATCTCGGGTATAGCCCAGCAGATGGAGTTGGCCCAAACAGCGAAATTTGTAGACCCAGAGTTCCGAGAGATCGCCTTTCTTTTTCTCACCGATGTCGGGGTTTTCGGCGACCGCTGCAATGGCTGCATCAACTTCGATAATAACGTTGTCGTGCAGCTTCTTGTAACTTCGGGCAAAGCGCCGGGTCTGGCGAACTTCCCAACTCATACCTTGGCTGCCGAGCGCGGCGCAAAGGTCGTACTCTCCTTGTGTGGCTCTGCCATACTCATCAGGCTTTCGGCAATGAACGAGGCAGGCAGATCGGGATTGTCCAACGCTGCCCGCCCCACCGTGGCCCAGAACTCCACCTGACCTTGCACGGTTCGGAATTCTGCTTTGGCCGCTGCGCGCGCGGCACTGACCAGCTGTTCATCAATACGCACGGAGACAGTACTCATCTCAACCTCTTTTTTGTTCGTTTACCACAATTGTAGACAATCGTTGCGCTGTGGTCAAGCGATGGAGATCCCACCAGCATAGCCATAGAGCGGACCTGCGGCGATAAAAGAATCTATGCAGGCAGCAAGGCACCGATGGTGTCGAGCCATTTTTTCTTTTTGATCGGTTTGCTCAAATGGAGCGTACAACCGGCCTCGTGCGTGCGTTCCACATCCTCTTTCATGGCGTAGGCGGTCAGGGCGACGATGGGGATGGGGGAGAGTTGATGTTCCATCTCCCAGTTGCGCCAGGCGCGGGTGGCGGCAAACCCGTCCATTACCGGCATCTGCATATCCATGAAGACCACATCGAAAGGTTGCTCTTGCAACAGGGCCAAGGCAGCCGCCCCATGTTCGGCCACGGTCAGGAGAAAAGCGGTATCTTTGCTGTAGGCCTGAATCAACAGCCGGTTTTCCTCGGAATCATCGACCAGCAGAATGCGCAGTGGTTGTTGGCTGATCTGTGCGAACGGTGTCGCGCTGCCAACCAGCGGACTGATCGTGCAGGGCGGCACGGCAGCCATGCTGCGCAGCTGCAAGGCACACTCAAAGACAGTGCCGTGCCCCGGTTGACTCTGTACCGTGATGCGGCCATCCATCAGTGTCACCAACCGTTTGACGATTGCCAGCCCCAGGCCTGTTCCCCCGAAACGACGGGTAACGGAAGAGTCCCCTTGCACAAAGCTGTCGAAAATATGTCGTTGCTGTTCGGGGGGAATGCCGATACCCGTATCCTGTACGGTTATCACCAGGGACAGGTGGTCGCTGTTCTCTCCGGCATGCTCTCCCCGCATGGCGATGACCACCTGACCCTGCGGGGTAAATTTAATGGCATTGGAGAGCAGATTGAGGACAATCTGCCGCAAACGGGCAGGATCACCCTTCAACCAGGTTGGCAAACTCGGATCGTTCAAGCTGATCAAACGCACTCCCTTGCCATGGGCACGCGGGGCCAACATTTCACAACAACTTTCCAGCTCTTCCACCGGGTTGAAAGCAATCTCTTCCAGCGACAGTTGGCCAGCCTCAATTTTGGAGATATCCAGAATATCGTTGATGATGCCGAGCAAGGTCTCTCCGGCGGTGCGGATGATTTGCAGCTGTTTGCGTTGTTCGCCGGAGAGGGTGGTTTCCCAGAGCAGATCGGTCATGCCCAGAATGGCATTCATCGGTGTGCGAATTTCATGGCTCATGTTGGCCAAAAATTCCCCTTTGCTGCGGTTGGCTGCTTCTGCCGTCTCCTTGGCCTGTTGCAGCGCCTGCCGGGTTTCATGGAATCGGGTAATATCGGCAAACAACACCAACAGATGTGGTTGATTGTTCATGCTCAGGGGAACCAATTGACAATCCAACCAGACATGGGCTCCAAAACTGGTGCGCATGAACAGCTCCCGGCGTTGCAAAATACCCTCTTCCAGACAGCGATTGGCCATTTCCAGCAGACCGGATTGACGCCAGGAGTCCAGTTGCCGAAAGTTGCGGCTGACAAACTGTTCCGGGGTGGCACCGACAATCTCTGCTGCCGTTTTATTGCCCATCATGGTATGGCCATCCTGGTGAAAGACGGCGATGCCCACCGGTGATTCGGCAATAATCTGGCGGTTAAAGTCCAACGTTTCCGCCAACTGCTTTTCGATGCGTTGTCGCTCATTGATCTCCTGTTGCAGGGTGTTGCGTGAAACAGTCAGCTGTTGCAACCGTACCATCATATGGTTGACCTGATGGGCAATGTCGCTCATCTCATCCGTGCCGGCAAGCACAATGGCTTGTTGCAGATCGCCCTCACCCAGACGTTGAATGCCCTTCTGCAGTACGGCAAAAGATCGGTTGAGAGTGCGGCTTAACAGGGTTGAAAAGCTGTACAGGGCAACAGTCAGCCCGATCATCAACAAGATACTCCAGTTACCCTGCTGGCGAACAATGGCATGCAGACCCGACTGCTGTAAATCCTGTAACCGGGCAACAGCAGGTGCCATCGTCTGAACTTCAATACGAATTCTTTGTTCCAGAAGACGTTGATAAGGTTTTTTTTGCCCGGCATCCGGATCGACATCGAGCAGATCCCGCTCTTCATGCAGCTGTTGGGTATGGTCCAGGGTGATTTGCAGCCGTTGCAACAAATAACGTTCATCATCGGATTGCATGTAGGGCTGCAGTTCCGAGACATCCTGGGCAATCTGTTGCCATTTGGCATGCCACTGCTCACGGGGACGATTGATGGTGCTGCCCAAAATTTCCAGGGTGAGAATATTTAATTCGTTGGCATGTTGATACAACGTATTGGTCACGATGACCTTTTGTGACACCTCTTCGGCGTGTTTCTGGTAGAACAGCACAAATGCTGAAAGCAGCAGCAGGGCAACGACCGGGAGCATGACAAGCCATTTTAAGCGATTGCGGATGTTCATCGCTGTCACTCATTGCACCAGGTTGATGGCAATGGGACGCACGCTCTGCAGCGGTTGTCGATCAATGTTGGCAGAAAAGTTGGGAATTTTTCCCGCCGGAACCATGCGGTTGCGCATCGCCCACTCGGCCACCTGTTCCATGGTCAGCACCAGATGGTGATCCAGCCACACTCCCAAGCGTATTTCCGACCAGATACGTTGCAGATCCGCTTCATCGGCATGATGTTGTTGCAGCAGCTTGCGGGCGGTTTCCGGTTGTTCGCGGACAAACTGTTCGGTTTGGATCAAAGCCTGTAACAGGTGGATGATGGCCGACTTTTTGTTCTCCATGGTATGCGCCTGGCCAGCCAGGAGGAACGTTTTGCGATAGAGGCCGGGAGCAGCCAATTCAAGCGCTTGATCTGCCAATTGTTTTTTGGCATGGCTGAGAAAAGGATCCCGACTGCTGATGGCATCCACCTCCTTGTTGACCAGGGCCGCTGCCAACTCCTTGCTGGGCAAAAAGACGGGGATGATGTCGCGCAAGGTGAAACCCTGCTTCATCAAATATTGTTCAAGGAAAAAAAAGCTGGAGAGGCGATTCTGGGTGGCGATGCGTTTGCCACGCAGATCTTTCGGCATGTTGATACCGGCATCGCGGCGGGCGAGAATGCGCACCTCATTGTCCCAATCACCGATTTGTGCCACCGCTCGCCAGGAGGGATTGGCAAGACCTAGCAAGGTAAAGGCGGTTTCTGCCGTGCTGGCCAGATCGGCTCGGTTTTCTTCGACCGCCTGCAAGGCTTCGTCGCCGGTTGGCATGCCAAGCAGGGTGACGGATAGATCATGGTGGGCAAACAGTTGGCGATGTTTGGCCAGGGTAATCAAGCCGGTCAAAAAGGTGGTCGGGTTGGCCAAACGCAACACCTCTTCGCTGCTACCCGTCACCGGAAGCAGGAGCAGTATGCCCCAGGCGATCCACCATCGGCTTCCCTTTTGCGCCACCATTTTCCCCCCATGCGCTAAATAAAAGGATCATAGCGTGCCCGCATCTTCTGTCAAGCCTGTTTTAAAAATTACTCGCTTTGCGCATTCTACAGCTTCCAACACATTTTGTCATTGGCATAAACACTGCCGCTGCCATCTTGCGAAATTTTGATGACAACGCCGGAACGGGAAAGATATTGTGCCGCCAGTTCGCCCGATCCGCCCAGATTGGGAGCAATCTGCGATACGGCAGAGAGATTGGCGATGGCGGCAAACCGTTTGATGCGTGAATTTTGTGCGAGAATCAACGCCCCATCGCTGGAGGCCAAACGTTGGATCAAGCCGTGGTAGCGTTCGTCATCGATGGAGACATCCTGTTCCCAAAGGCGGGTTGAACGCAGGGTCATGGCTTCGATATCCTCTTCGTGAGCCGGAATCCAGATCAGGGAACCATGTCGCTGCGCCATCAGCGACCAGATCAGTTCCAGTAAGGCGTTGATGGCGGGTTGGGTGAATTGCGGCAAAAGGAGACGAATCGCCTTTTTGATCATGTTGTAATCGCGAAAATGCCATTGGCCGACAGAGTAGGTAAACTCTTCGCCAGTTGCTTCGACAATCACCATTTCCCGCCCGTTGATGGTACGAAAGGCAATATCTTGCTCGTGCAGGGATTTATTCAAAAAGTTGATGGAGATGGAGGTGGTGCTGGAGGGGGGTTCATCGAAAAAAAACATGCTGTTGATTTTCAGATTGCGATCACAGACGTAAAAACAGGAAGAACCGTCGGCCAGATACCAGAAACGATTTTCGTAACGCAATGTCGGCATCAGGATGATGGGTTCGTTAAGGGGAATCAAACGACACTTGCGCGATTCAGTACGATAGGTGCGATGCGATTTGGTGATGATCAACCCGGTATTGAAAATGCGGTTTTCAAAGGTCATGGTCCGCAGGCTGGTAAACAGATCGATGACAAATTTAATGGTGTTGCGGTTGAAACCACCGCGGGAGATATACTCTACGATCATGTCAAGGATCATTTGTTTGCCGAAAAACTGCAGATCGACATCGAATTGATACAGCATGGCATGTTTCAGCCGTTTGAGCATCTGGTTGGCGATAATATCGGCAAAGATGGTGGAAGGCAGGGCAATCATCGGTTCATGCAGCACCATGCCCAGGGAGACCCGTTTGTCGTGATAGATCGGCGGATGTACGGCAATCAACAGAGTGGTCGGATTCACTTCGTAGACCGCTTTTTCCGGTGTGGCGAAAATATCGGCGGCAAAGTTGTTTTCAAACTCCTCGGCAGGAGAAAAAACCAGGGAGACCCGGCACTGCAGGAAGGACTCCAGAAATTTTTTCGCAATGTGACCATGCGGGTTGGTAAAATGTTCGACAAAGGGGGTATCGGCAAATTCGACGTATTCACTCATGGTCAATCCAGGGGGATGGCGCGATGGTGGTAGCAAAAAGTGGTGTGTCACCTGTATAACCGACTTTATCGCCGACTGCAAAGCATGCAGGGCTGTCGCACGGCACTGCAATGGAGAATCGATGGCGGCGTGGGAAAAAAGAGCGTGATAAATTGAAGCTGGTTCATTATACTGCGCAAAGATTTTGCTTACTCTGCCGCCGGGCAAGGATAGGTTTGGCAAGCGGAGCCAAGTGTTGGTGGCGATTGCTGCACCGGTGCAGAGCGAAAGGCAGGTCAAGGGGAGGAGTCAGGATGAAGAGAGTTTTTTTCCAGAGCCGGTGCCGGTTGTCGGTAGCGGTGCTGGCCATGGGGTTGGTCTGTGGTCCGACGCTGCCCTTATGGGCCGATGCCGGATTGAGTGTGGGGATTTTAGGCGGGGCCCTGGTGGGGTCGCTGGTGGGGCAGCCGAAAAATCGGCTGCAGAACGCTTTGATCGGTGCGGCGGTTGGTGGCCTGTTCAGTGAAATGGGTCGTTCAGCTGCCCAAGAGGGGCAGAGTGGCGTGATCTATCAACCGGCCCCTGCCTCTGCGACAGTCAGCACGATCTACCCGGAGACGGTGGCTCCTGCCGAATGTCGCCAGATGCAAACGCAAGGGTTTATCGACGGACGCCAGGAGACATTGACCGGTGTGGCCTGCCGTGCCCCGGGCAGTAGCACCTGGCAGTATCAGGATAGACCCCGTATCGTGCAACGTCTGGTCCGGCAACCGCAAACCGTCATAGTGGAACAGCCACCGCAGACCATCACCGTCTATCCGTCTCAGACCTTGGTAGTCGAACCGTTGCCGATGGTCGCCTATCCGACCGTCACGGTAGCCCCTCCCCCCAGGGGTCGTTATTATGGTCATCGTGATGTCTGGCGGGAGCAACATCACCGGCGTCTGGATTGGTAGCAGTCTGTTTGACAGGAAGGGATTAACCCATGAATAAATGGCCGCTCTGCGCCGCTATGCTCTCCTTGATGCTCTTGACTGCCTGTTCGTCGGGGGAGGAGAGGAAGCGTCATACGGTCTCCATCGGCATCAGTGGTCAAACCGGCAACGCTTTTCCGGTGATCAAATCCTTGTGTGGTGTCTGGGGCGATGTGGCCTCCTGCCAGGTTTCACCAACCGATAATGTGCTGCAAAATCTGGAAGGGTTGCAGTCGGGTGCATTGCAACTGGGCATTGTGCGTGCCGACCTGTTGCAGCGGGCCTGGAACGGCAAACCGCCCTTCAAAGCGGCTGGCATGAAAAAATTGCGCGTTTTATTCTCCCTGCACGATGAAATCATGACCCTGGTGGTGCCTGGCCACTCCTCGATCAACGCCTTCGCAAAAATCAGCGACAAACGGGTGAATATCGGCCCGGAAGGTTCCGACAACGAACGTTTGGTCAACGATCTGCTTAAAGCATGCAAAGGGGCCGCCAGCGGCATGGTACCCAGTCGTCTGGAACCGGTGGAACTGGGACAGGCATTGCAATCACAAAGCACCGACGGTTTCCTGGAACCGATGATTCATCCCAATGTGGGCTTGGCCCAGGCGGCCTTGAGCAATCGTCTGGAACTGGTGCCAATCGAGGGGGATTGTATCTCCTCATTATTGAAAAGCCAGTCGCTGTTTGATGCCGCCGTGATACCAGGCAAAATTTATCGCGATGTCGATCAGGATGTGGCAACGGTTGGGGTCAAATATTGGGTGATTGCCAGCGCCGATGTACCGGATGAGGTGATCTATCCCCTGATGAAAAAAACCTTTGATGGCATTGATGCCTTGCGGCAAGGCAACCCGGTGTTGCATCATCTGTCGCCGCGCAAAATGGTCAAACTGTTCGACGTACCCTTTCATCGCGGTGCCATGAAATATTTCCGGGAAAAACGCTGGTTCCGGGATTCCTGATCTGGCGGGCGGAGGCAGTTGGCGGGCAAAAAGGAGAGTGGCGTGCCAGTTGGCACCGGAAAACGGTGGCTTGGCATGGAAATACTATGGCGGTGTTGCCTGCACGGCCTCCAGGCCGGGGTTGGGAGGGGCAAGGGCAGTTGGCGCAGGTGCATGGCGTTCGGCGGCAGGAGGTTCATTGAGAGGGTTGCTCCAGCGCAACGAACTGCCCCGGGCAAAAGGATCCGTGCCGGAAAGGGCCGTCCGCCGCAGTTCTTGTTGCCAGGTGGCGCTGCCATTGACGACGCGGGGACGTAACAGGATCACCAGTTCCGACTTTTTGTTGCTCTCCTGATCCTGTTGAAACAACCGCCCCACCAGCGGTATGTCGCTCAGACCCGGCACTCCCGCCTTGCGGTTGATCTCCACATCTTTCATCAAACCACCGATAACCACCACCTCCCCATCGGAGGCTTGAATCATGGTATCGGTTTCCCGTACCCGGTTCAAAGCCATCGGATAGCTTTGCACATTGGAGCCACTGCCCAGGATGACCTGCTTTTGATCGGTCGTCACTTCACTGACCAGCGGATGGATGTGCAACATGACTCGTCCATCATCGGCAATTTGTGGCGTGACATCCAAGGCGATGCCGGAAAAAAAGGGCGCAAAACGGGGGACCAGAGCCACAGTGCTGGCAAAAGAGGAAGAGGCGCTTTCCGAACGGACATCGGTGACAAAATATTCATCCTGACCAACCCGAATGACCGCTTTCTGATTGTTCAAGGTGGCAACCCGTGGGCTGGAGAGGACGTGAACCTTGCCTTGGGTTTTCAGCAGTTCAATGATACCGTCAAAACTGCCCATATTCAGATGCATGGCAAAGGCGCCGCCAAAATAGGTGGGTGCTGCGGCGTTATTGAGTGGGGACGGAAAAAAGTTGCCCGAGGTGCTGTCGACAAAGAGCGGGTTGGTATTGGCGTTGCCCAACAAGGAACCGGCACCGGTAACGGTCATGGCGCTCTGTTGTCCTTTGCCGAAGGCCAAAGACCAGTCGATACCGGTTTGTGAACCATCATTGAGGGTGATTTCCAAAATTTTGGCTTCCAGAATCACCTGTCGTTCAAGAATCTGTTTTTGTCCTGCCAGATATTGCTCCACATCGCGCAACTCACGGGGAAAGGCACGAATCAGCAGTTCACCGGTTTGTGGACTGACCACCACCCGGCGTCCTTTTTCGGGGGTATGATCGACACAGCCCAACATGGCGGTGTTCGGGCCATGTACGCCCCAGCTCCAGGCCAGCATGCCCCCTTGAGTTTGCGCACGATTGCTGCTCTGGGCATCGCTTCCACCACCGGTTGCCGCAGGGTTGCTGGCTCCGGGGGTGTTGCCAGTCGCCGAACTGTTGTTATCGTTTGCTGTATAACCCAAGCCCAGAATACCGCATAAGGTCATGGCCAACTCCTGCCAGAAATGGGAGTGTTGTTGGGTGACGACCTGACTGCCGGTTAATTCGACTTCCTGCGTTTTGGTGGTATTGCCCTTGTCTTTGTCGGTTGAGGAGGAGGAGGAGACCAACTCCTGACCGGCGCTGACGCGGGTGCGGGTAATGCCGGAGCGCTGCAAACGCAAATAGTCGATATGATACTGGCGAATTTGCATGCGGGGCGGTTGAATCAAATAGCCTTGATCGCTCTTTTCACAATCCATGTCGTACATTTTGCAGACCGTTTCCACCGCCTGATGCACGGTCGATTGGGCCAGATTGAGGGTGATGGTACCGCTGACCTCAGGATGAACCATAATGTTGATCCGGCTTTTTTCTGCCAGGCCCATGAAAAACACCTTGGCGGGCAGGGCATCGACCACCACATCGATCAACGGCCCTTCCTGCCGGTTTTTGCCCTGCAGATGCGAGGGAGGGGTTTTCAGGGGGGGTAGCAGGGCTGCATCCACTTGTGAGGGCAGGCGCATATTCGGCTGTGCAGGTGGCAACACGGCAGCGCTGGCCACGGCAGGCCGTTCGGCAATCGTCGCGGGGAGCTGAGTACTGCTGCAACCAGCAAAAAACAGCGCCGTACTCAGCAGGGAGAGAGGCAGACAAGGCAACGGGTGCCGGGGATTGGGCAGTCGGTTGTTCATGGAGAATCTGCCCTGGTGGCAGCTCGCTTGGCCGGTCGAACGATCATATTGGCCGCCGCGCGATTGACTTCCATGCGCAAAGTGACCGGTTGATGATCGGCTCTGCCGGTGACACCGTGACGATGGATGGCCTCCACCAACAGGCCATCGATGGTTTCTCCGGCGCGCACCGGTTTGCCGTTGATGATGGCCAGGGCATCGGTGCCGGTAAAACGGAGCAGATTCAATTGCCAGCGGTCCAGGGCAAGGCCGCCGCTGCCATCCGTCTTCGTCTCTTGGCGCGGCTGCAGCAGCGCAGCCGGCGGTCGCGAGGGATCGCGCAAACCAAGGGACAAAGCATTTTCCCATTCTGCCCAGACGCTTGTTGACAGCAACAGGGCAGCGGCAAGCGGCAGCAGGCCATACCGTTCAACCACCGATCAATCCCTCCCCGATGCTCAAGGTGAAAAAACGAATGACCGCATGGGTAAGTGGATAGTTGACCGCATGGTAGCGCACCTCATCCCAGAAAAAAACCCAGGGATAGCTCTCCACCTCTTTGCAGAAGGCAAGCACATCCAGGTAGCCGGCTTCAATTTCCAACTCGATATCATGCCGATAAATCATGGGTACGGCGGGATCTTCCGTCTTTTTTGCGCTGCTGCCCGCCGCCGCTTTTTTGTTCAGGCTGGTGGCAGTGCCTTGCACCGCCTGTTTGATGGTGGCGGTGGTACTCAGTTGAACGGGTTGCACATTGGCCGCTTCCAGACGCCGTACTTTGACTGCCGGCCGTTCCGACAACAGTTGACGCAAGGCTTTCAACATCTCTGCCGGTTGAATCAAGGTTCCCGACTCTTTACCCACGGTGGTGGCAAGCTCCCGCAGTTCCTGTTCCAGAGCTTGAATACGTGCCTGGCGTTCCGCGTTGAGGTCGACTTTTTTGGCAAGGGGCATTTTCTGCAGGCGATTGACCAGTTCGGAGACGCTTTTGTTTAGTTCCGTAGTTGTTACCTGGTAGAGTTGCTGACGCTTCTGGTACGGTTGCCACAGCAGATTCAGCCAGGAAAAGAGCAGCACAAGCAGTATCATGATCAGAATCAGGTTGCGTCGGGGTGCTTCCATGCCATCGAACCAAGCCTGCAGCTTGAGCAATGCGGGCGGCATTTTAAAATCTTTTAGCGATTCCAATGAGATCATAGCCGTTGCATTGACGATGGAGGAAATCAGGGCCAGACGGGGGCACTGGTAAACGTGACACTCCCTGCCACATGACGGACGGTACAACCGGTGGTCGGATCACCGCCCAAGGTATAATCGGTGGTGACGATACCACTCAATAAGGAGATTGCCAAGGTACCTGCACCGCTACAAACCAGCGCATCACACGGACCGATGCCCACGGCACAGCGGGTTTGATAGGTGGCTGCCGCCGCACCGAGGGCAGCGGCAATTGCCCGGGCATGGCTGTTGGCGGCTTCTTGGGGAATGGCACCGTAGCGCGGCAGGGCCATGGCTGCCAGAATGCCGATAATGACAATGACCATGACCATTTCGACCAGGGTAAAACCGCCATCGGCAGCAGGAGAGGTTTCACTATGGGAACGCGGGAGCAACAACCTGACCTCCCTGCTTGTCAAACGATATGCCGCCCAACACCAACCCATCACCGATACCCACCGGCAGAGGGGCACCAGCCACCCGTCAACGCGCACCAACGCATGAGAATGTTTGTTGCCAATCCGTTCCGACTGATTTGATCAGGCCGCCTGTTTGCCAAACAGAGCAGGCAGACATATGCGATGGATGAGAACAACGGACCGAAGGTTGGAAAAGCACGACCAGCGGTCACTATTTGGTGACAAAATTACCACCGACCATGTCGGTACCACCACACAATGCTTTGGCACGCTCTTCAGTCAAGCCGGTCCCGACAAACTGCTCAATGCAGTCACCCTGGGTATCGGCGGCATTTTTCGTCAAGCCATCGGAGACGCTTTTGGCCTGCGTGGAGAGACCGGTAAATCTGGGCAACGCCATCGCGGCCAGCAGGCCGATAATCACAACCACCATGACCATTTCCACCAGGGTAAACCCGCCTTCGCGCCGACGATGTTGCGCCTTGACTTTCATTGTTGCACCTCATGATGTTGCAATGCATAAAGATTTTCCAGAATCGGTCCTGGAAAGCGGATGGGGAAGAACAGGCCGCGAACCAACCTAAACTTTCCCTCTCCTATCCCCGATATACCATTTTTGCGCAACTGGCGTCAATTAAAAAACAAGTAAAACTGGTGCAGTACCGGGATGATCACAAAAGAGGTGTATAATGGTTGCGAACTCGGATAGAATGGACTTCTGTATCGGCAATCGTGCAAAGCCTGCTTGACAGGGTGGGGTCAATTGTCAGAGCATGGCAACAGGGGAGAACAGGGGGGTGCGAGCCGATTACAGCCAGTGAAGTGAACGGCTTGCTTTGTCTGAAGTGAACGACTTGCTTTGTCCGGAACATCGTGCTGTGCCAGGAGTTTGCCGGTGAAAAAAGCCAATTTGTTTCGCCTCGTTCCCATCCTCATGTTTGCCGCCATCATGACGAGTCTGGTGACGTTGTCGGATGTGGACCGTCTGCGCTACGACCGTTTGCAGGAGATGTTGAGCCGTCTGGCCTATCAGGAGGCAGAACTGAACCGGGAGGTGGCCCGCCTGGACCGGGGTGGGCTGTGGGACAACAACAAGGAGATTCTGGCTCCCTTGCGGTTGATGGATCAGCAGGTGGCGCAGGTGATTCAGGAGATCCGCAACGACGCCTTCCTGGAGCCAAAAATCGGCAAAAATTTGCAACAGTTGCAAGGGATGGTGGCACTGCGTTTGGAACTGGTCGGACGTCGCATGCAGGCGCAGGCGGTGTTGCGCCAGGAGATGGACCGTTTCATCACCTTGCTGGAGGCCATTTTGCACGGTCCGTCCGGGCAGGGACAAGCGCCGTTGATGCGCCAGTTGGAACAGCTGGCACGGGAGATCAGCCGTGCTTTGTCATTCGTGCCGGGTGGCAACGGGGAGGCGCTGCTGGCAGGCGGCCTGAACAAACGGCTGCAAACCATTCAGGGGCTGTTGGGCAAAGGGTCCGATTCCTTACCCAAAGCGGTGGAATTATTATCGGCCTCGGCGCAGACGGTTGTGGCCCGTTGGCAGGAGTGGCAGGAGTTATCAAACCGACTGACCGATCCGGCCATTGGCCAGCTGGGTGATAATCTGTTGCGCACCTCGCAACGAGCCTATCAGCAGGAGTTGCACGAAGCCCGTTGGAACCGCTATCTGCTCTATGTCGCTGCCATGGTGCTGTTGGCCTTGTTGCTCTACCTGATGTTGCAGAATCGCCGCGAAATGCGCAACCGGCAGCGGATGACCGAAGCGGTGGAGGCTACCGTCGATGCGGTGATCATCACCGATCCCCGTGGTGTGGTGGAGTATGTCAATCCCTCGTTTACCGCCTTGACCGGACAGAGCCGTCATGCAGCACTTGGTCATAACTATCGGGATCTCAATGTGGGTTTGACCTCCGCCCAGCAGACAGAGATCTGGTCAGATATTGGTCAGGGCAAGGTATGGCGTGGCACGGTACTCTCCCGACCTGGCTCGGCGGTCGATGAGAGCCGTGGTCAGCAGTGGCATCAGCTGACCGTGGCCCCGATCATCAGCGGCAAAGAGGGGGTAGACGGTTGTGTCATTCTGCACCATGACATCACCGAAATGAAAACCATTCAGGACAAACTGCAGCAGGCATCCCTGCTGGCCGAGGAGGCCAGCCAGGCCAAAAGCGATTTTCTGGCCAATATGAGCCACGAAATTCGTACCCCGATGAATGCCATCATCGGTATGACCAACCTGTGCATGCAGACCGATACGACACCGAAACAACGGGATTATCTGCAAAAAATTGCCATTGCCTCCAAATCGCTGTTGCGCATTCTCAATGACATCCTTGATTTTTCCAAAATTGAGGCCGGTCGTCTGGAGATGGAGTCGGTCTCCTTTCGTTTGGATCGCCTGTTTCACAATCTGGCCAGTATCGTCGCCTTCAAGGTGGAGGAGAGAGGGCTGGAGCTTCTGTTGAAAATTGATCCGGCCATTCCGGTGGAACTGGTCGGTGATCCCTACCGTTTGGAGCAGATTTTGATCAATCTGACCCACAATGCGGTCAAATTCACCAGACAGGGTGAGGTGGTGATCCGGGTGGAACAATTGGCCCGCGGTGAGGATGAGGTCACGGTGCGTTTTGCCGTGCGCGATACCGGCGTGGGCATGACCCGGGAACAACAGGCCAAACTGTTTCAATCGTTTTCGCAGGTGGACAGTTCCACCACCCGCAAATATGGTGGCACCGGTTTGGGGCTGGCGATCAGCAAACGTCTGGTCGAGATGATGCGCGGCTCCATTTGGGTGGAGAGTACGCCGGGAGAGGGGAGTACTTTTCTGTTTACGGCGGTCTTCGGCTGCCCGCCCCCGCAGGAGGGCAAATCCTATCCGGTTTCACCGCGGGATTTGCGCGGTGCCCATGTTCTGGTCATCGATGACAATGCCTCGGCGCGGGAAATTTTGCAGGAGATGCTCAGCGACTTTTCCTTCAAGGTGGATACGGTGGCCAGCGGTGAAGAGGGGTTGCAGGCCCTGGCAGAGGCCGACAGCCGTGGAGAAGCCTATCAACTGGCGATTATCGACTGGAAAATGCCAGGTATCGACGGCATCAAAACCGCAGAGCAGATTCGGCGCAATGCACAGTTAAACAATCCGCCTCATACCATCATGATGACCGCTTTTGATGATCAACAGATTCGCTCCAAAGCGGAAGAGGTGGGGTTTGGTGCCTTTTTGACCAAGCCAACCAGCCACTCCACTCTGTTCGATGCCATCATGCGGGTGTTTGGTCACCATCGCGAGGTGAGTTCTGCCAACGAGAGCCAGCAAGGCCACAGCCTGCAGGATACCTGGCTGGCGTTGCGCGGGGCCAAGGTGTTGTTGGTGGAAGACAATGAGTTCAATCAACAGGTGGCGCGGGAGCTGCTGGAACTGGTGGGTGTGGAGGTGCAGACGGCCAATAACGGTTTGGAAGGGGTGCAGATGGTCACGCACGACCGTTACGATGTGGTGATCATGGATCTGCAGATGCCGGTACTGGATGGCTATGAAGCAACCCGTCGTATTCGTTCCGATCCGACCTACAACGATTTGCCGATAATTGCCATGACCGCCAATGCCATGGCCGGTGAACGGGAACGCTATCTGGAAGCCGGAATGACCGATTATGTCACCAAACCGGTGGATATGAATCAACTGTTTGCCGCTTTGCTCAAGGTGTTGCCGACCAGTCGGGGGGCAACTGCCGTGCGCAATGAAGGGGAAGTCCCGGCAACACCAACGGCAGAAGAGGTGTTCTCTTTGCCGGAAATGGCCGGTATCGATCAACGTTTTGCCCTCAACAAGCTGGGGGGTAACCGGCGTCTGTATCGCAAATTGTTGCAAAAATTTTATGAAAGTCAGGCCAATACAGCCAGTGAACTCCGTCAGGTGCTGGAGAATGGCCAGCAGGAGGTGGCCCAGCGGATGGTACACACCCTCAAGGGGATGGCCGGCAATGTTGGTGCCCGCGAGCTGCAAACCGTTTGTGAAAAGCTGGAGCAGTTGATTTTGGTCGGGACGGAGGAGCCGTTGCTGGCCATGTTGGACCGTTTTGAAACGCAGTTGGCAGAGATTTTAAAGCAGTTTGGTCCCGTCCTGGCGATGGAGGCTTCTGCCGCGACGGCGGCTGTCACCGAAGAGGGCGATGCCGCACAGTTGTGGCCTTTGTTGCACGAGCTGGCCGAACCGTTACGCGCTGGCAAACCGAAGCCGTGTCAGGCAATTCTGCAACAGTTGCAAGCCAAAAATTGGCCAGAGGCCTACAGTCAACCGCTTGCAGCGTTGGCAACGCATACGAAAAAATTTCAATTCAAAGAGGCGGTCAAGGTGTTGGAGGCCCTTCTGCAGCAGCAAGGAGAAAATCATGCAGGATGAACTGCGCCGCCAGACGGTACTGGTGGTGGATGATACGGAGACCAATATCAGCATTATTCTGGACGCTCTGAACGATGAATATGAAGTCAGTGTCGCTTTGGATGGCATGACCGCACTGCAAAACTGTGAGCATACCCCGCCGGACATTATTCTGCTGGACATCATGATGCCGGAGATGGATGGTTATGAGGTGTGCCGACGATTGAAAGCCGACCCCCGCACGCGGGATATTCCGGTCATTTTTATCACTGCCATGGCCGATACCCAGGATGAGGTGGTCGGTTTTTCCCTGGGTGCGGTCGATTATATCACCAAGCCGATCAGCATTCCGGTGGTACAGGCTCGTACCCGTACCCATCTGGCCCTGCGCAGCGCCCGTCTGGCCCTGGAAAACCAGAATGCCATTCTGGAACAGAAGGTGCGGCAACGCACCGCCGAGTTGCAGCAGAGCCGCCTGGCCACCATCACCTGTTTGGGTCGGGCGGCAGAATACCGCGATCCGGAGACCGGTTCACACATTCAGCGCATGGCCCACTATTCCCACGCCTTGGCCGTCGCCCATGGATTGAACCATGAAGAGGCGGAGTTGATTCTCAACGCCGCCCCGATGCACGATATCGGCAAGGTGGGGGTGCCGGATCTGATTCTGCTCAAACCCGCCGGTTTGACCCCGGCAGAGCGGGAGGTGATGAAATCGCATGTGGTCATCGGAGGCGAAATTTTGGGCAATCAACCGGCAAAGCTGTTGCAGGCCGCCTGTCAGATTGCCCTGACCCATCACGAAAAATGGGATGGCAGCGGTTATCCGCAAGGGTTGTCCGGCGAAAATATTCCTTTGTATGGCCGCATTGTGGCGGTATCGGATGTTTTTGATGCCCTGGTTTCGGAACGACCCTACAAACCGGCCTGGGATTTTCCCCGGGCGGCAGCAGAACTCAAAGCCATGAGCGGCACCCATTTTCAGCCGGTTCTTGTGGAACATTTTCTGGCCATTCTGCCGCAGATTGAGCAAATCTATGATCGCTACAAGGAGACGATTGAGCATACCCCCTGTCACGATCGCTGCTGATCCGCCACGCCAGCCTGGCCGCGAGGCGGGTTTTACGCTGGTTGAATTGGTGCTGGTGATCGTGATCATCAGCCTGTTGACCGCCACGGCCACCTCGATGGTGCCGGAGGATGTGGATCGGGTGGGTATCGCCCGGCAGTTGCTCAGTGATCTGCGTGCGGCACAATCCTGCAGCCTCTATCGGGGACAAAACTGTCGTCTGCTCTGGTTGAATGCCAGCAGCTATGAACTGCGCGATGGTTCCGATACGGTGATTGCCGGTTCCCAGGTGACCAGCAATGTCAGTTATTCTGCTTTCGATCTCTCTTTTCTCTATCCCATGGGCACTGTGGCGGCGGATACCTCGATCACCGTGACCGATAATCGGGGGGGTGTTTCGACGGTTACCATCACGGCAAGCACCGGTTTGCTGCGAGGCCCCTGAGATGCGCACGGCCCAACCGATCCAGGCTGGCTTTACCTTCATTGAACTGTTGGTCGCCATCATCAGCATCGGTCTGGTGGTAGGCGGTTTGGGGGCCGCAGCGGTCACCGCCCTGCAGTCACCCACCTTGAACCGGGAAATTTTGCAGGGCAATTTTTTGCTGCAAGAGGTGATGGAAAAGATTCAGGCCCGCCGACGCCACTGGCAGAACGGGCCACCGCTCGATGCCGACCTGCTCACCTGTGATCCCTGGTCACCCCTGCCGTTGACCGGTTTTGCCTGTGCCATTACCATCAACAATGCTCCCTTGGCGGTGGGTACCCTCTCCTGTCCGCTTGCCGCCACCCAGTGCAGTCAGGTGACGGTGACCATCACCCTGCCAACGGGTGGGTCGGTCAGTCAATCCTGGGTCATGGTGCTATGACCACTCCCTCTCAGCAACCTCTGCGTCGCAGAAACGGCCAACCTGCGAGCGGCGCTTTTACCCTGTTGGAGATGGTGTTGGCCATCACCGTGCTGGGTTTGATTGTCGGTGTCGGTACGCCGGTGCTGGTTGCCGGTTATCAATCCTTTCTATTGGGTACGGCCATTCAACAGGCTGACGGTGCCGCCCGGTTGGCCATGGAGCGGGTCAGCCGGGAACTGCGCAGCGGCTTGCAATCCACCGTCTCACCGCTGGCGCTCAACACTCCCTCAGTGCAGTTTACCAGCAGCGATGGGGTGAATGTCACCCTGACCTTTCAAGACAACACCTTGACCATACAACGGGCCGGTGAAGTCGGGGTGTTGGCGGACAATACGGTTGGCAGCTTTTCGGTCAGCGATGAAGCCGATGCCGGTAACCGCTACCGTCCCTTCCGTCTGGTGACCGTGCAACTGACGGTGAGTCGCGCCATCAATCAGCTGGAAACACAGAGCGTCACGTTGCGCAGCGGCATCGTGCCGAGAAACCCATGAAACCTGCCAGCCGACAAGCGGACAGAGCCAGAACGAACGAGCGCGGTTCGGCGCTGCTGTTGACCTTGACTTTGATCATTCTGGCCACTGCCCTGGCCTCCGCCTTGTTGCAGATGACCACGCGGGCGGCCAACATCAGCCGGGAACAGATTCGGGGCATGGAAAGTTTTTATCTGCTGGAGTCGTTGCAGGAGGTGGTGCGCTTTCAATTGGCCAACCCCGCTTCGGCAGATAAATGTGATTTTGCGCAACTGCCGACCAGTGGCACGTTGACGGCAGGGGCGGGCGGCGAATTGGCGGCGTCGGTTACCGTTTTCGGTGGAGAATCACCGCCCTATCAACAGCTGCAGCTGCAGGTGGCCACCCCCAATCTGGCCACGGCCAGCGGCCAACGCCGTCTGCTTTGGCATCGCTTGCGCTGTACGGTCGGGTTTGCCCCGCTCTATGCCGCTGGCACCGATTTTTCCCAGCCGGGGTTGGGCAGCATCACCATCGATGCCGGTGGTGGCGGTGTACCGATGTGGGATGGGGCACCGACCGAAGATTGCACCCGTGCCGTGCCGGCCTGGGAGACGCCCTGCAACGCGGTCGATCGGCAGGGGGTGCGCATTTTTGTCAGTCCGGGCCGCGACGAGGAAAAATATCGTTTTCCCACCTTTTTTTTTCCGGCAGGTGCCGCGACGGATCCCAGCATTACGGCGGGCATCAACACGCTGGCTCCTGGCCAGTACCGTTATGTGACCATCACAAGCGGACCCGCCACCATTCAGTTATCGCCAGGTGATTATTATATCGATGCTCTGTGGGTGCAAAGTGGGGTGAGCGCCTCTTTGATCACCAGCGGAGCGGGAACCCGTCTGCATGTCAAATATTTGCGCAATGAAGGGGCTTTGCAGGTCAATAATCCGACCGCGCAGCCGGGCAATGTGACCTGGTATGCCCACGCCGATGCCGGGGTGACGCCACCATGGGGGGGAACCATCTATAACATGGAGTGGAGTGGTGGCAGCTTTGCCATGGACGGGGTGATTGTGGCCGAAGCGGCGACGACGGCGCGGTTGAGCGGGGGAACTTTTCAATTGCATGGTGGCTGGCTCAGTCAGGGCAGCAGCAACATTCTCTCGGCGCTGACCATTCTGCACGACGGCGATGCCGTCACCGCCGTGCAAAATGCCATGACCATCGATGATCCGGCCATACCGGCCCCAGTCCATTTTGCGCTGGGCCGTTGGGCAGAGAATTGAAAAAAAATAGCCGGGAACCCCCCGATTCCCGGCTCAAGAGCGCTGTGGCGCACTGCCAATCAGTCGCGATGGCTCTTTTTGGTTTTTTCCACGTGTTCTGCCAACTCCAGGCTGAGGGTTTCCAGCGCTTCGTTGACTGCAGCCACAACCGTGGGGGTCTCTTTGGTGACCGTCAGCGTCGTGCCGGAAATGTGAACCACTGCCGTAACCTTAGCACGTTGCTCGATTTTGCGAACGCTGCGCTCCACACTCAACCGGGCATGGGTAATCGGTCCGAACCGTTGATCCATACTCGTCATGCGATTGCGAATCCGTTCACATAATTCATCGCCCAATTCCACTTGGCGACCTTCCAGCTTGATTTCCATATAAGGACCTCGCTTAAAACGTTATGAGGGACATCCACACTCAGCAGATCGATCCTACACCTGCTTCTCAGAGTGGCTTTGATGCCGTACAGTTTCCTTCCCTGGTGGTTTTATCCCGCCGCATATTGTGGTGAGGCGGTCGATTCCGCAACCGTATCCTGAATCGGCTACCGGTTGGCGAAAGTGCTGTGGAAATTTTTGCCCAACAGCGTAACACGGCACGCCTTATACACCATCCCTCCCTCTCTTACCAGGATTTACCGGCAAGAAGACTCAGCAGGATGCCAGCCGCCACAATGGCGCTCAATAGGCCGGCCATATTGGTCGCCAGGGCATAGGCCAGCATGGGTGCCGGCAAATCGATTGGCGGTTTGTTTTCCGCGCCCAATTTGCGTACCATGCGGGCGGCCAAGGGGACCACGGCCACCCCGGCGGCACCCAACAGTGGATTGACCGCACCTGCCGACTGCCGATACAACCATTTACCCATCATCAAGGCTGATGCACTTCCCACGCCAAATGCAATGATGGTCAGCAAGATAATGCTCACCGTTTCCAGAGAGAAAAAACGGTCCGGTGTCAGTCGTCCGCCGATGGCCAGCCCCAGCAACAGTGTGGCCAGCGACAACAGCCCGGAATGGGCTGCCGGGCTCAAACCGGTGGTAATACGACCGACCACCCCGGACTCACGCATCAGATTGCCGAAGGCCAGGGGGGCCAGCAGGGGGGCAATTGCCGGCAACAACAACAGACAGGTGACCAGCAACAGCACCGGGAACAAAATCCGTTCCCAGGGTGAGACCGGGCGCATCGCCCCCATGACCACCTGCCGTTCCTGCTCACTGACGAACAGAGCGGCGAGCAACGATTGCAGGGTTGGCAGTAACACGATTGCAACATGGATGGCGACCACGGCAACTCCCACCAGTTCCGGGGCCATGCGGTCGGCGGCAAAGACCAGATTGGGCACACTGGCCCCTCCGGCGATAGCGATCACGGCGGCCTGCATCTCGTTGAATGACGGGCCGAAGCCACTGAACAGGGTCATGGCCAGCAACACGGTGACAAAAATGCCCGCCTGCGCGGCGGCACCGACAAACAACAAGGAAGGCATGGCGATCAGCGGCCCGAAATCGGCCAGAATACCCAACCCCAACAGCACCAGAGCGGGCAACATGCCATCCCGAATGCCGACTTCGTAGAGGGTATAGAGCATGCCGCCCGGATCGGCCAGCGTAGAACCGGGCATATTGGCCAGGATGGCAGCAAAACCCAGAGAGAAGAGGAAGATGGTCTCCAGCCCCTGGCGGATGGCGACCACCAGCAACAGAGTGCCCAGCCCCACCATCAGCAAGGAGCCAAAGGTGACCTGGGCGATACCGGTGTTTTGCCAGAACAGGGAGAGGGATTCCATGGGCGGTGACCCGGTATCAAGCCAGCAGAAACAGCGCGTCGCCGGTTTGTACGGTATCGCCAACCTGGACCGGAATGGCAATAATGCGCCCGGCATGCGGAGCGCGAATTTCCGTTTCCATTTTCATCGCTTCCATCAGCAGAACCACCCGTCCGGATTGCACGGTTTCGTTGGGGTGGGCCAGAATTTTGGTGATGGTGCCGGTCAGCGGTGCGGGAATCTCCTCCACTTTGCTGCCGGTTTCGACGGTAGCGGTACTGATCGGTGTTGCCGGTGCGCGGGCAGCAGGGGTTGAGGTGATGTTGCCCTCCAGCCCCACCTCCACATCGTAGACATGGCCGTTGACCACCACCCGATAGTGTTCCACCCCTCCGGCGGGCGGTGCGGCAGGGGCTGCCTTGTTCGGTGCGGTGTTCTTGCTGGCGGGTGCCGCTTCCAATTGTGTACCGGGTTTCGGTTCAAAGGCTTTGGGATTGTCGCGATTTTCCAAAAATTTCATGCCGACCTGGGCAAACAGGGCATAGGTCAGCACATCATCGACCACCGGTTCGGAGAGGGTAATCGATTTGGCTTTGGCGCTGCTCTGCAGTTCGGCGGTCAGTTTGTCCATTTCAGGCGGCAGCAGATCGGCAGGACGGCAGGTGAGCGGTTTTTCGCCCGGTTGCAGCACGCGGGCCTGCAATTCGGCATTGACCGGTGCCGGGGTTGCGCCATACTCGCCGCGCAGCACCCCCTGCGTCTCTTTGGCGATGGTACGGTAGCGCTCCCCCAGCACCACATTCAAGACGGCCTGGGTGCCGACAATCTGCGAGGTGGGTGTCACCAGGGGCAGATAGCCCAAATCTTTGCGTACGGAGGGAATTTCTGCCAGCACCGCATCCATTTTGTGGAGGACACCCTGCTCCTTGAGCTGGCTTTCCATGTTGGAGAGCATGCCGCCGGGTACCTGCGCCAGCAGAATACGGGCATCGACACCGCGCAATCCCCCTTCATGGGAGACATATTTTTTACGCACATCGCGAAAATAGGCAGCAATAGGTTCCAGTTTGTGCAGATCGAGACCGGTGTCCCGTTCGCTATCCTGGAAGGTGGCGACGATCGATTCGGTGGCTGAGTGCCCGGTGGTCATGCTCATCGAAGAGATGGCGGTATCAACCATATCCAAACCGGCGTCGACCGCTTTGACGATGGCGGCGGTGGACAGACCGGTGGTGGCGTGGCAATGCAGGGCGATGGGCAGCGCGACGGTCTCTTTCAAGCGTGAGACCAGTTCATAGGCGACCAGAGGTTTCAACAGACCGGCCATGTCTTTGATACACAGGGAGTGGCAGCCCATATCCTCCAACCGTTTGCCCATGTCGATCCAATAGGGCACATCGTGTACCGGGCTGAGGGTATAGGAGAGAGCCCCTTGCGCATGTTTGCCCACCTTCAGGGTGGCGCGGATGGCGGTTTCCAGGTTGCGCACATCGTTCATGGCATCAAAGATGCGGAAAACATCGATACCGTTGACCGCTGCCCGTTCAACGAATTTTTCCACCACGTCATCGGCGTAGTGGCGATAGCCGAGAATGTTTTGCCCGCGAAAGAGCATCTGCATGCGGGTATTGGGCATGGCTTTTTTCAGGCTGCGCAGACGTTCCCAGGGATCTTCGCCGAGAAAACGGATACAGGCGTCAAAGGTGGCACCGCCCCACATTTCCAACGACCAGTAACCAACTTGATCCAACTGGGCGGCAATCGGCAGCATATCATCAATGCGCATCCGGGTTGCGTGCAGCGACTGGTGGGCGTCGCGCAACACGACTTCGGTAATTCCCAAGGCTTTATTGGCCATCGTATCGAACTCCTTGCACAAGGACAGAGACACCCGGGAGCGGGTGTTGCCTGCACGTGTGGTGGGTTAAGATGATTCGCGGCGCATGCGGCTTCGGTAGAGATGAATGGCGACGGCAATGGCCGCGATTCTCTCTTGTTCCGGCGAATTCTGTTCGGTAATGGAAGGGCTGGCGGTCGGCAAACTTCCTCCCTCCCATCGGGCACACAGGCGCGACAGGTGGCCGAGCAGGTGGTGCAACAGGGTGGTCCAGGCAAAAAGGAGAGCAATGCCAACCAGCAGCAACTCCAGTCCGTGCATACAGTTTCCGACTCCCTATCCGACAAACGAAGCGGTTAAGCGCCCTGGATGGAATCGCTGCCGATCGATCCGTTTTGGCAGACCGATGCCACCCAGAGTACATCATACCACTTTTTTCAGATCATATTCCAGGATACCTACCGCACCAGCCGTTTTTAGGCGGGGAATCAGCATTCTGACCTGTTTACGATCGACGACCGATTCCACTGCCAACCACCCATCATCGCTCAGGCGACTGACGGTCGGTGCGTTCAGGCTCGGCAAAAATTTGAGTATTTCTGGCATATTATCTGAATGGACATTCATTTTCAGCATCACCTTGTGCCGTGCGGCCAAGGCGGCAGAGAGCAACAGGGAGATCTGGTCAATTTTCTCTTTTTTCCAGGGGTCGGCATAGGCGGTCGGGTTGGCGATCAGGCAGGTGCTGGTTTGCATCACCTCGTCGACGATGCGCAAACCGTGGGCATGGATGGTGGAACCGGTTTCGGTAATCTCCACCACCGCATCGACCAATCCTTCGACGGCTTTGGCTTCGGTGGCCCCCCAGGAGAAGATGACCTCCGCTTCGACGCCGTTTTGTTGCAAATAGCGGCGTGTGGCATGTTCCAGTTCGGTGGCGATACGTTTGCCCTGCAGATCGGCCAGGGTTTGCACCGGGGAATCCTTGCGCACCACCAGCACCCAACGGCAGGGTTTATTGGAGCTTTTGGAATATTCCAGCAGGGTGATGGGGATGACTTTCTCTTCGCAATCCCGTTCGCGAATCCAATCCTGGCCGGTGAGGCCCAGATCCAGGGTGCCATCGGCCACATAGACGGCCATCTCCTGGGGACGCACCAGCGAACAGGTCAGTTCCGGGTCATCGATCACCGGAAAATAGTTGCGCGAAAAGGGGGTAATGTGCCATCCCGCCTGGGCGAACAGTTCGATGGTGGATTGTTCCAGGCTGCCTTTGGGAAGGCCCAATTTTAATGAAGTGGTCATGATGGTATTCTCTTTCTGGACAAAATTTACGAATCGTTGTGGCGCTGTATAGTCGCTGGCAGTTGGCAGCAATGGTCAAGGATGCAATCGGGGTGGACCGTTTCTGGTACGATGCCCCGGCTGTAGCCGTGGCGCATCCAGACCATGGCGCAACCGGCGGCTCGGGCTGCCTGCAGGTCGGTCATCGAGTCGCCGACCATCACCGCCTTCTGCGGGGGAATCTGCCACTGTTGCAGCGGATAGAGCAGTGGTTCCGGGGCCGGTTTGCGTTGCGGCCAGCTGTCCCCGCCGGAGACGTGGGCAAAAAAGGGCAGCAGCTGCAGTTTTTCCAACAAGGAGAGGGCAAGGGCATAGGGTTTGTTGGTGACGACAGCCATCGGCATCTGTTGCTGGCGGAAATGGTGCAGCATCTCCAACGCACCGGGATAGGGCCGGGAGTGGTCGCTCAAATGGTCGCTGTAATAGGCAAGAAAACGGGCCACCGCCTCTTCAAAGGCGGAATCTTGCAGCGGTGGCGTGGCCTGTTCGCCCCAAAAGCCCCGGGCCAGCAGGGTGCGCGCTCCATCCCCGACCAGATGGCGTACCTGATCGAGGGCCAGGGTGGGCAACTGGTGGTGTTGCAGCACATGATTCATCGCCCCGCACAGGTCCGGGGCAGAGTCAACCAGGGTGCCATCCAGGTCAAAGAGCAGGGCGTCAGCGTACAGAGGGGTGATCACGAAACATTCAATCCGTCAGACAGCCGATATAGGGCAATTCCCGGTACCGTTCGGCATAATCGATGCCGTAACCGACGACAAAGCGGTCGGGAATGGTAAAACCGACAAAATCGGCTTTAAAAGGGGTCTGCCGCCGGGAGGGTTTGTCGAGCAAGACGCAGGTGTAGACCCGTACGGCCCCCTTGATGCGCATGTGCTCTTTGGCAAAGGTCAAGGTGTTGCCGCTGTCCAGAATATCGTCGAGCAACAGCACATCCTGATTTTCCACCAGTTGCTGGCAATCCAGTTTGATCATCACCCGACCACTGCTGCGGGTATCGTCGCCGTAGGAAGAGAGGACCATAAAATCAAGGTTGATCTCTGGCTCATGGCGGGAAAGTTCCCGCAACAGATCAGCAGCAAAAATGAACGCCCCCTTCAGCAAAGCGACGATCACAGTGCCGGGTTGAATCTGCGGGGCAATTTCGGCAGCCAGGGCGATGACCCGATCGCGAATTTCCTCTTCGCTCAGCAGAGGTTGGATGTGGTTCATGACTCTCCTTTTTCCAACAGAAAAACGGCGATAGGTGCCAGCAGATTGGCAGCAGAGGGGGGGACCAGCCAGTTGGAGAGGCGGGCATGAAACCAGCCGGTCGGCTGACTCCCTTCGGCGGCCAAGGGGATCTGGCGCAGGATACGGATCGAATTGTTTTGGCAAAGATCCTGAAAATCGAGGATCGTACACAGATGGGTGTTGGGCGTATTATACCATTTGGCAGGCAACAATGGCGTGCGCGGCATGCGTCCACGAAAAGCCAAATGGGCACGAATGCGCCAATAACCGAAATTGGGAAAGGAGACAATGCCCCGTTTGCCCACCCGCAACATTTCGCGCAGCACAAACTCCGGGCGACGGACCGCCTGCAGGGTCTGCGAGAGGATCACATAATCGAAAGAGTCATCCTGGTGATCGGAGAGCCCCTGGTCGATGTCACCGTGATAGACCGGCAGGCCACGGGCGATGCAGGCATGGACCCCTTCATGGGAAATTTCCACCCCAAAACCTTGCACCTGTTTGTGGTGGAAAAGATACTCCAACAGCAGACCGTCACCGCAACCCAAGTCGAGGACGCGGGATTTTTCATCCACCAGTTTGGCGATAACGGCCTGATCAATACGTAATCTAGACAATGCCATCCACTCCTTCGACGATTTCCGCGGGGGGTTCGGTGGTGCCGACACACTCCTGGTGCAGACGTTTGAGGAACGAGGTCAACGACTGTTGATACAAGGGCTGATACAACAAAAACGCATCGTGGCCGTGTGGAGAGGGAAACTCCTCAAAGGTGACCCGTTTGGCGTGCCAATGGAGTGTTTTGACCAGCTCTTTGGAGCGGGAGGTATCAAAACGCCAATCGGTGTCAAAACTCATGACCAGAATGCGTGCCGTAACTTTGGCCAACCGTTCCGCGGTGGTGCGTGGATCCGGAAACGGATCAAAATAATCCATTGCTTTGGTAATGTACAGGTAGGTATTGGCGTCAAATTTTTTCACAAACGATGAGCCCTGGTAGTGCAGATAGCTTTCGACGGCAAAATCGTTTTCAAAGCCGAAGGAAAAGCTATCCCGATCCTGCAGACGCCGACCAAATTTATCGTGCAGCCCTTTTTCTGAGAGATAGGTGATATGGGCCATCATCCGCGCCAGGGCCAGTCCTTTGCGTGGGCGCTCCTTATCATAGTAGTTGCCGTTGTTGAAGTGGGGATCGGCCATAATGGCCTGCCGGGCAACGGCATTGAAAGCAATATTTTGCGCCGAAAGGCGTGGCGTAGAGGCAATGACGATGGCGGCTTCAAGGTTGTCGGGAAAATCAAGAGCCCACTGCAGGGCAATCATGCCACCCATCGAGCCGCCGGCTACCGCCAGCAGTCGTTTGATGCCCAGATGGTCGATCAGGGCCTTTTGCAGACGGGCAATATCACCGATGGTAATCATCGGGAAGGTGAGCCCGTAGGGGCGTTCGGTGTTGGGGTCGATGCTGGAAGGACCGGTGGTGCCGTCGCAGCCGCCCAGATTATTGCTGCAGACCACAAAAAAGCGATCGGTATCGAACGGTTTACCGGGTCCGACGCAGATGTCCCACCAGCCGGTGGTTTTGGGATCGTCTGGATTGTGCCGCCCGGCGGCATGGGCGGTGCCGGAGAGGGCGTGACAGAGCAGAATCGCATTGCTGCGCTCGGCGTTGAGGGTGCCATAGGTTTCGTAAGCCACCTGTACAGGACCGAGACTGGCCCCGCAATCCAAAGAGAGGCGTTTTTCACCGGTGCAGAGTTCGACATATTGGGTTTGTACAACACCCACGGATTGGCTAGATGGTCCAGAAGTGGTTTCCATACACTTACCTGCGATAGACGGTTGACGATCACCGTGTCCTGCGCAAACCCGCACGGCGGCACCCCTCTATTCTTGGATTGATTGTCGGTAAATGTCTACAATAAATTCAAAGTCGGGCCGCGGAAAAAAATGGCTAAATCATTTGCCGTCAGGAAGATTGAGCGGGAAATGAATAATTTGTTTTGCCGAGTGCATGAGCAGGATGGACAAGTGCCAGTCTGATCCAGTATTTATAGAAGAGAACGGCACCACTCGGTGGTTGCAGGGGGTTCTGCGGTCGTGCGCGGGGGGTGACGCTGCCAATGGTGATAAATATATCTATATAAAAATGTTATATTTTCTCAATCGTTTCGTTTTGCCTGCCAGCAGTGCAACCGGGATGATGGCAGAGGGATTGAATAAGAAATTTTTGCGAGTCGAATGGATAAGTTACCCGTTTTTGCCTGCGGGTGCTGTCGGAAAATAACAGGGGAATGGCTGGCAATTCAGCAAAACCGGTAAAAAATTTCTCTCCGGAGAGGCCATGATTTGATTTTCAGCCATAGCATTACCCCCTTTTTTTGTTTTTAATAGGAAGCAGCAAAAGGGCGCAAGCCCTGCCGGGTTGGGTGTCCTGTGCCGCATTGGCATACCCACTTTTTTTATTGATTCCCCTGTGTACAACCGTTTCTGGAATTTGGAGTGTCCGCATGTTTGATACCCCCAGCAGTCACGTTGAGAGGCGCCTTGATGGCCTGGAAAAACACTTGAAACAGGAAAATCCTGTCCTGTTGCAAGTGGTACAAAGTTTTCGCGATCTGGATGCCATTGCCTATCGCATGGGTCTTCTGGATCGTTCGGAATCCTTTGCCACCCGCGTGCCGTGGTGGCCGATGATCTCCATTCTGGGGACGTTTTCGTCTGGCAAATCGACCTTTATCAACCATTTTCTGGGACATAAACTGCAACGGACCGGCAATCAGGCGGTGGATGATAAATTTACCGTCATTTGCTACAGCAAGGAGGAGAACATTCGTACCTTGCCCGGTTTGGCGCTGGATGCGGATCCCCGTTTCCCCTTCTATCAGATCAGCAAAGAGTTGGAGCGGGTCAGTCCCGGCGAAGGGCGGCGCATTGATGCCTATCTGCAGCTGAAAACCTGCCCGACAGAAAAACTGCGCGGCAAGATTATCATTGATTCACCTGGCTTTGATGCCGATGCGCAACGCAATGCCACCTTGCGGATTACCGATCACATCATGGATCTTTCCGATCTGGTGTTGGTCTTTTTTGATGCCCGCCATCCAGAACCGGGGGCGATGAAGGATACCCTGGATCATCTGGTGAAAAACACCATCAACCGTTCTGATTCCAATAAATTTTTGTTTATTCTCAATCAGGTGGATTGTACGGTTCGCGAAGACAACCTGGAAGATGTGGTCGCTGCCTGGCAGCGGGCTTTGGCACAATCCGGATTGACGGCAGGCCATTTTTACCAAATCTACAACCAGGAAGCTGCCAATCCCATCGAAGATGCCTTGCTGCGGGAGCGGTACGAGACCAAGTTGAAAGAGGATGTGCAGGATCTGCAATTGCGCATTCAACGGGTGGAGGTGGAACGGGCCTATCGGATTATCGGTGTCCTGGAACATACGGCCAAATTGATTCACCTGGAGTGTGTGCCCCGCATTCAGGAGTGGGTTGCCCGCTGGCGGAAGGCGGTGTTGCTGTGGGATGCGATTCTCTACGGATTGATCGTTGCCGGAGTGGGCAGTGGCATTCTTGTACACAATCCGCCGTTGATGAGCTGGTTGGAGATCGGCATGTGGAGCAGTGGAACCACCCCGTGGCAATCGGTTTTGGTCGATTTTCTGGCGGCGGTGGGTACCGTCGCTTTCTTCTCGATCCATGTTTTGATTCGCAAATGGACGGCCCGCTTTTTGGGCAGCCGTCTGCTCAGGGAGGTGGAACAACCGGAGCTGCATGAATATCTGCGCAAAGGATTCAAACGGAATACCGGCCCGCTGGCCTCCATTTTCCGCAAACAGCCGGTTGGCTGGGGCAGATTGACCCAGATGAAGCTGATGCGGGTGTTGAAAAATTCCGATGCCTATGTCCAGAACCTGAACGACCAGTTCACCAACCCTTCCGGGCGTGCCGACTTGCCGAATCCGAAGGTGATGCTTGAAGTGGAATAAAGGAGGCAACGTTGCTGGAGGATGTTGCAGCGATTTCCGATTACCCTGAAGGCTCTTCTGGCCACCATCATCGTGGGCATCACCACCTGGATGGTGCTGGACCGTTGGCAGACCGGACATCTGCAGACGATCTTTCATGAACGGCTGAAGGAGGCGGTTGGGGAAAAGACGGAGATCAATCGGGTCGTTTTTGACCAGCATGTCAAGATGCACCACCAGGCGGTCCATCTGTTGGCGGCGCAACGGCATCTTCTGGAGTATCTGGAACAGCGGGAATCGGCAGAAACTGCCATCCGCAACAGCGAAGGTGGGGCGGTAACGCCCTACCAACGCATTGTTTTTCATCACGATCCGCCGCAATGGTTTCCCAAACCGGCGGTGTTGCGCGGCATGATGCCGCTCCGTTATGTCTTGTTGATGGAGTACAACGGACCGGTTCGGGAGATGTATCGCGGCCAATCAGAACCACCCCCCCCGGCGCTGTTGGATCCGTCGCCCCTGTTACGCCAATTAAGCCATGGACAGCCGTTCATCACCTCGGTGGACGGCTTGTTGTTTTTATTGACCTCGGAAAGTGTGCCGGGACGGGATGGGCGGGCAAAAGCCATGCTGATGTTGGCCACGCCGCTGGACAGTGCCTTTTTGGCCAACGTGCAGGGTGTGGGCGGCCAGTATCATGGGGTTGTGGCCCTGCTCGAGGGGAGCCAACAGCGCATTATTGCCAGCAACAGACCGCAGATTGCCCCGCCCGGCATCCCTCTGGAGCGGGTGCTGGGCAGCTATCTGGTTGCAGGTCAGTCGTTTTTTGATTATGGCGCTTCCGATTTGCTGTTACAGTTGATCACTCTGGTATCCACCGAATCCTTTGATTCGCTGACCCAGTCCATTTTGCAGGTGGAACAGCGGCAGCGCTTGATTGGTTCATCGGTTTTGGGTGTGGTCTGTTTGCTGATTTTGTTGTGGGTGATGCGCAACGTGCGCCAGTTGACCCGCGAGGTGATGGAATTTTCCCATACGGTATTGGGTTCGCCGCTGCAGGAGAGTCGCACCCAGGATGAGTTGTCGTTGTTGCGCGAGCGATTTCACTCCCTGGCGCGGGAGATTGTGCAGACGCGGGATTCGCTGCATGCCGAACTGGAGGAGCGCAAACGGGCCGAACTGGAGGTGCGCAAACTGTCGCAGGCGGTAGAACAGGGGCCGACGGCGGTGATGATTTGCGATTTGAAGGGTGACATTGTCTATGTCAACCGGCAATTCAGCCGTCTGACCGGCTACAGTGCCGAGGAGGTGATCGGGCGCAATCCCCGTTTCCTGCAATCTGGCGAAACCGTTCTGGCTACCTATCAAGCTCTCTGGCAGACCATTTCCCGGGGCGAGGTCTGGCATGGTGAGTTGCGCAACCGGCGCAAGGATGGCAGCTTGTATTGGGAATTGAACACCATTTCACAGATTCTGGCACCGGAACAGCAGGAAAATCAGGTCGGTGGCAAAGAGGAGGGGGAGGCCATGCGTACCTTTTATCTCTCCTTCAAGGAGGATATTTCGCCGCGCATTGCCATGGAGCAGGCTTTGCAACAGGCCAAAGAGGCTGCCGAAACGGTCAATCAGATCAAAAATGATTTTCTCTCCAATATTTCACACGAACTGCGCACGCCTCTCAACACCATTGCCGGTTGCACCTCCCTGCTGCTGGATATGGAGTTTGGTGAACTGAACAAGAGCCAAAAACGGTATCTGAACAACATTTTGAACAGCTCCGAACGGTTATCCACCTTGATTGGTGATCTGCTCGATCTTTCCAAGGTCAATACCGAACAGTTTACCCTGGAGAACCGCTTTTTTGATCTGCTGGCCTTGTTGCGCCTGCTGGAGGAGGCGATTGCCGATCCGGTGGAGGAGAAAAGGTTACGCTTTGCCCAGCATATCGCCGCCGATGTGCCACGGCAGGTCAAGGGGGATCCGGTGCGGTTGCGTCAGGTGTTGATGCACATTTTGCACAATGCGATCAAATTCACTCAGGAAGGGGAGATCACCTTGACGGTCACTCGCGACAACAGCCGTTGTCACGATCCCGGGCTGATCTGTTTTACGGTGACCGATACCGGCATTGGCATTCCGGAAGAGAAACAGCAGACCATTTTTGAGTTGTTCATGCAGGTGGACAGCTCCTCTTCCCGCCGCTATGAAGGGACCGGTTTGGGCTTGACCATCGCCAAACGTTTGATCGAATTGATGGGGGGGACGATTCGTTTAAAAAGCCGGATCAATGAAGGATCGGTGTTTTCCATCACCATTCCCTTTGCCTTGCCACAAAGCACGGCAGAAAGCAGCAGTGAAGAACCGCCACCGGCGGGGCTGCGCACGGCAGTAATTGGCAAAAATCCGGTCAATCGATTGATTTTGAAAAAATTATTGACATCCCTTGGTTTGCATGTCAGTGAAATCGGTCACTGTCAGACAGCGGCAGAGCTGCAGGAGCTGCATCAGACGGAGCGTTGGGATTTTATCTGTCTGGAGTGTATCAGCGGCAGTGGCAGCGGGGTTGAGGAGATCAATCGCATCCGCAATGAAGAGTCGTTGCAGGCGTTGCCGATCATTGTCTTCAGCAACCTGCCCCCGGAGCAGCGGGAGAGGTTGGAACAGATGACGGATGTCTATTGTTTGGATCGTCCCATGCAGCGCAGCCAATTGTGTCGGCTGGTCCGGCAGGCGGTGGGCCAGGGGGTGTTGAGCGAATGACTGGTGCTGGCTGATGTCGGTTTGCAACCTGTTCCAGGGTCGTTTATTGCTTGCTGTTGTCGGACTGCTGCTCGCCATTCCAGCAAGCAGTTGGGGTGATGGCGGGGGCAAATGTCCGGCAAGCGAACGTTCGGTGGCGGTTTCGGTCCGCTTTGAGTCGGGGCAACCGTTTGTCGATGATATTCACTCTCTGGCCTGGATTCAGGAGCAGGCCAAGGGGATGCACCAGCCGATTGGTTTGACGGTGTCGCGTTTAAAACATACTTTGCAGGGGGTGTTTGAGTGGCGCAGCAGCGAAGATCGCAAGAATCGATGCCTCTATTTGCGTTCGTTGACCTTGGAACTGAGCTATCCGGAACTGAAGGTCTATATTGCCAACGCCTATCGCCCGGGCAGTTGTGAATACCAGGCCATTTACCGGCATGAGATGGAGCATGTGCGCATTTTGAAGCGTCATCATGAGCTGTATGTTCCGCATTTGCGGGAACGGTTGCAGGCGATGGTCTACCGACAAGAGGCGGAGCGGTTGTCTGCGTCACAGATGGAGCAGAAAAAACAAGAGGTGTTGCAGCGTTTGGATCAGGAGATTCAACGGGAGTTGCATCGGTTGGATGGCAGACAAAAGGCGGCGCAGGCCGAGATTGACACGCCCCGGAGTTATGCCAAAGTACGGGCCGAGTGTCGGCATTGGTGAACAGGGTGATTCCTGTTATGGCATGGGGCAGACCCAGCAAACAGAGGAGAAGAGCATGCGAGGTGCAGGAGTGAAGCGTAAATTTTTACTGGCTGTGGTGATGGCTGGTGGATTGTGGAGCAGTGCAGCCGTCATGGGTTGGGCGGAAGGAGGGGCAGAGGGTGGCAGCGGGTCAGCGACGATGGCGTCCCCTGCTGGCCAGCATGCACATGATCATGGTGCGATGATGCCGGCGGCAGAGGCGGAGAGCAAGAGCAGCCCGGCAGCATCCGCCCGGATGGCTGAGGCTCCTGGATCTGGCTGGATGGGGCGCAGTGGTTATGGCGGAGCTCCTTATCCGGGTGGTTGGTATGGCGGGCCTGCCTATCCGGGAAGTGGCATGCCTCCGGCCTGGCAGAACGGTCCTGGTACCACGCCATGGGGGGCCGGGCCTGGTTGGAACAGGGGTGGCAATCAGCCACCGTGGGGATCTGCTCCCCGCTGGTCGGGCAGCGGGCCGTGGACAGCCGCACCGCGCGGTTCCGGTTGGGGTGGTCCGGCGACAGGGGCGGATAACAGTGCCAGTGCTGCTGGTACCGTGGCGGCACCCGGTGCTTTCGATCACACCCAACACGATCATGGCAGTGCCACATCCCCGGCAGCTGGCAAAAAATGCAGTATATGTATAGAGAAAAAGGCGGCTGAACAGGTCAAACCCTGTTCTCATTGCAACAAGCCCTGCACAAAATGTCGGCAGGGTGGCAAGGGTGGCATGGCGGATGGCGGTATGGGCTGCAAAATGTGCAACCTTGCCGCCAACGGAGCGGGGATGAATTGTCCCCATTGCCGCAACGGCATGGGCATGCGGGTGATGGATCCGCTGCTGTTGGGTCGCAATCCCATGGTGGTGGAACAGACGCTGCAGTTTATCAAAGGGTTGCTCGCTCCCACTGCCGAACAGGAGACGGCTTGGAAAAGCTATGCCGAGGCAGCGACCGCTTTGGCAATTGCCCACAGTGAAAAGCGGGAAAGCGCGATGGCTGCGGGCGATTCGGTCATCGCGGTAGCCGAGACGCGGACGCAAGCGGCGCAGCGTATGGTAGAAAAGCGGCAGCAGGCGTTGGCGGCGTTTAAGGGATTGCTCGAGGGTTTGCAAGAGGAGCAAAAGGGGCGTTTGAACAGCTTTTTCATGGGGATGCCCTTCTGAGTTGCTCTGTTTGAGCGCGGCCATGTTGGCAGCAACCTGTTTTACCGCCTGGTGCGGGTAAAACAGGTTGCTCAACGACAGGGAAGCATGGAAATGGCTGTTCTTTTGGTCGATCTTATGCCATAATGACGCGGTTTTGGCTCCAAACGGCGAGGGGTGGTGTGGCGATGGGCAACAGAATTCTTCTGTGGGGAATCCTGCTACTGGCTGCGTTGGCATTCGCAGTCGGGGTTTGGAAGCGGATGTGGCCGGATGTGGAGATGGGCCGACGGTTGGCAGAAAACAATTGTGGCGTTTGCCATGATTTAAACGACGCTCACCGCAACCGCAAGGGGCCATTTTTATGGGCAGTGGTGGACCGCCCGGCAGGAGCCATCGCCGATTTTACATACAGTGCGGCCTTTTTGGCCTCGGTCAAGGCCAAGCCGTTTGTGTGGGATGAAGCCAATCTGGAACGTTTCATCACCGATCCCAGCTCCTTTATTCCGATGACCCGCATGGCGCAACGGGATGCCGGTCACCCGCTGGCCTTCGAGGGCATCGACAGCGCCGCCAACCGCCGCGATGTGATTGCCTACCTGAAAACCTTAAAATAGTGGTAACTGTTTAGCAGCCAAAACAGTTGTGGGTCCAGAGAGCTGGCTCCCTGGCGAGTCCAGGGTGGAACCCTGGGAATTTGCCTTTAATCTGTTGCCTTTGGCGCGATTTTCACCGTAAGCGGATTTGCGCAGCAAATCTGCGCAGCGCACCAGAAACAGAGGCTCCGCCTCTGCACTCCGGCAGGGAGGATGATCCTCCCTGCACCCACCAGAACTTTGGCTTTTGTTCAGTTTATTTCATTGCAAATGTGGCGATCCAGAGGAGCTGAATGGTTACCCTCTTTTTTACCTTTTCCCGGATTATGTATCTGGTTGATGGCGCGTGAAGAGAGAGCCTGGAAGACGATTGTTTCCGCCATCTGTTGTTCGTGATTTGTTTCCCATTTGATTGCCGGACCAGTTGTCTATGCCCCATGCTGCACAGCAAAGCCAGCCAGGAGAGTGGCAGCGTCGCGCACGAGGTGGATCAAGCCCGTGTGCAACGGATTATCGATCACTATTCGGGCATGACATCCTCTGTCCTTGATGGACAAAACCCACCGGCGGTTGAGGCCGATTTTCGCGACCTGGGTTGCCGCAAACAACCCATACTGAATTGATATCGTACTGCAATATCAGCAAGATTCCGTGCCAGTTTTTCTCTTGACTGGTTTTTGGATTGCCGGTAGATTAATTTACGTTAAAGCCTGGACAGGGTGCCAAAGCCGGTTGATCAGGTCAACACGGCATCAAGGCTGGATGGCGATTTTATCAACGGGTGGCGTGTCCGCCGTCAGGAGCAACTATGAGTCAGCAAAGTGTTCGTTTGGGTGAAAAGATCGTTGGTGAAGGGCATCCCTGTTATCTGATTGCTGAAATCGGCATCAACCACAACGGTGATGTGGCCATTGCCAAAAAATTAATCGATAAAGCCGTGCTGTACGGTTTTGATGCGGTCAAATTCCAGAAACGGACAGTAGATGTCGTCTACAGTCAGGAAGAGTTGGCACGTCCTCGCGAGTCACCGTTCGGAACGACCAATGGCGACCTGAAACGGGCTCTTGAATTTGGTCACGAGCAGTTTGCCCAGATCGACCACTATTGCAAGGAGAAAGGGATTCACTGGTTCGCCTCGCCATGGGATGTGGAAAGTGTCGATTTTCTCGAGGTATATCAGCCACCTTGCCATAAAATTGCCTCGGCCTGTTTGACGGACAAAGCCTTGTTGCAACGACTGAAAGCGACAGGAAGAGCGATTCTGCTTTCCACCGGGATGAGTACTCTGGAGGAGGTGGACCAGGCGGTTGCCTTGCTGCAGGGGGTGCCGCTGCTGTTACTGCATACGGTATCGACCTATCCTTCCAAAAACGAAGAGTTGAATCTGGCAGCCATCGCCACTCTGGCCAAACGGTATGGGGTGCCTGTGGGCTACAGCGGCCATGAGGTGGGTTTGATGCCCTCGGTGATGGCGGTGGTTGGCTATGGTGCCTGTGCGGTGGAGCGTCATGTGACCCTGGATCGTGCCATGTGGGGCAGCGATCATGCTGCCAGCATTGAGCCGCACGGCATGGAGCAACTGGCCAAATATATCCGCCTGTGGCCGGTGGTGCGCGGAGATGGCCAGAAAGGGGTTGTCGAAAGTGAAGTGGCGGTCCGGCAAAAATTGCGCCGCTTTCTGTAACGATTCAACAGCGCGTCGGCAGGCGGCGGCTGCAACCGCTGCTGCCTGTCTTGCCGACCCATCTTATCGACACAGGCCGTGCGAAGGAGAGTGATGACCCGCTTATTGCATCTGGTCAATTTGCGCAGTGCCAATGTGGGCAATGGGGCGTTGATATTGGGTACGGAACGGATTCTGCGCGAGGATCTGTTGCCGGAGGTCCAGTTTGAGCGGGTTGCCTGGGACGACTATACCTTTGGTTTGTTGCCGTTTGACAGCCGGTTTGTTGATCGGATCAATGCGTCGGATGGTCTGCTGGTCAACGGTGCCGTCACCTTCAATGGACGTGCCTATCTGCAACAGACAGGCAGTCGCTTCGATTTGCCGCTGGAGCTGTGGTCAAAAATTAAAAAACCGGTAATTTTTTACGGCTTGTCGCACCGTTTTTGGCCGGGGCAGAGCTATCATCATGCCGAACGGTTGCGCGCCATGCTGCAGACCATACGTCAGGCAGAGCAGATGCGCATGGCGTTGCGCAATGATGGTACACGGGACTGGCTGAATGAGACGATTGGTGAGCAATGTGCGGCAGGGATGCCGGAAATTCCCGATCCCGCCTTGTATGTGACGGCAGAGCCGGGCGGCCTTTATCCGGAAATGCAGAAGGGACGTTTCAATCTGCTGTTGTCCTTCAATGATGAAGATGCCGAATACCGCTATGCAGAACCGGGCATGCGCAACCATGTGTTGCAGCAGCTGGTGGCCATGGTGGTCCGATTGTCGCGCGTTGTCGATCTCAATGTGGTGTTGGTGCCCCACTATTTTGATGATTTTCAGATGGTGCATGATTTTATTCAGGCCTGCCCGCCTGCGTTGGCCCATCAGCAGATGGTGGCCAGCGGTTTGGCCCGTTTGGAGGGAACAGGTTCATTTTATGGTCGTTATCTGCAAGCGGATGCTGTCATTGCCATGCGTGTCCATGCCATGTCCCCGGCCATCGGGTTGGGTGTGCCGGCGCTGTTTCTGGTCACCCAGGAGCGGATGAAGCAGTTTCTCGGCAATGCCGGTTTGAGCGAATGGATGGTCGATTTTCGTGAACCCTATCTGGCCGACCGCCTGGTGACCACTCTGCTGGCCATCAAGGCCGACAAAGAGCGGGTGCGCCAGCGCTTTTTGACTGCCCGTCAAGAAATGCGCGAGCAGAGCCGCTTGTTCAATCAAAGTCTTGCGGGCCTGTTTGGCCGCTAACTCTCGGCAGAATAGCCCGCCAATGAACATTGCCATCGATTTGCTGGTTTTTGATTTTGACGGCGTGTTGACCGACAACCGGGTGTGGGTGATGGAAAATGGCCTGGAGGCGGTGGCCTGTCATCGCGGCGATGGCCTGGGTTTCGATATGTTGCGTAAGCTGGGTGTGCCGGTGTTGATTCTTTCTACCGAGAGCAATCCGGTTGTCCGGGCGCGGGCCGGCAAATTGCGCGTTCCGGTGACGCAAGGGGTGGGTGACAAGGCCGGGCAGCTGCGTGCATACTGTCAGGAACGGGGCTATGCTCTCAGCCGCGTCCTGTATGTTGGCAACGATCTCAATGATTATGAGGTGATGAAGTTGGTTGGTTATGCCGTGGCCGTTGCCGATGCCCATCCGTTGATTCGCGACATGGCCTGGCGGGTTACCCGCTGCCGGGGTGGCGACGGGGTGGTGCGCGAGTTGCTCGAAGAGATTTTAGCCATCGATCCGTTGGCCGTGCTGAAGTTGTCGTCGACAGAGGCAGCATCATCCTGAGGGCATGGCATCCTTCCTGTGCCTTTGGCAGAAAGTTAGGGTAGTGAAACGTGACACAGCATCTTGATCAGAGCATGCCATCCGTGTTGGCCTTGATTCCTGCCCGTGGTGGTTCCAAATCGATTCCACGCAAAAATTTGCTTCCCGTTCTGGGCAAGCCGCTGATTGCCTATACCATCGAACAAGCCCTGCAGGCCAACAATATTCAGCGCGTGCTGGTGACGACCGATGATGTGGAAATTGCAGAAGTGGCCAGGCAGTATGGTGCAGAGGTTCCTTTTTTGCGACCGGCAGCCCTGGCTGGCGACTATTCTCTGGATATTGATTACCATCGCCATGCCCTGCAGTGGTTGCAAGAGCAGGAAAACTATGTGCCGCAGGCGGTGGTCAATTTGCGCCCGACCCACCCCATCCGACGTATTGCCACCATTGACAAGGCGATCAGCACCTTTTTCGCCCATCCAGAGGTGGACAGCCTGCGCTCGGTGCGTTTGGCCTCGGAGTCGCCGTTCAAAATGTGGCGTATCGACGAAAGCGGCTTGCTGACGGCGGTGGCCGCCTGGGAAGGGCTCGCCGAACCGTATAACCAACCGCGACAACTGTTGCCCCTGGTCTACTGGCAGGATGGCTATATTGATGTGACCCGAGCGGAGGTGATCGTGCAGCAGGGTTCGACCACCGGCAAAAAAATCATGCCGTTTGTTATCGAGGAACCGGCAGTGGATATCGACTATGCCGACGAGGTTGCCATGGCGGAAAGACTTTTGCTTGCCCGGACAGAGCAGGAAGAGAGCGCCCCTGGCGCAGGGAAGAGAGAACAGATCAACACGAGGCATCCCTCATGAAGCGATTTTTGCTTGTCGGATTAGGGTCGATTGGCCAGCGGCACGCCCGTTTGTTGCGCCAGATATTGGGTGATCAGGTGGCGTTGAGCTGCTGGCGGCAACGCAAATTGAATGTGATCATCGATGATCAGTTGTCGGCCACCTTTGACCGCTCACCGGAGGAGCATTACGGTATCCGTTCGCTCCCCTCGCTGGAAGAGGCGTTGCAGGAGCCCGATTTGGATGGCGTTTTTGTCACCAACCCGATTGCCGATCATATGGCAATTGCCTTGGCGGCAGCGCGGCACGGCAAACATATTTTCATAGAAAAACCGCTCGCCTCTTCCTGGCAAGGGGTGGCGGAGCTGGACCATCTGGTCCGGGAACGGGGGTTGGTCTGTACGGTTGCCTATATGTTGCGTTTTCACCCGGCCATGCGCACCATTCGTGCGTTGCTGCAGGCCGGTCGGCTGGGCCGTCTGGTGGCCGCCAATTTTCACTTTGGCGAGAGTTTGCCCTATATGCACCCCTATGAAGATTACCGGCAGGGTCACATGGCCCGCCGTGATCAGGGGGGTGGGGTGATCTTTTGTTTAAGTCATGAAATAGACTCTGCTTTATGGTTGTTGGGCAAACCGGCCAGCGTCTGTGCCGTGGGGGGACATTTGAGTCAATTGCAGTTGGCCGGGGTAGAGGATACGGCAAGCCTGCTTTTTGCCGTGCCGCAAACGGACGGGCGCACCATTCCGGTGCATGTACATCTCAATTTTCTGCAGCGTCCGGCGCAACGCTTTATGACCATTATCGGCGAAAAGGGGTGGTTGCACTGGGACTATTTTGCCAATGCGGTGGATGTTTATGATGGGGAGACGCGGCAGAATGAGCGGGTATCTTTCGCCGATTTTCAGAGAAACGATATGTTTCTCGATGAATTAAACAATTTTCTTGCTGCCCTGGATGGCAAGGAAACACTGGTGACACCCTTGCAGGCGGGGATGGATGTGTTAGCGGTCTGCCTGGCAGCCCATCAGGCGTTGCAGAGCGGGCAAGTGGAAAAGGTGGTGTGATGAGCGGTATGGATCTGTTTCGTTTGCCGGGCAGAGTGATCGTGATCACCGGGGCCGGCGGCCTGTTGGGGGTGCAGCATGCACGGATTGTGGCGGCGGCAGGCGGTTATCCGGTGCTGTTGGATCTGGATCAAGCCCGTTGTGTGGCCAGTGCCGAACAGTTGCGGGCCGACCACGCTGTCGAGGCGTTGGGGATCGGCTGTGATATTACTGACCGCGCCCAGGTGGAGGCAGCTTTGATGCAGATCCGGCAGCATTTTGGCCGGATCGACGGTCTGATCAATAATGCGGCCATCAATCCGAAACGGGAGGATATGACCGCCGCCGCACCGGGCGGCCATTGGAGCCGCTTTGAAAACTATCCCTTGAGTTCCTGGAATCAGGAACTTGCCGTCGGATTGACCGGAGCGCTCTTTTGCAGTCAAATTTTCGGTGGCTGGATGGCTGAAAACGGTGGCGGGGTGATTTTGAATATTGCCTCCGATTTGGCGGTGATAGCCCCGGACCAACGCTTGTATCGCTGCGAGGGGGTGGCAGAAGCGCAGCAACCGGTCAAACCGGTCACCTATTCGGTGGTCAAAAGCGGCTTGTTGGGGTTGACCCGCTATCTGGCCACCTATTGGGCGGAGCGCAACGTGCGTGTCAATGCGTTGTCGCCGGGCGGGGTGTATAACGGTCAGGATGCGGCCTTTGTCGGTCGTCTGGCCGAACGGATTCCCATGGGCCGTATGGCGCGGGTGGATGAATATCAGGGAGCTGTTTTGTTTTTGTTGTCTGATGCAAGCAGCTACATCAATGGTGCCAATCTGGTCGCCGATGGTGGCCGCACGGTATGGTAGGTGGGAACAGGCCATGAAAATTGTCTTTATCGGCGTCAAACCGAATTCACCACACTTTGAGACGCAATTGGAATTGATGCTGGAACATGCGGCCAAGGGTGATGAGTTGGTTTATTTTCATTGTGATCGCGCCATACCCTACTGCGATTCCAATCCGAACAATGATCAGGTTTTTTGTCATGCCTGTGTGGTCAAACGACGTCGTGGTCTGGAGATCATTCAGTTTTCCGGCAAAATTATTCCCTTTTCCGCCCTTTTTTCTGCCGAGCATCATCCGCGACGGATGCCGCTGCCGATGTTGGCCGGTATTACCGACATCAGCGAGATGAAACCCCTGATGTTTGATACCTACGATTACGGTGAGTCGGTCATGTCCAGCGTGTACAGCATGCTGAAAACCTGTTATCCGCGCATGCAGCAGGCAGAACCGTTGATGCGCCATGCCACCTCCACCACTTTGGCCCTGTATGTGGCAACCCGTCGTCTGCTGCAGCAGGAACGTCCCGGCTTGGCCTATTTTTTTAATGGACGCAGCGCCACCTCCCGCTGTTTTTTGCGTGCCTGCCAGGCAGAGGAGGTGCCGTTCATGGTCCATGAGCGGGGTTCACGCATTGAAAGCTACTCCTTGTGGCCCAATACCATTCCACACAACATGGAGTGGCGCAGCCAGGAGGTGATACGCCTGTGGGAGCGCAATCCCAATGAGGCGGAAAAACGGGCCATTGCCGCAGAATATTTTAAAAATTTGCGCAAAGGCAAGCGTCCGTCCAATTTTAAGAACTATCTGGTCCACCAGCAGGCCAACACCCTGCCGGTCGGATGGCTGGAGAATGAACGGCGCATTACCTTGTTTACCTCGACAGAAACCGAGTTGCACGCAGTGGAAAATCTGGGCTTTCGCCGTTTGTATCCCAATTTGCCGGATGCGATGAATCGCATTGTCGAAGGTTTACAACAGGCTGGTTTTAAAGGAAAGCTGGCCATACGTATGCACCCAAACAGCCAGGATGAAGCCCCAGAAATTCTCGCCCGTTTCCGCCATGCGCAGCATCCCATGGTGTTGATGATCTATCCGCATGAAAAAGTCGACTCCTATGAACTGGTGCAGACTTCGGAAAAAGTGGTGGTTTTCAACTCGACGATTGGTATCGAATCGGTACGCATGGGGCGTCCGATCGTCACCTTGAACAGTTGCACCTACTGCGCCTTGGGGGTAACCAATCAACCGCGCAGCCATGCAGAGGCCATCCAGATGATTATGGCCGATCTGCCGGTGCCGGATGCCAGCAAGGCCGACTATTTTGGTTATTTCATGTCCCGCTTTGGCTATGATTTCAAGTATGTCGTTTTCAAGGGGCAAGGAAAAAAGGTGGGGCGATCATCGGGTAAATGTTCAGTATTAGGGAAAAAATTACGCTCCCCATGGTGGATGGATCAAATCATGAAGCTCAAGAAAAAATATCCCCGGCTGGAAAAAATCATGCAATCTGTGCTCTATCCCCGCCTTGCCAATGAATATTCCCGTTACCGGCCGGATGGAGTCGCCTAAGGTGAGTGCTGTCAAAAAAAATGCTGCCGGATTGAAAAAATTAGAGTTTTATGTTCCCTACAAGGAATTTTCCAGCCGTGAGTTGATGAGGCGCCTGTTGGTTTATGTGTGGCCTTATCGATGGTATTTGCTGCCGGCCTTTCTCTGCATGCTGATTTTGGCGGGTACCAATGGAGCCATCGCTTTTTTGGTACAACCGATTCTGGATCGGGTCTTTATCGAACAGGATGCGCGGATGTTGGCCAGTCTGCCGGTCATTGTGCTGACGCTGTTTGCCATTCGTGGGGTGGTCTATTTCAGTCAATATTATTTGTTGGAGATGATCGGGCAGCGTGTGGTGCGCAGCCTGCAGATTCAACTGTACCGCCATTTGATGAACATGGATCTGGGCTTTTTTCAGGCCAATGCCGTCGGCAGTGTCATGTCACGGATCACCTATGACACCAACATGTTGAAAGGTGCGGCCTCATCGGTGATTTCCAACCTGTTGTGCGAAGGTTTTACGGTCATCATTCTGATCGGCGTTCTTTTTTTTCGCGACTGGCAGTTGGCGATGATCTCTCTGATTGGCTTGCCGTTGGCCGGCTTGCTGATTTACAGCTTTGGTCGGCGCATGCGTCAACTCAGCCAGGTGCGCCAGGAGTTGATGGGCAACCTGACTTCGCATCTGGAAGAGAGTATTGGCGGGCAACGGATTGTCAAAGCTTTCAACATGGAACGGTATGAATCAGCCCGTTTTCGTCTGCTCAACCGCACCATTCTGGCCAATAATCTGCGGGCGGCACGCATACGTGCCCTCTCCAGTCCCGCCATGGACATGATTGCCGGTTTGGCGGTCAGCGGGGTGATATTATATGGCGGCCAGGCGGTGATGGCCGGAACCACCACCACCGGCACCTTTTTTTCTTTCATCGCCGCCCTGCTCATGGCTTACGATCCGATCAAAAGTTTGTCTGGCTTGAATAATCAATTGCAGGAGAGCCTGGCGGCAGCCCGACGGATTTTTACGGTGATGGATCTGCAGCCGGCCATCCAGGATCGGCAAGGGGCGGTTTCCTTGCCCCCCCTGCAGCGAGAGATTCAGTTTGATCAGGTGAGCTTTCACTATCGTGCCGACTTGCCGCCGGTGTTGCAGTCGATCAACCTGACCATCAAGGCCGGGGAACGGATTGCCCTGGTCGGGCACAGCGGCAGCGGCAAAACCACGCTGGTCAATCTGGTACCCCGTTTTTTTGATGTCACCTCGGGTGCCATCCGGATCGACGGTTTGGATGTGCGCGATGCCACGCAACGCAGTTTGCGGGCGCAAATTGCCGTGGTGACCCAGGATGTGATTTTGTTCAACGATAGCGTGCGTAACAACATCTCCTACGGCGATCGCAACCGTTCGGAGGCCGAACTGCGCGAAGCGGCGCGTGTGGCCAATGCCCTGGAATTTATTGAAGAGATGCCGGAAGGGTTTGATTCGGTGATCGGCAACCGCGGGGTGCGGCTTTCGGGCGGTCAGCGGCAACGTTTGTCGATTGCCCGGGCTTTGTTGAAGGATGCGCCGATTTTGATTCTCGATGAGGCCACCAGCGCCTTGGATAGCGAAAGTGAGCGCATGGTGCAGGAGGCCCTGGAACGGTTGATGGAGGGGCGGACCAGTCTGGTGATTGCCCACCGTCTTTCCACCATCAAAAATGTCGATCGGATCATTGTCTTGCAGCGCGGGCAGATTGTCGAAGCGGGCAGACACGAAGAGTTGTTGGCCTTGGGTGGGGAGTATGCCCGCTACCATGCCCTGCAATTTCAAGAGCAAGAGGCGGTCACGCCGGGCCCGGCGTGAACGATCCGCAGCGTATTCTGGTCATCAAGTCCCGACATATCGGTGATGTGTTGTTGACCGGTCCGTTGCTGACAGCCCTGAAAAGAGGCCATCCCACGGCACAGGTGAGCCTGCTGGTCAAAAAAGAGTGTGCCACCCTGATGGAAGGCCATCCAGATGTGGCCGAGGTGTTGACCTTTCCGGAAAGAATAAAAGAGGATGGCACCTTTGCCCGTCTGTGGCGCATGGCCCTATGGGTCATCCGCTTGCGACAGAGACGGTTTGACTGGGTGATCAACACCACGGAAGGAGATCGCGGGATCATTGCCGCTTTTTTGTCTGGTGCCGAGCGGCGCAGTTCGCTGTGGCGACCGGGCGGTAAGGCGTGGCGTCGCTGGCTGTTGACTGAGGTGATCAGCAATCGTCCTGGTCGGCGGCATACCGTGCTGCGCAATGTCGATTTATTGGGGGGGGAGAGCGAACAGGAGCCGCACGCGGTACGGTTGCTTGCCACATACCCGGACTGGCTGCAGGTCGAACAACGGTTGCTGGAGCAGGGATGGGATCGGCTAAGACCGTTGGTACAGGTACATCCGCCTTCGCGCTGGTTGTTCAAATGTTGGACGGTTGCGGGGATGGCCGGGGTGATCGACCATCTGGCCGATTGTGGTTGCCAGGTGGTGTTGACCAGTGGTCCGTCCGAGGTGGAACAGCAGCGCAATCAAGCCATTATCGATCTTTGTCGACAAAAACCGATCAATGTCAGCGGCCTGCTCAATTTGCCACAAACGGCTGCCTTGACGGCGCACTGCATCCTGTTTTTCGGGGTGGACACGGCCCCGGCGCATATGGCAGCGGCGCTTAATGTTCCTGTTGTTGTTTTGTTTGGCCCCTCTGGTGCCTTTGATTGGGGGCCGTGGCCAAACGGCTGGCAGGGTGGGGCAACCCCCTATCCGGCACAAAACGGTATTCAATCGGCAGGTCCGCATTGGGTGATTCAAAAAGAGTGGCCCTGTGCCCCCTGCGGTCGCGATGGCTGCGAGGGGAGCAAAAAGAGCCGTTGTCTGGATGAGATGAGCTTGCAAGAAGTCATTGCCGTGTTGCAGCGTGTTCCGGCCCTGGCCAGCCTGGTCGGCGCGGCAAACAGGCAAGAAGAACCTCCGGCACCATGATCACCAGGTGGCCTGCATGCTGTGCAGCCACTTGCCGAGGATGAAGAGTACCCACAGCATTTTGCCCTCTTTTTGTTGGCCACTGAAATAATTCTGCACCACATTCTCCACCCGCTGCTGATTGAGCAGGGGGGCAAGCTGCTTGTTGCCCAGGAGCAGATCTTTGATCTCCGTGGCCAACTCCTGCTGCATCCAGGTGTTGACCGGGGCAGAAAAGCCCTGTTTCTGGCGCTGAAAAAAACCAGGCGGCAAACGGTCGGCAAAGGCGGTTTTGAGCAGGTGTTTGTGCCGTTGCCGAAAAGCCAGCTTATAGTGTCCGGGCAGGGCGGAGACCCATTCGACCAACTGGTGGTCCAGAAAGGGTGAACGGCACTCCAGACTGTTCATCATGCTGGTAATGTCCACTTTGGCAAGCAGATTTTCCCCCAAATAGGTGGCACTGTCGAAGCGCAGGAGATGGTTGAGCAGTGGACCGCCAGCACAGGCAAGCCAACGTTCAGCCAGCCAGCTTTCCGGTAGCGTCGCATGGGCGATGGCACTCTCTGCCAGCAGCGCCTGACGCTCTTCTGCCGAAAAGGTCATCAACAGCGATTGCACCCGTTGCAGCTGGTTCAGTGGCAACAGGGCATCGGCCCGCGTGGCGGGGAAGGAGCGGCGGCGTGCTTTGCGGCGCAGGCAATTTTCCACCAACAGGGTGGTGCGCCGGATCACTCCCCAGAGGGGCAGCAGCTGCCATTGCTCCAGCCGATCCAGTGCATGGAGATGGTAATGGCGTCGGTAACCGGCAAACAGCTCATCGGCACCATCCCCGGTGAGGCTGACGGTCACCTGTTGGCGGGCCGCTTGCGCCACCATGAAGGTGGGCAGGATGGAATCATCACCGATCGGTTCACCGAAATGGTGCAGCAGACGGGGCAGCAACTCGGCAACCTTGGCCTCGACTATCGTTTCATGGTGCCTGGTCTGCAGATGCTCGGCGGCTATGCGGGCGAAGGGCAGTTCGTTGAACGGTTGTTGTTGAAAGCCAATGGCAAAGGTTTGCACCGCCTGCGGGGAGAGTTGTGCCATGGCGGCCACGGTGACGCTGGAATCCACCCCCCCGGAGAGAAAGGCACCCAGCGGCACATCAGCAATCATGCGGATTTTGGTCGCTTCCAGAAACCTCTGCTGCAACTGCTCGACCGCCTCGGCAAAGGGGATGTCGATCTGTCGTTGCGGATCGATTTGCCAGTAACGAAACAGACGTTCGATTCGTCCCTGCCGGACCACCATGGCGTGGGCGGGAGGCAGTTTGCGTATCTCCTGCCAGGCGGTCCAGGGGGATGGGATATAGCGCAGAGCCAGATAGTGCAGCACGCCTTCCGGGTCGATGCGACGGGAGAGGGTGGGATCCAGCGCCAAGAGGGTTTGTATTTCCGAGGCGAAAAAAAAGCCGTCCGGGCCGCAATGGTAGACCAGCGGCTTGACTCCCAGACGGTCGCGGGCCAGATAAAGGGTTTGTGTACTGCGCTCCCAGATGGCGAAGGCAAACATGCCGCGCAGTTTGCTCAGGGTTTGTTCCAGACCGTAACGGATAAAGGTGCGCAGCAGCACTTCGGTATCGGAGTGGCTGTTGAACGTTTCCCCCAGGCTGGCCAATTCGGCTTTCAGGGAGGGAAAATTATAGATTTCTCCATTAAAAATGATAACATATCTACCATCATCGCTGTGCATGGGCTGCTGCCCGGCGCGCAAATCGATGATGGCCAGCCGGGTGTGTGCCAAAGCGGTAAACTCATCCTGTACGCTGCCATGGGCGTCTGGGCCACGATGGGCCAGGCTGCTGACGGCCTGTGCCAGGCGGAGATTGTCGCGAGGGCGGGCAAGCGAATAGCCGACGATGCCACACATGGTTGAATCTCCCTACGCCGAAGGTTGCGCTGACGTCAGACCATCCAGGAGTCGTTGCACCACCCGTGGCCAGGTGAAATGGTTGAGAATGCGTTGCCGTGCCGCCTCGCCCATGCGCTGGCGCAAGGGGCGATCTGTACAGAGTTGGTGCATCGCCTCGGCCAGCAGGTCACTGCGTCTGGGGGGGACCAGAATGCCGCAGGAACCTTCGTTGCCGATGGTTTCCGGGTTGCCGCTGAAGGCGGTGGCGATCACCGGTTTGCCGCTGCTGAGCGATTCCGCCATGCTGTTGCTGAAACCTTCATCGCCGATACTGGGGAACAGTCCCACATCGGCGCTGGCATGGAAGGGGGGCAACTGCTGGTGGGGAACCCCGTCATGAAAAAAAATCCGCCCTTCCTGGTTGAGGGAGCGGGCCAACTGTTGCAAGCGCTGTCGTTCCGGACCATCGCCGAGGAGGAGCAGGCGGGCGGGTTGATCGGCCAGCAGCGGGTGTGCCATGGCCTGCACGGCCAGATGCAACCCTTTCCAGCCGACCAGGCGTCCGGCAAAGAAAAAGAGCGTTTCCTGGTCGGCAACCCCCCACTGCTGGCGCAGGGAGCGGTCATACCGTTCGGGTGAAAAACGGGCGGTATCGACGCCGTTGTAGATGACGGTGGGATAGCGACGATAGCGTTGCTGAATCTGATAGGCATTGAAATGGCTGTTGGCAAACCAGGCATCGATCCGTTTGGCCAGCAGGCGATCTCCCGGATAAAAATCGGTCCCGCCGCTGCGCAAGGCAAAACGGGTGGGGCAATCGGCGGGGATCAGCCATGGCCAAAAAAAGTCGGTGGGTTTGGTCAGAATGGCCCAGTCAAACTTACCCTGCAAAAATGTTTTTCTGGCGGCAAGGGCCATGGAAAACCGTTCGCCGATACGGCGAAAACGATTGCCGAAATGGGGGATTTTGTCGCGTGCCACAAAGGGAAAACGATGCACGGTGATGGCTCTGCCCTGCAGATCCGGTTGCAGAGGGCCGTGCCCGCCAAAAACGGTAACCTCATGTCCTTGATCGTACAACTCTTTTGCCAGGTGCCACACCGCGGTTTGCACGCCGCCGTAGCTGACAGTGACCGTCACATCGATAAAGACAAACTTGGCCATAAGCGCCCTTACCCGGCTGCCAAAGGGGCGGGGTGAATCTGCACACCGTGATGGTCGTTTTGCAGCGGCGCTCCGCCATGCCGAACCCGTTTGTTCCGACAAGTGTGGCAGGTTACTGCATCGCGTTTTTGACAAGGGTTGCTAGGCATGCTGGCCCCGTGAGATGGAATGTGCTTTGAGCGCAGGGTATCGATTGGCAGCAAGCACCAACCATTTTTAACACTCAATAACAAACACACAATCATAAGAAGGGAGAAGCCTGTTTGGCAAGGTACGATCAAGGAAGAGTTACCACCCTGTTGCCTGCAACAGTTCCTGCGCCGCCTGCCGAACGGTGGCGACGGCAATCTCCTGCATCGGTGTTTGTTCCGGGCAGGGTGAATGGGGATGGGGATGTTCGATCATGCGCAGCAAAGGATGGCCCAGCGGGATCAGGTTGCGGCCAGGAAAACGGCAGTGATACAGGGCAACCATGGGAATGCGCAAGGCACCTGCCAGATGGGTCGGGCCGGTATCCACCCCGATATAGAGATGCAGGCGCTGCATGAGCGCTGCCGATTGCCGCAGGGTGAACAGCCCGGAAGCGCACACGGTATGTTGCGGAAATTGTTTATAGAACATCTCTTCTTTTGCCAGATTGTGCTTATCGCCCAACAGGACGAAACAGATGGCGGGATGGCGCTGCCGCAGCGCATCGGCCAGGGCCATGAACTGCTCAATCGGCCAATCGCGGTACCATTTGGTGGCAAAACTGGTAAATTGCATGCCTACCAGCGGGCCGCTTTGCTGGGGTAGGCGTGGCTGCAACCACGCCTGTGCGGCGTGGGACTCCTCTGCGGTAACCTGGTAGCTCAAGGAGAAATCGTCGGTATGAATGCCCAGGGCGTTGGCCAGCAGCAAGCGTCCTTTGACCGCGTGGATCAGCGTATCCGGTTTCGCCACGCAGTGGCTGAGCAGACGATTGCTGGCGGCCAGCGGCTGGTTGAAGGCGACCACCTGTTTGGCCACCCGGCTGGCGTAGCGGATCAAGGGGGCATCCTGTCCGTAGACCAGGGCTGCATCCCAGGGGCGCTGCCGCAGCAGTCGTGCGCGCCACCACTGACTGCCGGGGGTGATCCCTGCCAACGTGTCGATGAAGGGCAGCCCCTGCAACACTTCCATCCGTTTCGGATGGGCCAGACAACCCAGTTTGTGGTCAGGATAGGCCTGTTTGATGGCACGCAGGATCGGGGTGATCAACAGGGTGTCGCCGATGCGGGCCACGTTGATGACCAGAATGTTCATCGCTGGTTCAACCGTTCCTCCATGAAGGCCAGCATGCGTTTGGCCCGTTCATTCCAGGTATGGTGCAAAGAGAGTTGTTGGGCCGCCGTGGCCAGTCGCTGCGCTGTGGCCGGATCGGCCAGCAGGGAACGAATGGCCGCAGCCAGGGCAGCGGGATCACCCACCTCGGTCAACAGGGCGTTGCGATCATGTTGCAGCAACAGGCGCATGCTGGGCAGATCGGCGGTAATGATCGCTTTGCCCATGGCCATGTACTCAAACAGTTTCAGCGGGCTGGTATAACGGCTGGCAATGGTCCGCTGGCTGAGCGGTAACAGACAGATATCTGCGGCGTGGATGGCATGAAATCGCTGGGCAGGGGGAACAGGGGGCAAGAGTTGAATTTTATCGGTAATTGCCAACTGTTCTGCCTGCTGCTGCAGCAGTTGGTTGCGCTCCGGGTTGCCACCGATAATGCGCAGCACGGCCCCCTCAACCTGGGTCATGGCCTGCAACAGGGTGGGCACCCCTTTCCAGGGATGGAGATTGCCCAAATAGAGCAACACCGGTTGCGGATTGGTGGGGCGTGGCGTGGCCAGGGCCTGTTGTGCCAGGGTGGCATCAAAACCCAGCGGGGCCGCCAGGCTCGGGGTGCGGGTTGCATAGGTGCGCTCAATATCTTGCAACAGAAAGGGGGTCAGGCTGATCAGTGCGCTGGCTTTCTGGTAGACCAGTGCTTCTGTCGCGGCCAAACGCTGCCATTTTCTGCGCTCTTGCCAGGAAGGGTGGGGGTGTTCTTCCTGATAGGTGTTGGCAAACAGTTCGTGGGTTTCAAAGAACAAGGGCAGCTGCACCCGTTTATCCTGCAGCAGTCGGGCGGCCAGTCGAATATTGCGAATAAAGAGCAGATCAACTGACAGGCGGGCGAGCAGACGGCTGGCCATCCAATAATAGGGCCGGTTGCTGCCGGAGGGAAACCACCAGCGATGGCGCAGATCGGGCAGATGGTGCAGCTGGACCTGTGTGGAGAGGGAGTGGCCCAATATGCTGTCGACGCTGCGCGTGTGCGCAGGTTGCGGGGTGATCAGATGGACCTCCGCGCCCCCATTGCCGAAGGCGTCGACCATCTGCAAAATCTGTAACGGCACGGTGACGGCGTCGGGGACCGGGTGGGGATCCAGATAGGCAATTTTCATGGTGTGGCAATCGCTTGTGGCTCTGGGTGCCGGAAGGTGCGCAACGTCTGGCGGATAATCTGTTCCATCTGTTCCACCATCTGCGGCAGGGCAAAACGGTGTTGAATGCAGGCCAGTCCGTGTTGACCCAGGGTGTGGCGCAACGCCGGGTTATCGAGCAGCGTTTGCAGGGCCTGTTGCAGTGCCGCCGCATCTTTGGGGGGAACCAGCAGGCCGGTGACACCCTCCTCGATGAGTTCGCCAATGCTGCCAACCGGGGTGGAGATGGCCGGAATGCCGCAGGCCATGGCCTGCATCAGCGATTGCGGTACCCCTTCGTTGGCATAGGAGGGCAGGGCAAAAAGATCGCAGGCCTGCAACCAGGGCACGACATTTTCCTGATTGCCGGCCAGGGTGACCTGAGTGGTCAATTGCAAAGAGGCGATCTGTTGTTGCAGATTGTGGCGTTGCGGCCCATCCCCGATGATCAGGACATGAATATCCTGCCGTTGCAAAGCAGCCACCGCCTGCAACAGATAACTGTGCCCCTTCCAGCTGCGCAGGGTGGCGACAATGCCGATGATCAATTTATCTTCCGGCAGAGCCAGGGACTGTCGGGCCTCGCTGGCTGAACCGGGGCAAAATCGCTGCAGGTCGATACCAGTGGGAATGGAGGTGATCCGTTCGCCGGGAAAACCATTGTCGTTGATCAGCTGTTGGCGCAACGCTTCGCCGGTGGTGACGATATGGTGGCAGCCCCGGGTATAGAGCCAGCGGGTGGCCATATTGCGCGGTACGGCTGCCGAAATATGGCGCAAGCGGATGATGACCGGCGGACGGGCCAGCAAACGACAGCTCACGGCAGCCAGCCAGCTGTCTACCGAGCTGTGGCTGATCAGGCAATCGACCGGGTTGTGACGCAACCAGCGCCACAGATCCCACAGACCAGGCAACGATTTGCGGGTAATACGCACCGCCTCCACCGGCAGAGTGCGTTGCCGGGCCGCCTGATAAATTTTTGCCTGCGGTGGTGTCAGAAGGGTCACCTGATGACCGCGGGCGATCATCCCGGCGGCTTCGGTCAAGGTACGCAACTCCTGCCCGCCCCATCCCAAGGAGGATTCGCTGTGGGCGATGCGTAAAGGCCTGTCATGCAGAGTAGTCATTGTTCCAAACGGGATATTCCTGTAAAACGGGAAAATGGCATGCTCACCGGCTTGACCGGATTTCCGACACGTTATAGTAAGTTGTCCTGCGGCGCAATGAATCACTCGGCTTCTCCCCTCTCCTTGGCATTGATTCGCCAGCGTTATACGCCCTTTGGTGGGGCGGAGCGCTTTCTGGAACGGGCGATGGGAGCCTTGCGTCAGGAGCGGGGGTTGCAGGTGACCCTGTTGGCCCGGCGCTGGTCGGGAGAGTTGGCCGGTTGGCAGATGATGGCCTGTGATCCCTGGTATCTGGGCCGCTGGTGGCGGGATCGCACTTTTGTCCGTTGTGTGCAACAGCGGTTGCGGGAACAGCCTTTTGATCTGGTCCAGTCGCATGAACGGTTGCCGGGTTGCGATCTCTATCGGGCCGGGGATGGGGTGCATCAGGTCTGGCTGCGCGAACGCAATCGCACCCTGGGCTGGTGGGGTCGCCTGGGTACCACGTTGAGCCCCTATCATCGGCAAGTTCTCGCCCTGGAACGGCAGATGTTTTGCAGCCCGCAACTGCGGGCGGTGATTTGCAACTCGCAGATGGTCAAGCAGGAGATTGAACAGGGCTTTGCCGTGGCTGCCGACAAACTGCATGTCATTTACAGCGGGGTGGATACGGAACGGTTTCATCCCAACCTGGCCGCACGCTGGCGCAGCGCAACCCGGAGCGCGTGGGGGATCGAGGAGACAGCAACGCTGCTGTTGCTGGTCGGCTCCGGTTTTGAGCGCAAAGGGGTACCGATTTTGCTGCAGGTGATGTGTCGCCTGCCGTCGACGGTGCAACTGCTGGTAGTGGGGGCGGATCGTCACCTGCAACGGATGCAGGAGCAGAGCCGCCGCTTGGGTCTGGCCGGGCGGGTTCGTTTCACCGGGGGGCAAAAAGAGGTAGAACCCTTTTACGGGGCAGCCGATATTTTGGTGTTGCCGACCCGCTATGACCCTTTTCCCAATGTGGCCTTGGAGGGGATGGCAGCCGGTTTGCCGCTGGTAACCTCCTATCAATGCGGTGCCGCCGACCTGTTGCAGCAGGGTGTCAACGGTCTGTTGGGTGACTCCCTGGACGCGGACCGTTTGCAGGCCAATATTGAGACGTTGCTGGTGCCGGAGGTGCGGCAACGAATGGCCGCGTTGGCCCGCGCCACCGTGCTGCCCTTGACGCTGGAGGCGATGAGCGGGCGTCTGCTGCAACTATACCACTCCTTGTTGCAACGAGAGCAGCCAGGATGAGAGGCCGGATAGGACCAACCTTCCCTGACAGGGGTTGCTGATGCGCTTTTTTTCACCTTCGCCACTGATTCGCCGCCGCTGGAACCGTTTCAAGGCCCATCGACGCGGCTATTATTCCTTATGGCTTTTTGCCCTGTTGCTGCTGATCTCGATGGGGGCTGAACTGCTGGCCAACGACAAACCGTTGCTGATCCGCTATCAGGGTGAACTGTTTTTTCCCCTGCTGAAAAGTTATCCGGAGACCCTGTTTGGCGGCGATTTTGCCACCGAGGCCGATTATCGGGATCCCTATATTCTCACCCGCCTGCAACAGGCCCCCAACTGGGTTATCTTTCCCGTGATTCCCTACAGTTTTGCAAGCATTGACAGCCAGTTGCAACATCCGGCCCCCGCCCCTCCCGATCAACACCATTATCTTGGCACCGATGACCGGGCCCGGGATATTTTGGCCCGTCTGCTCTACGGGTTTCGCTTGTCGGTACTCTTTGCCCTGACCTTGACGGCGATTGGTACTCTGATCGGCATTCTTGCCGGGGCGGTGCAGGGCTATTTTGGTGGCTATACCGACCTGTTGCTGCAACGGCTGATCGAAATCTGGGGGGCGATGCCGGAGCTTTATCTGTTGATTATTTTTGCCAGTCTGTTCAATCCGAGCCTGTTGTTGCTGATAGTTTTGCTGTCGTTGTTCGGCTGGATGGGGCTGGCCGATTATGTGCGGGCCGAATTTTTGCGTGCCCGCAACATGGCCTATGTCAAGGCGGCACGAGCCATGGGGGCCTCGGATCGTACCATCATGTTTCGCCATCTGTTGCCCAATGCCATGACCCCGGTGATCACCTTTCTCCCCTTTCGCATCTCCGGCACCATTCTGGCGTTGACCAGTCTGGATTTTCTCGGTTTGGGGGTGCCACCCTCCACCCCCAGTCTGGGCGAACTGCTGCAGCAGGGCAAAGCCAATATGGAGGCGTGGTGGATCTCGCTGCCAACCTTCATCGTGCTGGTGACCATGATGCTGCTGCTCAATTTTATCGGTGAGGCAGGGCGCGATGCCATGGACCCGCGCAAGGAGAGCTGAATGGAGAAACCGCTGTTGCACATCGACACTTTGCAGGTCGATTTTCGCACCGAGGCCGGTGTCGTTGCCGCCGTGCGCGGTATCTCCCTGACCATTCAACCCGGGGAAACCGTTGCCCTGGTGGGTGAATCCGGCAGCGGCAAAAGTGTGGCCGCGCTCTCGTTGTTGCAGTTGTTGCCGGGCAACGCCACCGTTCAGGCCAAGACGATCCGCCTGCGCGGCGAGGATATCCGCTCTTTGTCAGCGGAGGCGCTGCGTCGGTTGCGCGGCCAGCAGATTGCCATGGTGTTTCAGGAACCGATGACCGCCATGAATCCGGTGCAACCGATTTTTCGCCAGTTGGCGGAATCTTTCCTGCCGGAAGGGATGACGGCGGCCCAACTGCCGACGCTGCGCCGCCGGGCCATCGAGTTGTTGACCTTGACCGGCATCAACGACCCGGAACAAAAACTGGACAGCTACCCGCACCAGCTCTCCGGTGGTCAGCGGCAGCGGGTGATGATTGCCATGGCCCTGGCCCGTCGTCCGGCCCTGTTGATTGCCGATGAACCGACCACAGCCCTGGATGTGACCATTCAGGCGCAAATTCTCGAACTGCTGGCCCGCCTGCAGCGGGAGCTGGGCATGGCCATGCTGCTGATCACCCACGATCTGCCGATGGTGCAAAAAAGTGCCGATCGGGTCTATGTCATGCGCCAGGGGGAAATTTGTGAAAGCGGTGCCACGGAACGTTTGTTTGCCCAGCCACAACACCCTTATACCCAGCAGTTGCTGGGCAGCCTGCCCAGCCGCCATGCGCCGCCGCCACGGGTCGGTGCGGCTCCGTTGTTGCAGATTGAGAATTTATATTGCCATTTTCCGATCAAACGGGGTTTGTTGCAGCGCACGGTCGGCCATGTCAAGGCGGTGGATGGGGTGAGCTTTACCCTGGCGCGGGGGGAAACAGTGGGTATCGTTGGGGAGTCAGGCAGCGGCAAAACCACCCTGGGCGAGGCCATTCTGCAACTCAACCACAGCCGTGGCACCATCCGTTTTGACGGTTTGGAGCTGCAAACGGCTGATCGGGAACATGTGCGGGCCTTGCGGCGGCGCATTCAGGTGGTGTTTCAGGATCCTTTCTCTTCGTTGTCGCCGCGCATGACCGTCGGGGAAATTTTGGCAGAAGGGTTATGGATCCACCGCTTGGAACAGAGTGAGACGGCCAGACAGCAGCGGGCGGCAGCCATGTTGGCGGAGGTGGGATTGCCGGAAGCCTATCTGGATCGTTACCCGCATCAATTTTCCGGTGGCCAGCGGCAACGGATCGCCATTGCCCGGGCGATGATTCTGCACCCGGAGCTGCTGGTGTTGGATGAGCCGACTTCGGCGTTGGATCTGTCGGTACAGGCACAAATTTTGGCCCTGTTGCGCGGTCTGCAAGAGCGACATGGCCTGTCGTTTATCTTTATCTCCCACGATTTGCGGGTGATTCGGGCCATGTCGCACCATATTCTGGTGCTGTGGCAAGGGCAGATTGTCGAACAGGGGCCGACACAGGCCCTGTTCGACAATCCGCAACATCCCTACACCCGACAACTGCTGGCCGCCGCCATGCACCTTTCCACCACGGCATGAGCCGGGCGGCAGCAAATCAGTTGAGCAGGGCCACCGCCTGCCGTTGTGGCAGGCGGGCCACAGCGCGCGCGGAGGTTGGTTTTTTCTGTTGCTGGCGTGCAACACGCACCGCTGCGCTGCTGGGGCGGTTGCCGGAAGCGGCGCTTTCGGTTTTGAAAAAGGCAATCGCCTCCTGCAGGGCATCCGCTTGCGCCGACAGCTGTTCGGAGGTGGCGGCCATCTCTTCGGAAGTGCCGGCGTTGCGTTGAATGGCCTGATCCATGTGCTGCATGGAGCGATTGATCTGTTCGGCGCTTTGATCCTGTTCCCGGCTGACTTGGGCGATATTTTGCACCTGATCCGCCGTTTTTTGAATTTCCGGTACCAGTTTGCTCAACATGCCACCGGCCTGCTCGGCAATTTGCATGCTGGTCACCGAGAGCGTGCCGATTTCGCCAGCGGCACCTTGGCTGCGTTCCGCCAGTTTTCGCACCTCGGCGGCAACCACCGCAAAGCCCTTGCCTTGTTCCCCGGCTCGTGCCGCCTCAATGGCAGCGTTAAGCGCCAACAGGTTGGTTTGCCGGGAAATCTCTTCGATAACCGATATTTTTTGTGCAATTTCACGCATGGCGCTGACCGCCTGCGCCACCGCCTGACCGGTGCTGACCGCATCTTGGGCGGCACGCTGTGAGATGGAGGCGGTGCCGACCGCTTGTTGGCTGTTTTGCTGAATGCTGCCGGTCATCAGTTCGACCGCTGAGGAGGTCTCTTCGATGGAGGCGGCCTGTTCGGCGGAACTTTGCGCAAAAGATTGTGCCGCCTCGGAGAGTTGTTGGCTGCCGTGTGCCACTTCGACGGAAGATTGTTTGATCTGCTCGACCACCTGGCAGAGACGAACGGCGCTTTGATCCAGGGCTGCCGCCATGAGGCCGATCTCATCCTTTTGCTGGATCGGGCTGCGGATGGTCATATCCCCCTCGGCAAAACGTTGCAGCAGGCTGGAGAGGGCTTGAATCGGCGTGACGATGCTTTTGCCGATCAACCAGGCCACCAGTGCCCCCAGCAGCAAAATGATGCCACTGACCAGCAAGGCAAAACGGGCATTGTTGGAGGCGGTTGTCGTTGTGGTGCGGGCCGTCTCGTTCATATCGTCGCTGGCCTCTTTGACCAGTTCATCGACGATTGGTACCACGGCATGGGCAGCCGCACGCATGCGCTGCATCTGTTTGATGATCTCCTTGTCTTTGGCTACCAGGGCGGAAAATCGTTCCCGATAGGTGGTCATCGTTTCGCTCAAGGCCCGTTTGTCTTGTTCGCTGATGGGGGAGGCCTGAATGCGCTGTTGCAACTGTTCAACCTGCTTGCCGACGGCTGTTGCATATTTTTCATCACCGCGCAGCAGATAATCTTTTTCCTCCTTGCGGATTTGCAGATACCCTTCCGCCAGTCCGGTCACATAGTGGCTCTCCAGCAACGATTCCATGGTATGGGCGCTTTCCCGGAAAGCGTCGCCTGCCGTTTTGTCGGCATTTTGCAGATAGGCTTTGAACGACGACCAATAGTGCTGGCTCTGTTCGGTCAAAGATTGTTTCAGATCTGCTGCCAGGGTGGCGTTGGTGACAGCCTGCTGCAGTTGTTGCAGGCGGGTCTCCATGGTCACGACATATTTTAAATCTTTGCGCAGCAGATAATCTTTTTCGGCGCGGCGCAACTGCAGCAGGGCCAGATAGATCTCTTCGCTGTCGAAATCTTTGATCCGTTTTTCCAGATCATGGGCGCTGAGCCGGAAAGCCCCTTGCAGACCGGATTGTGGATCGAGTCCTTTTTCTGTCTCCGTCTGTCCCACCAGCAGGAAAGCTGTCAAATATTCGCCTGCCAGACGTTGGATTTCCTGGTCAAGTTTGGCGCTGCTTTCATCCTGGTTGGCCTTGGCAGTTTGTTGCATCTCTTCCGCCAGTTTTTGCACTCGACCGACGGTGGTTTTGACCGCGTCGAGATAGCTTGTCTCTTTACGCAACAAAAAATCTTTTTCGTTGCGCCGTGCTTCCAACATCCAGGTATTGACTTGTGTTGCCTTGCTTTTTTCTGCTTCTGCCCGTTCCAGAATATCGGTCTGGAAGGTGGTGAGGGTGCTGGTCAGCGTGTTCTGGTAGAGTGCGATCACCCCCAGAAATAAAACACCGACCAGACCGAAACCAAACGTAATTTTATAACTGACGGCAAGATTGTTCAGTCCAGTGAATGGATGCATCAAATTTCCCCCTCTTTGATGAGAATTTGAAGAATATCAGATTGATATAAGCAAATTTTACGCCAATTGCAATAAGATAGCAACAATTTTGCCAAATGTCAAATTAATTCCAAACTTTTCCTGTTGCGTTCACCAATCCATTGGCATGGGCTCCGCTGCCGTTTGCAACAAAGAGAGTTGTTCCTGCAGGGCGAGAATATGCTCTTCCCAATAGCGTGGGGCGTTAAACCAGGGAAAAGCTTTGGGAAAGGCTGGATCGCGCCAGCGGCGGGCAAGCCAGGCGGCATGGTGAATCATGCGCAGGGTGCGCAACGGTTCGATCAGAGCCACTTCCCGCTGATCAAAACGGTAAAAGGTTTCATACCCTTGCAGCAGATGATAGAGCTGGCCGCGCTGCTCGTGCAGCAAGCCGGAGAGGGCAAGCCAGAGATCCTGAATGGCCGGTCCCAGGCAGGTATCGTCAAAATCGACCAGCATGAAGCCGCTGCCGGTCCAGAGCAGGTTGCCGGCATGGCAATCCCCGTGCAGGCGCAGCAGGCGCACGCTGCCAACCGCGGCAAAAGCGGCCTGCAGTGTGTCGAGGAGGGTGCTGCTGACCGCCTGATAGTGGCGCTGCAGGCCGGGAGGGAGCAGATTGGCCGCCAGAATATGCGCAACCGAGCCGTGGCCCCAGTTGGCCACGTTGAGGGTGAGACGGTGGCGATAGGAACGCAGGGCACCGACGGCATGCAGTCGTCCCAGCAGTCGTCCCAACTGCTCTAAATGTTCGGTGTTATCCAGTTCCGCCGGACGTCCACCCTGCCGTGGGTAGAGGGCAAAGCGGTATCCTTGATGGGTAAACAGGGTATTGCCATTGAGGCGCAGGGGGGCGATGACCGGCAACTCCTGTTCCTGCAGTTCCAGGCAAAAATGATGCTCTTCGCGGATGGCGGCATCGGACCAGCGACCGGAGCGATAAAATTTTCCGATCAGGGGTGCGCCGTCGTCGATGCCGATCTGGTAGACACGGTTTTCATAACTGTTGAGGGCCAGCAAGGTGCCGTTGCAAGGAAAGCCGACCGCTTCCACCGCGTGCAGAATGGTATCCGGGGTCAGGTGTTGATAAGGGGTTTGTTCTTCGTGGGGCGACATGATGGTTTCCTTGCTAACGGTGTTTATCCACGCTCTTCGGCCAGCTCTTCGAGCTGTTGCCAGCGTTCGTAGGCCTCTGCCAGATGCTGTTCGAGTTGGTTCAGACGACTGCTGGCGGCGATGATCTCTTCACCAGCACGGCGGTAAAAGGCAGGGTCGGCAACTTGTTGATGCAGCTGCTGTTGTTCCTCTTCCCAGGCCTCGATCTGGCTGGGCAGGGCGGTCAACTCCTGCTGCTCCTTGAAGGTCAGGCGACGTTTGCGTTCCCGTTGCCGGGGTTCATTTTTCAATCGACGGCTGTTCTCTTCGCTGGCGGTGGTCTGCGCGGCGACCGGCGGGCGCTGGGCCAGCCAATCGTCGTAGCCGCCGACATATTCATTGACCTGCCCCCCTCCCTCAAAAACCAGCGTCGAGGTGACCACATGGTTCAAAAAGGTACGATCGTGGCTGACCAGCAGCAGCGTGCCGGGATAGTCGACCAGCAAGGCTTCCAGCAGTTCGAGCGTCTCCACATCCAGATCGTTGGTTGGTTCATCCATGACCAGCACGTTGGAGGGGCGCAGAAAAAGGCGGGCCAACAACAAGCGATTGCGCTCACCGCCGGAAAGAATACCGACCGGTGAACGGGCCCGTTCACCGCTGAAGAGAAAATCCTGCAGATAACCCATGATATGGCGGCGTCGGCCATGGAAAACAATCTCCTGTTGCCCATCGGCCACGGCATCGATCACCGTTTTGTTTTCATCCAGTCGGCTGCGCAATTGATCAAAATAGGCCACTTCCAAGCGGGTGCCCAGGCGAACGCTGCCTTGCGTGGGGCGCAATTCGTTGAGCAGCAGGCGCAACAGGGTGGTTTTGCCCACGCCGTTGGCCCCGATGATACCGATTTTATCGCCGCGCTGAATAAGGGTGGAAAAGTGGCGGATGACCGGCACCCCTGCATAATCATAGGAGATGCGCTCCGCTTCGATGACCAGGCGGCCAGAGAGTTCACCGCTTTCCAGTTGCAGTTTGGCCACGCCGAGCTGTTCCCGTCGTTGCTGTCGTTCGCGGCGCAGACGTTCCAGGGCCCGTACCCGACCTTCGTTGCGGGTGCGTCGGGCTTGTATACCCTGCCGGATCCAACTCTCTTCCTGGGCCAATTTTTTATCAAATTGGGCCTGTTGTTGCAGTTCGGCCTCCAGGACGGCCTCTTTGCGCCGCCGATAGGTGGCATAGTCGCCGGGCCAGTCGCTTAATCGTCCCCGATCCAGCTCGAGAATGCGGCTGGCCAGACGGTTGAGAAACAGACGATCATGGGAGATAAAAAAGAGAGTGCCACGAAACGTGCGTGTCGTGCCGTCGGCCCGGAAAAAATCTTCCAGCCATTGAATGGCTTCCAGATCCAGATGGTTGGTCGGTTCGTCCAGGAGCAGCAGATCAGGGTCAGTGATCAGGGCTCTGGCCAGCAACACCCGCCGTTTCAGACCGCCGGAAAGGGTGGCAAATGCCAGATCGGTGGGCAGGGAGAGCAGAGAGAGCAGTTCCGCCACCCGTTGCTGTACCGCCCAACCCTCCTGATGATCCAACAACTCCTGGGCTTTGCTCATCGCCGCCAGCGCCGCCTCATCGCTGCCGTGCGCCAGTTGGCGACTGGCCTGGTCGTAGGCGGTCAGGGCATGCCGCAGCTTGCCCAAACCGTCGGCGACCACCTCCAGCACCGTGCCGGAAAGCCCCTCCGGAATCTCCTGCTCCAGGCGGGCAACGCGCATCCCTTTTTGCCGCACCACTTCACCGCTATCGGGTCGCAATTCACCAGCCAAAAGCTTCAGCAAGGTGGTCTTGCCGCTGCCGTTGCGTCCGACCAGACAGACCCGTTCGCCGGGTTCCACTGCAAAATTAACCTGTTCCAGAATGGTTGGTCCGCCGAAACGGATCGATACTTCGCGCATACCGATCAAAGCCATAAGCCGTTGCACCTCAAATATTCGATGGATGATGAAAAACGCTGTCAAGATGAGTTACAGTTGTGTATTGTGTCACTGTTTCCTTTGGTCAAACTTGGTCGTAGACACATGATGATTAAACCACTTCTGAAATTGCCTGCCAAGATTGCCTTATTGACCCTGATCTTTACCATGTCGGGCGTAGCTCTGGTAGGTTACGTCACGCTTTCCAGTGTGGAAAAGTTGTTGCGGGAGCAATCTTTTTCCGACATTTCCAACGAATTGCGGCGCAAATCCAACCTTTACGTGCATCACGTGCTGGAGTTGCGCAATACGCTGATCATGCTGGCCGATTCCAGTTCCGTGCTGCGTCTGGCCGGAGAGCTGCATGCACCCTCTCTGCAAGCCGGTTACCGACAGGATTCGGCAGAGGCCAAAAATATTGTAGCCAACGATTTTTTTTCCATCATGGGGCTGCATCTGACCTATCGCGATATTGCTCTGCTCAGTACGGCACCGGAGGGTCGGGAGTTGCTGCGGGTTGAACGGCGCAGCAATGGCATGCTCGAACGTGTCGCCGAGAAAGATCTGCGTTCGGAACAGAACCAACTCTATTTCCAGAAGGCGTTACGCCTGAATCCCAACCAGTTTACCTTGCTTGAACAGAATGATGGCACCACTTCCGCAACCGCATCGGGCAGCGGGGATGCGGTGTTGCAGATGGCGGTTCCCGTATTTACCTCGGAAGAGGATCGGTCGGGCATTTTGACCATTCGGGAAAATTTTCGCCTGTTGGCCAATACCCTGTTTCGCCAGGCAAGCGATGAGGTGCAACTCTTGCTGGCAGATGGGGCAGGAAATATCTTGTACCTCAAAGCCCAGGCAAAAGTCTTATTGCAACAGGGCGCGCAACGCATTGGTCGGAATTGGCCTGATGGGGTGGCTGGCAGCAATCGGATACAGGCAATGTTTCCGGACCTGCCGCAATTGTGGACGGATAGCGAATCGGCACCCCGTATGCGGCATCAAATGTCGATTTATGTCGACTCTCCCGTCCGGGTGGCCCTGGCAGAACAGGGCCTGCATTTGGTGTATCAACGCATCTATTTTGATCCCGTCACGCCGAATCGCCATATTCTGATGGTGGCCTTTGCCTCCAATACCGCCATGGTACAAGGAATTCGCAACTATTGGCAGGAGATATTGCACATCTCACTGGCCATTGCGCTGGTGTTGAGCATTTTGATTGTCCTTACCACCCGTCGCCTGACCCGACCGATTCGCCACTTGACCCAGACCATTCATCGTATTGCCGCCGGGGAGGAGAATGTACAAATTGATGTCTCTTCTCCCGATGAGGTGGGTGAGTTGGCCTCGGCCTTCCGATCGTTATTGGATACCTTGAGCGTTTCGCACCGGGCGTTGCGCAATTTGGCCGCTTCGTTGGAAGAACAGGTGCGAGAACGCACCAACGATCTGGCCGTGGCACGGGATCAGGCGCTGGCGGCGAGTCAGGCCAAGAGCCTGTTTCTGGCCACCATGAGCCATGAAATTCGCACCCCGATGAATGTGATTCTCGGCATGTTGGAGTTGCTGCGCAGTGCCGATATTCGCCTGCCAGACCGGGAACGGGTGGAACTGGCCTTGGGTGCCGGTCAGACCTTGTTGACGTTGATCAACAATGTGCTTGATTTTTCCAAAATGGACGGCAAACAGCTGGTGTTGGACAAGGTGGATTTTGATCTGCGTCGCATGGTCTATGAAGCGGCGATGACAGTTGCCCCGTTGGCCCATACCAAAGGGATTGAACTGACTGCCTTTTTTCCGGATGTTGCCTATACGGCGGTCCGTGGTGATCCCATCCGTTTGAAACAGATATTCATCAATCTGCTGGGTAACGCCATCAAATTTACCCCGGAGGGGGGAACGGTCGAGTTGTATGGCGGTCCGGTGAGTGGGGATGAGCAAGGGATCGATTTGTTGTTTGAGGTGCGGGATTCCGGTATCGGCATTGTCGCCGAGGATCGGCAGAAAATATTCGGACGTTTTACCCAGGTGGACTCCTCTTCCACCCGCCGTCACGAAGGGACCGGTTTGGGCTTGTCGATTTGCAAACATCTGGTGCAGATGATGGGAGGAGAAATCCAGGTTGACAGCAATCCGGATACCCCCTCTGGTTCGGTTTTTTATTTTACAGTTCGGCTGGAAAAACAGCATCTTTCCTACAACCGCCACGAAAAAGAACAGGACCTGAAAAATATGCGGGTTCTGGCGGTCGCCCAGGATGGCTTGTTGCGCACTTTGGTGGAGGATGCGCTGTTGTCGCATGGCGCACGCCTGGATCATGCCGTTGAGGTGGAACATGCCCCCCTGTTGTTGCAGGAGGCCGATGCCCGTGGGGAACCCTATCAGTTGGTACTCTGCAACCAAAAACCGGGGCTCAGCCATCGCCGCGAGTTCCAGCAATTGCTTAATTGCAACACCGAGTTGCGCTTTATCCTGTTGACCGACCTGTTGGATCAGGGTTGGGATCAGGCCACAGAGTTGCCCGGCACAGCCATTTGTTTGAAAAAACCGATCAATGCCGAACGGTTATTGGCGGCCATTGAATGGTTGATTCAGAACAAGGGCAACCATCAGCGGACAGCCGGGGAGATGTCGCCCCAGGAGCCGGTCAGCTGGCGTGCCGAAGGCAGAATTTTGATTGTCGATGACCAGCAGGCCAATTTGATCGTCACCCGGGGCATGTTGCTCAATTTGGGTTTTCGCAGCGATCAGATCAATACGGCCTTGAGCGGTCAGGAGGCGATCGACCATTTTCGCCAGAAACGTTTCAGTCTGATTCTGATGGATTGCCAGATGCCGATCATGGACGGCTTTGAGACGACACGTGCCATTCATGGCTTGGAAGAGAGCCTGGGTCATTCCAGACGGGTGCCGATTGTGGCCTTTACCGCCGATGTAACACCGCAAGCACGAGAAAACATTCAGGCCTGTGGCATGGACGGTTTTTTGCCCAAACCGGTGAGTATTACCGATTTGCGCAACTATTTGCGCCAGTTTTCTTTGTTGCACGCAGTGAGTCAGGATGGCAGCAAAGGCACCACGGCAGACGAGGTTAACCAGGAGCGGGACGACTCACCCTCTGCTGAAAAAGTGGCAAGCGAAGTGGTTGAACAGGTTGATATGGAGGCGTTGTTGAAATCGATGCGCTCCATCGGTTTGCAGGAAGAGGATTTCCGTGAAGTGGCAGAACTGCTGGCGGCACAATTCATCGAATTGCTCAACACCATGCACCGTGACATTGAACAAGAGAGTTATCAATCGGCACGGGCCACCGCACACGTGGTGAAGGGGAGCATGGCCAACACCATTTTTCCGGTTCTGCAGAAGCCGACTCGCACCCTGTATGAAGCGGTCAAAGAACAGCGCTGGCAGGAAGCAACCCAGGAGCTGGCCTATGTGCGGCGGCTTTATCAGCCGATTCAGGAGGCATTGATGCTCTTTTTGGCCAGTAACAAAGAGGGATAAAAAAGAGAGTCGCTGCAGGAGAGCGACGGCAACCGGTTGCTGTCGCTCTCCTGCGGCTTGGGCTACATTTCCGGGAAGAACAGTGTGGTCAGTTTTTGCCGGTTTGCTTTGATCAATTGGCTCTCCTGGGCAGGCAGGGGGCCGCTTTGCGCTTTGGCGGATTGTTCCTTGGCCATTTGCGCGGCTTTGTCGGCATTTTTTAACGACAGTTGCAGTTGATCGAGCATTTGCTGTTTTTGTGCTGGCGGCATCATCGGATTGTCGCGAATCTCTTTCATCCGCTCTTCAATCCATTGTTTGTGTTGGGCTTGCATTTTGGCCTGTTGTTCTGCCGGATCAACCATGGCCGGGGGTTGCGCGGGGGCCATATTTTTCGGTTGGTTGACCCCTTCGATGGAACGATCCAACTGGGCCAGCATCTCCTGCTTTTGTCCGGGCGGAATGGTCGGATTGGCGGCAATTTGCTGTTTCTGTTCGTTTATCCAGTTCCGTTGTTGTTGGCGCATGCTGGCAAGCTGCTGATCCGGATTGCTGGTTTGTGCCGAAGGTTGGTTGCGATCCATTTGGGCCAGAATCTGTTGCTTTTGCATGGGCGGCAGATAAGGATCCTGGGCAACCCGTTCCCGTTGGGCGGACCATTGCCCGCGGGCGGTTTCCAGAGAGGTTTTTTGTTGCTCCTGCCTCTGGGCTTGCCATTTTTGTTGTTCTTCTTTTTGGCTGGCTTGCGCTTTTTCCCGTTGTTGATTGATCCGGGTGCGCTGGGCCTCTTGTTGTGCTTCGGCCTGGGTGGTCATCAAACCCAGATTGATATGGTCCAGCAGATAAAAGAAACGGTCCGCATCCCATCCAGAACTTTGCAGATGTTTTAACAGCTCCTTATCGTAACGCAGACCGGACAAAGCCCAGGGTGAGTTGTTGCTGCCATAGCGACTGCCCTTGTCGGTGACCCATTTTGTCACGGCGGGATAATCGGTCATGAAACGGGTGAATTCAGCCTCATCAAAGGGTTTGCGCGCATTCGGATTATCGGCGGCAACGGCCATTCCAGAGAAAGAGAGCAGTACAGCCAACGCAGAAGCGGTCAGGATTCTGGTTTTCATTGTAGTGTTTTTCCTTGAAAATCGGGTTCTTGTAATCGGTTCGATCCGTACCGGACCCGGAGAACCGGTAATACGCCCACGCTTGCCAAGCGACCGGCTTGCGGCTAATCTTAGCTACCTTTCGGTAAGGACACAAGCTGCAGTTTGCGTTTGGGTGGGGATTTGTGTTGTCAGTGGGGGTATGCCGTGACCGTAGATAATTTGCAAGCCATTGTTGTAGCAGTTGATTTTACCAGAGACAGTCTGGAAGCGGTGCGCACGGCTTTCGTCATTGGACGACAGGCGGAGAGTCGGCTGCATTTGTTGCATGTGGTCCACGAAGTGACCACGGAGGCCAGTCCACCGCAAAAGAAAAAAGAGATCAAAAAAGTTTTGCGACCGGTTTTAGAGGTGGCGGCAGAGAGTATGCGTGCTTTTGTCAAAGAGCATGATTTGGCCAAATTGGCCAAGCAGTTCAAAGTGGGGTTGGAAACGGTGGTTGCCCATGGGGTGCCTGCCAGCCAGATCATCCATACGGCCAAAAAGGTGAAAGCCTCGATGGTGGTCGTTGGCTACAGCGGCACTTCTGGCATCGACAACCTGTTGATGGGGGCCACCACCGAAAAAATATTACAATTGGCAGATATGCCGGTGTTGGTGGTGAGGGCGCGATGAAAGATTTATTTTTGCAAGAACAGATTCAGGAGAGTATCGCCGTCAAGCAACGCCTGTTGCAGGATGCGGCCTGGCTTGCCGAGTTGGTGCAGGTGTGTGAGCTGACCTTGGCGGTCTATCGGGCGGGCGGCAAATTGTTGATTGCCGGCAATGGCGGCTCGGCTGCCGATGCCCAACATATTGCCGGGGAGCTGGTCAGTCGCTTCTATTTTGATCGACCGGCACTGCCAGCCATCGCCCTGACCACCGACAGCTCCATCATGACCGCCATCGGTAACGATTACGGCTATGAGCTGCTGTTTTCCCGCCAGATTGAAGGCAATGGCAAAGCGGGGGATTTGCTCCTGGCCATCAGTACCTCAGGCAATTCACCCAATATTTTGCACGCCATTGCCACGGCACGGCGCATGGGTATCACCGTGGTTGGTCTGACCGGTTCTTCCGGGGGCAAAATGGCCGATTTGTGTCATCTCTGTTTACGGATTCCGGCCACGGTGACGCCCAGAATTCAGGAAAGCCATTTGCTGGTTGGTCATTTGCTCTGTGCCTATGTGGAACGGGGCATGTTTCAACCGGCGGACAAGTGACAGTATTGCCATATTGCGGGAGAAAAAAATGGGTCTGGATTGGCACGTGAGGTTGGCAAAAGGATATGGATTCATCCTGGCGGTATGGGCCCTGTTGGCAACGCCCGTGTGGGCTGAACCAAACCATTTTTATCAAGTGGGGGCAGAAGCCGTGGTACCGTTGCCACTGCCTGCAGGACAAGAGCCACGTAGTATCGGGCTGGAAAAGGCGAAAAAAATGGCTCTGGAACGCCTGTTCAGCCGCATGTTCACCCGCGCCGATCTGGAGAGAGAAAAGGGCTTTTTCAACAGCTTGTTGCAGGGGGGAAAACGGTTCAGCGAACGGGTGCAGATTGTCGGCGAGACCCAACGGGGTAACGCCCTGCATATTTTGGTGGAAGTGACCTTTTCGGCCAAAGGGATCGCGGCGGCCCTGGCGGAAAAAGGGATGGCCTATAATGAAAGCCGCCATCCGCCGGTCTTGGTGCTGGTGCGCGCTCAGGGTGGTGCGGAAGGGGAAGCGGCAGCAGTGGAGGCCCTGCTGCAGAAAAGCTTGCTGGAGGAGGGCAAGGCGTTTGCCATGCCGATGGTGATGCCCCTGGGTGATCTGGAGGATATGGCCCAGTTGAGCTGGGAACGGGCCAAGGCTGCGGATCCGGCTCTCAAGCAGTGGGTTGCCGGTCGTTATGGTACGGATCAACTCTGGACGCTGGCAGTCCAACTCGGCAGCACGGCAGCGGGCAAGGGCAAAAGTGGCACCCCAAGCCTGCAGGCACAACTGTCGGGTGTCGGTGGCAGCCAGGAGGCCATCGTGGCCAGTGTGGCGGCAAAGGAGGGGGCAACCCGTTGTAGCGAAAGCGGTGAAACAGGCAAATGTCCGGCATCCCAACTGGTGCGGGAGCTGTTGCAACAGGTCACGGACCGTTGGATTCAGGCCCATACCATTAATCCGGCGTTGCAGCATGTGGCACAACTGCGGGTGATTCATGGGCCAAAATTGGCGCAATTTTCTCAGTTTACCAATAAATTGCGCTCCTCTGCCGGTGTGGTCGGTCTGAAATTTGTCGAGGAACGGGCCACCGAGGCCACCCTGCAGATTGAATATCAAGGTCAGGACAATCAATTGCAGGAGTTGCTGACACAGTTGGGTGCCAAAGTGGAACCGCTTCCGGCGGCGGCTGTTGCACCGTCGAATCGGATCGAACTGCTTTTACAGTTGCCATGAATTTGCCCAACGCTTTGTCATTGTTGCGAATTGTTTTCGTGCCAATGCTGATCTGGCTGTTGATGGAAAACATGTTGTCAGCCGCGTTGATGCTGTTTGTCGCCGCAGGATTGACCGATGCCCTGGATGGCTATGTGGCCAAACGCTGGCAGATGGAGACCGAACTGGGGCGTCATCTGGATCCGTTGGCAGATAAACTGTTGCTGTTGTCGGGCTACATTACCCTGACGGTGCTGGGGTTGTTGCCGCTGTGGTTGACTTTGTTGGTGGTCACCCGCGATGTGGTGATTGTTGGCGGGGCAATTGTATTCCGCATGGTGACCGGTGCCTTGCGCATTGAGCCGTTGTGGATCAGCAAGTGGAATACGGTCAACCAGATGATACTGTTGTCCTGGGTGATGTATACGGCGGACGGACATTTTGCCACGCTCTGGCTGGACGGTCTGATCGGCATCACGGCGCTGACCACCTTGCTCTCCGGGGGCAGCTATGTGATGCGCTGGAGTCGTTTGGCCACAGAACAGGAACGGATCACGCCCGCATGATCTCTTCTGCTATCCAGACCCTTTTTCCCTTTCCGCTCAATCCGGTCTGCACTTTCCACACGTTGGTGGTCGGCGAGGCCAACCAGCGTGCGGCAGAGGCGGTGCTGGCGCTGGCAGAAAACCGTGACCCCCCCATGATGCAACGGGCGACGGTGCTGCTGTTGACCGGCGAAGCGGGTACCGGCAAAAGCCATTTGTTGCAGGCGGCGGTGGCCCATTGTCGTGCGCGGGAGGGGGAAGAGTCGGCCATCTATCTGGATCTGGCGGCGCTGCACGGGCAACTGCAGGAGAGTGCCGAACAGGCGTTGAGCCAGTTTCTCAGCCGTTATGCGGCCTGCCGCCTGGTGGCGGTGGATGATCTGCAGGAGGTGACGTGTCGACCGGTATTGCAGGAGGGAATCTTGTATCTGTTCAACCGGATGCGTGAATTGCCGGATGGACGAATGCTGGTGGCCAGTCGGCAATCGCCGCAGTGGTTGACAGGGCTGCGCGAAGATTTGCGTTCCCGATTATTATGGGGTTCGGCCATTGCCCTGGAAGCGGCCAGTGATGAAATGCTGGCTGCCATCCTGAGCAAAATGGTGGAAGATCGTCAGGTGCGCTGCAGCGACGAATTGTTGAAATTTTTGCACAGCCGCCTGCCACGCCGCATTCCCGATTATATCACCGCTCTGGAGCGACTGGATGAGGCCGGTCTGCTGCGCAAACGTCCCTTGACTGTTCCCTTGGCCAAAGAGATTTTGCACTTGTAGCTGGTCACAGACGCAGCGCCATCCCTTTGGCATATTTGATAAAGCTGTTGCCACAGCCGATGAGAATGTGTACCAGTCCCGGTATGCCATCGAGAAATCCCCGCCGCAGAAAATAAAATTTGATAAAGCGCGCCAGAGGGCTCAACAACAGATGGCCGAGATGGATCCGTTTGCCCTCGGCGCACAGTCGTTGTGCCTGCAGGGTGGTGTAATGATTCTGTTTGCTCAGATAGTCATGCAGCGAGATGGCCGAGTCGTGCAACAGATCACCGTGCAGGGTGCCGATGCTGCCGCTGTTTTCCACCCGTTCATGGACTTTGTCGGCGCTCCATTGTGCCTGACGCCGGTCAAACAGGCGCACCACCCAATCGGGATACCCTTCACCATGGCGCAACCAGCGCCCCATGAACCGGTTGCAACGGGCCAGTCGATAGGCAGAAAAGGGCGGAGGGGCGGCCAGGAGGGTACGAATCTGTTCCTGCAAGGCGGCGGAAAGCCGTTCATCGGCATCCAGGCATAATACCCAGTCGTGACGGGCCTGTTGTACCGCCCACCTTTTTTGTGGCCCGAAACCGGCCCATTCATGGTGCAGCAGACGGGCACCCGCCGCTTGGGCCAGGGCACAGGTGTGATCCTGGCTGCCGGAATCGACCACCACAATTTCGTCGACACAGGAGAGGCTGGCCAAACAGTCGGGCAACTGTTCGGCGGCGTTGCAGGTAACCAGCACGGCAGAGAGCGGCACCCTGTTCATGAGAGGCTCTGTTGTTGCAGGGCCTGCCAAACCATTTCCGGGGGCAGTGCCTGCAGACAGGGGGATGGGTCATCCAACGGACAAAGACGTTGCCGACAGGGCAGTTGCGCACACATCCCCTGCAGCAGGCGCTGTTGTGGACCAACGCTGCCGGTGCGTTGCGGATCGGTGGGACCGTAGAGGCCGACAACCGGTGTACCGACGGCAGCGGCCAGATGGCCGGGACCGGTATCGACAGCCACCACCCCTTTGGCTGCGGCCAAGGCGGTGGCCAGTTGGCTCAAAGAACCTTTGCTGGCAACACGGATCCGCTCCGGGGCGACGGCGGCAATCTGTTTGGCGCGGGTCAGTTCATCGAGCGTGCCCCAGACCAGCAGTACCCGGCCCTCTGCTGCTGCCAGAGCGGCCAGAGTTTGCCAATGCTGTTGTGGCCACAGTTTGCTTTTCCAGGTGGTGCCGGGAATAAAAATCCAATCAAAAGAGGGATCGTTTGCTCTGGGAAACCGTTTGCTTAAGCCATAATCGGCGGGCGAACGCGGCAGGGGGTAGCCGAAAATGGCGGCGAACAAGATGCGCAGGCGGGTCAGGGCGTGCAGGTCGCGGTCAACCTGCTCTTTTGCCTGGTACAACAGTGTTGCCAGCGGTTCGCGGGCGGAGCGAAAATCATAGCCGTAGCGTCGACCGTGCGCCAGGCAGCCTAAAATGGCGCTTTTCAGTAACCCCTGGGCATCGATTACCGCATCATAACGATCCAGATGAATGGCGCGCCAGAAACGTTGCGGTTCGCCCCGCCACACAGAGAGAAAGGGCTCTTTTTTCCAGCGGCGCAGGGCGACCGGAATCACCCGCTGCACGCTGGGATGCCAGGCGGGAATCTCCGCAAAGGCCTCTTCAACCAGCCAGTCAAAGCGCAGGTTGGGGTGAAAGCGACGGGCATCGCTCAGGGCCGGAAGCAGATGCAGCACATCGCCCAGGGAGGAGGTTTTGATGAGTAAAATTTTTTGCATCAGCGTGGCTTATCCGGTCTGGAGTTCAACAAATGGTGTACCCGTTCTGCCGGAAGCGCCGGAGGGGTGAGACGGGCGGCGGCAAGCGCTTCGGCAGAGATGGTACGCTGCCAGAGCGAGCCATCGGGTCGGGAACGCCAGCGGGCATGCAGCCAGTTGTATTGTTCGGCATAGTGATGGATCCAGGGTTGGCAACAGGCATAAATCCGTGCGGTCAGGGCCACTTCGTCTTCATCGGCGTTGGCGGTCAGCAGAGGGCCGTTGAGAATGCGAAACTGGCCGGTCTGCTCGCGCACACAGACCAGCGGCAACAGGGGCACCTGCCAACGCTTGGCCAGGCGGGCCGGTCCTGCCGGAGAGAGGGCTGTTGTGCCGAGAAAGGGGACGGGAATGCCATCGCGGCGTTGGTTGATGTCGGTCATCAACACCAGAATGTGGCGTTTTTGCAGCGCCCGCAGCAGTTTGAGCGGCTCGTCGCGCCGGATCCACTGCACGCCGTAATGGGCGCGGGCGGCCATGAAAAGTTGTTCACTCAGCGGGTTGTTGCTGTGCCGATAGACGACATGAATGGGAAAACCCAGGGAGGCGAACCATTTCAGGCCAATTTCCCAGGAGCCGAGATGCACACCGCAAATGATGGCCCCACGACCCTGTGCGAGGCACTCCTGCAGAATGGTCCGCGCTTCCGAGTCGTGATTGAGAATAGAAAAGGGATCCTGGCGCAAGCCGTCCAGATGGGTGAGTACCATGTTTTCCATGGCCATGGCCGCCAGACGGAGCCGCTCGGCAGGGGTGAGATGGTCGCCATAGACCAGGTACAGATTGTTCTGTGCCCAACGCCATTCGGAGGCCAACAGCCAGCGCAACAGGCGGGCAAGCCGCTGGGCGCGGCGGCTGGCTTGGGCCAGATCGCCGGATTGCAGCCAGGGCAGGAGAGTCTGCAGAAGCAGCCACTCCAGGCGATGGCGCACGCGCAGCGGCCAGGGTCGCGTCAGGGCGCTGGCCACGGTTTTTCCACCTGTTCCAGAACGGAGTGGGCCGTGATGCCGCCCAGACAGGGCAGATCCGCCATCGGGCAGTGGCGGCGAAAGCAGGGTGCGCAGGGCAGGCCCAAGGTGACGATACGGGTATGTTTGCCCAACGGTGGGGTATGATGGGGGTCCGAGGAGCCGAACAGGGCCACCACCGGTCGACCGAGGGCGGCGGCAACGTGCATCAGGCCGGAATCGTTGCTGACCACACAAGCGGCCAGAGAGAGCAGATCGACGGCCTGTTCCAGGGAGGTGTGTCCGATCAGGTTGAGGCAGCGCGAGCCGGCCAGGGCGGCAATGTGGGCACCGATGGTCTGCTCTTTGTGCGAACCGAGCAGGAGTGTTTGCCACCCTCTGGCCTCGGCCAGACGGGCCAGCTCGGCAAACCGTTCGGCGGGCCACCGTTTGGCAGAGCCAAACTCTGCCCCCGGACAGAGCAGCAACAAGGGGCGCACGAGGCCATCCGGCAACCACTGGCGCAAGGTGGTACTGGCCTGTTGCGGGATGGCAGTCAACTGCGGCAGCGGCAAGGGGGGCAGGGGTTCCCCGACTTCAGCCCCCAGGGCCAAAAAACGGTCGACGGTGCGCGGCAAGCACTCTTTGTGCAACGGACGAATATCGTTGAGCAGACCGTAACGCCACTCGCCCAAAAAGCCGGTGCGGCGCGGAATGTTTGCCCAAAAGGGCAACAGGGCCGATTTGAAGCTGTTGGGCAGCAGAATGGCCTGTTGATAGCGGCCACGCAGGGCGACTGCCAGTTGCCGTCGGGCAGAGAGATCCAGACGGCCATGGCCGACCGCCAGGGCAACACCCTGCCGCACTTGCGCCATGCGTTGCAACAGGGGCAAGCTCCATGGCGGGGCAACCACATCGATGGCCCGCTGCGGTTGCCGTTGTTTAAGCAGCATCAGCAGGGGTTGGGCCATCACCATGTCGCCGACCCAGGAGGGGCCGATCAGCAGAATGGCGTCGGAGTGGTTCATGGCGACTGGCAACGCTCAAGCGGCCAGCGCCTGTTCACTGGCGACAAACGATGTGATGCCCTCTTCCAGGGTGGTGAACGGTTCGGCAAAGCCCAGGGAGCGCAAGCGGCTGACATCAGCCTCGGTAAAATTTTGATATTTTTTGGCCAATCCTTCCGGCATCGCTTTGTAGTGGATGCTGCCTTGTCCCAGCAGATGGCAGAGATGGCGGGCAATATCGTTGAAGCTGCGGCTTAAACCGGTACCGACGTTGCAGACTGCCTGCAGATTATTTTTTCTGGCCAGGCTCAGGTTGATGCGCACCACATCGGCCACACTGATAAAATCCCGCCGTTGTTCCCCATCGCCATAGCCGCCGGAACCTGCAAAAAGTTGAGCAACGCCACTGCTGCGCAGCTGCTGATAGAGTTGATAGACCATGGAGGCCATGCGCCCTTTGTGCTGCTCCCGTGGGCCGTAGACATTGAAATAGCGCAGCCCGACCACGGTGCTGTGTATTTGTGGACGCAACTGTTCCACATGGCGATCAAAGAGCAGTTTGGAATAGCCGTAAACATTGAGGGGTTTTTCGTTTTGCGGATCTTCGACAAAGGTGGTGCTGGCACCGTAGACGGCGGCGCTGGAGGCGTAGATCAGCGGCACCCCTTTGTCCAGTGCCAGCTGCAACACCTCTTTGGAGTAGGTAAAATTATTATCCATCATATAGCGGCCATCATACTCCATGGTGTCGGAGCAGGCACCCTGATGAAAGATGGCCTTAATCGCTTTATCCTGAAAATAGCCGTGGCGCACCCGTTCGCGAAATTCGTTTTTGTCCATGAAATCAGCGATATTCAGATCACGCAGGTTGAGAAATTTATCGCCCTTATGCAGGTTGTCGACCACCAGAATGTGGTTGTGGCCCTCCTGGTTGAGACCAGCGACAATATTGGATCCGATAAAACCGGCACCGCCGGTGACGATATACATGGATCAGGCTCCTTGTTGGGATGAATCTTCGTTTTGGCGTTGAATATGGGCCATGATGCGGCTGGAACTGCGCCCTTCCACCAGGGGCACCAGGGCGACACTGCCGCCCCACTGTTTGACCTCCTCACCGCCGACCACCTGGTGTTCCTGATAGTCAGCCCCTTTGGCGAGGATATGGGGTTGCAGGGTACGGATCAAGGTCAGCGGTGTCTCTTCATCGAAGGGGACGACCAGATCGACCGAGGCCATGGCGGCCAGAACGCGGGCCCGGTCAGCTTCATGGATGATCGGGCGATTGGCTCCTTTCAGGGCCCGTACCGAACGATCGGTATTGAGACCGACCACCAGATGGGCCCCCAGCAGGCGGGCTTTTTCCAGATAGGTGACATGACCGGCATGCAGCAGATCAAAGCAACCATTGGTAAACACAATGCGTTCACCGCGTTGTCGCCATTGATTGACGCGGGCCAGGGCGCTCTCCAGAGAACAAATTTTATCCGATTGGGCCAGATGGGCATCATCGGCCAGGGCGGAGAGCAGTTCGACCCGGGTGATTGGTGTGGTGCCCAACTTGCCGACCACCACCCCGGCGGCCAGGTTGGCCAGATGCAGGCTGTCCATGATCGGCAGGTCAGCGGCCAGACTGGCGGCCAGGGTGCTGATCACCGTATCACCGGCCCCGGAGACATCATACACTTCGCGGGCCATGGCCGGAATGCGTCGCGGCTCTTTGTCCTGTTCCAGCAGGGCAATGCCCTGTTCGCTCAAGGTGACGGCCAGCCAATCGATGGCCAAAGAGTGCCGCAACCGTTCCCCGGCGGCCAACAGGCGATCAAGTGCCTCGGCGGGAATCATCGCCTGCTCCTGAGCGGCGACCGCCTCGATCAATTCGCGTCGGTTGGGAGTGATGACGGTTGCCTGGCGATATTTGCTGTAGTCCATCCCTTTGGGATCGACCAAAAGCGGAATCCCGGCGGCCCGCGCTGCCTGGATCAAGGCCTGGCAGAGGCCAGGCTGCAACAGGCCTTTGCCGTAGTCGGAGAGAACAATCGCCTGCGGTCGTGTCGCCGGATGGTGGATATGATCCAGCAACTGTTGTTGGCAGCGGCTGATAAAAGCATCATCCAGGGGGCGGTTTTCTTCCAGATCCAGACGCAGCATCTGTTGATGGCCGCCGATGATCCGGGTTTTGCTGATGGTGGGGCGGTCGGGCAGGGTATGGATCAACGAGGTATCGATACCGGCCTGTTGCAACAGGGTCAGCAGGCGGTGACCGGCGGTGTCGTTGCCGACCCAACCGGCCAGCGAGGTGTGCAGCCCCAGGTTGACCAGATTGAGCGCCACGTTGGCCGTGCCACCACCGCTTTCGGTCTCTTTGAGCAGGCGGACCACCGGTACCGGTGCTTCTGGCGAGATACGGCTCACCTCGCCCCACAGGTAGCGATCGAGCATCAGATCACCGACCACCAGCAAGCGCCGGTGGGCAAAAGCGGCGTGCAGGGTGGTCAGAATACGGGTACGGTCGAGAAACATTCGAGGTGGCTCTCTACTTGGATGTGGGTTACCACAGCAGTCGGATGCCGACCAGCAGTAACAGGATGCCAAAGCCCTTTTTCAACTGCTGAGGTTCAGTATGGTGCGCCAGTTTGACACCCAGCGGGGTGGTGATCAAGGTTCCCAGGATGACGCCAAAGGCGGCCAGCGGTACGACAAAGCCGACGGTATCGGGGGGCAGGCCACTGTTTTCCCAGCCGGATTGAATCATGCCGGTGGTTCCGGTCAGAGAGAGGACGGCACCGATAGCCGAGGAGGTGCCGATGGCTTGATGAATGGTCAAACCGGAGAGCAAGGTCAGTGCGGGCACCAGCATGGTGCCGCCACCAATGCCGAACAGGGTACTGATGGTGCCGATCAGGGTGGCGATGCCGCTGACATGGAGAAAGCTTTGCAGTTTGGCTGGGGCTGCGAGGTGTTCATCGATGGTCGGTTCCGGTTGTGGACGGGGCGAGGGGAAGATCATACGCAAGCCGACGACAATTTCAAACAGGGCGAAGAGGATCACCAGGTCGTTGCTTTCCAACAGAGAGGCCAAGAAAGCACCCAGCCAGACACCGACCACGATGCCGGGAATATAGCGACACACCAGCAGCCAGTGGACGCTGTGATGGCGGTGGTGGTTCCAGGTGGCGGAGAGGCTGGTAAAAATGATGGTGGCCAAAGAGGTTCCGGCGGCCAACTGCATCGAGATGACCGGGTTGATGCCATCGAGATGGAACAGATAGAGCAGGGCCGGGACGATGAGGATGCCGCCACCGATGCCGAACAGTCCGGCCAACACCCCCGCCAACAGACCGGAGGCCAGATAGCCGATAAATTGCAGGGAGAGAAGGGTCATGGTGCTGGACATCCAGTCAAGGTGACGGCCATGATTACTCCCCAGTCGGATGAATCAAAACATCCTGTTCCTTTTCGTCGGCATTCAGGACCCGGACACGATTGCCTTCGAGCTGCAGTCGTCCTTGAGCAAACCAGCGCACGGCGAGCGGATAGATCCGGTGTTCCTGGTGCAGGATGCGGGCGGCCAGGGTATCTGGAGTATCGTCGGCCAAGACCGGTACCACCGCCTGCACGATGATCGGACCGGCATCCACTTCTGGTACCACAAAGTGGACGGTGGCTCCAGAAAAGCGGGCACCGGCTTCGATGGCCTGGCGTTGCACATGCAGGCCGGGAAAGGCAGGCAGCAGCGCCGGATGAATGTTGATCAGGCGACCGGCATAGTGGTGGGTGAAATCGGCGGTCAACACACGCATAAAACCGGCCAGACAGACCAGTTGTGCCTCGGCCTGATCGATCAGTCGGGCCAACTCCTGATCAAAGGCGGCCCGATTGGCGTAGAGACGATGGTCAACGATCCGGGTCGGAATGTGATGATGTTTGGCCCGTTTGATGCCAAAAGCCTCCGGGTTGTTGCTGATGACCAGGACAATGCGACCGGGAATCATGCCGGTGGCACAGCCATCGATCAGGGCTTGCAGGTTGCTGCCACCGCCGGAAATCAGCACGGCAATGGGCAAAGGGAGAGAGTCGGCGTTCATGGCTGCTGGGTTACATCCGTACCAGAGGGAAAAAAGTCAAGAGAGAGTCACCGCAGGATCGTCTGCCGTGACTCTCGCCACCACCTGACCCGCCAGCCAGGCCTGTTCACCGTGTTGCTGCAACAACTGCAGCGTCCGCTCGGCATCGGCGGCGGCGACGATTACCACCATGCCCAAACCACAGTTGAAGGTGCGCAACATTTCCGTTTCCGCAATGCGACCCAAAGATTGCAACAGATCAAAGATGGCCGGTCGTTGCCAGCTGTTTTTGGCGATGGCTACCGCGCAATGGGCGGGCAGAACACGGGGAATGTTTTCCCAAAAACCGCCGCCGGTGATGTGGACCAGCCCTTTGATGGTCAGCTGTTGCTGCACGGCCAGCAGTGGCTTGACGTAGATGCGGGTTGGTGTCAGCAACGCTTCGCCCAGGGTTGTGCCCTCGAAAGGGGCCTGCAGTCCGGGGCCTGACGGATCGAGGATCAGTTTGCGGATCAAAGAGTAGCCGTTGGAGTGGGGCCCGGAGGATGCCAGGCCGATGACGGCGTCGCCCGGTTGAATATGGCGACCATCGATGATCCGCTCTTTTTCGACGATACCGACGGCAAAACCGGCCAGATCAAACTCCCCATCCGGATAAAAACCGGGCATTTCCGCCGTTTCACCACCGATCAGGGCACAACCGGCCTGTCGGCAACCGGCAGCAATGCCTTGAATGACGGTGGCGGCATCTTCCGGCTTGAGGCGACCGGTAGCAAAATAGTCAAGAAAAAAGAGCGGTTCCGCCCCCTGCACAATCAGATCGTTGACCGACATGGCCACCAGATCAATGCCGACGGTATCCAGACGACCGGTCAAAAAGGCCAATTTCAATTTGGTGCCGACCCCGTCGGTGGCGGAGACCAGCACCGGATCGCGGTATTTTTGCCAATCCGGATGGAACAGGGCACCAAATCCCCCCAAATCAGAGGCCACTTCCGGGCGATGGGTGGAGGCGACCGCAGCACGGATCAGAGAGACGACCCGGTTGCCGGCATCAATATCGACGCCGGAATCGCGATAAGTCACGGGTTTAAGAGGCTCAGCAGAGGACATACCGATCAAGCTCCGGAAAAAAAGTCAGCATAGCGAGGGCCGATCTCCCACGATCAGTTGCACGGGGAGTTTCAGCTTTCCATAATTTTAAAAGAAAAAAGGCGGACTGTCACCAGTCCGCCTGCATGCTGCCGTTCGGTTTGTCGTGCTCGACAGACGATCCGTTTTAACGCGTGGCGATGGAGAGCGACATCCACATGGTGCTGAGACCGACACCGGCCAGGGCGGCGATTGGCATGGCGAAGCGCAGGCTTTTGTGCCAACCGATCATTTTGGCGATCACCATATATTTGGCAGTCAGCGAGCCCAACAGGGCGGCAATGGTACTCCAACCGGCCACATCGACCGAGATGCTGCCACTGGACAACGAGTTGCCGACCGCAGCCAGGGCGGCGGCAGAGCTGATGACCCCAGAGAAAAAGGCAGCCAAAACGGTGGCACCGCTACCCAGATAGTGGGTAACCATGGCCATGAAGACCATGACACAGGCAAAAACAAAGGAAAATTTTGCCACAAAGCTGAGGGGCAAAGGACGTTTGGTAATTTTGATCTCACCAGGTTGGGCACGGGCAAAAGAGTAGGTGGTGAAGCCGACAAACAGCAACAGGGTCGAGACCATGGGAAAGAGGTATCTCTCAAAGGCAACCGAACCGATCACCAGGAAAAAGACGGCAATATCCTTGGTGATCGAGCCGGTGTTGGCGGCAACAAAGCCGAGAAAAATTTCTCGCGGGGCCAACTCCTCTTTGCCCCCTTCCGGATCTTTGCTCAACAACAGGATGATGGTGGCCAGCGATGAGACCAAACCACCAAAAAAGGTGGCCAACAACAGCGCGTTGCGCCCTTTGATATATTTGGTGATAAAGTGGGCACCAAAGCTCATGATGCTGACCATGACCACCACCTTCCAGAAGGTGGCGACACTGATATTTTGAAAGGTGACGCTCCAGACCCCGCCACTGTAGTTGAACAACGGCACCGGCAGGAACAGATTGCCAGGCACCAGCGGCGTAATGGTGATGGTGATGGCAATCAAAATGGCCAGGTCGAGAATTTCAAAGAGCTGGAAGTCATCGCTGAAGGCATGCAGCTGCTCTTTCATGCCCAGTACCAGAATCACGACAAACAGCAAGGTGGCAACAATCCAAAAATTGACCCCAAAATTGATCAGCGATGCAAGTATAAAAGTAATTGGCAATGTAATTACAGTCGTCAGACCAGAAACCTCTTTGATGTTTTCAAAGATGCTGATCATCAAGGAGTAGAGCAGGACAATACCGAAAGCCAGAGCCCAAACATAAGGCTTGTCCTGCATTAAACTGGAGACAAAAGAGAAGATAGAGACCAGCATAAAGTCTCGGGCACCGACCCGATGTTCAGAGCCCCGCTTGGCGATGGTCCGTTCAATGCCGATGACAAAACCGATGGACAAGGAGACCAGCAGTCGCAAGCCAATATGTATGGTATCGTTTTCCATAATGTAAAATTCCTGATGTATGTCAATAGTTTGCGCCAAAGAATTCACCGTCGGTTACCCGACGCTGAACTGCCGCTCACACAATCCGGGTGGCAGCTTCCAGAAAAAAAACAGACGGTCACAAGAGGCTGCAAGCAAGCCGAACAATGCCAACCCGGCGGACTGTACGCCCTCCCGACAGGCCATGTCAAGCAACGTCAAACTTGGCGTGGGAGTGTTGCAATGCGATTTTTTTTGGACAGAAAAAGCGGTAAAAGGTGCCAATGGGCGAATAAAAAATATTTCGCAAGTTTTATAATTTAATAAATTTTTGCGATCTCGTTGTGCAAGCGTTCTTTATGGCAAGCGGTTTCGGATGGTTATTTTTGCGAAGGGGCAAGCGGTTTCGGATGGTTATTTTTGCGAAGATGATCAGCTGCGACCCAAGCGCACGCGGACCGACTCTTCTTGATCCAGCTCTTCCAGACTGAGGTCCATTTCGTGGATCAGGGCGTCCAATTCGGGGAGCAACACATCTTCCAGGGCGCGGGCCCGCCGTTCGGTCCGTTTGTATTCGGCCAGCAGGCGGTGCAGATTGCCGGAACGGGCGGCCAGGAGGGTACTGGCGGTGAGCAGTTGCCGGAATTGTTGCTGGCAGAGCCGAGCTTCCGGGCTCAGTTGGTTGCCGGAAGGGGGGGTGGCGTCGACAGCGGGGGGAATCTCCTGCAGGATGACACCAAAAAAGCGGCGTGCTTCCGGCTGCAGAGGTGCCAGGGCCTCGCTGCTGGCCGGTAGCAGTTGCAGGCCATGCAGGCCATGGCGCAGCAGCGTCTGTTGCAGGGCGGCCACCGCCTCCTGGTGCAACTGCAGAAACATTTCCCGCTCCTGGCGGTAGCGTTCAAACTGGCGGGCCATTTCCGAGGCGAGGAGGAGTCGCTTTTCATCCAGAAAACGGAACCCTTCACCCATTACCTGGCGTTCTTCCCGTGCCCGGAGCAGGGCACTGCGGGTTGGTGTGCTTTCCATTAGTCGCTTCCGTGGATGTAGGTGTCGATTTGTTGATCATTGAGCCGAGACAGCTCGCCAATCGGCAACTGGCGGAGCAGCGACCACCCTTCATTCATGCTCTCTTCCAGGGAGCGGGCCTTTTCCTGGCGGATAAAGCGCTGTTCAAACTGCTGGCCAAAGGTGAGCATGCGGCGATCGTCGGGGGTCAAGCCATCGCTGCCGACCACGTTGGCCAACAGGCGTACCTGGGTGGCGCGGGCGTAGGAGGCATAGAGCTGATTGGCCAGGGCCGGATGGTCCGGGTGGGTAAAACCAGGACCGATACCATCTTTCATCAAACGGGAAAGGCTGGGCAACACCCCGACCGGGGGATAGATCCCTTCCCGGTCCAGAGAGCGGTTCAGGGTAATCTGCCCCTCGGTAATATAGCCGGTCAGATCGGGAATCGGATGGCTGATGTCGTCGGAAGGCATGGTCAAAATGGGCAGTTGGGTTAAGGTGCCCGGTTTGCCTTGCAGACTGCCCGCCCGTTCGTAGAGGGTGGCCAGATCGGAATACATGTAGCCGGGGTAGCCTTTGCGACCGGGAATTTCACCATGGCTGGCGGAGACTTCCCGCAAGGCTTCGCAATAGTTGGTGAAATCGGTGATGATGACCAGCACGTGCCTCCCTTCGACAAAGGCCAGATATTCGGCGGCGGTGAGGGCAAAACGGGGTGCCAACAGCCGCTGCGTGCTGGAGTCGGAGGCCAGGTTGAGGAAGAGGGCGGTGCGACCGAGGGCACCACTCTCTTCCAGAGATCGGCGGAAAAATTCAGCCGTTTCAAAAGGAACGCCGATCCCGGCAAAGACGATGGCAAAAGGGGATTGTGTTTCTGTTGTCTCCTGACCGGCGCGCAGGCGGGCATGCAGGGCAATTTCGATCGCCAGGCGGTTATGCGGCAGACCGCCACCGGAAAAAATCGGCAATTTCTGTCCGCGCACCAGACTGTTGAGAACATCGATGGTCGAAACGCCGGTTTCGATAAAATCTTCCGGTTTTTTGCGGCGTATCGGGTTGAGGACGGCCCCATCCACCGGCATGCGCGAGCGGGTGGCAATGGGCGGACCGCCATCGATCACCCGCCCCACCCCGTCAAATACCCGCCCTAAAATGCCCGGTCCCAAGGAAAAAGAGATCGGTTCGCCAAAAAAGCGGATGCGGGTACCACGCAGTCCCAGGCCGCTGGTCGATTCGAGAATTTCCACGGTCATCAACTCATCGTCCAGGGCGGCGATACGACCCAGGCGGGGATGTCCGTCGCTGCCGGTCACCTCAACGGCTTCGTTGAGGCCGACATCGACCCGCCGATGGGCAAAAAGCAGCGGACCATCAATGCGGGTGGTGGCGTCGGTCAGGGAGAGGTTTGCTGTGATCATGGCCGTCTATATCCTTGTTGTGACAGGGTGGAGAGCGTGCTTGCCGAGCGGGAAATGGCCGTTCAGCGGAAGGCTTTTTCCATACCCTCTTCCAGTTGGGTGAACAGTTCCAGCTCCTCTTCACCGATCTCTTCGCCCATGCGTTGCACCCGGCGCAGCAGAGGCAGCGTTTGTATCTGCTCGATGCTCATGCCGTTGGCAACCGCCTGTTCGGCCAGATCCATGAAACGGTCGAGAATGGCCATCATGCGATTCTGTTTTTGTGGCGAGGCGGCGCGATCCTTGCTGGAAAAGGCCGACTGGCGCAAAAAGCCTTCGTTGATCAAACCGGCCACCAGCAGGACCAGTTGTTGTTGCGGTGGCAGGGCATCCTTGCCGAGAATCATGGCCATCCGTTCCAGTCGGGCCTGCTCTTCCAGCACGGTGAGAAAACGGCGACGCTGTGCCGCCCAGTTGGGATTGCCCCGGGCATGCCACCAACTGGCCAGCACGCTGGCATCTTCCGAGTAGGAGGTGAGCGGGTCGATGGCCGGATAGAAACGGGCATGGGCCCGTTTGCGATCCAGCGCCCAAAAGTTGCGCACATACCGTTTGGTATGGGTGGTGACCGGTTCGGAAAAATCGCTGGAGGGGGGAGAAACAGCCCCGATCAGCGTGACGGATCCCCCTTTGCCGGAGAGCGTTTGCACACGGGCAGCCCGTTCGTAAAAGTCGGCCAGACGGGTGCTGAGATAGGCCGGATAGCCCCCCTCACCGGGCAGTTCACCCAGACGGCCAGAGACTTCGCGCAGGGCCTCCGCCCAGCGACTGGTGGAGTCGGCCATCAAGGCCACGTGCAATCCCTGATCACGAAAATATTCGGCGACAGTGACGCCGGTATAGATGCTGGCTTCGCGGGCGGCCACCGGCATGTTGGAGGTGTTGGCGATCACCACCATCCGCTCCATCAACGGTCGTCCGCTGCGTGGATCTTCCAGGTGGGGAAATTCATCCAACACCCCGGCCATTTCGTTGCCCCGTTCACCACAGCCCAGATAGATGATGACATCAGCGTTGCACCATTTGGCGATGGTCTCCAGCAGCACGGTTTTGCCGGTACCGAAGCCGCCCGGCACCGTTGCCTTGCCACCACGGGCGACCGGAAAGAGACAATCGAGAATCCGTTGCCCGGTCAACAGCGGCGGACCGATGGTCAGCCGTTCGGCCACCGGGCGCGGGGTGCGCACCGGCCAGCTATGACTCATGGCCAGGGTGTGCTGCCGCCCGTCGCTCTCCTGCAGGGTGCAGAGGGGGGCGCGGTCGCTGTAGAGGCCCGCCTCGGCGATGCTCACCACCTCTCCCTGCAGGGTGGGGGGCACCAGACACTGCTGTTCCAATCCGTCCCGGGGGGGGGTGTCGGTGGCTGCGCGGATGAGGCCAAAAGGTTCTCCCCCTTTCAGAATACGTCCTGTTTCGACCAGAGGCTGAAATGGAAAGTGCTGATCGGATTGGGGTTGTTGTCCTGGTGCCAGAAAGTTGCGCTCTTCGCCACCGGTCAACGGGCGCAGCAGACCATCAAAAATTTGTCCCAGCAGACCCGGACCGAGGCGCACGGAGAGGGCCGCCCCTTGCCCCTGTACCGGATCACCGGGCCGCAAGCCGGTGGTATCTTCAAAGACCTGTACGGTAAGCTCCTGCCCGGACTCCGGCAGCGCTTTCAGGCGGACCACCTCCCCCAGCAGCCCTTTGCTGCCGACCCAGACCGCTTCACGAATATGAAAGGTGTCGTTGCTGACAGCCCGCAAAACGGGGCCGCTGATCCAATGGATGGTGGCTGTACTCATGACGGTTCCTCATCGATTGCCAATTGGGCCAACAACAGACCGGAAAGTTCGCGGCGGTTGGCCATCATCCCCTGTATGCTGCCATCCAGCCAGGCACCCCGGCAGCCGATTTTGATGCCGGCACTTAAAGAGGGATCGACCTGAAAGCGGGCCTCGGGCAGTTGCTGCTGCCACTCTTGTGCGTCCCATTCCGGGGGGTGCAGAACAAGCCAGTCCGCATGGGCGAAGGTGCGCCGGGCCTGTTGCAGCAGGCTCTGCAACCACTGGCGGCGCTGGTTGCTGTCGGCCCACTGCTGTTGCAAGGTTTCCAGCAGGCGACTCCAGCCCCGTTCCAGCAAGGCACGGGTCTGCAGCAACCGTTGCTGTCGTTGCTCGGTGGCCTGACGGGCCTGCAGGGTGGCCGCCGTATCGGCCAAACGTTGCTGTTCGGCAGCCAGAGCCGCTGCTTCCCGCCGCTCTGCTTCGGCGGTGGCATTGGCCACCATTTCGGCGGCACGGCTGCGGGCTTCGTCGAGAATGTGCTGACAGTGCCGCTGCTGGTGCTGGGTAATGCGTTGCACCAGCAGGCGCAAAGGTTCGCTGTGATCGTCGTTCACGCTCCGACTCCCAATTGTTTACGCACGGTTTCTGCCAGATCGGGCATGGCGCACTGATCGCGCAGATCGGGTACCACCAGCACCATGGGCGAAACCAAAGCGAACAGGCGTTGCTGCACGCTTGCTGGCAAGGTTTGGGCGATGGCGGCGGTGAGCAGCACCAGTTGGGTGGGGGCAACGGCGTGTTGGGTCACACACTCGGCCTCTGTACCGGCTTCTGGCACCAGGGTCTGCACGCCTGCCAACCGCCAGCCTGAGGCGCTGACGGCATCGCCAACAAAAAGGATGGCAGGCATCACCCCAACCGGTTCAAAATCAGGATGGAGACGATCAGACCATAGATGGCGATTCCTTCCGCCAAACCGACCAGAATCAACATGCGGCCCAGCAGTTCCGGTTTTTCGGTAATGGCACCGATGGCCGCTGCACCGACATGGGCCACGGCCAGACCGGCCCCCAGGGAAGAGAGACCGGTGGCCAGAGCGGCGGCAATATAGCCGAGGCCAACGGCATCTCCGGTGCTGCGGGCGACGCTTCCGCCCATGGGGTCGCTGGCCAGGGCCAGGGCGGGACCACCCAAAAAGAGCAGGGCCGTGGCCAGCAGGCCGGTGAACAGGGTCAACGCGATGGCGATTTTGCTGCGTGGCGACATAATCCACTCCTTGATTTCGGATCGATGACGGGTTGAACAAAAGGGCCGGCTGGTGGCAGTCATCCCTGAAAGAGCCAGCCGGGCGGCGGGGTCAGGGGCCGGAACGGGCGACCCTCACCGCGCAGAAAACGGACAAAAAATTCAAACAAAATCAGACGGGTGGTTTGCACGGAGACCACCAACCCCTCCAAAAGCATGATCAGCAGATTGCCCAGCAGCATGACCAGAAAGGCGGCCAAAGGGTGACCGGTCAGATCGGCCATGGTGACCACCGCTTGCGCAAGACCGGCATGGGCCAGGGCAAAAGCACCCACCCGGGCAAAGGAGAGGGTATTGACCCCCAACTGCAGACCGCTCTCCAACAGATGGGCCAGATGAGCCAGCAGGGTTGGCAGCGAGTCACCGGCCAAGCGGTTGCCGAGCAGAAACCAGACCAGGGCAGCGGCGGCCAAAATCCAGCCCACCGGATGCAGCAGGCCGATCATCGCCCCCAGATAGCAGAGCAATATGCTGGATTTGCGCAACCACCAGGTTTCGAGTTGTCCGCGCCAGTAGTGGCTGACACCATCGAGAATCAAGCCGGTCAAAATCAACAACACCCCCAAAAACAGGGGCACGGCCAAGACCGGCAGCGGCTGCTGGGTCGGGTGCAGCCAGAGGGCCGGCAACCAATCTTCCCGACAAAAAAAGCTGCCGAACAACAGGCCAAAAAAGGTGGCCGCCAGACCGCCGGAGATCAACAGCCAGGAGAAGGTCAGCGATTTGCGCAGCGCCAGCCCCAGGGCGGTCAGCAGCAACCCCTGGCCCACATCGCCGAACATGTAGCCAAACAGCAACGGGGCAATCAGGGCGAGCAGGGGGGTGGGATCCACCTCATGCTGACCGGGCATGCCCAACAGTCGGGCAAAAATTTCAAACGGTTTGGCCCACCAGCTGTTGACCAGCATGGTCGGCGGCTCGACGGCGGGCGGCGGTTCGGAAAGATCGAGCAGGGCCCGCAGATTGGCCTGTTGCAACAGGCGATTGAGGGTGTCGCCGTCGGTTTGATCGGTCCAGCCGGAGAGACGAACCAGCCACGGCCCCGACTGCACCCGTTCTATGGCGGAAAAAAACCATTGCAGACGGGCCACTGCCTGCAGATTGGTCGGAATATCGTGGCGACGATGAATGATGTTCAGCGCCTGTTGCAAACGCTGCCTTTTCTGGTTGCTGGCCTCCAGACGTTCCTTGATCTGCGGCAGCACCTTGGCGGTGGTGCCCGGGGGCCAGTAGGGAATCGACAGGGAGCGTCCTTTGGCGCTGGCGACCTGTTCCTGCAGGGCGGCCATCCCTTCCTGGTCACCGAGCGCAATCAGAAAAGTGTGATTTTCGCCGGTCACCGGGCAGAGCAGCAGGGAGGGGTGTTGCCTCTCTTCTGAGAGCGGTTCCGGCAGAAAAAACAGCTCTGCCTGCAACCAGGAGCCCGGTTTTTCCCGCAGTGCCACCAGATCCAGCTGGGCCGATTGGGGATGGCTGACCAGTTGCCGGGCCAAGGATTCGTAGAGCAGCAAGTCGGCGTTGCGGGCCCGTTCTTCGTCCAGTCGCTGAATCAGGGGTTCGGCCTCGATGCGCCACTGTTCCAGGGCCTCCAGGGCGGTGGCCAGCACCTCTTGCGGACTGTCGGGAATTTTTTCCCGGTTGAAGCGCAAGCGGACCGGCTCTGCCCGGGCTTCCGGCCAATGGGCCTGATACTGGCGGGCCAGTTGTTGAAAGTGGGCCAGATAGTCCGCCACCTCATCGGAGAGCAGGGTGTGATTCTCCTCCTCGCGCATCTCCAGTTCGATCCCTTGCTGGCTGGCCAGCAGGGCCAGGGTTTGCGGCAAATCTTCGCGGACGACCAGCAGACGAAACCAATGGGCGGGATGGGGGCGAAACATGCCTGTCACTCCGTGTCGGCGGCATGGTAGAGGGCGCGCAGCAGCAAATGGCCGCGCAGACGTTCCCAATCGAGAGCCGACAGGGCCAGATAGGTGAAAATGGCCGCCGGCATGCCGGCGGCACGGCGAAACTGTTCACGCAAAGATTGCTGCAGCTGCAAGCGGGCCTGTTTGGCGATGCTGGCGTCGGCCAAGGCGACAAACTGTTGATGGTGTTGTTGCAGCCGTTGCAGCAGCTGTTGCATGGCCCGCGCGGCATGTTTTTGTTGTGTCGGGCAGAGCGTTTGCCAATGGGTCAACCAGGCCTCTGGCAAACTGGCACCGTTGCGCCAGGCTGTTTCCAGCTGGATCATGGGGTCGCTATCGACCAGGGTCACCCCGAAGGGCAGCGGTTCTCCCCGCCAGCGGTGCTGCCAGGCGGGCAACAGCCAGAGCGTCATGGTCCAACGGATGGCTGCTTGCCAGGAAGGCGGGCTCCAGTGGCAGAGCGCCTCAATATCATGGAACAAATTTTCTCGCAGGCGTTGTTCCAATAAAGCGGGCGGATCGCTTTCGCTGATGGTTTGCAGCCAGGGGGCCAAGGAGGTTTCGCGGGCATTTTTCAGAAAAAGCCGGTAGGGCATGACCATTTCCAGACGACGCCAGCCATGTTCGTCGAGTCGTTGGCCGTGGTGGGCTTGCAGACGGGTTTGCAGATAGGCAAACGCAGGGGTCATGGAGAGTTACCCGTGGCAGTCGGCAGCTCACCGTTGCCGGTCAGCCAGGTGGCGAGCGCCTCCACGGCGGCGTTGAGGGTGGTTTCCGGCAGATCGCTGAGGGCAGAGCGCTGCCGTCGGGCCACCTCCTGGGCCGCCTCTTCCTGTTTGCGGATCCGTTTATTGTACTCCTTGTGCAGTTCGCTGATCCGGGCATCGCTCTGACTGGCAATTTCGCTGACCCGGCGGCGCGCATCGTCAAGAATCTGTTCTGCCTGTTGTTGACAATCGGCGATGGCCTGGGTTGCGGCGCTTTCGGCGGCCAAAGCGGCTTTGATGGCGGCGGCAGCGGAGAGAGCGGTTGAGGAGGGGTGATCCATCGCGCATGACCTGTCAGCGAAGGGAAGGAGTCGTTTTGGCGCTCCGGTTCCAGAACCAGGTGACGCCAGCAACTGCTATGGTAACCGGTTCCATGAGGCGGGTAAATAGAAAAATGGCAGATGACGTGTGGTTGTTTGCGGTACAAGCAGCAGGATTGGCGTGCAGGTTGCTTGTTATCCTGGCGATGCGATGACTGCTGGCCGGAAGGAAAACGAGCGTGCAAGAACCACAGGCAAGAGAAGAAGTGACAGAGACAATCGCAGCGCCATGGACAAGCGGCCTGCCTGTCTCGTCGAGCAGCGCTGGCCTGACAGTGCTGCCCGCCCCGCTACAGGAGGTTGCTCCCCCCCCTTTGTTGACACTCTCCCTGGACACCGTTTTGACAGCTGCCGATATTCAGCGCCTGCTGAAGGTTGTCACCTCCGCCTCTTGCTGAGTATGGCAGGCAACATTTTCTCCTGCCTCGATGTGTTATATCGTGGTATATACTGTGCTGCTTTCATTCCTCCTTCGGGACAGGGCTTATGCGACGCACGGCTTCGGTTGGTGTAATTTTCTTTACTGTTTTCATGGATTTATTGGGTTTCGGCATGGTGTTGCCGCTGATGCCGCTCTATGCTGCCGATCCCCGTTTTCAGGCAACGGCGGCGGAAATTGGCTGGTTGATGGCCCTGTTTTCCCTGATGCAGTTTCTTTTTGCCCCGCTCTGGGGACGGCTGTCGGATCGCATCGGACGGCGACCGGTGTTGTTGATCGGACTGTTCGGCTCCTCTTTTTCCTATTTGTTATACGGTTTGGCATCCAGCCTGTGGTTGCTGATGCTGGCCAGGGCTCTGGCAGGGATCATGGGGGCCAATATTGCTGTTGCCCAGGCCGCCCTTGCCGATTTGACCACCCCGGAAACACGGACCAAAGCCATGGGGTTGATCGGCGTTGCCTTCGGTTTGGGTTTTATTCTCGGGCCAGCCCTGGGCAGTTTGACCTCAGAACACGGCGTGTCGGCAGCCCCGCTGCTGGCGGCCCTGATCACCGGCCTCAACGGACTGGCCGCCTTTTTCTGGTTGGGGGAACCCTATCCCCAGCAACAACGTTCCGCCAACGTGCGCCGTGGACATCCCCTGCTCGGTGCCCCCTGGCAGGAGGCCAAACAGTTGCCAGGGGCGTTGCGCATCTGTTTTTTGATGGGGCTGTTTACCACCCTCTTTGCCGCCTTTGAGGTGATCATGCCCCTGTGGGGACACGATCGCCTGGGCTGGACGGTGCAGACGGTTGGTTGGTTTTTTACCTATATCGGGGTGGTGGCCGTTTTGGTGCAGGGCGGGGTGGTGCGCCATCTGGCGGCCCGCTTGGGGGAGAAAAAAACCGCCGCTTTGGGTCTGCTCTTGATCAGTGCCGGTATTGCCCTGTTCAACCAACCCGCATTGTCATCCATCCTGCTGGCCCTGGCCTTGGTGGCCGCCGGGTCGGGGTTGGTGCATCCGGGACTCTCCAGCCTGGTCAGCCTCAATGTTCCGGCACAGCAACAGGGTTTGATGCTGGGTCTGTTTCAGTCGATGAGCGCTCTGGGGCGTGGGGTGGGACCGGTCATCGGCGGTTTGGCCTATCAATCGTGGCCCGACCATTTCTTTTTGACCGTTGCCAGCGGTTTGACCCTGACCTGGCTGCTGCTGCAGCGCATGCAAAACCAGGTGCGCGATGGTCGTTCTTTGGAGAAGATCGACTAACGGCGGCTGCCAAAACGGCTGCTGAAGCGGTTGGACAGGCGCATCACCAGACGGCCCATGATCTGCGCGGTTGGCAGGGGGGCGTCGCTTCCCCCTTTCAACTGCCGGTCCGCCTCCAGGCAATCGAGCAGGCTGTCCGCCAGCTTGCGGGGAGCAATCGCGCGGCTCTGTTCAAAAAATTGTGCCTGCTCTTTCCAGAAAATTTGCAACTGGGCCGCCAGGGCTTTCGGCTCCTTGCCCTGCTGCAGGCCATCGGCACACAACACCAGACGACGCAGCCGCTGGCTGATCACCCCGAGCAGGAGAATCGGCTCTTCGCCACTTTCCAGCAATTTATCCAAAATCGATAACGCCGTACCACTCTGACCGGCGGTGATGGCGGCAGCCAGGCCAAAACTGCTGTGGGTGGTGGTCTCGCCCACCATGGCCAGCACATCCTCCAGACGAATGCGACGCTGTTCGCCCATGAAAAGAATCAGCTTGTCCAACTCCTGCCGACTGTTGCGGGTATCACCGGCCAGATGGTCACACAACGATTGCAGCGCATCATCTTCCACCTGAAACCCCTCCTGCTGCAGCTGTTGTACCAGCCATTGCCGCAGTTCCCGTCCTTCCAGGGTGTAGAACGGAATGCTCCAGGCGCTTTCGTGCTGATCAAACCCTTTACGCAAGGCGTGCTGAATCTCCAGATTGCCTGCCAAAACCAATAATAAGGTGGTTGGCGAAGGGCGCCGCAGATAGTGCATCAAGAGTTGCGTGTGGGCGGCGTTCAACTGGTCGCCATCCTTGAGAATGACCAGACGGCGCGGGGCGAGAAAGGGATAGCTCTGGCAGGAGTTGAGCAGACGTTCGACATTGAGGTCGCCGGCGTAAAAAGTTTCCAGATTAAAGTCGGCCTGCTCTTCGGCAAAAGTGGCCTGCCGCAGTGCGGTCAGGGCGGCATTGATCAAGCCCTGGTCCTGACCGAACAAGAGAATCGCTTCCGGTACCTTGAGGGTGCCGTGACGCAGGGCGGTCAGCCGGTTGGGCAGATCGTTGGCTTTCAGTTTCATGGTCGATCACGCGGGGAGGGGGCTCTCGCGGTCACGGTTTGTCCGGCCATGAACTGCTCAGCAAAGCGATCAAGGTATCGGCCAACTGTTCCACGGCTTCGGTTTCGGCCCGCTTGCGGGTGGCCTGGACGGCGGTACTGATGAAAGGTTCATAATAGGTGGTGGTGCCGGTGACGACCGAAGGAAAAGCGGGGGCATCGGCAACCCCTTCGATATTCAGACGGGCGGAGATAGAGATACGGACCAGATTGGCCCGTCCGGCCTGGTCTTCGGTGACCAGCGCCCGTTCGACCAGACCTAAGCTGAGTTTGATGGTGCTGACCTTCTCCTGACCGGCTGCGGCTCCCTGCAGTCCCAGATGGGTTTGCAGACGCTCACGCAGAAAATAGACCAGTTGAGGATTTTGTTCCGCCCCCTTGCCGGAAATCTGCAGGGTGCTGTTGCGCCATCGGCCATCGGGTTGCGCATCGGCACCAGGGAAACGGTAACCGCACCCGGCCAGCAAAAACAGCACCAGCAGCAACAGGCTGCCAGAGAAAGAACGGCGCATGGAGGAAAAAAAGGTCGGCATCATCGGCTCAATTGACCACAAAATTCAACAACCGACCCGGCACCAGAATACGGTTGCGGATGGTTCGGTTGAGCAGTTGTTGTTGAACGGCAGGTTCGGCCAGGGCAGCCGCTTCGATCTGTTCTGGCGTCGCCTCTGCCGCCACGGTCAGGCGGGCGCGCAGTTTGCCGTTGACCTGAATCACCAGAGTGATGCTTTCCCGTTGCAGGGCTTCGGCATCCACCTCCGGCCAGCGTTGTTGACAGAGAGGCTGCGCATGGCCCAAACGGTGCCACAACTCTTCGGTGATGTGGGGCACGAAGGGGTTGAGCAGCAACACGGCACTTTCCGCTACCTCGCGCAAGACGGCCAATCCCTCTGGAGTGCGTTGGCCCTCCTGCGTGGCGTTTTGCCATTCATTGGCGGCGTTGACCAGTTCCATCACCGCAGAGATGGCGGTATTGAACTGAAACCGTTGCACATCGCGGCTGACCTTGTCGATCGTCTCATGGGTTTTGCTGCGCAGGGCGCGCAGATCGGCCTGTTCCGGCATGGTCCGGGCCGGAGGCTGATAAGGAAGATCGGCAACATCCAGAATCAGCCGCCATAAACGGTTGAGAAAGCGCCAGGCCCCATCGACGCCGCTGTCGTTCCACTCCAGATCCTGTTCCGGCGGGGCGGCAAAGAGCATGAACAGGCGGGCGGTATCGGCACCATAGCCTTGAATGATGTCGTTGGGGTCGACCACATTGTGTTTGCTCTTGGACATTTTTTCGTTGCGCCCCACCTGGATGCGGGCGTTGCACTGCAGGCAGTAGAGAGCGTCGGCCTGTTGTCGGACCTCTTCCGGGTAGCGCCAGCCATGTTCCGGGCAGCGGAAAGTATCCTTGCGCACCATGCCCTGGGTGAGCAGACGGCTGAACGGTTCATCGCAGGCCACCAGACCGCAGTCGCGCAGCGCCTTGTGAAAAAAACGGGCGTAGAGCAGATGCAAGACGGCGTGTTCGATACCGCCCACATATTGATCGACCGGCATCCAATGGTTGACCCGCGCCACATCCAACGGCCCGTCATGGTCGGCACAGCAGTAGCGGAGAAAATACCAGGAGGATTCGGCAAAGGTATCCATGGTATCGGTTTCGCGCACCGCCGCCGTGCTGCAGCGGGGGCAGCTGGTCTGTTTCCAGGTGGGATGGCGGGCCAGCGGGTTGCCGCTGCCGGTCAACTCCACATCGTCCGGCAGGGGGACGGGCAGTTGTTCGACCGGAACGGGCACGATGCCGCACTGCGGGCAATGGATCATCGGGATCGGGTTGCCCCAGTAGCGTTGCCGGGAGATGCCCCAGTCGCGCAGGCGGTACTGGGTGGTGGCATTGCCCACCTTTTGCGCCACAAAGGCGGCGATGATTTTTTCTTTGGCCGTTTCGTTCTCCAGACCGTCGAAGGGGCCGGAGTGGCACAATACACCCGGACCGGTGTAGGCTTCGCTCATCTCTGCCGGATCAAGGGTGACCCCTGGCGGCTGGATGACCACCCGAATCGGCAACCGATAGGTGCGGGCAAACTCAAAATCCCGTTGATCGTGGGCCGGAACGGCCATCACCGCACCGGTGCCGTAGTTCATCAGGACAAAATTGGCGATAAAAATCGGCACCCGTTCCCCAGTGAGCGGGTGGATGGCCTGCAAACCGGTGGGGAACCCCTTTTTTTCCAGCCGTTCAATTGCCTCTTCGCTGGTGCCGACGCTTTGGCACGCCTGAATGAAGGCTTGCGCGGCACCATTTGCGCTGGCAATGCGGCGGGCCAGGGGGTGTTCGGCGGCGATGGAGCAGAAGGTTACCCCCATCACCGTATCGGGACGGGTGGTATAGACCGGCAAGGTTTCGTCGCTGCCCTCGATGGCGAAGGCAAACTCCAGGCCATGGCTTTTGCCGATCCAGTGGCTTTGCATGCTGCGCACGGTCTCCGGCCAGCCGTTTTCCAGTTGGCGCAGCCCGTCGAGCAACTCTTCGGCGTAGGCGGTAATTTTCAGAAACCATTGCGACAGCTCACGCCGTTCCACCACCGCCCCGCTGCGCCACCCTTTGCCGTCGATCACCTGTTCGTTGGCCAAAACCGTCTGATCGACCGGATCCCAGTTGACCTGTGACAGTTTGCGGTAGACCAACCCTTTTTCGTAGAGTTTCAGAAACAGCTCCTGTTCCCAATGGGCATACTGCGGATCACAGGTGGCCAGCTCCCGTTGCCAGTCGTAGGAGAGACCCATGGAGCGCAATTCGCGGCGCATCGCCTCGATATTGCTGTAGGTCCAGGTGCGAGGATGGGTTCCTTTCTGGATGGCGGCATTTTCGGCAGGCATGCCGAAGGCATCCCAACCCATGGGGTGCAGCACATTTTTGCCGCGCAGACGTTGAAAGCGGGCCAGCAGGTCGCCGATGGTATAGTTGCGCACATGCCCCATGTGAATGCGACCGGAGGGATAGGGAAACATGACCAGCAGATAATATTTTTCCCGCTCTGCCTCCTCCACGGCGCGAAAGCTCTGCTGTTCTTCCCAAAAATTCTGCCATTTGCTTTCGATGGCTTGGGGGTTATATTTTTCCCGTACTCGTTCCCGTTCGCTCATGGGGTTGCCTGACGCCTTCTGCAAGTAATGAAACAATACCTTATCCCGTTTCAAGATAGGCCAACTCCCTCCGGCTGGCAAGCCCCTTTGCATGGAAAGACTCTTCCGGTCGCCGGGGTAAGTTGCTAGAATGAATCTTGTCAATGGATTCAATATTTTTTCGCAAGGACAAAACAAAACGATGACTCTTTCGCCCCCGGTAGCGTTGGAACCGCTGTATGCGCTTTCTGACCAGGCGTTGCAGGAGCGCATTGCCCAGGCCAAGGCGCAGCTGGCCGAGCGCTGCGTGATTTTGGGTCACCATTATCAGCGGGAGGAGGTCTATCATTTTGCCGATTTGACCGGCGATTCCCTGAAACTCTCCCGCCTGGCCTCGCAGCGCACAGAGGCAGAATATATTATCTTTTGTGGCGTGCATTTCATGGCCGAGGTGGCCGATATTCTCTCCTCCCCGGCACAGACGGTCATTCTGCCCGATCTGGCGGCAGGCTGTTCGATGGCCGACATGGCCGATCTGCCGCATGTCGAGCAGGCCTGGCAGGCTTTGGGTCAGGTGCTGGATTGTGATCAGGTGATCACCCCCCTGACCTATGTCAACTCCACCGCCGATCTGAAAGCCTTTTGCGGCGAGCATGGCGGTTCGGTCTGCACCTCTTCCAACGCGGAAAAAATGTTGCAGTGGGCCTTTGCCCAGCGGGAAAAGGTGCTGTTTTTTCCCGATCAACATTTGGGGCGCAACAGCAGCCATCGTTTGGGGGTGCCGCTGGAGGAGATGGTGTTGTGGCAGCCGTCGTTGCCCAACGGCGGGTTGAGCGAGGCGGAGATCCGTAAAGCGCGGGTGATTTTGTGGGATGGGTACTGTTCGGTCCACACCATGTTTCAACCGGCGCATGTGGCCCTGTTTCGCCAGCGGCTGCCGGGCATTCAGGTGATTGTCCATCCGGAATGTTCCTTTGAGGTCTGCCAGTTGGCCGATGATCGGGGTTCGACCGAGCAGATTCAGGCGCGGGTGCGTGCCGCACCCTCCGGATCCAAATGGGCAATCGGTACCGAACTCAACCTGGTCAACCGGCTGAAAAAAGAGATGCCAGACAAGGAGATTCATTTTCTCTGTCCCACGGTCTGCCTCTGTTCAACCATGTTCCGCATCGATTTGGCCCATTTGTGCTGGGTGCTGGAAAATCTGCTGCACGGGCAGGTCATCAACCGGATCAAGGTGCCGGAGCGGGAAGCGGCCTCGGCCCGTATCGCCCTGCAACGCATGTTGAACGTGGTCTAGCCGATGGCTGACCTGGAGCGGGCTCTCTATCTGGCGGTGGTGGCCCACCAGGGACAGGTGGACAAAGTGGGCGCGCCCTATATTCTGCATCCGTTGCGCCTGATGTTGCGGGCAGGCAGCGAAGAGGCGAAAATCATTGCCGTTTTGCACGATACCATCGAGGACACTTCGTTAACGCTGGAGCAGCTGCAGGCAGAAGGGTTTTCCGAGACGGTGTTGACGGTGCTGGATCTGTTGACCCATCGCGCCGGCCATACCTATCCAGAGTACATGGAACGGGTGATGACCCACCCGCTGGCCATGCAGATCAAACTGCTCGATTTGGAAGACAACATGGATGTGCGGCGGCTGCAGTCGCAGCTCAGTGAACATGACCGCCAGCGTCTGGCCAAATATGAACACTACTGGACTCAGTTGCGTTCCACCCTCTTTTTTTCCGGGTCGGTGCCATGAGCTATAAAGTGTTCCGCGACGCGGTGCATAACATGATCTCGTTGCATCGGGAAGCGGACGGACCGGCAACCGATCCGGTCGACTGGGGGGATGCCCTGCTGCTCGATCTGATCGACACCCCGGAAATGCAGCGTCTGCGCCGCATTCGCCAGCTTGGTCCGGCCAACCGGGTCTATCCTTCGGCGGAACACTCCCGTTTTTCCCATGCCCTTGGCACCTTGCACCTGGCCAAGCGCATTCTGGCCACCCTGTTGGCCCGCAACGATGTTCTTCTCGAGCGGCCACAGATGCTGCAGATCAAGGTGGCCGCCCTGCTGCATGATATTGGCCATGGTCCCTATTCGCATGTGTTTGAATTGATTGCCCCTGCCCTGGTGCAGCATGAACAGCTTGGCTGGCAACTGGTCGAGCGGCAGGGGGCGGTGCGCCAGCTCATCGAGCGCCACTGTCAGCGGCTGCAGCTGGCGGCAGACTCCTTTTTTCAGGGGTTGCAGGCTTTGTTGGGCGTCAAGGAGGAGGGCAAACCGCCCCTTTTTGCCCGGCAACTGATCTCCAGCCAGCTGGATGCCGACCGGATGGATTATTTATTGCGGGATGCCCATTTTACCGGCGTCTCCTATGGCCGTTATGATCTGGAGTGGCTGCTCCATTCGTTGCGTGCCTGCCGGGTCGGCGAGGCCACCTTGCTTGGGGTGGAGGTCTCCCGGGGGCCGTCGGCATTGGAGAGTTATATTGTTGCCCGCGATCATATGTACCGGCAGGTCTATGATCACAAGACGGTACGGGCTTTTGAGGTGTTATTGGTCCATTGGTTTGGCGTTTTGCTCTGGTATCGGCAGGAGCATCAATGCTCGCCTCCCGGTACCCCCTGGCCGCTGGAGTGTATTCTGCAGCGCTTGGCTGACGGGCAAGCGCTCGATTTGGCCGACTATCTGGCTTTGGATGATGCGGTATTGGAGTGTGCCATCGGCAGTTGGGCGCTGCAGGAGGCCAGCAGCCCGGCTGCGGCAGAGTTGTGTTGGAAAAGCCGTCTGTTGCGCGACCGCAAGCCGGTCTATCGTCGGGTGCGCTGGCAGTGGCGTGGGGAGGAACCCTGGCTGAGTGATCAGCTGCATGATGGTGAGTTGGCCGATCAGGTGGAGCTTTTTTTTCAGCAACACGGGGATACCCGGATTGCGGTGCAGGAGGGGGAAGAGTCACCCCGGCAGGTGCCGTTGTCGTTGTTGGTGCGCGTGGACCGTTTGGAGCGTTCCCCTTATGCCCATCTGCAGTATATGCCGGGCAAGGTGGAGCCGATCTGGACGGTGACGGCGGGCAGTGCCGCCCAGGCCGGCCTGGTACGACCGGCAGAGCAGGTTTCCACGCTGATCGATCAGCTCGGCGGCAGTCGGCGGCGGGTGGCACGGGTTTTTGTCGATCCACGGGCGTTGTCGGCGGTGGAGCGATTGTTGCAAGCGCAGTTTGTCCACCCGCAGTTGGCGGTTGCGGTGGCTCATTGAACACTTTTTTGCTTTTAAACAGGACAGGCGGCGTGCGATGAAAGAGATCAGTGCAGACGAGGTGCGGGTTTTGGCAGCCTTGGTGGAGAAAGAGTTGAGTACCCCGGAGGTCTACCCGTTGAGTTTGAACGCCTTGACCAACGCCTGCAACCAGAAGAGCAACCGGCTGCCGGTGGTCAATTATGAGCCGGAGCAGGTCAAGCAGTTGGTCGAGGGGTTGTGTGCCAAAACCTTGGCCATGGCCAGCGATGTGCCGGGCAGTCGGGTACGCAAATATCGTCATTTTTTTACCGATCGGTTCAAATTTGTCCCCGGCGAGGCGGCGTTGTTGTGTGAGTTGATGTTGCGTGGTCCGCAGACGTTGGGCGAGTTGCGCGGCCATGCCAGCCGTTTGCACCCTTTCCCCGATTTGGCCAGTGTCGAGCATCACATCAAAAATCTGCTCGAGGTATCACCACCCTGGATTGTCATTTTGCCCGTGCAACTCGGCAGAAAAGAGCCGCGCTACATGCACACCCTGATGGGCATCCCTGATCCGGAGAGCTGGCGGGAGGCGGGCGAGTCTGAGGAGCGAAGTGGCTCTGCCGCCGGTGGTGGCTTGGCGGTGCGGGTGAACCAGTTGGAGGAGGAGGTGGCCGTATTGCGTGCCGAGTTGCAAGAGCTGCGCGAGGCGTTGCAGAGTTTTCAGGAGCAGTTTGAATAGGTTGCGATTTATTCTTGAATTTTATGGTTGCTGGGAGAAAAACCATGACACGATACCTGACCATCCTGCTGTTGCTGCTGCTTTGCACCCCCCTGCAGGCCAACCCGAGCGAAGAGAGTCAGCGCTTTATCGTACACGGTAACGGCACGGTCACCGACCGGCAGTCGGGTTTGCTGGTGTTGCAAAATGGCAACTGTTTCGGGATGATGAGCTGGGAGGCGGCGCAGGAGGCGGTGGCGAAGTTGGCCGAAGGAAGTTGTGGTCTGCAGGATGGCTCCCAGGCGGGGGCCTGGCGGTTGCCGGAACGCCAGGAGTTGCTGCTGTTGCTGGATTGGCAACGGCAGGGGCCGTTTGTCGGGGTGGAACAAAAAAATTATTGGTCCGCCAGCAGTGTGGACAGCGCACCAGCCAGCGCCTGGCTGGTGTTGCTCAGCAACGGCTATATCGGCTACCATCAAAAAAGTAACGCCGCTGGTCTGCTCTGGCCGGTGCGTAAGGTGCCTTGAGTTTGTCCTGAAAAACATATTAATCGGTGCTGCGCTGATTGGCGGGGTAAATCAGCTTCGATATAGGCGCATCTGCTTGCAGAGGCTCTGCCTCTGCACTCCGCGCGGGGAGATGATCTCCCCGCGACCCCTCGGGACTTTTTTTTCTTGGTTCAGGGAGACGACGACGTGGCCAAACTGTTGACCAGCGCCCAAATGCGCGAAGCGGACCGGCGGACAATCGAAGAGTTGGGTCTGCCGGGTGTGGTGTTGATGGAAAACGCCGGGGCACAGGTGGTCAAGGTGCTGAAACAGCGGCTGCCTGATTGGCGCAAAGTGCCCATTCTGGTGCTGGCAGGACACGGCAACAACGGCGGCGACGGCTTTGTGATCGCCCGCCGCCTGCTGCAAAGCGGGGCGCGGGTTTCGGTCTTTCTTTTCGGCCAGTGCGACCGCCTGCAGGGCGATGCCTTGACCCATTTCCAGGTCTTTGAGGGGTGCGGCGGATTGGTGCGCGAAGTGGGTATCGCCACCGATCTGCAACGCTTCGACCAACTGTTGAGCCATGCTGGGGTGGTGGTCGATGCGGTGTTCGGCACCGGTCTGACCCGCCCGGTGGAAGGGGTCGCCCTGCAACTGTTCGATAAAATCAATCGGGCCGCCAAACCGCTGCTGGCCGTCGACATGCCGTCCGGTGTCTCTGCCGATACGGGACAAATCCTGGGCATCGCCCTGCAGGCACAATGGACCGTCACCTTCGCCGCCGAAAAAATCGGCCATCGCACCTACCCGGGGGCCGCCCTGTGCGGGGAGGTGATCCGGGTCGATATCGGTATTCCGGCCCGCTATCTCGATATTCCCGAACATGGCATCGCCCGCAATCTGCCGGATGATCTGCAGGTGCCGCAACGGCACCCGGACAGCCATAAAGGTTCCTTCGGCCATCTGCTGATCTGGGCCGGTTCGCTCGGCAAAGAGGGGGCGGCGGTGCTGACCGCCCTTGGTGCCCTGCGTACCGGTCCCGGACTGGTCACCGTGGCCACCCCGGCCAATGCCCGTGCGGCGCTGCTGGGCCAATTGACCGAAGCCATGAGCCTGCCCCTTCCGGAGGATGCCGAGGGGGTGGCGGTTGCCAGCGCTCTTCTGGAAAGCGGCATTGCCGCCGATGCCCTGGCCATCGGGCCGGGCCTGGGGCGGGGGGCTGCCTTGACCGAAGCCATTTTGACCCTGCTCAGTCGCTGGGATCTGCCTGCCGTTCTCGATGCCGATGCCCTGAATGCGGTGGCCGCCGCAGGTCATCGGCTGGCTGGAATCAGCCGGGGGCGGCAGAGCCCGTTGATTCTCACCCCGCACCCGGGCGAATTTTCCCGCTTGCTCTCCGGGGCAATATCAGCGGCAGCGGTCCAGAGCGACCGTCTGGGCTACGCCCTGCAGTTGGCCCATGACTGGCAGGTCTGGCTGGTGCTGAAAGGGGCAGGAACGGTGATCGCCGCCCCGGACGGGCGGGCCTGGATCAACGAAACCGGCCATCACGGTCTGGCGGCAGGCGGCAGCGGTGACCTGTTGACCGGCATCATCGCCGGTTTGCTGACCCAGGGCTGGCCGGTCGAAAGTGCGCTCCGCGCCGGCGTCTGGATGCATGGTGCCGCCGCCGACGCCGAAGGGGTCGGTGCCGGATTATTGGCCAGCGACCTGCTGCCCCACCTGCGCCGCTTGCGCAGGCAGTGGGGGTAAGCATGCCGTGTTGCGCTTGGTGCGTCGGTAAATGGAATGAATGGGAGTCGTTGATAAGGAGCCTAGCGAAAATAACTTGTGCAGATTGCACCGGATTCTGCTTCGCCTGCCAGGCGCAGAAACGTGCGCATACTTTCAGTATGTAAACGTTTCTGCAACGACGCAGGAGGAGCAAAAGACAAGCAAGATGTCCAAGTTATTTTTGCTAGGCTCCTGACTCTGGCAGCATTTGGCCTGAGGAGAAGAGTATGGATACCAGAGCAACCGCTATAGAAGTTCAAGCCCGTAAACTGAGTCCGTCGGCGCGACTGGAGCTGGTGGAGGCTATCCTGAACAGTCTGGACGAAGCGGATCAGGAGATCGATCAGTTGTGGTCCCAGGAGGTCGAGGAGCGCTTGGCGGCCTACCAGCGAGGGGAGATCAAGGCACTCCCTCTGGATGAAGTGCTGGCCAACTACCGATGATCCGCTTCCTTGCTATCGCTCAACAGGAACTCGACGAAGCAGTCGCTTTTCATGAAAGACAGGTGATTGGTCTTGGTCGTTCCTTTCTGGCCGAAGTGTTGGCTGCACTGGAACTGATACGACGCTACCCGGCGGCTTGGCAGCCCATCAGTGCCAATACCCGGCGTTGCCGCCTACGGCGTTTTCCCTATGGGTTGATCTACCATGAGGATGGCCCTGATATTCTGGTCGTCGCTGTGTCCCATCTGCATCGTCGCCCTGATTACTGGCACGACCACTGGCAAGTGTGATTGGACAGGGTTCTTTGCGCTTCAGCAAATCCAGTAAGGAGCCTGGCGAAAATAACTTGTGCAGATTGCGCCGGATTTTGCTTCGCCTGCCAGGCGCAAAAACGTGCGCATACTCTCAGTATGTAAACGTTTTTGCAACGACGCAGGAGGAGCAAAAGACAAGCAAGATGTCCAAGTTATTTTTGCCAGGCTCCTAAGCAAGCCAAAAGGGCTCACTTCCAGTCTGTCCCCGAACAACCGCTTTCGCCCACTCCCCACGCCTTCAGCAACCTGCCCGTCGCATCACACAAACGCACCACCTGCGCGCTGCCTTGTACGCTGTTGCCCATGCGTACCTCGTCCGCCTGCAGCAGATCGGCCACGGTCAGGCTGCCTTCCTCGGCCTGCAGTTCCTCGATCATCGTCTGTCGCCACAAGCTGGCCAATAAACCGTCGCGCAAGGGTGGCACCTGCCAGCGCTGGCCACGACGCACGGCGATGGCGCGTACCGATCCTTCGGTGACATGTCCCAGTTGGTTGCACAGCAACCCTTCCGCCTCGCCCCCGGCTTTGGCCAGGGCCAAGGCCTGCTCAAACAGCTGCCGCCGGTTGGTTTTGTGGGGCAGCAGATGATCCAGACGATCGACCGTCCTGGGGGAGAGACGGACGGCAAGCTGACGGGGCGGCAACGGGCGGGGACGGCGCTGCCAGCTGAACTGACCGTCAGGGGATAAGCGCAAACGGACGATCCACTCCTCTTTTCCCTCCTGCTGCCAGAGGGCCACCTGTTGCGACAACGACTGTTCGATCTGAGCCAAATCACAGACAAATCCCAATACACGCGCCGATTGTTGCAACCGTCGCCAGTGGGCCTGCAGGCCGGGCAAAGTGCCGTCTGCCTGCAACAGCAGGGTTTCGATCAGCTGCAACGGTGGCGGCAGATGGTGCAAAAAGTGGCTTTTTTCCGCCAGCTCCTGCCACTCCCGCCCTGCCTGGGAGTCGGCGACAATACCGCCGCCCAAACCCAGACGGCCCGGCTGGCCCTGTTGCCAGGTGATGGTGCGAATGGCCACGTTGCAGGTGAGATCACCGCCTGGCTGCAGCAAAAAAAGGCTGCCGGTATAAATACCGCGCGCCTGTTGCTCCAACTGTTCAATAATCTGCATGGTGCGTCGTTTCGGTGCCCCGGTGATCGAGGCGGCGGGAAACAGGGCGGCCATCAACTGCCGCCAGCTGGTGCCGGGACGCTGCACCCCGACCACGCGACTTTCCAGATGCTGCACGCTGGCAAAAAGACGCTGCCCGAACAGCTGTTGCACCTGGACAGAACCGGTACGACAGACCCGGCCCAGATCGTTGCGGGCCATATCGACAATCATCAAATGTTCCGCCCGCTCCTTGGCCGATGCCGACAAGGCGGTTGCCAGTCGGCCATCCTCTTCCGGATCGTCGGCGCGGGCGATGGTCCCTTTGATCGGGGCGGTCAGCAAAGAGTCGCCACGGCGCTGCAAGAGCAACTCTGGCGACAAAGAGGCCACGGTGAGCGCATCGCACTGCATCCAGGCGCTGTATGGGTGACGGTGGGCGCTGTGCAAGGCCAGAAACAGGGAGGCCGGATCACAATCGGCCAGCGCACCCGTCAGCGTATAGTTGACCTGGTAGCTATCGCCCCGGGCGATATAAGCCAGAATGGCCTGCAGATCCTGCCGATACCGTTCCGGCGGACAGTTCAGCTGCAAAGCGGGCGCTTGCCAGCCCGTGGGGGGGAGCAGGATCGCCTCTTCTGCCTGGGCAAAAAGGGCCAGCCAGAGCAGCGGCAGGGAACGGTGCAGAGAGACCGGCAGACCGAAGGCGGCTGCCGCTTCGTAGGTGATAAATCCCCCCACCCAGTGACCGGCCAGCGCCGCCTGTTCGGCCAGGGCCAACAGGGCCGTCACATCACCGGGATGATCGGTATGGTACACAGCCAGAGGATGACGGAAAAAAAGAGGGGCGGGCTGTCCGACAAAATCGAACAGCAGGTTGCAAGCAGAGCGCAGCAGGGCGGGAGTAAGACGACAGGACATCGATCAAGCAGGGGGCTTGCCAGCCAGGCAGCCTGCAAGCCCCCTGTCCAGGTTACAGAACCTTGCGGGCAGCCAGCACGGCGCTGGGATCGACATGCAGCCGGCTGATACCCAAGGTTTCCGGGCTGATGCCCATGGCCATGCCCAGCAGTTGGGCAAAGTTCATCTCCGGCAGCTTGATCTCTTTGCCGACGGCATCTTCAGCCGGTTTTTGGTAGGCTCCCATGGCCATGTCGCACAAGGTGCAGGGGCTGATCATCACTTCGGCCCCGGCATCTTTGGCGTTGAGGCAGTTGTTGGCGACCATGGTGCGCATCTCTCTGGCATCGGAGAGCATGACATGGAAGCCGCAACATTTGTCATGGCCGGAATAGGCCACCGGTGCCCCACCCAGCAGTTCGATCAAACGGTCGAGATGATCGGCCTTTTCCCCCCCCTTGGCGGCCAAAATTTCTGCCGGGCGCAGATTGTGACAGCCATAAAAGGGGGCAACGCGCATGCCGTTGAGCGGTTTTTTGATTTTTTGCCGCAACAGGGCCGGATCCACCTGATCGGTGATCACCCACAGCAGGTGGTAGACATTGATGCTGGCCTTGTAGGCACGTACCCCGGCCTGGGTGATGACACCGTTGATTTTTTCCAACAGCTCCGGCTCATTTTTGAACCGATAGTTGGCGTGGCTCAAGGTCTGCAAGCAGGTGTTGCAGATGGTGGCCAGATGGCGACCCTGGGCTTCGGCTTCGGAAAGAATGCGGGCGGCGACCGCCAGAGAAAAGGCCGGTTTGCTCTCGCGCAGACTGACCGCACCGCAACAGGTGGCTTGCGGCATGGCATGCAAGGTGATTCCCAATTCACGGGCAACGGCCTGCGCGGCCCAATCCGCCTCTTTTTGCACCTGTTTGGCAGCACAACCGGGATAATAGGCAAATTCCAGAGACATTGTATTCCTCCTATTGGACCGCCCTTATTCAGGGACAACCTCTTTGGCTTTGGTTTCCACGTCGATCGGATTTTTTTCCAGCAGTTGGTAGATGGTACGCAACTGTTCCACCCCTTTTGCCTGATGCGGGAAGGGAGAGGGAATTTTACCTCTCTTCAGCAGATGAAAGGCGGTACCCAACTCGGCGATGGAACCCAAAATACCGACCGTCCGTTGCAACAGGGTAAACTCGTTGAGGTCGCCCCATTTTTGAATATCCTGGTGAAACGCCAAGGCATGGCGCGGACCAGGTCCGTCGACAAACCCTTTTTCCATGCCACGGGTGCGCAGTTTGACGATGGCCTCCATGGGTTTCACATCCTTGGGGCAGCTGTCGATGCACATGGCGCAACGGGTGCAGCTCCACACGCCGCCCGCTTCGGAAAGCTCCTGCAGGCGGGCGGTTTTTTGCCCTTCGCGCGGGTCAGAGACAAAACGGAAGGCTTTGGCCAACGCCGCCGGTCCGATAAATTCGTCGCTGACCTCTTTCATGGTGCAGTCGGAGTAGCAGCAGCCGCACATGATGCACTGGGTCACATGGTTGACCTGGTCATAGGAGGTGCGATCCACACTGGCCGCTTTTTCTGGACCCTCTTCCAGATAGGGTTTGATCTGATGCACCTTGCGGAAAAAGGGACCAATATCGACGACCAGATCTTTGAGAACCGGCTGATTGGCCATGGGAGCCAGTTCGATGACCCCGTTGCGGGCCACCGTTTCCACATGGGTTTTGCAGGCCAGACGGGTGCGGCCACTGATTTTCATGGCGCACGAACCGCAGATGGCCGATCGGCAGGATTGCCGGAAAGTGATGGTGCCGTCCTGGTCGGCCTTCAGCTCTTCCAGGGCATTAAGTACGGTGGTGGTCTCAGGCAACTCCAGAGTGTACTCCTGGTAACGGCTTTCCAGGACCCCCTGACCATTTTTTTGGTTGCGTTGAATGCGGAAGGTATAAACGGGCATAGATGCCTCCAATAGCGATCGAAAGTCGGAACAACCACCTTAATATGTGCGGGCTTTCGGCTCAAACTCCGGGATACCCAGGGTGCGTACCGCTTCGTAAGAAAGCACCACTTCGCCTTTATTGGCATCCCAGTGGGTGATGGTATGTTTGCGCCAATTCTGGTCATCCCGATCTGGAAAATCGGTGCGCGACTGGGCACCACGAGACTCCTGACGGGCCAGGGCACCTTTGGCGATGCACTCGGCCAAATCGAGCATGTTGCCCATTTCGATGGTGCGCAGCAGATCGATGTTGAACACGGATGACTGATCCTGCACGCTGACCTGGGCATACTCCCGGCGCAGTTCCGGAATTAAATCGACCATTTGTTGCATCCCCTCCGGGGTGCGGAAAACACCGCAATGCAGGTTCATCGCCTGCGACATGCGGGTATGCAGGGCGGGAGCCCGTTGCCCTTTGCCTTGTTTGAGGGTGCGAATCTGGTTTTGCACTTCGGCGACGGCATCTTTGGGAAAATCGGGCTGTTTTTCCCCTTTGACAAATTCGCTGGCATGCTTGCCGGTAATTTTGCCAAACACCACCGTATCCAGCAGCGAGTTGCCGCCCAGACGGTTGGCACCGTGTACCGAGACGCAGGCGGCTTCCCCGGCGGCAAAGAGGCCCGGCATCGGCGAGGCCCCCCATTTGTCGGTGCGGATGCCGCCCATGGAATAGTGGACGGTGGGCCGGACCGGAATCGGTTTGTAGATCGGATCGACCCCCTGCAGATCCATGGCCAACTGGCGGATTTGCGGCAGACGTTCAAGAATTTTTTCTGCACCCAAATGGCGCAAATCAAGGAAAATGGCCCCGTTTTCGCCACGGCCTTCGATGATTTCCGTCTGTTCGGCACGGGCAACCACATCGCGGGAGGCCAGTTCCCATTTTTTCGGGGCATATTTGCCCATGAACCGATCACCGTGAATATTGATCAGGTAACCCCCTTCACCACGGGCACCCTCAGTGACCAGAACGCCGGTGGTCAACAGACCGGTCGGATGAAACTGCACAAACTCCATATCGGCCAGCGGGGCACCGGCACGCAAAGCCAGGGCCATGCCGTCGCCGGTGTTGGTGGTGGCGTTGGTGTTGGAATGGTAGACCCGACCATAGCCGCCAGAGGCAATCAAAATCCCTTTGCCGCCAACCGGAAAGACTTCGCCGGTTTTAATGTCATAGACCACCACGCCCACAGCACGTCCCTCTTTGGTGGTGACCAGGCGCAAAATGGCGCACTCTTCGTAGACTTTAACCTGGGCTTTGACCAGTTGTTCCCACAGGGTATGCAACATTACCTGACCGGTGCGGTCAGCGGCATAACAGGTGCGGTCAAAACTGGCACCACCAAAGGGGCGCTGGGCAATGCTGCCATCTTCCAAACGGGAAAACGGGGTGCCCATGCGATCCATCTCCAGAATCACCTCTGGTGCTTCCTGGCACATCAATTGAATTGCATCTTCATCGCCGATATAATCGGCTCCCTTGACGGTGTCGTAGGTGTGTGACTCGCGAGAATCTCTGGAATCGATGGCGGCGTTGACACCGCCCTGGGCTGCGCAGGAGTGGCTGCGCAAGGGGTGAATTTTACTGATAATGGCTACATCAATGCCAGCTCTGGCTCCTTCCAGAGCGGCGCGCATCCCCGACAATCCGGCACCGACGATGACCAGGTCATGATTTCTCATAACGCCTCCTTACAGCAAGCTGTTCCCGTTCCGGGAGGTTGTCTCTCCGGGAGAATTTTGATCTATAGTAAATTTTTGATCATACGGCAAAATAAACATCTCAATTCAGTAAAATGCTGCACCGCATTATGAAGGATTGCACAACAAACGTCTAGCTTTATTCTTTACCCGGTCACGTTTTTTTCTTCTTGTGCGCTGGTGAGATTTTTTGGTGAATGACGATAAAAAAGTGATTGCCACAGACCAATTAAAAGGGTTGATTCGCCGGCGTGCCCTGGAGGAGGGGTTTGATGTGGTGGGTTTTGCCGCCGCGCAGCCGCCACCGCATGCCGAGCAGTTGTTGCCCTGGTTGCAGGCCGGTTGGCACGGCAATATGGCCTGGTTGGCCAAAGAGCCGGAAAAAAGAGCCGATCCGCGCCGACTGCTGTCCTCGGCGCACAGCGTCGTGGTGCTGGGGGTGAGCAGCCGCCCTGTCGTCGGGGAAGAGGCAGAGGTGGCGGCGGGCGCTGGCACGGTTGCCGTCCACGCCCGGCGGCCCGACTATCATGAGCTGCTCAAAGCGGCTCTCAAACGTCTCTGGGCCTGGTTGAACCAGACCATCGGACCGCTTGCCGAAGGTCGTCTGCTGGTCGATACAGCACCCATTCTGGAAAAACCGCTGGCGGTGGCTGCCGGTTTGGGCTGGCAGGGCAAAAATTCCCTGTTGGTTTCGCCACAAGCTGGCTGTTGGTTGCTGTTGGCAGAGATGGTTTTGCCGCTGCCGCTCAGCCCGGATCCACTCATCGCCGATCATTGCGGCAGTTGTCGGCTCTGTGTGGAGGCCTGCCCGACTGATGCCCTGGCGCAACCGTACCGACTGCATGCCAAACGCTGCCTGGCCTATATGAATATCGAACAGGATGGTCCCTTTGCCCCTGCCGATCGGGTGGCGATGGCAACACGCCTGTATGGCTGTGATGCCTGCATTCAGGTCTGCCCGTGGAACCGGTTTGCCGCACAGAGCCGCATGCCCGCCTTTTTGCCCCGTGGTGAACTGCTGGCCCCCTCCTTGTTGCATTGTGGCAGGCTGGATGCGGAGGGATTTCGGGCCTTGACCGGACAGACGCCGCTTCGTCGAATCGGTCTGCGGCGTTGGCTGCGCAACGTGGCGATTGCTCTGGGCAACTGGGGAGCGGTGGAGGCGCTGCCGCTGTTGCTGCAACTGCTGCAGCATGAAGCCCCCCTGGTACGGCACCATGCCGCCTGGGGAATCGGACGCCTGCTCGAGCAATATGCCGGGGAACCCTTCGGCAGTGAACCGTGCCGTTGTCTGCGCGAACAATTCCAACAAGAATCAGATGGATGGGTGCGCGAAGAGATGGCAGCGGTTCTGCGTCGCCTCTCTGGGCATGGTGCCAGACTCTCCTGAGCAACGAACATTTTTAGCATTTTTTTTTGTGCAAATCCATGCTACCTTCGCAGGGCTTCGAGGGGATGGGCACGTGCGCAAGGATGCCATATTTTTCCTTTGACCAAGAGCCAGATTGACCGCCTGCGTGGTTGATGCTTTGTACGGTGGGAACGGTTTGTTGTATGATGCGATTCAATCCCTTGTGGTTAACCGTCTGCTGGCTGTTTTTTGTCGGCCTGCAACCCGCCTGCGCCGAACTGCGCCTGACCCCAGAAGAACAGGCCTGGTTACGCGATCATCCGGTTATTCGCCATGCCCCGGATCCCGATTATGCCCCGTTTGAAACGCGCAATGCCGATGGTGCCATCGAAGGCATCGCCCCCGACACTTTGCACAGAGTGGCCCAGTTGCTTGGCATTCGTATCGAAAGCATGCCCACCAGCTCCTGGGCCAACTCCTTGCAAATGCTCAAACAGCAGGAAGCCGATCTGGTCACGGTAGCCACACCGACGCCGGAACGGGAAAACTATCTGCTCTTTACCCAATCCTATGCCGCTTTTCCCGACCTGTTGCTGCTGCGGCAAGGGGTGACACTGGATGAGGAAAGGGTGGCAACCAAAGATCCGTTGCGCCGGTTGTCTGGCAAAACAGTTGCTGGAATCAAAGGCTGGGCCATCAATGAGATGGTGGCGCAGCACTATCCGGAGATTCAACAGCGCTGGTATGAGAATGTAAAAGATGTGTTGACAGCCGTCTCGTTGGGAGAGGCCGATGCCACCTTGCTCAATCGTGCCACGGCAGGATATTGGACCCAACGTCTGCGCATCGCCAATCTGCGCAGTGCCGGTGAAACCGAGTTTACCTATCGCCTCAGTTTTGCCGTGCGCAAAGATTGGCCGATACTGCGCGACCTGCTCGACAAGGCATTGGCAGAGTTGACCCCACAGGATCACCGTCAGATTCAGAAGCAATGGTTCCAGTTGCCGGAACAGCGGCATGGCTCCCTGGTCGTGACGATCGGATGGTTGGTGCTGGGTCTGCTGCTTTTGGCCGGGGCAGGATGGGGCTTGTATCGGTTGCAAGAGGGACTCGCCCGGAGTACAAATCAGCCGCAGGGTCTGTTTTCGGCTGTCGATGCGTCGCTGTTGGCTCCCGTCAACCGGATGACGCACCTGCTGCCCTGGCTGGTACTCCTGGCAGGATTGGCGATAACCTGGGTGGGTTATCTGTTTACCCTACAGGATGCCAGGCACAACCTGCAGGAAAATTTTGAATACCAGGCCAAAGAGATCATCCAGCGCATTCAGCAGAGAATGATTGCCTATGAACAGATTCTGCGTGGGGTGCGCGGTCTTTTTGATGCCTCAGAAAAGGTGAATCGCACCGATTTTCATCGCTATGTGGAATCCCTGCAACTGCAAAAACGGTATCCGGGTATTCAGGCCATCGCCTATATCCACCGGGTGAGCGAAGCGCAAAAAGAGACGTTTCTCCAGCAGGTACACCAGGAAGGCTATGGCGATTACTGGATATGGCCCATCGGCCAACGCGAAATCTACGCTCCGCTCCTGTTTATTGAACCGTTGACCAACCGCAATCTCAGAGCGATGGGTTATGATCTGTACAGCGATAGCGTACGCCGTCAAGCCATGGAACAGGCCAGAGATTCCGGGCTGCCAGCCATTTCTGGTCGCGTCACCCTGGTGCAGGAGGATGAGGTCGGTAAAATACAAATCGGCTTTATCAAATTTATCCCGGTCTATCAGGCAGGCGCGTTGCTGACCACTGCGCCAGAACGGCAAAGCCACCTGATGGGTTGGGCCTCTGCCGCTTTTCGTATGGAAGAGTTGATGGCGGGAATTCTTGGCAGTTCGCCCACCGATTTTGATCTGGAAATTTTTGACTGTGAATGTTACTCGTCAAAAGATCTGTTGTATGACTCCGACAGCTCGGTGTTACTGAACAAAGTTCACGCCAGTCAGTTTCGCCTCAGTCAGACTTTGGCCATTGCCAATCACAGCTGGACCATTCTGATCCGTTCACGGGCCAATTTTGAAGCCCGTTTGGATGAGACGCGGGCCCAGATTGTTCTCACCTTTGGGTTGATTTCGACGCTGTTGTTGACCCTGTTGGTCTGGCTGTTGGCGCATGGGCGGCGTCGGGCCCTGCGCATGGCCTGGCAGATGACGGGAAGACTCCATGATGAACTGCTGAAAAATAAACGGTTTTCTGACATCATGAACGATGTGCAGGCCTACATCTATATCAAGGATCGACAGCGCCGCTATGTCTACGCCAATCGCATGACCCTGCAGCTGTTCGGTTGTAGCGCCGAACAGTTGATCGGGCATCGGGATGAAGAGTTGTTCCAGGCAGAGGATCAGTTGGCTGCCTTGCAAGCGGTCGATGAGCGGGTGTTGACCAGCGGCCAACCCAGCAAGGTGGAAATGGTGGTGGCTCCACGGCAGAGCGGTGAAACACGGGTCTATCTGGAGGCGAAACGGGCTGTTTTGGATGAAAAAGGCGAAATTTGGGGTTTGAGCGGCGTTTCGACCGATATTACCGAACAAAAACGGAGCGAACAGGCACTGCAGCAGGCCAAATTGAAGGCAGAATCGGCCACCCGCGCCAAGAGCGAATTTCTCGCCGCCATGAGCCATGAAATACGCACCCCGATGAATGTGGTGTTGGGCATCTCTGATCTGCTATTGGAAGGGGAGTTGGCAGAGGAGCAGCGGCGGCTGGTCGAAACCATGAACCGTTCCGGCAAGGCGTTGTTGGGGGTGATCAACGATGTGCTGGATTATTCCCGCATGGAGGCGGGGCGTTTCATTTTATCGGATTTGCCCTATTCTCCCAGGCAGATCGTACGCGATGTGGCGCAGTTGATGCGTCTGGCGGCGGCAGAAAAAAATTTGCAGTTGCTGGAGGAGATTGCCGACGATGTGCCGGAGTGGCAACAGGGTGATGAGGGACGCTTGCGACAAATCTTGATCAATTTGTTGGGCAATGCCATCAAGTTTACCCAGCACGGTACCATTGCCATCCATCTCAACCGTCAGTTGTTACCGCAAGCGACACTGTTTTTTCAGGTTAAAGATACGGGCATTGGTATTGCCGAGGAACATGTGCAGCACATCTTCGATCATTTCACCCAGGCCGATTCCGGCATTACCCGGCAATATGGCGGTACCGGTCTGGGCTTGGCCATTGCCAAACGGTTGGTGGAGTTGATGGGGGGGCAGATGGGGGTGGAGAGCGCGGTGGGGGTGGGCAGTTGTTTTTATTTTACCCTGCCGTTGCGGGCAGGCGAAGCGCCTGCCGTTGCCGAATTACAGGTGGAGAGTGCGCTGGTCGAAAATGCGCCAGGGTTGCGCATT
>PDZV01000041.1:30142-32689 GCA_002753135.1 Magnetococcales bacterium WMHbinv6 | reverse complement strand
TTGCTTGCTTTTTGCGCTATTTCCAATCAATTTATTGTCAATAGAGGTGTTGTTCCGTGCAAAATCCACTGAAATCATCCAAAAAAAGTGACGGTTCATTTGATAATCGACGACGCGCAACCTCCTGATTCAGCTCAACTTCACGGTTCCGATTCACCACGTTCCGATTCTCAGATCAACCATCACCCCACACTGGGGAGCAAATCTTTTCAAGTGCTTACGGTCACTCACAAGGTGGCCGTTTTTGTTTGGGGTTACACGGGTGGACCACGACAGATGCTTTTATTCCATTTCTAAATCAAAAGTGCATTAACCATCCACGGCCATGCCGTGATTGATCTGATACGGTCACGATCATTTTCCAGGGTAAGGAGTGCTGATTCCAGGTGTCTCTCAAGCGCTTCGGGACTCTCAAAAACCCTGTTATGGAACCATTTCTCACGCAGTTCATCCCACACATGCTCAACTGGGTTGGGCTCAGGAGCATAGCCCAGGTTTAACACCGTATTTTATTTTTATTTTATATCAATATGTTGTCGCACTGTTTTTCCGCAAGTGGCACTACAAAGTTGCGGGCTTATCTGTTTCTGTGACCACACGATCATTTTTTTCACGCCAACCTTGCGGCCGAGACGTTCATCCAAGGCCAATTTGATTTCCCCAACGACCAAGATACCGCCGTCCTTTGCTTTTTCAAAAAATGGCAACAGAAATTCCGCTTCGGCCTCGCGAGTCATGTTTTCTCGTCGTCTGCCGCCACGTCCTTCACCGACCGGCGACGACACCCCACCTTCCTTGATGAATCGTGTCCGTAATTGGCACGCCCATCTCGTTGAAACCCCCAAAGCCTGTGCCGTTTGCGGCATCGACAAACCAAATTCAAGCGGCAAGACAACAGCCTGGGCCTGTCGCAACTCTCCCACCGTCTTGGCCTTGGCCAAACATGTTTCGGCCTGCTCCAATACCTCGATTCCACTTGCAGTTCTCGCCATGTGCGCATCTATAGCAGCAGATGAATGATGCGCACATTATAGAATTAATGATTTAGAAATGGAATAAGATATTAATTGAAACGGCTATAGCATCGCTGACAAGTTTTCAATCTGCATCAATGAAAACAACTGCGCATAAATAGCAGATAAATACTGCCTGTCCCGCATTTCTGCCAATATATCCATCGCTACATGATTCAGCCGTTTCTCACTGATGATATAACAGCCGGCAATACTCTTGATCCCTTTACCTTCTCGTACATGCATATCCATAGAAATCAACAAATCATGCGAAACAAGAAAATGAACAAATTGTTCTGTCATTGCCATCAACTGCTGCAGTTCTAACAAAAATTGTTTCACATTTTCGATAATTCTCGTTGGTTCTCCCCTCTCGGCAAACAAAGAAACCCCCTCAGATGTACTCAACAGATCACTCGATTCATCCAGACACACGACATATTCCGTCTTGTTTCCCTGACTTTTTGGCAGCAGCTTAAAGGGATACTGACGAACCGTGGCCGGAATATAGGGGGCATTCCACTCGCCATGCTCACCAACAAACAGATTTTCCCCTTCGTTCAAACCCAGCAAGGCAACCGGTTGAAAAAACATTTTTTCTTTGTTTTCTATAAAAACAATTGGATAGGTTGCTGCCACACGGGCAAATTCATGAATGGTGATGTTGACCAGATGTGATCTGGCCGCAAAATGGTAACGGTTGATCTCCTTGACCCTTATCGCCGCATGCCGTTGCACATTGACCGGAACCAGTTTTTGATACATATCATTTCCTCAATCAATCGAAAACAGGGAATAAAACAGGATATTTCTGACGACTACCCGTCATGAAAACGGCAAGGCCTTATCCAGCCAACGATCCATTTGCACCACAGCACGCCGTCGCCGAAACGCCTGTTGCTCTGCTTTATGTTGTGCCAAACGAAAGAGCAACCGCACCAGGCTTTTTCCACCAGGAATGTGGTGATTTACCATAACCTTCAACACCATCCGGACAGCCTTGGGAACATACCGTTGCACCAGTTCGTCGTCCAGACTCAGAAAGATGGCCGCACTACCAGGATCGCCCTGCCTGCCACAACGCCCAAGCAATTGCCGGTCAATCCGACCGGCATCATGCATTTCCGTAACGATCACATGCAATCCCCCCAACTCTGCCGCACCAGTTCCCAGTTTGATATCCGTTCCCCGGCCAGCCATGTTGGTCGCAATCGTTACCCGCCCCACGGCACCAGCTCCGGCGATGATGCGCGCCTCGTCCTGATGTCGCACCGCATTCAACACCTCAATCACCATCTCTTTGTGACGCAGACGTTCTGCCAACTGTTCGCTGGCCTTGACACTGCGGGTTCCGATCAATACCGGTTGACCCAGCTTGTGCCGACTGACAATCATCTCCACGATACCACACCATTTTGCCTCCGAGGAGGCAAACACCAAAGGGTCAGCCATCTGCCGAATGACAGCTCGCCGGGTCGGAATCACTACCCCAGCCAAATTGTAAATCTGCCAAAATTCACCCACGGCCTCACTT
>PDZV01000041.1:0-30121 GCA_002753135.1 Magnetococcales bacterium WMHbinv6 | reverse complement strand
CATGCCTGCCAAACGGATAAATTGACGGAAAAACGCCTGAAAACTCATCTGAATCAATGTCTCCGTCCCTTCGGTGACGGATAATCCCTCCTTGACTTCAATCGCCTGATGCAACCCGGCCACCAGGGTTCTGTTGGGGGTCATCCGACCCGTATATTCATCCAGCAACACAATCTTGCCTTCCTGGACCAGATAACCATGATCACGCTTAAAAAAAAGACGGGCTGTCAATGCCTGTCGCAACAACTCTTCCCGACGGGCAGGGGCACGCCATAACGGGGGCAGGTGTTCCTTTTCACTCTCCATCAAGGCACGTGCCCCGGCTTGCAACTGCACAACCCTTTTTTTGGCCACAACCCGGTAATCCTTTTCCTCCTGCAACCGTTCCGCCACCTGTCCAGCCACCTGCACCGCTGCCGCAATGCCTTGCGTGGTACGAGGAACAGAAAGGATCAAGGCGGTTTCCGCCTCATCGATCATCACACTGTCGGCCTCGTCGATCAGTACGGAGTGCAAACCACGCACCTGCAGCAGTTGATCCCCGCCCCTGGCTGCAGGCTGTCCGAGCCAGAGTCGAAAATTGCTTTTGTGAATCTCGGATTGACGTTTCAAAACAAGCCGGTCACGCAGATAATCGCCCAACAACTCCTTGGCCGTGATATAAACAATATCGGCCTGATACTGTCCGCTTCGCTCGGCAGGAAGCATGGCGGCAGTAATCGCTGTAACCGTCAATCCGCACCAGGAATACAAAGAATTCATGATGGATACATCACGTTCCGCCAGATAATCGTTTGCCGTCACGACATGACAGGGTTTGCCCTGCCAGGCCCATAACACCGCCGCCAAGGCGATAACCAGTGTTTTGCCCTCTCCGGTATTCATTTCTGCCAGCATGCCACGATAGATAACCAGAACACCGAACAACTGCACAGGATATGGACGCAAGCCGACAGCACGGCTGGCTACTTCGGCAAGAAGGGCAAGAACAGCTGACAGACCTGCCCTCTCTTCTCCCTTGCCCAACTGAAAAGCAGAACGACACGCCTCAATTTCTTGCTGCAGCGCGGCATCCGATAAAGCAGCCAATCGCTCCTGATGCGCTGCAACCGCGTTGACTTCCCGAACCATTGCCCGCCGATGCCAGGGCCAACGGCGCATCCAGCCTGCAACACCATGCACAACGGCATCCATCCCCTCTGGCAAAGGACGAGGATAGGGTAAACGGTGGACGCGCCTGTTACCTGCCATAGGATCGATACTGTGTTAATAAAATAAACATAAAACCGATACTTATAATCGATATTTTTGTTGCAGAAACTGCCGCAGAGACCGTTCCCACTGCCACAACAACGGCAGGGAGTCCAACGTTATCCGAATGGTTCCGGATCGGCCATGCAGCAGTTGGGCCTGGTGCATTTGCGCAGAGGAAATCTGTGCGTACAACAGAAAAAACGGCTCTGTCGCCATGGCCGGATTGTTGGCATCGACAGCGACCTCCCCGCCCCCGGCCCACCCCAATGCCGGAGAAGGCAGCAGGCCATGTTGAAAAGGAACCACTTGAACCTTTTCCACCGATAATTTGATATTTTCCTGACCGTTTAAACAGATTTCACCCTGTTGAGGCAGGCGGTCAAACAGATGGGTGGAGACTTGCGATAATACCGCCACAAAACGAAACCCTTCTGGATCGATCAAGGTTCCCAAGACACTGCCTCGCGGCATCCATTTACCCAAGCTCTCTTCCAATTCTGTTGCCGACCAAAGGCCGGTCACGGGGGCTGTCACCAGCAGGGCGGACTCTTTACGATGCAGTTCTGCCAATAACTCTTCAATAGCCTGAAGTTGTTCACGCAAAGGAGCCAGATCGGCGATCATGGCATGTTCCGCCTGTCGAATCAGGGCAACGACCTGAAGGCGCTGTTGTTCCGTGGACTGCAGTTCCAAATCCAGGTCGAGCATCTTGATCCGCAGCAGGGGTTGACCACTCACGACGGCATGGCCTGGTTTGACCAGCAATGTTTCCAACCACCCGGAGACTTCGCTGTTCACTTCACGAAAATGCTGTGCCTGCACAATACCCGGAGCGCGGATCCGTTCTGGAAACGGTACAACACCCAACAGGATATAAATCACGCTCAATAGTGCGCACAACACCAGCACAGCCCGCCCCCGATGCCACTCCAGGCGAGGACTGAACAGCAAAAAATGTAACAAACGCAATACAGGAACAAATAATGAGGTAATGACCATCAAAAAAGCCATCAACAAACCCAGATCAAGATATTGATCGGCCACAAACAGGATGATTCCAGTGATGACGACACCCCAGTACAGCAGGCTGAGCAGACCATACAAGGCCAGCAGTTTTGCCTCCAGGGGGGCATGTGTCTCCGTTGCCGGAGAGAGGCCGAAAAGCCATTTTTCCACCAACTGACGCAACTGCTCGCGTGCGCGCTGGTAAAGATTTGGCACATTCAGCAGGTCAGCCAGGATATAATAGCCATCGAAGCGCAACAAAGGATTGATATTGAACAAAATTGTCGAGACAGTCGTCACAAACATGGCGTTGTACGCGATGGCATGCACAGTACCGGGTGCCGACCAGGCCCAGACAAGCACAGCAATGGCACCCAGGGCAAATTCCGACAGCATCCCGGCAGCACCAACCAGAACGCGCTGCCAGCGAAAACGAAAGCCCCACCCGGCTGAAGCGTCCACATACGGCATCGGCGTAAAGAGTACCAGCATGACCCCCATCTGATGCACTTCACCGCCATACCGTTTGCATGCCGCCGCATGGTTGAATTCATGCGTCAATTTGGCAATCAAAAAACCGCTATAAAGCAGGAGCAGGTTGCCGGGGAGCAGCAGATCGGGCGCTTGTTCAAACAGCTTCTCCCCATGATCTATCGCCACTTTGGCACCGGTCAGGACCAGCAGCAGCCACAGAAGAAATCCTGCTGGACTGTAGAGCCAACGAATCAAGGGCATGGCACGATTCAGCAGGGCATCTGGATCAAACAGGGGAATACGAATGGAAAACAGCAGAGAGGCAAGCCGGGAACTTTTTTCTCGTTCCTGACGCTGCCGGTAGCGTTCAAAAAGGCTGGCTGTGGCCGCAGGGGTATCAAAATAGAGCAGATTGGACAGATTCAATTGCCCCAGCAACTGTACAACCTCTTCCTGACTGAGTGCCGACTCCGGCTCCTGCTCCAACATCTCCTGCCACGCTTCGTCCACGGTGCGTATCGAGGATAAGCGGCACAAATAGCGGTAGGCTTCTACCGACACACGATAAAATTGGTTGTTGATTGGATCACGAAGAATATACCATATTTCGTCGCGAAAACTTTGTCGATGTGCCTGCACATTGGGGCGCAAGGCAGCCTTGACCGATGCCACGCGATGCCAGGAACTGCTGAAGGTGTGGGCACTGGCATCAGAGGCAATCACAACCAGAACACCTTTTGCAGAAAACGCAAGGTACGGTGCGTTAAAATCCACAAAATGGCCCGCTCACCAATGTCAATTTTGGCAATGCCCCCCATTCCCGGGCGCCACCAGTCACCCGCCGGAAATTGAATCTCCGCTCTGGCCGGAAAAACATTTTTTCCGCCACGCAACGCTGCTACCGGATCCAGGCGCATGATCCGCATCGGCAGTCGCAAATCCGGTCTTCCGACAAAAGCGATCTCGCCACGCTGTTCCGGTACGATTTCATGAACATCCATTTCGGAAATTTCCAACTCGGCATAGGTGTGTTCAAGACGTCCCACCTTAAACAACATATCTCCTTTACGTACCGGAGCGGCCAGTTTTTCTTTCAGATCGCCTTCCACAATGATGCCCGCCATCGGGGAACGCACCTCTGCCCGCGCAATGTTACGCCGAATAATCTCCAGACGGGCTATGGCCTGATCACGACGGGCCGCTGCTATCTGCATTTCAGCCAGCGCGTTGCTCGACATGGCCTTTTCCGCTTCACGCGCGAAGCGGCTCACCTCAGCGGATATGGACGACGCTTCCAGCAGCAATTCGCGGGTATCCAACTCCGCCAACAGAGCCGACTGTGCGACCGATTCGCCCATCTCCACATAAACCTGCGCCAAATACCCGTCAAACGGGACGGAAACATGGACGATCTCCCGACTGTGCAGCGTAAACGGCGCTTCAATCCGATAGGGCCAGTGAATGATCGCCGCCAGGATCAGGGTAAGAGAGGTCAAGAGGATCACCAGCTTGAAAAGGCTTTGTTCCACGCCAAACAGATGATCGACAAAGGATTTTGTCCTGTCGGCCAACCGTCCGCCCCACCAACGATCCTGAACCTGCAAATGGTACAAGGTGGCGGTACAGGCATCCAGCAACAGACGAAACTCCCATAACTCCGTCTCCTGAAACAGGGTTGCACTGCGTTCCGCCGTAACCACGGCGACCGGTTGTTCGTTCCAGCGCAACGGCAGGGAGGCCAAAGCCTCCACCCCCTGATTCCGGACAAAAAATTCGTGGCAACGCAAAACATATTGATTCGCCGAGGCGGGCGGAAAGGAGAGATCTTCGTCTTGATCGACCGCCTCTTCCATGGCATTGGCCAGTTGCTGGACGGCGATCATATGCGGATCAAAGCGCTCGATATGGCTGAACGCCCGCACATGTACCCGACCTGCCGAGAGCCACCCCAGCGCAACGCGATCACAGGCAAACCGGGTCGCCAATTCGTTGCATAAAAGAAGAGCCGCCTTCATGAAGCGGGTTTCATTACCAAATCGGATGGCAAAAGCCAGCAAATCAAACAGACGTTCCGATTTGTCCGTGTTGCGTTGTATCGAGCGTGTCAACTCATAGTGTGCTGGTATATCTGCCGCCAACCACACAAAGGGGAGCTGTTGCAGTGCCCTTCGCTGCCCACTTTCCGGCCACAAAACAACCAGGACCGTTATATCGATCGCCTCCTCCGCCTCTGCGGCATGAACCTGGATGCGCACGGCCAACCCCTCTCCGACCGCTGTCGATCCGGTCGTTGGTGCCATATGCGACCATCCTTGTGCCGAGGAGGCTACGTTCTCGGCCAACTGCAACACACGTCCGTTTTCCTGATCCGTGCTGCCACTCTGCGCCGACCACTGTTGGAAAATACGCCAGGCCCCCGCCTTGCGCGCCAGCAGCAACAGACGACGACTGCCGGTCGTATGGGCGACGGTTTGCAGATAGAGAGGCCAGAAATCGCCCGGAGAGCCTGAAAAATGCCGCAAACTCCGCAACTGATCCAATGGATTGGCGGCGGATAACGATGGGGTGGCAGACGATTTGTCCGCCTCTGTCACAACACTCATTCGTCAGTCGGCAAGATGAGCTGTCCAACAAAACCGGGTCTCACCTTGCCCTCCGTATTGCCGAATTCGACTTTGATCTCCACCAATCCGCTGGCCATATCTGCAACGGGTGAGACAAAGACCACACTGCCCTGACGCACTTCCGCAGATGGATCCGTACCAAAACGAACCTTGAGCAGATGACCCGGTTTGATTCTGGCGGCTGTTTTGCCATCCAGATTACCGGTAAAACAGATGCGGCTGACATCGACCAGACGAATCACCGCCTCGTTGGCTGCCACACTCTCGCCCGTTTGATAGTGCAGCTTGACCACCATGCCACTGATCGGGGCATACAAAAAACGGCGCGCCAAAGCATCCCTGGCCAGCTCATATTCAACCTTTTCCCGCTCCTTGGCCACCTCCAGAGCCTGACGTTCCGCAATCGTTGCTGCCAGTGTCAGCTCCTCATCCTCCAGTTGCTTGCGGGAAATTGTTTTGCCGAGCAACAACGCACGGGCATTGCTGATCTGTGATTTTAAAATTTTTTCCCGCGTCAACAACTCTTCTAATTTAGCACGGTCCATCCAGAGCAAATGGCGCCGTTTGACCTCCAACTCCTCCTGGCTTTTATCCAAATGCAGCAGTTCATCACCCTTGTTGACCGTCTGTCCTTCCTTGACCAGTATGGCATCAATCCGCCCGGCAATAGGCAGACTGAGTTTTAAATCGTCGAGCGGTTTGATCATGCCGCTTGACACGGAGTTTGCCCAAACAGGCACACCCTGCAGGCAACCCCACAACAACAGCATGGGTACCCGGTAGCCGCAACGCAGGCGCTTCATCCGTTATTGCCCTTCCCCGACAGCGGAATGCACCTCTTTCCCTTTGCCGGTCATCGGATAGCGGGCCAACAGAATACCCTGGGCCAACTCCAGAGATACCTTTGCCTTTTCCAGAGCGACCTTCTGTTCCAACAGGGAGACGCGGGTTCGTACCAACGACTCTTCACGACTCAATACGCTGCGCATATCGCTGCGCCCCGTCATCAGCATCTGTCGTTCCATGGCCAACTGCTTTTCACCGGTTGTCAGAATCTGTTGATAGCTCTGCAACCGTTCCCGACTGCTGCGATGTGCTGCCAGACCATTTTGAATCTCGTTGGCAATGGTGCTTTCCACGGCCATCAGATCCAGTAACGCTTTCTCTTTGTTCATCTTTGCCGTGCGCAATTCGGCGTTGGCACCCTGGTTACCTCCCAGAGGAAAGGATGCCGTCACCCCGACCTTCCAGGAAGGATACTCTCCATCGGACAGGCCGCTTAATGATTTGTCCCCCGCATATTCCAAACTGTTCAGGCCATAACTGGCCACCAGATCAATGCGCGGCATGGTCTGGTTGTCGGCATAGGCCACACGGATTCCCTCTTTGTCCAGAGTGGCCTTGCGCGCCAGATATTCGGAACGGTTGCCAATGGCCTTCTGCAGCAATTCGTCGAAAGATGGCTCCTCTTTCTGGAGTGCCAAACCGGCAATGCTGTCGCTGGCCGACAACGAACTGGAGTTGCCCATCAACAGCAGATTCCGAACAACACCCAGGGCTTCTACCAAGCGTTGCCGGGCTTCGCTGCTGCCAACTTGATACAACACATAGGAATTTTCAACATCCAGAATGGCCGATTCCGCCAAACGCCCCTGACGATGCAGGGAACGGGCCTCGTCCAACAATTTTCCTGCCACCCGCATGCCTTGATCCCAAATCTGCTGCCGTTCTTGGGCCAGACGCAGATCCAGATAGGCCGTAATGGCCGTGGATACGACGGTAGAGAGTACGGCATCCCTGGTATGCTCTGCTGCCGACCGTTCCATCTCGGCTATGCGCGTTTTGGCACTGGCAACCTCAACCCCCCCATCTTTGGCCAATGGTTGAATCAGGGAGAGGTCGACAGAGGATTTGTACTCTTCCGGCGTATTCCTGAGCGCTTGCAGATTGGAACGAATATCATCCCAAACCACTTTGCCCTCCACTGTCGCTCCTGTCGGAGTCAACACACTGACACCGGCATCGGCCGTTCGGTTCCGGCGCGAATACAACGCCTGGTTCATGCGCACCAACTCCTCTTCAGCCGTACTCCGCTGCCTTAGGCTGCTGTTCATCATCGACAGTTTACCAACTGGTTCAAATGCTGATTTTGCCTGTACCACGCCCTCTTCGGCAATCGCTGCCGTCAACTGCTGTCCGGCAATCACATTGTTGCGAATCAAAACATACTGAATAAACTGTGCCCGACTCATCTCCGACGGCAAGCGGTCGGAGGGGGAAACCATGGGTTGCGACTGTATGGCTTCTCCTGTCGGTAAAGAGGACTCTTCCCCACTCATAACCCGCGTTGGTGCAGCCATCATCAGTGCCACAAACGGCATAAGTGCCAGAATTTTTTTTGCCGAAAGCCGGACAGCGTGTCCGCCACGACACCGCTTGAAGCTGCCAGAAGAGGCTCTGTTCTCTGTCGATCCTTTGGCCATGCCGCTCAGAATCCCCTCTTCCAATTTAAACGTACCATCCATTCAGTAACTCCCTCAGTGATGTTGCATTGAATCTGGTTCTACGCGCAGCTATGGCGCTTCCCCGCTTGCCGGTTCGCTTGCAGGTTGTTGCTCACCCTCTGGTGCAACGGATTTTTCCGGTGGCACATTCTGTTCCCGTTCGCTTGATGCCGGTGAAGCACTGCTATCGGTTGACGGCGTTTCTTCCGTCAGTGCGGGAGTCGCCTTGAGAATTGCGCTGTCATTGACACCCTGGAACAGACCACTTTCCGCTTGCCGCCCTGACGAAACGGCTCTCTCGTCAGAGAGAGCAGGCGTCACGCGGGCCGGAACAGTCTCAGTTGTGGTCGGCACAGAGGCAACCGGATTGGCACTCCCGGACAGGGAAGAGACAGCGGGAACAGTCGCCAGCCCGTCCAGAACCGAGTTGTTGTTCAAAATGGAGCCATAGCCCAGCTTCACATTGGCCGACGTCCCAATCCCCTGCTCAAAACGGTAGTAGGGATTGGCAACGATCATCGGCGCGGCAAGCATGGCTTCCGACGGCAACAGCACGGTCAGCGAAGGAACAACGGATTGTACGTTTTGTGTGGCTTTCTCCCCTTGACCCTGTGGCAACGTCATGGTTGTGACGGAAGCGGATGTCGAGGAGACCGAGGAGCTGATCAGTTCACTCATCGATGAGAAGCTCCAGGCCACCCGCAATGCCTCCAGTGCCGATTCGCTTAACCCGGACATCTGGTTGATCCGCATCAGCCGATTGCTGTTCACCACCTGCACATCCCCTCCCTGGTCCACAGAACCCAGTTGGGCATACAAAACCAGCCAACCATCGGGGGACATTTGCTGGACTCCTTGCAAGCCCACTTTCAGATTGGTCCGATTGGCAATGATGAGTTGGCCATCTGTCGTATTGATGGCATTGACCTCTGCAACATCGGTATTGATATCATATTGGCTAAAATCACCGATGCCGTGTTGCGCCTCCAGATAAAGGGTACCCATAGTACTCAGGTTGGCCTTTTCAGCCCGACTGCCATCCTTGATGGCACCACCCGCCTGTACATGAATGGCACCCGATCCACTCTGCGCCTGCGTCACGAGCAGATCCCCCGCCGCATGCAGTACCACATCGCCGGCCACGGATTGGATGCTGCCCCCTTCATCCATCACCAGATCACCACTCGTGGTTGTCAACAGGATCTGTCCACTTCCTGAGGCAATCACCGGGGCATTGACAGAGAGATTCCCGGTGGCGACGGTCAAGGTGATGCTGCCATCACCCGAAGTTTGCACACCGGAAGCGGTGATGGCGACTCCCTGCTCCGCCTGAATGAAGAGGGCCCCCCCCCTGCGTCGTCAGCGCAGACAAGCCGCTCACCTGCACACGCAGATCAGCAGCACCCGCCGCACCAATTCCCTGCGCCGCCAGCAACACAAGGTTGCCTTCGGTCAGCACGTTGATGGTTTCGTCATGGTTGTGATCGCTGATCGCGCCCTGCCTGGCGTGTACGAAAATTGTGCCATCCGTTTCACTCACCAACTGCACCAGAGCAATCGACTGCTCTGCCACCAGGGTAATGCCACCCTGTGCAGACAATGTATCGGTCAAAGTCAGGGTCTCTCCGGCCTCCAGGTAAAGATTGCTGCGCACCTGCAGTGGCCCGTCCACCGTCAGCGACCCGGTTTCGTTGACAATCTGCACATCAGAGCTGGCATTCAGTTGCAGTACACCGCCATCGCCCGTCAACAGCAGTTGAGGCCCTGCATTTTCGTCTGGCCCACGCACCATCTGCAAGGTGGCACTGCCGCTTGCAGAGTTCAGCAGCAGTTTACCACCGGCATCGATCGAAGCATCTGCCAAAGCAATCAGGGCACCGCCAGAGAGAGTGATGTCACCTGTCACACTGCTGATCGTGGCAATATCGAGGGTATCCACCGCCTGATAGTCGATGAAACCCGCCTCAACAGAGATCACGACCCCTGCGGCCACATGCACCGCACCTTCGGAAGCTGTCACAGACAGGCCGGAATCATCGGCCAACGCGATCGAAACAGTCTGATTGACCTGTGTGCCTCCGAGCAGGAGGTCACCGCTGCGCGTGGTCAGCGCCGCATCCCATTGCAACAGACCATTTGCCTGCAGGCGAACACCACCACCGGCGGCAATCCCGTCACCGCCAATCTCCAACGCACCCTCCAACACGTCAATCTGAATGACCCCCTGACCGGATTCGACCCACACTCCCTCTCCGTTTACCTGCAGGCCATTCTGCTCCTGAATAACAATATCCCCGCTCATGGTCACAGCCTGAAGCTGTCCGGCAGCGATGTCCAGGTCTGCAGTAGCACTGCCCCCGATGCCATGCTGCGCCCGCAATGTCAGCTGGCCGCCCGTCTGCAGATTGGCCTCCTCGCCAATACGGTTATCGACGATCCGCTCACCGTATACACGGATCGCACCGCTCACGCTGTGCAGTTCGGAAAGCAGCACAGCACCGCCAGCGGTCAATTCAATCGCACCAGCAGTGGTCTGCAGCACAACACCGTTTTCCAGAGCAATTTCCTGACCCGCTTCCATCACCACCGAACCCGCCGAGGTATCCCAGTGCAGCGATTGCCCGATCGAGATCCCGGCACTGGCCGTCATGGATACCTCTCCCGCTCCGCTCAACACCAGTTCCCCACCAAGCAGCGCAATTTCACCACCGCTCCAGTGCATCCCGGTGGCGGCCTGGATCGTGGCGGAACTGACGATGACATCCGATGCCGACAGAGCAATCATCCCCTGACTGCTGTTCAGCTCCGCCCCCTCCAGCAACTGCACATCCCCCTGCGTTGCCGTAATAACCATGCCCGTTTGTGCCGCAGTCGCCAGTTCGGTCGCCTCTGCGATGGTAACACTCTGCCCGGTCAACGACAGCGCACCTTGGCTCGTCGTCAAACCACCCGCAACATGCAGATTACCGCTCTCCGCTGTCAAGCGAATCGCCCCCTGCTCTGTTTGCAACAGATGATCAGCACTTTGCAACAGATCACCCTGGGTCACGGTCACCTCAATCGCTCCGCTGCCGTGCGCAACCAGATCGGTCCCGGCAGCCAGTTCCAGAGTGCCACCATGCAACAGCAGATCACCACCCGTGCTGCTCACATCTCCCGCCAGGCGTATGCTCTCTCCAGCCTCCAGATCCAGGCCAGCACCGGTGACGGTGACCGCCTGATGCACACGGATCACCTGCTCGGCTGCCACCTGCAGGGAAGCAACGCTGATCGTGGGCTCAACGTCAACGTTCCGTCCGATCAACTGCAGTTGCAGGGCACCCAACTCCAGCACGCTGCCTGCATCGACCGCTGCAACCTGCAGATCGCCGCCGTAATGGGTAATCTCATCCCCGGTGATGAGCGCCTGTTTCCCCGTGATGGTCAAGGTATCGATCACACCGGCATCAAACTGAATCTGCTCCTCGCCATGGACGACATGGGTTGCATCCAGCGCCACGCTGCTGCTCTGTTTCGGCATTTCGACCAACAGTTGATCCACCCCGCCACTCTCCGCACCGCCCAGAATGGTCAGGGAACCAGGCTGTTGCACCATGCTTTTCCCCAACGTCACCCGGTACTGATCGTTGCCGGCACTGTCCATCACCTGCAGATCCTGTTGACCCAGACGAGTGACATAGAACAGATCATCGCCGTCACTCAAATGGATGGTTCCCAGATCCAGATTGTTGTAGCGGGTTGTTTTGCCATCGGTATCGATCAACTCCAGAGTCTGTCCATTGTAGGTGGCAATCATACCCGGCACTGCCGTACCTGCCGCTGTCAATGACATGCGGGCCGAAGCCCCCTCAGGCAGTGTGGAGGCAGAGGTCAAGTCAAAATTGCTTTTGCCAACCGTGTCGCTGATGCGATCTTTTTCCGCATTCATGGTCATGACGTAGGTGTCATCTCCGCCCCCTCCCATCATCACGTCGGCACCTGCGCCGCCATCGATGCGATCATTGCCCTCATTGCCGACCACGCGATCGTTGCCATCCTCACCGAACAGTTGATCCACTCCTGCCGCACCGGTCAGACGGTCATCCCCACTGCCACCCCGCAACACCACCGAGGCAGAACTGACCGCCAAAGCCGTCAAGGTATCATTGCCAGCCCCACCATCGGCAATACCACCCGCCATACCCAGCAGGATCACATCATCATCATCCCCGCCAGTCACTTCCACGGTGGCTTTCTTCAACCTGGTAGCATCCAGGGTATCGCGCCCGGCCCCCATATCGGCAACCACTTTGGTGATACCGGTATAGCTCTGATAGTAGCTGCCGTTGAACTCCACATTGATGGTGCCGTTGTCGCCACTGAGGATAAATTTTTCCGCTACATCCCTGGTATCGATATAGGCCCGCTGGCCAGCCAGGGAACCACCGTGCAGATAGAGCGTGTTACCGACCTGGTGGGCCAGTACAGGTTGGACATTGGGGGCGTGATACTCCAGAGGCGGTAACTTGATTTTGAACAGATCCAGGGACAAATGTGTCGAAAACATGCCTATGCCTACCTTGGCATAGGCAAAGGCGCTGAGATCCACAGCAAACGAAAGATTGAACAGGTTGGCCAAGCCACCATTCTGATACTGCCACATGGCCGCCACTTCGGAGGCACGAATCTTGCCATCCGAGGCCCATTTGACATCGATGACATTGCCATCGGCATCCCGGATCAATGTGGAGGTGGAAATATCCTGCATATCCGCGCTCAAAGTCCCGCCGATCCGTCCACCGATACCGGCCTCCAGGGCAGTGACAGAAAGTCCGGCACTCAAGGAAACCTCTACCCGGAAGGAAAATTCACTTTTTTCCACACCACCCGTTCCCGGTACCGCACGGCCATTGACAAACAGCGGCAGTGTGAAGTCACTGACATAAAATCCGTCGAGAACATTCAGATAGTTGCCGGTTTCAAAGGCTTTGCGCAGACCGTAGGTATCATAACCGAAGGCCAGATCGGCATAAGCCGAAAAACCGGCCCCGGCCCGGATTACAATCGATGGAATGGGCGATGGAATACCAACCAACGGCAGAATGGGAATCTCGGCCAAGACGACTGAGAGAGAATAATTGAACTGCAACAGCGGCAACTCAAAGGTAAACAGGGTGGCATCACCACCGGTAAAGATTTTCATCCAGTTGTTGATATCGGTTACATAGGGCAAAATCTGCAAACCACTGCGCGACGTTGTTCCAAAACCATTGGGCGGTGACTCTTCCTCGGTCGCCACATGCAGGCGACTCAAAAACTCTTGGCCTGCGGCATCCAAAATGGATTGATTGGCCGTTACCAGTGATGTGCCCAAACCGTCCAGATCACCCAACAACAGTTCGCCACCGTTGGCTTGAATACCAGCAATGATTTCCGTCATATTGAGTGCAAAGGTTACCGCATCCAGGAAAGCCCAGTTGATGGCCGGTTTGCCGGCAGCCTTGACAATCTGATCGATCAGACCACGCAGGGTGGGATCCTTCAAAAATATTTTCAGTTCCGGTATTTCCGTTTGCAGGGCAACGACAATTGGCTTGATTGGTTGCAGAACCTGGTTGATGCGAACGGCAATCGGCCCAAGAAAATCCAGCAGGAAGGAGTTGAGATCCAGACGCAACCTTTCGATGCCGACCGAAGGTTGGATCACGGTACCCTCTCGCAGGTTCCAGGACCAATCCATGACCAGATCACCTTTCAGTTTTGGCAAACCGCCCACTTCGGGGATGGAGAGGATCAACCCCAGGCGCATGCCGGCATCGACGCCAAAGTTGACCTGAAAACTGTTGGTTGGATTGCTCAGGATCGAGTTAAAAGTCAAGCGGTTGGCCGAATTGCCGGCCAGATCAATGTTCAAACCGGCACGGATACCGCTCGGTTGAAAACCGTCTGCGAGAATATCCCGGTCCTGGTCGGTGACATCTGCCCGGAAAAAGAGCAGATTGCCCTGACTGTGGAAAGGAGTAAGCCGATTCGGATCATCGGGGGCACCATCCAGATAGAGATCGGCCCCAAAATGCAATTCGGGCGTATCACCCTCATCGGTAACCAGATAGAAGCCATCCTTGACCGACACCCCGAAACCAAAATCAAAATCCCATCCCACATCGACCACAAAACCGCCATCCACAGTCAGGTTGAAGCCCGGCAAGCGGATATCCAGCGGAATATCCACACCGGTGGTCAGAAAATGGCTGCCCAGGTGCATATCAAATTGCACCGAGTCGGCAACATCCGGCACCTTTGCGGTGGGCGTCCAGGTGGCCAGACGCAGACCATCTTTGCTAAAGAAACCAACCGCAATGACATCGGAAAGATCGGCAACGCCATCCTGGTTTTCGTCCAGCAGATCGACCCGGGTGATCTGTCCATCCTGGTTCTGATCGATAATGGTGGCCCCATCCGCATACTGGTGCAGGATGTCCAGGCGGGTGAAGGTGTCAAACAAAATCTGCTGCACCAACGCCGCCGCATTGCCGCTGGCCGCCAGACGGTTGCGCAGATCCAGCAGCAGACCGGTGCGGAACTCCCCGACCATGCCGCTCAACTGCAACAGACGATCACCAATGATCGGTATATCGCTGGCCAGGCTGCTCTCGAAAACATCCTGCATGACACCCAGCCCCATATCGACACCATCCAGAATGATGCCCGGATCATACATCAGATCCAGCAACAGGTTGCCGCTGCCCGCATCCCCCAATCCAGCCATCATGTCTGGATAGCTCATCAACAACGCCTTGGCATCCCCTGGCTGCCCTTGTCCAGCCATCTGCTCGACCAGATGACGCAACCCTTGATCACCATAGAGCGGATTGGTCTGTACCCGGATCGGATCGGCCATCGGGTAGACGCTCTCTTTCACAAACACGGCCACCGGCAAGTTGATATCCAGCGCCCCCAACAACTGCACATTAAAATTGTCAGCCAGATTTTCGGTCAAAAGATGGAATTTGCCATCATCCGCTACCGCCGATGTCGTATGCTGATCAATGGTCAGCAACAGGCTTGCCCGGTCGTTGGTGGCGGCATTGCCATCCCGATCAAGAACAATCTGCCCATGGGCAACCCCAACCGAAAGCATGGCAGCACCAAAACGCAGTTCCAGATCCTCGCCGGCAAAACGGACCCCCAATTCGATATGAGAACCAAAGGCCGGTGTACTGTCGCTTGCCTCCTGATAATCGTAGAGGAACAGATCCAGATCATCGACATCAGCAATGGCCTTGGGCAGCACAACCCCCATATCCAGCGTCATATCAGCCAGCAACTGCAGGTCGATATTGCCGGTACTGGTCAGGTTGACCACTTTGCCCAACAGATCAAGACCTGGAGCGGTGGCACCAGACAACGCTTTCAGCGCATCAAAATCCAGCTCCACATTGAAACGGCTTTCCAGAAATGCCGACAGACTCAGATGCACATCCAGCACATTGCCGTGCAGGGTCAAGGCAAAAATCTGCTCATCGACCGGCTTGCTGTTGTCATCCTGCACCCCCAACGCCTGTTCGATCAACCCCTCCATATCCTGGAAGAAGGTATCCGGCTGCTCGGTCACCTGCTCCAACTGACCCAGGAATTGATCGGTCACATCCATCAGATCATGGATTGATCTGCCGATCACCGGCAGCTCCTGGTTATAGAATGGCTGCTCATCCAGGGTCGACGAGAGAAACGCCACACCGGAATGGATGACATGCAACAGGTCGGCAAAGGTGATACTGCTCACGTTGAACGCTTCGCCCAAATCCGGCAGGACTGCCAATACGGCATGGGCATCTTCGGGATGTGCCTCCACATACTCCTGATAATCGAAGGGGACGGCGGGATTTTGTTCAATCACGCTCATTTGGGAATAGTCAAGCAGATCCTGCACATAGAGCCCAAGCTGCACATCTGGTGCAATCGGCAGGCTGAAACCGTTGCCGTTTCGTACCGACAAGCCCCGCAAAACGGCGGAAGCCGAACCGGATAATTGCAACTGCAGGCTGTCGGCCAATACACCACTTGCCATATCCTCAAAGGAGAAGAGGCGATCTCCCGTTGTCTCCAGATCAGGATCCCGATCCAGCAGCAGAGAGGCCTCGGCAGCCAGATGGATGCCGGAACCGCTGCCCGCACCACCGGCAACCATGGCCAGCGACCCCATGCTCAAATCGACCGCCAGATCATCGGCGTTGAGATAGAGTCCGACCTCAACCTCGACATTATCCATGGCCAGGGCCAGACCACCCTGGTTGTCGAGACCATTGAGATCCAGAATGAGATCCAGCCCTCCCTGCAGATCGGCAATCAGGGCAGCATGGGCATCGGTCGAGAGGGCCAGGCTCCTGCCAAAATCAAAACCCAGATCAATATCGGTCTCTGCGGTTACCGTGGCGGTCAGGGAGACCGGCAGGCGCAACTGACCGGTTGCTGCATCAAAGGTCAACAGACGACCGGCAGGCAGCAATCCCGACTCGTTGATGGCCGTCACAAACTCCTGCAGGGTGTTTACCCCGTCAAAATTGATCTTTTCCACCACCGAATGGTTGAAGGCATCGGCCAGATTCAACAACTGATCCACCGGCTGTTTGATAAAAGGCAATTTGGCCAGCAGGGTGTCGGAAGTATCCAGCGTCTCCAGATAGTCCAGCAGACCTGGAATCATCTGCACCAGGTTTGCGATGGTAAAGTTGGAGCTGCTGATCAGTTCGTCAAAATGTTCGGCGGTTATTTGCAGGCCATTTTCCCCGAAGGGATTGCCATTGGCGCTCAGGCGGGGTTGTCCTCCGCCACCGCCCATATCGACGCCGGCAACCGACGCATAAAAGGGCAGATTCACCGCAATCGTGTTGCTGCCAGGAGTAAAGGAGAACGCGCCATCGACCAGGGAGATGCTTCCGCCCAAGGCTGCCGAGAGGGAACCCGCCGTTTTGCCCGCTTCCAGACTGCCCAGACTCAGGTCAATGGGCCCCATGCTGGCACCCAACACAATATTCTGGGCATCCAATACACCCTGGAAACCCAGTTCATTGAGGTTGAAGCCGCTGGCGCTCCAATCGTTCCAGTTGACCCCGAGATCAAAATCCACCGTGCTGTCAATGGTGAGTGCGGCATCCAGGTTGCCGGAGAGAGAAAGACCAAGCCTGTCGAGTTGCTCACCAATGCCGACCCGCAGATCATCGATCCCGATGGCAATCGTTCGATGCTCCTGACGCAGATAGGAGAGGGTCAAACCGTTGGCCGTGCGTTCAAAGTGAAGGCCGGGTCCCGTGCCGTTGACACCGGACAGCCAATGGCTGCCCACATAATCGATCAAACCACGCAAGGTGGGCAGATCTTTCTGCGCCGTGCTGGGATCAAGCCCCACTTGCAGATAGCTTTTGACGATGCCGCCGATCTCCAGCAGATCAGAAAGACCGGCCAGATCATCCACCGACTGGTTGATGACCGGCAAAGGATTCACCAGTGCGCTTTGCGCCAGAGTGGAGTCGGACAACGTTTCCAGATTGTTGGCAATATCATACAGGGTCTGCCCCAGAATACCACCCAAGGAAAGATCCGCATCCTCCTCGATGAGCGTAAACACGGGGGTATCATCCCCATCGGCAAAAGCAAGATGAACAACGCTGTCACCAACGGTAATATCCTGATGCAAGGCAGACCCGGTTTGATTGAGATCCACGCTCAGACCACCAATCAGATTGATCCCTTCCACCAGTTCCAGCATGGCCACGCCATCGACATGCAGAGCGAAGCCGCCGTTGTCTTGCAGCACCAGCCCCAGTTGGCCGTCGTAAAGTCCCACATCGCGATCGGCCACGGTCAGGTTGGCATGCAGGTGCGACCCGCCCACCACCAGGCTATCCTGCCCGGCATTGACCGTAAAATCACCACCCATGCTGATACCGGCAAAGCCCAGGGTCAAATTGCCGCTGGCGGCGACAAAGGCGCTCTTGCTGGTCAACGCCACACTCTGACTGCCGACAGCAATGGAGGTTTTGCCATCGCTGTCCCCATCGCCATCCAGATCACCTTTGGTAAAATCAATCACCCGCGTGTCGCCGATGGTGCCATTCATGGCCAGTGCCAGTCCACTCGAAGAGAGCGTTAAACCGCTGACACCCTGCAGGGAGAGAGTCGCAGTCTGGGCCTGCACAGCATAATACTGGCTGGCATCCTCTCCTTGCGCCAGAAGCATGGCAAAGCGGGTGTTATCCAGGGAGAGACCGACATCGCCGACGCCAAACCACACATCAACCGCCTCACCGCTGATGGTCGTGATGTCCACCTGCTTGCTGGAACCATCGCTGAGGGTAGCCTGCCGGTCTGTTGCATGGCTGAAAGAGAAGTTGCCGGAGGCATGAATCGTCTCACCGATGGCAATCTCCATGGCGGCGCTGATGGTGACAAACTCGCCCCGTTCGGCATGGGCATCCAGAGTGACGGAACCGGTTTGGCCAGTGGCAATGGTAAGCGGCCTGGCACTCCAATCGAGTACCGTGCTGTTGGCAACTCCGCTGAGCGTCCCCCCGGCCTGACTGAGTTCCAAGCCCAGGGAGGAGAGATCAAACTGCACGGGCAGGCTGCCCCCATCCAGGGAGAGGGCAATCTGATCGGCAGAGGCCTTGACAGCCAGCCAATGGCGCCTGTCGTTGGCATTGCTGGAATTGGCCTGCAGATAGGCCAGTCCCAGGGAAACATCATCCACCGTCACCGTCGTGCTGCCAGCCGCGCCCACCGGGAGGGCAAGGGTAACGGAAAGATCGTTGGCACCGATCAACAGGGCTGCGGTGGAGAGGGCGCTTGCACCTGCCGTGACGGTCATCTGCTGTTGACTGATCAATACGGAACCATCAGCCGTCAGCGTGTCACCCACCTTGAGATGCACCGTGCCACCCACCTCCTGCATGGGACCACTGCCTCTGCCAAAGTCAAAGTCAGGACCAACTGTCGTCGCCTGCCAGTCGATCACCGGCCCACTGCCAGAGAGCGTGCGGTTGATGCGCACGGCAAGATCCTGGCCGGAGAGTTCCAGCCCCTGCTCCTGCAGACCGGTCAGTCCCATGCCAGCGGCCTGTCCAGAGAGGGACAACCAGTTGTGTTGATCGTCGAGATGGGAGAGGGCCAGGGCCATATCCAAACCGGTCAGGGCAAAACCGACCGACTCTGTACCGCCTGGATAACCGACAAAAGCATCCACGTCGTTGGCAATCAACTGCGTCATATCGACGATGGCTGTGCTGTGGTCCATCAAGGTGACCGTCTGGCGCGACTGTTCAAAGGAGACAGCGCCGGAAAGCTGCAGCACGCCGTTGAAATCCATGCTCACCGTTGCGGAGAGGCGGGTCAACTGCCCCAGCGAACCGGCCATCGCCAAAATGGTCGCACTGTTGGCAGCAGTGGCAATGGTCAATGGCGTGGCGGCAAAATCGATCACCCGACTGTTGCCGGCACTGGCCCGGTTGATGGTCACCTGCACGGTATCCGCCGCCAGGGTGACCCCGGACAGTCCGACCAGCGCCACCTCATCGGCCTCGGCCTGCAGTGCGGTCCACTGTTCTCCGTTCGCGGCGACCAGAACGGCCAGCGCCAGATCCACGTTGCCCAGAGAGAAGCCCACAGCAGCACTGTTGGGGCTATCCTTGCCGTTGATCACCCCGTCATGGTTGCTGTCCACCCGATAGGGACCGTGCATTCCGGCAAAAGCTTCCAGGTTTTGCGCACCCACCGAGAGCATATCAACACTGAGGGAGGAGCCATCGGCCAATCTGACCGTAGTGGTCGATTTTTCAAAGGCCAGCGAACCGGAGAATGAGAGATAATCCGCCACCTTCAGGGTGGCATCCGCCACGATATGGATCAATTCACCGCGCTGGCCATCCAGGGTCAGCGTGTGGACGCTGCCGGTTCCGGTGGGTACAAGCAGGTGTTGCGCCGCAAAGTCAACCACCTTGCCAGCGTCATCACTGCCCTCCACCAGGTTGATACCCACGCTGAGGTTCTGCAGTTCTGCCGTGATTTCCGGCATACCGACCAGGGCAACCGAACCGGCTGTTGCCTCCAGGGCTGTCCATTTCAGGCCGCTGGCACCAGCCTGACCCGGTTGTGCGGCCAGCATGGCCAGACCAAACTCCACCTGACTCATCGAAAAACCGACCGCGTCGCTCTGGTTGGTCGCCCCATGGATACCGGCAAAGGCCGACAGATTGCTGCCTCCCACCAGCAAGGCGTCGCTTTCGACCAGAGTGTCATCGGCCAGCAGAACTGTCTGTCTGGAGCGCTCAAAGGCCAGATTACCGTGAACGGCAAAAAAATCAGCCACCGCCAGATCGACAGTCCCGGAAGCCCGGATCAACTCGCCCAGTTTGCCATCCATGTTCAGAGAGAGCGCGCTGTGCGTCCCGGTGATCACCGACAGGGGTTTGGCAGCAAAATCGATAACCTTGCTATCCTCCTTGCCGACCCCGGCACCATCGACCAGATTGATGGCAACGGCCAGATTGCTGCCGCTGACCGTCACATCGGGAATGCCAACCAGGGCGACCTCGGTCGCGCTGGCCTGCAGGGCGGTCCAACGTACACCCGCAACACCGTTTTGGCCCTCCTTCGGCGTCATGAGAGCCAAACCAAACTCTACACCGGTCAAGGATAGGCCGATGGCATCGGCATTGATGGCATCATGGCTGTCGATCACACCGTTATGGTCGCTGTCGCTGCGGTAAGGGCCGTTGATGCCGGCAAAGGCGGACAGGCCGGTTCCCCCCACGGTCAACAGCTCTGTGTTGACCGATGTGCCATCTGCCAGGGTGACAGTCGTTGCCGCTTTTTCCACCCCCAACGAACCGCTGACATAAAAGAAGCCGGCTACCGACAGATCAAAATCTCCAGAGGCCCGCAACAACTCCCCTTTGCTGCCATCCAGATGGAGCGTGCGCGAGGTGCCTGTTCCGGTTGTCACAGAGATGTGGGTGGCCGTATTGCTGAAGTCGATCACCCAAAGATCGGGATCCTGGCCACCACCCACCCCGGAGACCTGATTGACTTCAACCAGAATATTCCGGGCAGAGAGGGTCACACCCGGTATGCCAACCAGCGCCACCTCACCGGCGGTCACCTCCAACGCGCTCCAACTCAGACCGGCCAGGGCTCCACTGTCAGCCCGCGACCAGAGCAGAGCCAGGGCAAATTCACTTTCGGTCAACGAAAGTCCCACCGCATCCGGGTTGGGGCTATCCGCCCCATCGATCACCCCATCCAGATTGCTGTCCAGACGATAGGGACCGTGTACCCCGACAAAGGCATCCAGGCCGGTACCGCCAAAGGTCAAGACATCCGTGGTAACCGTCTGACCGTTGGCCAGAGTGACCGTCTGGGTTGATTTTTCAAAACCAACGGAACCATCCAGATAGACAAAACCACCGACCCCGATTTCAAAGTGACCGGCACCCCGTAACAGACTGCCCAGGCTGCCATCCATCTCCAGAGTCAGGGAACGGTTGGTTCCGGTCACCAGTTCAAAGGATCGGGCCTGAAAATCGATGACCTGATTGGCATCGCCCTGGTTGGCCAGATTGATGGTGACCGACAGATCGGATGGACGCAGGGTAATCCCGTCCGGCAACCCCACCATGGCCTCGATGGCACCGATACGTGCCGTCAAAGCGGTCCAGGAGTGACCGTCCAACGAACCGTGCGTGTCGCTCTGCCCCGCCTTGGCCGCAAACAGTCCCAGAGCAAAACTGACATCGCTGACCGAAAAGCCTTTTGCGTCGGGATGCAGAATCATACCGTCATCACTGCGATAGGGGCCGTTCAGTCCGACAAAGGCGTTCAACGCCTCGCCACCGACGGTCATCACCTCGGTCTGCACCAGGGAACCGTCGGCCAGGGTCATGGTGGCACTGGATTTTTCAAACCCCAGATAACCGCCGACATGGAAGAAATCGCTGACCCCGACATCGAATCGACCGCTGGCCCGCAACAGTTGCCCCTGCTCACCAGCCATATTCAGATCGACATGGCGGTTGCTCCCGGTGACCACCGACAAATGGGTGGCATCGGTAAAATCGATCACCTTGTAATCGGCATCCTGGCCCGGCATGACATTCTGTACCAGGTTGATCGATACTGCCAGATCATCGGCCTCCAGGGTCAACGCATCGATGCCGACAAAGGCGACCTGCTCAGCGGTGGCCTGCAAAGCGGTCCAACTCAAGCCACTGGCCTGGGTTTGGCCCGGTTTGGCGCTCAAAAGCGCCAGCGCAAACTCCACTCCGCTCATGGAGAGCCCGATGGCATCGGCATGTCGAATCTGACCATCCACCTGATAGGGGCCATGCAAACCGACAAAGGCATCCAGACCAGTGCCGCCCACGGTCAACATCCGGGTATCCACACTGTTGCCATCGGCCAGTTGCACCCGTTCGTTTTCCACCAGATGGAAGCCCAGGGATCCCTGGACATAGAAATAGCCACCGACAGCCAGCTCAAAATCGCCCGCCACCAGCAACTGCTGGCCTTTGGCCCCGACAAAATCGATCGTGATCGGCACCGCGTCTGCCGGTTGGGCCACGACAACCGCCTGCTCCGCATAATCGACAACCGTACCATCGCTGCCGGTCTGTATCTCAACCGACAGGTTGCTGGTGGAAAGTTCAACCGAGAGTGCGGCAAACCCCACCGGGTCGCCTGTCTCTGCCGTGGCTTTGAGGCTGATCCAGTTGCGATCCTGCTGCAGATCGCTATAAACCACCATCGCCACATCGATGCCGGTCATGGCAAAGCCCAGATCGCGGTCGGCATCGCTGTGATCATTGATACCCACGAAGGCGTGCAGATCCTGTCCGCCGATCGTCCAACGGAAGGCGTCGGCGGTGGTATGATCGTTGAGGTGAACGGTCTCGATCATGTTGCCGAGCAGGAATGAACCCTCTGCATAGAAAAAGTTGGCGGCCTCTAGCGAAGCGTTGACCTGAAAACTGTGGAAACCAAAATAGTCGGCATTGAGCAGCACACCCAGATGATCATTGCTCACCTCATCCAGAGCCGTGATCTTGAGCTGTTCAAAAGGACGTTCCGTCGCGGTCAAGTACAGCGCGTTGGCCGTATCGGTAACCTGCAGATAGAGAGAACCGTCACCAAACCCGAACAATCCCCTGGCATCGTCAAAGCGGCCCTGGATCCGGGTGGCGTTGAACAGGGTAAACATATCCCCTTGCGACGGCAGATAATCGTTCACCCGATTGATGACCAGTTTGCCGGCCAGATTCAGGGTGCCCTGCACGACCATGCGATCCAGAGTACCCACCACATGTCCGGTGTCATCGCGCATGGCACCCTCGGTACCGCCCATGTTGATGACATACTGTTGGTCGGCACGCAGCGTTTCGTTGCCATCGATCAGCAGCAGGCCGGGGGTGGAGACAAAGGTAAAACCGGCCTGGGCATCCAACCCTTCGGCGGCGGTGATATGAATTTCCCGACCCGAAGTGTCAATTCTGGCCACCCCCTGCAGTATAACCCGTGTGGCGGCAGCCAGATCGATCAGGCCCGATCCAGAGCGGACATCCGCCTGCAGGGTCAGGGTGTCACCGCTGGTCTGCAGGTTGACCGTACCGGTGCCATCCGCCGACACCCCCTCTGCCAACACGGTCAATGCGCCACTGGCCCGGAGATAGAGACCTCCCTCCCCGCTGGCCGCAGCCAGATCCTGCACGCTGATCTCGACAGCGTGACCGGAAGCGCCAATCGCCTCGCCCGTGCGGATACGCAGATGGTTGGCCTCCAGATCCTGGTCATCGCTGCTCACATCGCCATCCAGCAGAGAGCCTTCCGTACTCTGCACGGTGATGGTTGCACCCTTCAGGTCGGCCACCACCACATCCCATTGCGCCGACAGGGTGATATCCGCCAAGGTGCTTATCCGGCTGCCCTCCGTCTGGATGATGTCGCCGTGGCTGGCCGTCAACGTGATACCCGCCGCCGCAGAGGCGGTGATTTGGCCACTGCTCTGGCGCAGATCCCCCTGCAAACTTGTCAGACTGACCGATCCTCCGACAACCTGAATGGCGGCGGCAACGGTCAAATCATGGCTGTTCACCAACTGCAGCGTCGCCTGGCTGTTGCTCAACTGCAGGCCATCGCCCTGGATCGTCAGCAAGGCGGCTTCATTGCTGATATAAACGGCACTGCCATCCACCGTTCCCTGCAGGGCCGCCACCGAGGTGTTCAGCCAGGAATCGGCACTGCCCACCCCGCCACCCACCACATGCAGACTCAGTTGATCGGCAACGATCACGTTGGCAGCACCGGAACCTCCATCCAGAATCGAACCGGAAAGGGTATACAGCGTGACCGACGTACCGGCCTCAATCTGACCCAGCCTGAGATCTCCGGCCTGTTCCGTCAGGGTCAGACTCCCCCCGGCAGAGCCATTGAGTACGGCATGGCTACCGGTCAGATTGGTCTTGATCGCCATATCTCCATCAGCCCGCACGGTCAGATCCTGACCGGTCACAACCCCCGTTCCAGACAGTTGACCGGAACTGCGCAACTGGATGGCACCGGAGGTGGCGGTTATTCCGGTAATGGCCAGATCACCGGCGTTGTCCACAACCAACCCCTGGCCCACCTGTGCGGCCAGGCTGGCGCTCTGCAGGGTCAACACCTGACCGGCTGTACCCGCCGTTGCACCCGCTGTCAGTTGCACAGCACCCGCCTGCAATGCAGCCCCGGAAACTACCTGGTTGACGATATTCCCGGATACCGTCAAGGTCAGTTGATTGTTTGTTGCCACACCACCTGCCAGCAGCAGATCGCCATCCGCTACCGTCAGTTGCACAACACCCTGGGTGGTGGCCGATTGGCTGAAACCGGCGATGGTCAGATCACCGCTCCTCTGGTTGACGGAGAGCGCATCACCGGCATCCAAGACAATATTCTCTACCGCAGTGGCCAACGCGATGGTGCCATCTGCCGAGACGGATAACCATCCGCCACTGAGTTGATCATTCGCCGTGCGCATATCAATGGCCGCCATACTTTCCACAGTAATCCGGCCACGGCTGCCAACATCGATCGCCCCCATATGCAGTGCCCCGCCACTGCTCACCTGCAAGGTGCCGCCATCCAGATCGGCCTGGGCAACAGACAAACTCCCGGTAGAAATAACGGCAATATTGCCGCCGACAGAAGCCAGGGATAATGACCCGCTCACGGCAACCTGCACGGCGCTCCCGGCCACCGTGGCGACACCTCCGTCAGCCGACAACTGCAATCCCTGGCTGCTGGTGATGGTTTTGCCATCAGTCACCAGCAGTTGACCATGACTGCTCAACGCAAGGTCACCACTGATGGAAAGATTCTGCTGCACCAGCAGATTGCCCCCCGCCTGCAGCTGCATCGTTCCCACATTGCCGCCAGTCAGCGTACCGACCGTTATCGTTCCCAAGGCATTCAGTTGCAGATCGTTGCCGTTCTGCCAACCGGACAACCCTGCCAAGAAGGCATCATCCAGCACAACATTGCCGAGAATGTGGCTGCGATCAAACGCATTGCTGGCGCTCATACCGTTGCTCAGACGCAAGCCACTGTTCTCTTGAGTGGCCCAGGACAAACCGGAACCATCCAGATAAACCGTCTGCGCCCGCAACAGCGATGAACTGCCGCTCAGCAGGCTTTGTCCGTCCGTTGCCGTAGCCCGAATGGTTCCCGCTTCAGCACCAACACGCAGGGTGCTGCCACTGTCGGCAACGGTCGCCTGTCCGATAAGTACATTGCCAGCCAAAGAGACCAGAGTCATATCCCCCTGCGCCAAGGCGCTGCTGACCGTCAGGGTGCCGCCAGACACCACCTGCACCGCACCGCTGGCTGCCTGGATTGCTGTCAGGGTGGTGGCGTTCTGCTCATCGATGGTTACCGTACCGCTGCCGCTCAAGGTGGCCGCAATCTGATCGGCATCGGTGATCAGATCAATGCCGGTGCTGGCGCTCAAAAGCAGGTTCCCTGCCGTCAACAGACCGGAACCCATGCTCAGGGCACCCGCCGTACTCTCCAGGGAGATGGTGCCTGTTCCGGCATCAAGGGTCATCCCGGCATAGGCAAGATCACTGCTGCCGCTGATCGTGATCGCGCTGGCCGTTACAGCCAGATTGGTGGCGCTGATGGTTTTTGTACCGGATCTCGCCCACACAAAAGCATCCGTACTGTTCAAGGTGACCGTGTCGGCAGACAACTCCCACTGCTGCACGGCGGCAAGCGATCCGGTGATGGTCAAATCCGCCTCGGCGTGCAGGGTCGCCGTGCCGCTGACATCCAACGCAAAATCGATATCCAGATCATCACCACTGCTCATGAACAGAGCATCACTGCTCAGGGTGCCGGTCGTGTCGGTAAAATGGATGTAACGGCCTGCGCGGTAGCTGGTACTGCTTCGGGTGGCTCGTGCCTGACTGCTCTGGATATAGCCGAAAGCCACCAGACTGAGCGAGGTGCCGACATCGATGGCTTCCAAAGTCAACGCACCTCTCTGACTGGTCAATGCCAGGGTTTGTGCTGTGGCTGTGGTCACCGAAAGATCGCCGTTTGTGGTCAGCGAGGCCGTTGCAGCCGTCAACGAGGCAACCTGCAACCCGGTACTGCTCTCGCCGACACTGTCCTGTTCCTGAACAGTCAGGGTACCGGTCACAGCCGCCGTCAGCGTGTTGGCGGCCAGATCCAGAAGAGCATCGCCCGCGACCGTCACACTGACCTGATTTCCCACCACGACCACATTCTGATCGGCAACGGCGGTCAGGTTGCCACCACTGGACAAACTGACATTGCCGGTGACATGAACGGCAGCCGCTGCCGCCTGCCATTGTGCCGTGAAGGTACCGCTCTGCACGCCATGCAACACCATGTCACGACCAGCGTTCAAGGTGATGTTGCCGCCACTGCTGGCAATCCGCGTTGCGGCGCTTTGCCGCAGGTCCCGGCCAGCACTCAGGGTAATGGTCCCACTGCCACTGAGAACATTGCCCTGCAGCAGCAGATCCGCTGTGGCACCATTGGCGGCCAGGGTTACGCTGCCCGTTCCAGCCGCCATGACCCCTGCCCCACCATCCAGAACCGGGGTTGAGGTGACCGTGATCGAACCATTGTTGCTTAACGCAATATGGCCATTCTGGCTGGTACGCAATCCGGCCATCTCCTGATCGATGATCGTTGTGCCGCCCGGAGCTGCCCCGTAGCGGGTCACACGAATGGCATCGATATGACCAATGGTGATATCGCCCTGATTTTGCAAGGTGATTCCACCACTGCCAGCCAGCGCGGCCACCGCTTGCACCGCCGTCAGCAAAGGCGTCGCATTCGTACCTATTCCCCCTGCCACCGCCGACAGACGCAAGGCACGTCCCGTCAGATGGGTCGAGCTGGTGGCAACACCGTTGATCGATCCGCTGTCGGCGGTAACCGACAGATCCCCCTGACCGGCATCCACACTGGCCACCTGAACGGAGCCAGAGGCCGACAAGCGAATATTGCCGGAGCTGTCGTTGCCACTGTTGCGAATGGTCGCACCGGAAGCCATGCTCAAATTACCGGAGGCGGCCACCAGTTCCACACCATTGTTGGCCTGCAGGGTCACACCCTCCTGCGCAATTGCCCCATCCGCCCGCACAGAGACCCCCCCGGCCACGGAAAGATTCGCCGTCAGGTGCAGACTGCCCGCCACATACATCCCCAGCGCACCCGTCGTACTGCTCAGCGCCGTGAGCAGAGTGTCGGTCAACAGGCTGTTTTGTCCCAGTGCAGCGTCAAAACGCTGGTTGCTGACCGTCAAAGCCCCCAGATCCAACGCCGTATCGCTCGCCAGTGGCTCGATGATCAGATGGAGATCATCCTGCGCCTTGGCACTCAATTGCCCAGTATGCAGGGTCACCGCCACCCCCTCCCGCGCAAAGGTGCCGATGGCACCCGCCGATTGCAGCAACATCGCCTTCGCCTGCAGGCTGTTTTCTGTGGCCTCTGTTGCCTGTATGTCGCCGGAACGGCTGATGAGAGCCAGACTGCCGCCTGCCAGAAGATGATGCAGTAACATCTCCCCGGCCTCGATGCGCATATTGCCGCTGAAACTGCCGGTGCTGATCAACGCCCCCGACTGGCTGCCATACTGCTGTACCAGGGCACCATCCACCTGTATATCGATCGTGCCATCCTGATTGCTGATCGTCGAAGTTGATCCTTGCAGCAAACCGCCGCCATGCGCCAGCAGACTCATCCCGGTCTCGCTACTCGTCACGTTGGCCAACAAGGTCAATGAACCGCTGCCCGCCTCGCCAAAGAGCGTGGCACCCGCCTCCAACAGCAGGTGACGATTCTCACTGCTTTGGCTGCCCAGCAGCACATTGGCCGCAACCGTCAAATCTCCGCTGCTTTGCAGAATAATGTCACCCTCATAAGCCTGGAAGGAGACACCCGAACCGTTGATGGTCAAATCGCCCTGATTCTGGATGGCAATGACCGTTTTGGCACCCGTCGCCGGCACCACGACCGCCTCCAGCGACTCCACTTTTGTCTGCAGGGCATGACCAAAAAATTGACCGATCATCTTGCCATTGCCCGCCGTCAGCGAGAGATGCCCGGCCTGAATATTGATTCCGTCATGGAAAATATCCGCATCGACAAGCGAACCGTTGCTGGTCGCCAGATAGACATCCTGCCCGGCCTGTACGCTCCCCAGGCGCAGATCACCATCCACAGCCTGCCGCAGATAAATATTCTCCCCGGCCAAAGCCTCCAGCGTTCCCGCTCCTGTGGCCACCTGCATAGGGGTGGCGGCACTGCCGATGGAACCATGCAGCGAGGTCAAATGCATCCCTGCCGCTTGCAGATGGAGCTGACTGGCATCACTGGCGAACAGATCGCCCGCCACCTGCATCTGCAGATAGCCCCCCGACAGCACCGAGGCAACCGTCACATCCCCTGCCGCCGTCAAGGTCACCGGCCCGCCACTGGTCACCCTCAGAGTCTCCACCCCTCCACCCAACTGAATGTCGCTCTCGGCACTGCTGACCGTCAACAGCGTAGCCACACGGCCATCCGACTCCAGATGAATCCTGCCTGTGCCATGCAGTTCAGCCGCTGCCAGATCACCCTGTACTCCCAGCACCACATCATGGCTGCCGGACACGGTCAGCGTACCGCTCGCCTTGAGGGTCAGCGGATCCCAGGTTTGCAACAGCAGATTTTCAACAACATATTTGTTGGTAACCAAATCCCCGGCACGCAGGTCAGCGATACCATCGCTCGTCGAGATGGCGGTCTGCAGAACAGTGGCGTAGCTCTGCTGCACCTTGACCCATGAGTGGGCATTATTGAACGCCTGGCCATCCCCCAGATAGAGGGTGGCATCTGGTCCGATGTAGCGATAGACCTCATAATTGACCTGCAAAATATCCTGCGGTCTGGCCATGGTCAGGGCCTGGTGTTCGACCTCACTCAAACCGGCAAACCCCGTATCCGAAGGGATATGTATCGACAGCACAGGCGAGGAGCGACCGATATTATCCTCTGTGCCGTCTGGCGTTGTGGTCTCGAGGGTGATGTTTTTTCCTTGAATGGTGAGTGGCACGGCATCATCGGATGGCTGAAACCCCGGCAAGGCGGCATGGGGATAGAGGGCAGACATCAACTCCGGGGACAACAGGTAACGCACCTGATCAGCACTGACAATGCCTTTATCGACCAGACGTTGCAGACGGGGATCCAGGGTATCGCCATCGCTGGTCAGATTCAGCCCCGGATGGTTGCGGTTGAAAATGGAACCCGATTGGGTGGACAGCGTCACATCCCCATCGACCGAAAGAATCGAAGCGGTTGCCGCGTCGCTCTCTGACGGCAACAGATAGAGGTTGCCACTCACCTCCTGCAACCAGATGTCGCCATCGGCCTGCGCCACCACCCCACCGGTTCCGGCCTCATGCCTGTCGGAATCGACCTTGACGTTGATGGTTCCGCTGCCCCCGTCCAATACGAGGCTATCGCCGCGCAGCGTGCCGTTCATGCCACTAATGCCGCTGCCGGATACCAGGGTGACATCATCACTGGCGATGACCCGGTAACCAGAGGTGCCGCCGTTGATGGCATCCATGGCTTGTACATGAACGCTCCCCCCCTCGGCCAGAATGCTCCCCAGCGTCAAGGCGGTGTGGCGATCATTTTTCAGAGTGGTGACATCAATATCGCCCTGGGCACGGA
>PDZV01000040.1 GCA_002753135.1 Magnetococcales bacterium WMHbinv6 | reverse complement strand
CCGTAAATCTGATGGTAGGTGGCATCGTGGTCATTCATGGTGGATGCTATTTGATTTTATTGCCCTCCACCGCTGCCGAGGCCAGGCCGATCAGGGTGCGATAATCTTCGCGGAGGCGTTCGCGGTCGACCGGATAGTGCCAGGAGCAGGGCTGTTTTTGGCAATAGCCTTGGTCGGTGACAAAATCGAGAATCAGTCGGTAGATGTTGAAATGGACCAGCCGTTCGTGCCGTTCCACCTCGCCGCCGCGAATCACCAGCAGACGATTGATCAGCAGTCGGTCCGGATCGTGGAGAAAATAGCCCAGACGATCATAATCTCCCTTGCCGCCGGGCAGGGGGGGCAGATGGTCGCTGACCAGAACAATCAGCGCAGTGGGATCCAGTGTGATCAGCTGCTTGAGATAATGGGCCAGGGCTTTGGTCCGGTAGTAGTGTTGGTTGATGATTTTTTCTACTGCCTCTGGCACTTCCGGTACCCGAAACAAGGAGGGGCCGGCCCGGGAACCCAGCTCAAAGTTGAAATGGCCATAGACGGTCAGCAGGTAGTTGAAAAAGGGTTTTTTCTCCTGCAACCGTTTTTCGACGAAGGCCAGATTTTGTGCAAACAGGTCGCCATCATAAAAATATTCATCGCCATCCACCTTCTCTTCCCCGCGCTGCAGGTAGGTGTCCGCCTCGGGGGTGTACTCTTTGGCAAAATAGATGGCGTCAAAGTCCAGGCCGCGATAGGCAGCAGGAGTATTGAAAAATTCCGGTTTGTAGGCGTTGGCAGCGCTTGAACTGTAGCCGAATTGGCGCAAAATGGAGGGCAGGCAATAGGTTTTTGCCCCGGTGAACAGGTTGAACTCGATGGAGTCAAACTCCTGAAAAGCCGGAACCCCGCACAAGATTTCAAACTCCGGTTGTGCCGTATAGCCGCCAAAAATGGGCGAGATGGAAAAACCCATTTTATCGCCGAACATCGCCAAATAGTCCGGATGGGCCGGTTGCAGACGCAGCTGTTTGACCCGCTCGAACAGGGAGGGGTCGAGAAAACTTTCCAGGACGATCAGATGAACATTTTTGCCGTTGGCCTGCAGCCCTTGTTCCGGGGTCAGGCGCATACTCAGCTTGTCCAGATCGCGGTAATGGCCGAGCAGTTGCAAGGTCTCCAGCCGTTTGGCCTCATGATAGAGCGAGGTGATCATCCGCCCATTGAGGCTGGTGTTGACCTGGGCCGAATAGTAGATCACCTGTTTGGACTGTTTGTTGAAAGTGGCAACAAACGTCACCGGGGCGAAAAAGGGGCCAAGATAGATGGGCAACAGCGGTATCAGCAGCGGCAGATTGGTCAGAGTCAGGCGCAGGTTGAGCAGATAGATCACAATCGGCAGCAAAACCAGTGTGCCCAGCAGCAGAATCATTGATCCGTCCATCACCGCCAGCAGCTCCGGCACCTGATACAGATCCCACCATTTGGGAATGCGCGAAAAGCGGACAAAATAATAATCGTGTCCGATATAGAGCATGGCCAGGGGCAGGGCGGCCAGCAGTGGTTGCCAGGGTGAGGGTTTGAGCAGCCGGTTGAGACAAAAATAGAGATAGAGCATCAACGGCAATTCCATGCGGAAAATACCGGTATTGCCGTCTATCACCGGCGAGGAGACGATATAGAGCAGAATAGCCGCCGTAAACCAGACATAACGGTTGTTGAGCAGGCCGAAGAGAGAGAGCAACCAAGAGCTTCCCATTGATTTAATCCTGAGGCTGCAGGTGACAGACAATGGCCTGGCGAATGGCCTCCATGGGCAGACCGCCCCGCAGTTCGGCGCTACCGATCCGGGTGAGAATGACCAGGCGCAGGGTGCCATCCTGCACCTTTTTGTCGCGGGCCATCGCTTCCAGATAGTGTTCCACCGGGAAGGCCGGGGCGCTCACCGGCAGGCCGTAAGCGAGCAACAGCTGACGGGTGCGGGCCACGGTGCCGACAGGGCAGAGCTGCAGCTGTTCCGACAGCTCGGCAGCCATCACCATGCCGATGGCCACCGCTTCGCCGTGCAGCAGCTGTTCGTAGCCGGTCAGGGTTTCGATGGCGTGGCCAAAGGTATGGCCCAGGTTAAGCAGGGCCCGTTGTCCCTGTTCTGCTTCCCGTTCGTCGTTGCCGACAATGGCCGCCTTGATGGCGCAGCTGCGCTGGATGAGCTGGTTCAGGGGCTCCTGTTCCAGGCGCAGTATGGCAGGGCGTTGCGCTTCCAGGTAGGCAAAAAAATCGCTGTCCCACAGCAGACCGTATTTGATCACTTCCGCCAATCCGGCCCGTTGTTGCCGTTCCGGCAGGGTGGCCAGGGTGTCGGTATCGATCAGCACCAGTTTGGGCTGATAAAAGGCCCCGATCAAATTTTTGCCCAGGGGGTGGTTGATGCCGGTTTTGCCGCCTACCGAAGAGTCCACCTGCGCCAGCAGGGTGGTGGGTACCTGCACATAGTTTACCCCGCGCAGAAAACTGGCCGCCGCATAGCCGGTCATATCGCCGACCACCCCGCCGCCCAGGGCCAGCAAGGTTGCCTTGCGCTCATAGCGGGCGGCAATCAGCTGGTCAAAGATGGTCTGCAGATGGGTCCAATCCTTATAGATTTCGCCGTCGGGCAGAATGATCGGCAAAGTGGTAAAGCCAGAATCCTGCAGGTTTTTTTCTACCCGGTCCAGATAGAGCGGGGCCACGGTGCTGTTGCTGACAATGGCCACCTGCCGCCCCGGCAACAGAGGTTGCAGCGTTGTGCCGAGTGTCTCCAATAATCCAGAGCCGATGGCAATCGTATAGGAACGGCTGCCCAGGGCGACGGTGAGAGTTTGTTGATCTTGCTTCAAGGGGTATGACCTTTTTTGGTTGGCGTGGGGGCGGACTCCTCCGCCGTATGTAACGACAGGGTGATCACACGGACCCCCTGGGGATTGCTGCGCGTGGCAGCCGGTTCTTCGATGCGCAGTTCGCCGTCGCTGATGCGGGTGATGCGTCCTTCGTGCAGCCCCAGATAGTTGCCGACCCGCAGGGCATGGCCCGTCCCTTCGGCATCTTCCAGCATGGCCACGCTCTGCCCACTGGCCCGATCCAAAACAATGGCCACCAGTTTCAGGCTGTCCAGGTGCATCGATTCGAGAAACTCTTTGCTCCGTTGCGGACCGCTGCGCCTTGGCAGCAGCGGCTCATCGCTCAAAGCCAGTTGCGGGGCCCGAAACGGATCGCGCAACCCCTCTGTCTGGAAGAGATACGACTCCTCCGCCCCGGCCAGGTTGGGCAACAGCAACAGTAACCAGATAATCAGGCGGTTCATTTTTTGTTTTTTGCCTTTTCGAGCCGCTCTTTTTGTTCGATGGCCCGCTGGGTCAGAAAACGATAGGTGGTGGCCCGCACCTTGCCGAGCAGACGGTCCGGCTGCTCTTTGTGTGGTTCCAGGGTCAGATCGGCCATGGTGACAATGCGCGGCATATGCGCCACCCGATCAACAAAGCGGGCTACGGCCAGAAACGGTCCCCGCACCTCCAGTGCTACCGGCACCTCGGCATGAATTTCCCGCACAATCTCTGTTTCCGGGGCAAACAGCAGCAGCTCCAACCCCTGTTCCGGTCCCAGCGTAGAGAGATCGCTCAACAGGGTGGGAATCTCTTTTTCGGAGGGGAGTCGTTGTGCCAACCGCTCCTCTTCGTTTTTCAGCTGTTCAAGCTCTTGGCGCAGTTGCGGCAGGCGGGCCAGCATGCGTCGTTTGCTGTTTATCTGCTCCTCCTGTTGGCGCAGAATCTGTTGCAATTTTTCCCTCTCCTCCAGTTGATCGGGCAACAGCAGGGCGGCGTACACGGCCAGCGGCAGCAACAGCATGGCAACAGAGATGGCCAGGCGGCGCTTCGGCGACAGCCGTAAAATAAGCAGAGGATCAAAACCGAGTTCCATAGGCTATTTCCCCCCTGCCGTGGCCAGACTTGGTTCCGGCTCGGCTGCGGCAAATTGTAACTCCATGGCAAAAGAGTTCAAGAGTTCCTTGTTATTGTTGGGCTCTTTTTTCTCTTGCTGGGCTACCTTGACCAGCTCCACCGCCTTCAGCTCGGGCAGTTGGCTCAGTTGGCGCATAAAATCAGCCACCACCGATTTGGAGGTGGCCATGCCGCTGAGCAACAGGCGGTTTTGGCGTCGCTCCAGTCGGGTCAGCCAGGCCTGTTCGGGAATGGAGCGGGCGATGGCGTCCAACAGGCGGATGGTGCTTTCCTGTTCCCGACTCAGACGGCGGATCATCGCCAGGCGGGTGACAGCCAGGGCTTTGCGTTCGTTAATTTCTTTGATTTCACCCAACTGTTCGTTCAAGGCGGCGATGGTCTGCTCCTGTTGCCGCTGTTGTTGCTGCAGCGCCAGTCGCTCCTCCTGCAACCACCAATCCACTCCCCCGGCCAACAGCACACTGCCCAGCAGCAAACCGCCCCAACGCCATAAAATGGCATGCAGGCGACGCAACCGCTGTTGCGGGCGATACGGCAGCAGGTTGATGCGGATCATTGCCGTTCTCCTCGCAGCGCCAGACCCAAAGCAATCGCATAGCGTGGGGCGGCACAGGGGGTTGCGCTGGCCGCTGCCAGAGGCGACAGTCCGGCCAGAGGATCCCATACCGTGACCGGCAACTGCAACCGCTCCTGCAGGGTTGTTGCCGCTGCAGGCAGCAGGGCAGCTCCTCCCGCCAGCAGAATACGGCTGACCGGTTGCTCCGGTGAGGCCGCTTTGTAAAATTGCAACGCCTGTCGCAACTGTTGCAGCAGTTGTTCGAGGAAGGTGGCGATAATTTCCTGCCGCTGTGTGTTGACGACTTGGTTTTGGGTTGGGTTTTCTGTCATAATGAGCAGTTGTTCGGCAGCGGGGAAGGGGCATTCACAGCGGCTTTGCAGCTCCTGAATCATCTGTCGGCTGCCCAGGGCGTGATCGCGGATATAGCCCGGTTGTCCATCAGCGCTGACAATGGCCACATTGAGCATGCTGGCCCCCATATTGACCAGCATGGTCGCCGGGTTGCCGGGGACAAAGGTTTGCCAGGCGTTGATCAGCGCGAGCAGATCCAGATCACAGACCAGCGGTTGCAGGCCCGCCTGACGGATCAGCGCCGCATGGCTTTCGATCAGCTCCTTTTTGCAGGCAACCAGCAACACTTCCATGTTGTCGTCCTGCCGACTGATAATATGAAAATCCAGATTGACATCCTGTATCTCGAAGGGAATATACTCTTCGGCTTCCAGGGCGATCTGCTCTTCCAGTTCCAGTTCGGAGAGGGGTGCCATGTGGATTTTTTTGGTAATTACCGCGCTGCCGCTCAAGGAAAAGGCAGCGTTTTTACTGTGTTGCGCGTGGCGATCGAGCAGCGTTTGCAGCGCCTGCAGCACCGTGTCGGGCTGTTTGATCTGTCCGTCGTTTACCGCCTCCGGCGGCAAAGGGTGACAATCGGCGTAACGCAGTCGCCAACCCTTGCCGAGGCGCTCCATTTCCGCCACCTTGACGGCAGAGGCACCGATATCGATGCCCACCAGCGGACGGTGCGGCACGGCGGCAGCAAACCAGGGACGGCGCAACAGGGTAGAGAGCGTGAACATGGCAATTAATCGACTCGGACAGGCCGGATAACCGATTCGCTTCCGGCAACGAATACCCCACCAATTCGGGAAACTTGTACAGGATCCATGGCCAATACTCCAGACCTAGACTTTGACATTCCACCACGCAACGCGCCGGAAGCAGCGGCCAGCAGTCGGCCTACTCCGGCACGCCGGGCGGCAACCCCGCGCCGTACTGGCCGCGCTGGTGGTGCAACGCCGCCCCGTTCTCCCCGTTCCCCCCGTTCTTACGATTCAGGCAGTGGTGGTGGCTGGCGCTGGTTGCGTATTTTGCTGCTGTTGCTGCTGCTGGGGGTGACCGGCGGTGGTCTGGTCGTGCTGGGGGCCTATTTCCATTTTTCCAAAGGGTTGCCTGCCCTCTACAGCCTCTCCGACTATCGTCCCAGCCTGATCACCCGGGTCTATGCCCGCGACTACCAGTTGTTGGGCGAATTTTTTTTCCAACGCCGTCAATTCGTGCGCATGAGTGAAGTGCCGCGCCAATTGACCAACGCTTTTTTGGCCATCGAAGACGCCAAATTCTACCAACATCCCGGTATCGACCTGACAGGCATTTTTCGTGCCGCACTGGCCAACATGCGTGCGGGCAGAGCGGTGCAGGGGGCTTCCACCATCACCCAACAGGTGGCCAAAACTTTTCTGCTCAGTTCGGTGAAGAGTCTCGACCGCAAAGTCAAAGAGATCATCCTGGCCCTGCGCATCGAACGGGAGTTCAGCAAAGACGAAATCATGGAGCTGTATATCAACCAGATCTATCTGGGTGCCGGGGCTTACGGTGTCGGTGCGGCGGCGCGTATTTATTTCGATAAAGATGTTTCCGAGCTGTCGCTGGCCCAGATGGCCCTGTTGGCCGGTCTGCCCAAGGCACCCAACCATTACAGCCCGTGGCGTCACCCGGATAACGCCCAGCGTCGGCAAAAACTGGTCTTGAACCGCATGGTGGAGGTAGGGTTCATCACGCAGGCCGATGCCGAGGCTGCCATCGCCGAACCGCTCGCTTTGGCCCGTCCGCAAGAACCTCTCGATACCATCGCTCCCCATTATCTGGAGCATGTGCGGCGGATTATTCTTGGCGATTGGGGCGAGGGACAGCTCTACAAGGGGGGATTGGATGTCTACACGCCGTTGGATCCAACCCTGCAGCGTCATGCCCAGGAGGCGGTGCGGCAAGGGTTGATCGAATATGATCGCCGCCACGGTTGGCGGGGACCGTTGGATCATCTGGAAAAGGTCCAGGATGCCACGGTGCGCAAAAATTGGTTAAAATCCAAAGCGGTAAGCGAATTTTCTTCGGTATCTGATTACCAGATTGCCCTGGTTCTTTCGGTGGACAAACAGAAGGCCAAAGTGTTGCTGGGTGGTGACGAGACCACCGTCGATCTGGGCTTCGACGGGGTGAACTGGGCCCGCAGACGTCTGGATGAGAAGAAAAAACCCGGCAAGCTGACCGGACCGCCACCAAAATCGATTGGTGAGGTGCTGCACGCCGGTGATGTCATTCTGGTGGAAGCGCCCAACGAAAAGCACAAAACCTATCATCTGGCCCAGGAGCCGGAGGCGGAAGCAGCCCTGGTCAGTCTGGATCCCCACACCGGCCAGGTGTTGGCCATGGTGGGTGGTTACAACTATGAAAAGAGCGAGTTCAACCGGGCAACCCAGGGGCAACGGCAACCGGGTTCTTCCTTTAAACCGTTTATTTACGCAGCGGCTTTGGATGATGATTTGACGCCCACCACCCTGATTGATGACAGTCCGATGCCTTTGGCCTACCGGGATCCGGTGACCAAGGAGCTGAAGGTGTGGCGGGCCCAGAACTATGAACACAAATTTTACGGGCCGACCACGGTTCGGGTAGGTTTGGTTCATTCACGCAACCTGGTCACCATTCGCATTCTCAAGCGGGTAGGGATGGCCAAGGCGATTCCGTATCTGAAAAAATTTGGTTTTGAGATTCCCGACAATCGCCATGATCTGTCGTTGGCTTTGGGTACCATGGGTTTTACGCCGTTGAAGATGGCCTCGGCCTATGCGGTGTTTGCCAACGGTGGCAAGCTGGTGGAACCGGTGGTTATCTCCCGGGTGCAGGATCGTTTTGGCCGCACGGTTTTCCGCCATCGCGGTGGCGACTGCAGCTTGTGCCACCAGGATATCGACCGTTCATCGGTGTTGGCCCCAGAGTTGGTGCAGCAACCGGAGCGGGAGCAGACGGTTTTTGGTCGACCGGTATTGGATCCGACCACCATCTATCAGGTGACCAATCTGATGAAGGGGGTGGTCACCCATGGTACTGCCCAGTTGGCCAAACAGCTGCAGCGACCGGTAGCCGGCAAAACCGGTACCACCAACAATTTGCGCGATGCCTGGTTTGTTGGTTTCAGTCCGTCGCTGGTGGCATCGGTCTGGGTAGGGATGGACGATAACAGCACCCTGGGTCAAAAGGAGACCGGAGGCCGGGCCGCCTTGCCGATTTGGGTCAAATATATGGCCAAGGCGCTGCAGAACGTGCCGGTAACCGATTTTGTGGTGCCGAAAGGGATTGTGCAGGAAGAGATTGACCCGGAGACTGGCTATCCGGCGGTGGAGGGTTCCGGCAATCGGGTGATGGAGTCCTTCAAACCCGGCCAAGGACCGATCACGGCCACGACCCTGCCGGAAGGGGTAGTTCCCGGCCCTGGCCTCAACCTCGGCCCCACCTCCCCCGGCGGCGCGCCATCCACCCAGCAACCGGGAGTGGGGGATGGTTTTTATTAGTGGCTGTTGACAAACGGCAGCAAAGCCAGTAGAGTATCCATTCTTCGTCGGCGGCACCCCTTCGCCGCCGACAATATGGGCGGTTAGCTCAGCGGGAGAGCACTACCTTGACACGGTAGGGGCCACAAGTTCGAACCTTGTATCGCCCACCAATCAAAATTCACCGGATACTCTCCGTGCAAAGGCCGCTTTTCGAAGCGGCTTTTTTGTGTCTAAAAACTCCAATATTTTCAATGGTTAGCAACCACGGTTCGACAACGCATTTGCTCCCCTGTGGACACAACGAGGGTCGAAATCGGCCATTTTCTCCTTCTCCATGCCGATATTCTCCAAAGGCTGTGGACACACCCCTGCCGTGTCCCTGAAAAAGAGACACGCTTTTCCTGATATATTTCATGGTTTAATAGCGTTTGCTGATGGATCGAGGGTTCGATAAAAAGTGTGCTCGGCAAATGAAAGTGCAAACTTTTGCAAGCGTGTCCGAAACTCCGTGCCGATGGAAAAATTTTCACATATAATCGACACGTTGGCTCTTCTGTAGCGAGTCAAGATGGGTGCGTCGCCTCTGCGCACAGTCGTCGCGTGTGCGCCTTTTGGCCGGAGGTGGGCCATTCCCGCGGGGCTGTATCGGGTGGGCGACAGGGGCGCAGTGGTGCGGAAGGGGGTGCCGATGGGTGTATGAGTGGCACCGACGACAGATCAACGCCTTCAGACATGATGATGCTCTTGCGGTCACCGCGTTGCTACTGATGTTGGACTCGTTTGATACGCGCATTGGTTGGCACTTTTGACTGGCGGGAGTTCAACTCGCGTCCAGAATGTTCGACTGGCGGCTTGTTGGGTGGCAAGATGGAGAGTCGGAAACGGCGGCGCACAATGTTCCGATCTTGGTGCAATCAAAGCGGATTCTCCTTTTACATTGGCCTGTTCCGTCTGATTTTCTTGCCAGCAGGCTTGCGGACGGGTGCAAATGGCCTCCGAGTGGTTGCGCGGTGTCTGCGTTCAGTGGCAACGTGTTCGCCTTTTGCTGGCCAGCGGAACCTGTCCTGCGCAGTGCGGCAGGAATGCGACACACGGCGCGGTTGTGCGGCAATCGAAGTGGGGTGGCTATGGCCTTTTTGTCGCAGACTGTTCAAGTTTCAACCAAGCCAGGAGTCTCTGGAGGTTGTGCGTTGATTGGTTGCGCGGTGTTGTGTTATGAACACTGCAGACAGCATGTTGGTGTAGGAGCGGTTGGTGGAGGAGGGTGATAAATTTTCCGGGTTGGGTAACCAACCCCTATTTGATCAATTCCAGGTGAACCAGCACATGAACATGGGTCAGCGTCAAACGCAGCCAGATTTAGGCGCCGACACGGCCATCGAGTTCCGTTCAAAGATACTTACTCGCAAACGCTCGTCGGAAGAATTTGCGGTTTACCGTGCGGGACTCGAATGGGCATTGACTGATCCCATCGTGATCGAAAGCTCGGATGACTTCAAATCCGCACAGCGCTGGCGCGATCATCTAACGCCTTTTCATCACCAAGTCTCGAACCTCATAACATTTTGCCGACGTCTACCCGTGACCTTACTTGCCGACGACGTTGGTCTTGGCAAAACGATTAGCGCAGGCCTCATTATCAGCGAACTCCTCTCCCGCTCGCGCTTATCGAAAGTCCTTATCGTGGCGCCAAAGCTGCTCGGCCCGCAATGGAAAGAAGAACTGGAGACGAAGTTTGATTTTCCGGCGGAGGTAGCTACAGGCAAAGCACTCATCACTGCGGATCACGATGAGGCAGGAGCCGTTATTACGACCTACAATTCGGCTCGGCTATACCTCGACGATATCCCCGATGATCGTTTTCAGATGCTGATTCTTGATGAGGCTCACAAACTCCGCAATCTCTACGGCGTCCAAGCAACGCCGCAGGTGGCGAAACGTTTCCGAAAGGCACTTGAAGATCGCCGGTTCCGTTTTGTCCTGATGTTGACCGCGACACCCATTCAGAACCGCTTGTGGGACATCTATTCGCTCGTTGATTTGCTTGCCGTCGCACGTGGTCACGAAAACCCCTTCGGATCCGAGGGTATGTATTTTCACCGATTTATCGCGGACAGAAAGAATCAGGCGCGCCAGTTGAAGACCGAAGCCCAGGACGAATTCCGGTCCATCGTTTATGGGTACATGTCGCGCGTGCGTCGAGGGGACGCCAAGCTCTATTTCCCTGACCGGGTCGTACAGATGCACAATGTCGATCCGACGCCCTCTGAGCTGAAACTGATAGAAACCATCGCCAAGCCCATCCAGAAGCTGAATAGGCTCGCGCAGATTTCCATTCTTCAGGCCCTCACAAGCAGCCCGGAAGCGCTCATGGCGCAACTTGTTAACATGGCGAGAAACAGAACTGTTCCCCAGGAGTTGGCGGCGACGGTAAAGGACATCGTGAGTAAAATGCCCCCCAGTGCCAAACTCCACGGCCTTGGTCGTCTCATCGAACAGCTTAAAAAGGAAAAACCTGATAGTTGGCGGCTCGTGGTGTTCACAGGCCGTCGGGAGACTCAGACCACAATCCAAGCATTTCTTGATGCGCACGGATTGAAAGTTGGCATCATTAACGGCGATTCAGGCGCTCGCAATCAGGAGACCGTAGCCCGTTTCCGCCAGAATCCTCCCGGATACCGGGTGATCGTGTCAACCGAAGCCGGTTCCGAGGGTGTGAATCTTCAGGTTGCCAACGTCCTTGTCAATTATGATCTGCCGTGGAACCCCATGATCGTGGAGCAGCGGATCGGGCGTATCCAGCGGCTTGCCTCCGACTACGCCAATGTCAGCATCTTCAACGTTATGCTGCGCGGCACTTTCGAGGAATACATTGTCGGCCGCCTGATGGAAAAGCTCCAGATGGCCTCCCATGCGATCGGCGATATAGAAGCTCTCCTGCAAGGTTCGGACATTGGTGATAGCGATGGAGACGTCACAACAAGCTTTGAAGACCGTATCCTTTCGTTGGTCCTGGCGGCTCTGGCCGGAAAGGACGTTGAGAAAGAAACACGCATCCAAGAACAAAACATTGCAGAAGCTAAGGAAGAACTCGAACGAGAGCAAGCGAACATCGATGCTATGCTCGGCAACATGGATGGGGCCTCCTATGTCGGGCCTCGCACGCCAAGCCTGCCCGACGTCACACGCTCAATGGATGCGAAGGACTTCGCTATTGCCGCATTGAGGATGCTGGGTGTTACGCTACGTCCAAAGCCGGACAGTCTTTATCTTGCCGAGGAATACGGCCGCCGCGAACATGTTCGTTTTGAAGACACTCCGAATACCTCCATTAAGAGTATCCTCTATGCTCCTGGATCAGCTGCATTCCAAAGGCTCATAGACCGTGTCACGGCAACCGGCATCCACGAAGTTGGAGATCTTGATGATGAACCAGCCAGGACGGCAGAGACCATTGCGAGGGAATGGGTTGCGCGTTTTGGCGGGCGGCAAACAGCAATCGAAATTACTGACGTGAAGCGGTACTTCGGCGGCAATGCCATCCTGCGTGTGCGGGCGACCGTTGCGCACGACAGCTACGAGCGCCTTGTGGAGGTGCCTTGCAGCTCGCATGACCACAAAAAGGTGCTTGGTCGGCCCGGTCTGGCCCCGTTGCCGAAAACCGTCGAAGACCCCGCAATCATGGGCCTCGACCCCGACAGATTGAAGGTTGCCGCAGGTCAGGACGATGCCATAGCGGAGTTTTCCCGCTTCTACCTGGAGCGGCGTGAGCAAGAGGTTAGGGGTGCAGGAAAAGACGAGCGCAAACGAAAAAAGCTGTTTGACGAATTCACACCTCGTTTGGCCATGACGCTGGTCGGGCTAACCGGACATTCATACCGCGAGATCATTATGCGAGCGCGATATGCGTTTGACACAGATGACATCTACGAGAGTATTGTCGGGGTTATTCCTCACAACAAAAAAGTGTCTCATGCGCAGGACATGGGGTTTTGCACGCTGTCCGCCCGAACGGTCCCCGCGTCATGCTTAACGAGGTGTGAGTTATCCGGTGCCTACGCGCTTCGCCATCTGCTTGTGAAATCTGGAGTAAGTGGGCGCCCCGCGCTGCCGATATTTGCTGTAGTTTGCGCACTCAGCGGCAAGCTCGTGCTGAAAGATGAGGTTGAGACGTCGGCGGCCACCGGGAAGTTGATTGCCTCCTCCCTTCTCAAGACCTCCACGGTTAGCGGCAAGCGTGCTGAACCAGACCAGTTTGTCCGCTGCATGTTCACCGGCGCCATGTTGCTCCATGTCGAATCCGCTGTCAGCGAGATTTCTGGGCAGCCGTACCGCATCGATGAACATGTGCGCTCCGCTGTTTCCGGGAGATCGGGACACAAGGCGGAATTCGTTATATGCCACGAAACTCATCAGCCAATTGCCCTCGCGGAATCCGAGCAATGCGAGGTCACGGGAAAGCGGGTTCGGTTTGGTGTGCTCCGGCATTGCGAAGTCAGCGGCAAACACGTCCTGCTGGGAGAATTGGAGGGTTGCGCCGCAACGGGCAAACATGTTTTGAAGCAGCTTCTCGTCACCAGCAGCGTCTCCCAGGTACGCATTCTTGAAAGCGTTGCCACGAGGTCATCTACTGGGAAGTATTGCGCGCCGGTTGAATTGCGGACCTGTTTCTGGAGTGACCTCAAGGCGCACCCGAATGATATGCGTGACTGCGCCCTGACGCGCTTGCCCATTCATTTTCAGTTTGCTGCTGAGGGAACGCCACGCCTCAAACCATTGGCCGAGTTGTTGGACGGCATCCGGCGAACGGCAGATGAAACCCCATTATGGGAAAGCGCCGCAACCCAAGTGGCAGCAGTTTTGAATCGCGGCAAATGCCGTGTGGAGGCTGCCGTTCTTTCCCCGACGGGAAAACATCTGGCCCTGATTGCTGAGGTAAAAACTTTTATGGGGTTGCGGAAGCACCAAGTTGGCGCGGTTTATGAACTCGCGACGAAGACCGTAGTAGGACGGATCGCTGAGGGGAAACTGTCTTGGTCCAACTGGAATTGATCGTGCGTGGGAATTCCCAGGGCAACCCACTCAATTCCCGCCGTAACCATGTTGGTTGAGCTGGACCGGTGCTCCTGATCAGAGGCGACGGAGTGACTGCACCAACTCATCAATTTTTTCCAATTCATCCGCCACCGTCAGCATGACAACGAACAGAGATGCCGGGTTGGGTTCGTCTTCGGTGGGTTGCCGTTGCTTACCACAGTCGACCACAATGCGGGTTATGGCCAACGCTTTGGAGAGGCTCAGATTGATGGTGTCCACCTGTGCCAGGATGAGGGTGAAAGGCGTGTCCATGGCGGCGTTCCTCGGTTTTGGTTGCTGGAAACGCCATTGCACGAAAAATAGTTCATTATTTATCAGTTGGTTGCCGGATACTCCACAACCGCCGTTGCTCCATCCACTCCACCGGAAACCCCTTCGCCAACTCCCGCCAAGTCATCGCTTTCGGTTGTTATCCCGTCCAGTATCATCTCCACGATATCCGGAGCCAGCAGCGTCAACCGCATCACCTTGGCGACGTAAGAGTTGTCAAATTTCTCCCGCTCGGCCAGTTCGGAGATGGTGGCCACTCTACCACTTTCAAGCTGCCGGAGACAGATGTGTGATTTTGTCACCAATTTTGCCAACGTCTCATCCTTGGCTGGCGCCGACGGCAGATCAATGCTGTCCGGCATGAGGATGCTATTTGTATCCATACGCAACCGCCGTCGGGTCAGGCCGACTTTGCCATCCCCCACTGCTCGCGCTGTTCTGTCCACAGCACCGGGAACGGCCGCATCAACTCCCGCACCGTCAGTACATTCGGCTGTTTGTTGTCCAAAATGGCCTCTACGATGTCCGGGGCGAGCAGGGTAAGGCGCAGTATCCTGGCCACATAAGAGTCATCGAGATTCTCCCGATCGGCCAGTTCCTTGATGGATGCAAATTTGCCCGACTCAATCAGGCGCAACCAGCGATGGGCCTTGACCACCAACCTTGCCAGACTGTCGTCACGGGTCGTCTTTGGTGCTGGCATGTCCAGTCCCTCTGGTGCGATGATCGTCGTGCGGCCACCCCGTCGCCGAAATTGCATGGGGATGCTGACGATGATTGTGCTGCCGTCTGCGCTCAATTCTGCCTTCATGCTACCACCTCCTTGCTTTTCCACAGATCGCTCAACTCGTGAGCCAAAGTATCCAGCCCTGCACTGCGTAAATGCACTTTCACCCCGCCCTGCGCCACATCCAGCCTGGAGATGAGCAGTTGCACCAGTCGTTGCTGTTCAACGGGGAAGAGTTCCTCCCAAACCGGATCCAGTCGCCGCAGGGCCTCAGTCACATCCCGTTCGCTGATGCCATCGCTGGCGCGCCAGGTCTTGACCACCAGCTCTGGGGACTGCAACATGGTGCGGACTTGGTTGATTGCCACCGCCTCAATCTCACCGGCAGGGACGGTGCGCAGTGGGCAGGTTTCGCGTCCGCGATTTTCTGCTCCCTTGCAGATGTAGTAGTGGTATCGTTTCCCTGCCTTGCAAGAGAAGGTTGGCGACATGGCCATGTTGCAGTGCTGGCAGCGGATGATGCCCATGAGCAATGACGTGGTTTGTGCGCGGGATCGCTCTGGTTGATAAAAGTTGTTTGATGCCATGATGGCGTTGACCTGTTCCCAGAGGGCTGGATCGACGATACCATCATGCTCACCCTCGTACACCTTGCCCTGAAATGCGACCTTGCCGATGAACAGGTGGTTTTTGAGCAACCGATAGACCGATGGTTTGTCCAGGGGGTTACCGCGTTTTCCATGCACACCTTTTTCGGTCAGTTCTCTGACCATCTGGGTGGCAGACCGGCATTCCATGAACCGTTGGAAGAGCCAGCGTACTGTTTCGGCTTCGGATTCATTGATCACCAGTTTGCGGTCTCGGACGTCATATCCGAAAGGGGGGTGTCCACCCATCCACATGCCTTTCTTTTTGGACGCAGCGACTTTGTCTCTGATGCGTTCGGCTGAAATCTCGCGTTCATACTGCGCGAAGGAGAGGAGCATGTTCAGGGTGAGCCGTCCCATGGAAGTGGTAGTGTTGAACGACTGGGTGACGCTGGCGAAGGTGACGTTGTGTTTCTCGAACACCTCCACCAGCTTGGCGAAATCCATCAGTGAGCGGGTAAGGCGGTCGATTTTATACATCACGACCAGGTTGATCTTGCCGGCCTCAATGTCTTTCAGGAGACGTTTCAGGGCAGGCCGTTCCAGGTTGCCGCCGGAGAATCCGCCGTCGTCGTAGCGATCGGCCACCAGGAGCCATCCCTCGGCCTTTTGGCTGGCGATGTAGGATTCACAGGCTTCCCGTTGCGCATCCAATGAATTGAAGTCCATCTCCAAACCCTCTTCGGTGGACTTTCGGGTGTAGATGGCGCAGCGTGTTTTAAAGGTTATTGTTTGTTTTGTCACGCTTTTTCTCCTTGTTTTTTCAGGTTAAAGAACACCAGCCCGTTCCACTTTGTGCCGGTAATGGCATTGGCCACCGCCGACAAACTCCGGAACCGCCGTCCCTGATACTCGAACCCGCCATCGGCCAGTACCACGCAGCTGTGTTGTGTCCCCTTCCACTCCCGCACCAGTTTGGTGCCGGCCAGGAATCGTCCTTCTGGTGCCTTGTGTTTTTCCGGTGGCGCATCCTCCTCGACCTCCATCCGCATCATTTTCTTTTCCGTTTGTGCTGACAGTCCGCCCAGGGCCAGATCCTGTATCCGGTAGGCCAGCCGGTTCATCAAGAATGTTCGGTTGAAGAGGGGTGGCTCTGTGTCAAAGTAGGTCTTCCAGGCATTTCTCAACTCGGCGGCTGTCATGCTTTGCAAGGCCGCCACTTGTTTGATCACTCCGATTTTCATCGCCTTTCTCCTTTAGGTGTTTTTCGACCATAAGGGCATTTGGTTGGCGAGTTATCAACTGGAATATTCTCCGTTTTTTGTTTTTCTCCGAGGCGGCGGAGGCCGGTGGCGATGATGGCGGCGACTTCGTTCAGGCGTTCGTCGGCGGTCATGTTGGTGGGGTGGGTGGTGGTGGCGATCAATTGGCCGTCTCCTGGTGCGATGCAGTGTAGGTGAGGCCATGATAGAGAAGGCAGAGGGTTGGTTTAAGAGCGGAAGATGTTCAAACATGGCGTTCGAACATTTTTGTTTGGGGAATGTTGGACTGCGCTGCGATGATCTTGACGAAAAGATGAATTTTGTGCAGCATGTCCAACATTTTCCCGGTTTTTCAATCAGTGTGACGCTGCCACATGGACGGTGTACTCAGTGTCTTTGGCTCGTCCTGCCAGGGTTTGTGAAGCAGTGAAACCTGGAACGCCCATCAAGGAGGATTTATTCAAATCAATGTCTTCTGAGACACCTAACGTTCGTGCAATTGTCCAGTATTTTCATGATATTCAGGAAAAACCGATCCGTTGGCTGTGGAAGAACCGCATTGCCAAAGGGAAGCTGACCTTGCTGGTTGGACCTCCTGGAGTTGGGAAAAGCCAAGTGGGTGCATTTTTAGCGGCAATGACTTCGGCAGGGAAAGGGTTAGAGGCTGGATTCAAGGGTTCCCCTGAGAAGGTGATCATTCTTTCAGCAGAGGACGATCCTTCTGACACAACCAAGCCCCGGTTGGAAGCTGCTGGAGCAGACATGACAAACGTGATTTCTATCAAAACGGTTGAAGACATGAGCCAGCCGGAGAGGCCAATTGTCAGGAGGTTCAATTTGCAGAGGGACATGCATGTTCTGGAGGCTGCGATTGTCGAGCATGCAGGGGTATCCTTATTGCTCATTGATCCGATTTCTGAGTATATGCAGGGGGTTGACAGTCACAGCAACGCCCAAGTCAGGGAGTTGTTGGCCTCCCTATCCGATATAGCAGAACGGCATGGTGTTGCCGTCGTAGCGATCACTCATCCCAACAAGGGGTCTGGAAGTGCCATCGATAGAGTGACAGGGTCAGGTGCGTTCGTGGCCGCCGCACGTGCCGTGTATCTGGTATGCAGGGACAGAGATGATCCAGAGCTACGCTTATTTTTGCCGGTAAAGATGAACATGGGGAAGGATTCGCTGGGGCTATCGTTTCGGATCGAGGAGGTAGAGTTATCGGTTGATATCAATGCCCCTCGACTTGTGTGGCAGCCAGATATTGTGGCGATATCGGCAGATGAGGCATTGGCAGCACATCTCAACCCATCGGCACGTCAAGCAGTGGATGAGGCAAAAGCCTTCTTGCAGGAGGCATTGGGCCAGGGGCCACAACTCACGAAGGATCTCAAAGCAGATGCCACCGGGATGGGAATTTCATGGGCATCGGTACGGCGGGCGCAGAAGTTGCTCAACATCAAACCGGCCAAAGTTGATTTTCAAGGGGGGTGGATGTGGTTCATGCCTGGGGTTGAGGTGTTTGATCCAGACGAAGATGTTCAAAATTCCCCCCTCCAGAATTGAGCACCTTCGCGCATCTTCGGCGTTTATGGCTGGATTTGCCTGGCGTTTCTGCCGAATATGTCCAAGATGTTCGCCCCAAGAGTTGAGCACCTTCGCGCATCTTCGGCGTTTGCGGCTGGCTTTGCCGGGTGTTTTTGCCGAATGTGCCCAAGATGCTCGCCCCAAGAGTTGAGCATCTTCGCGCATCTTCGGCGTTTGCGTCTGGATATGGACCTTGCGACAGTGTGGGTGTTCCAGGTTGAGCCGTAAAAACGGGCTATGCAGTGGTGTGAGTTGGATATTCGTTAAGGACGGAATGCCTTGCGCCCATTCATGGATTTGTTACCCTGGGCATTGAGTTCAGAGCTTGGCGTTCACGACAGAGATAGAACAGTGGGGGGAATCCAGCACCATGAAAAAGATGGCCATTTTTGCCGTTGCATTGACTGTTGTTCTTGCGTTTGGCACCGCGCACGCGTCCAAAACAGAGTGTCCCGACCAGTTTGTCGGTGGTTCTGCACCCGACATCACGAATCCAAAACTTGCCCCAAAGACGATACCTCTGTGCTTTCGGCAGTTTGCGGTTCTGCACAGTGGGGTAACGCGCACACCGTTATGGTCTGCCGAGCATCTGACAAAGGCTCACATCAAGGAGGCCAAAGGACAAGAGCGCATCAACCTGTTCCATGAGGAAGAGCGATTACCTGTCGGCGATCGGGCAACCCTGGACGATTATAAGCAGTCCGGCTTTGATCGTGGGCATATGGCTCCTTCCGGAGATATGCCGGATGAGCAAAGCCAAGCCGAATCATTCAGCATGGCCAACATGGTTCCTCAGGCACCAGAGAACAATCGCGGTGTTTGGATGCATATCGAGAAGGCAGTGAGGAAACTGACGCAGGCCGAGGGGGAGGTGTTTGTCGTCACTGGGCCTGTTTTTCAAGGAGCGAGCATCCAGAGGTTGAACGGGCGTGTTTTTATTCCGACATCCATCTTCAAGGCAGTCTACAGTCCCAAACGTCAGGCCGCAGGCGTCTATCTCACCAATAATGCGCCTGGCGACGATTGGCGCACGATCTCATTGTCGGAACTTCGTGAGATGACGGGACTGGATGTTTTTCCTTCTCTGCCGCAGGCAATCAAGGACCGAGCGATGGCTTTGCCGGATCCTGGTCCAAAATCCCACCAACACAAGGACAAGTGATGAGCATTTCACCCTTTGCCAACGAGTCACAATCCGAGACGATTGGCGGATTGACAATTGAGAACCATGTGGACCGGATTGCGATCTACGGCGATATTGACATCACCAAGGACATGGTTGGACGTGCCCATGCGCGCAAGTTGAGGTTGTTTTTTGATGAGGTGATCCGGGTGTTGGAGTCGGAGGCAAAATTGCCCGACGTGATTCAGACAGAGCCCCCTGTGGTGGATGACGTTCCGAACCCTTTTGCTTGAGTCAGTAGCGTGATTCGCCTACTGCTGCTCCTCGTCTTCCTATTGCCAACGGATGCATACGCAGTTGATCTTGATGCCATCCGTGCTGCTGCGGAGGCTGGCAATGTTTCTGCGATGACGACGCTGGGCGGGTTATACCATCGGGGGGTTGGAGTTCAGCAGGACGACGTGGAGGCAACCAAGTGGTTCCTGATGGCAATGGAGAGATGTCATGCAGGGGCACAGACGATTATGGGGATGGTGTTCTTGCAGGGCGGTGAGGATGGCAAAGCGAGGTATTGGTTGCGCCGGGCCGCCACGCAGGGGGATCATACGGCGCAACGACAATTGGACCTGTTGAAACTGAAGCCATCAGAGGAGTGACGTCACGTGGACAACTGTCCGCGTCATCAATCAAACCGGAAGCACGCATTGGCGGTCGCACCTGCTCCGATCGGTTTGATTTTAGGAGGATTCGCGGACAAACAGCCACTGGGTATCGTTGGAGAGATTCTCGCGGAAATGGTAGCCCCCTTCAATGAATCCACAAAGTTGCTTCGGAGCAGTCAGACGCTGTTTGATCATGAAGTTGGCCATGGCACCACGGGCGCGTTTGGCCATCAATCCGATCATCTGCAGCTTTCCCTGACGCAGTTCTTTGAACACAGGCGTAATCATTGGTACAGATCGGACAGCCTTGATGTATTCCTCGGAAGCCAGATTGACCACTGTTCGGTCCATTGCCAAGGCAGCGAGATGTTCAGACAAACGATTTCCCCAGAAGGCGTACAGATCCCGACCTCTGTTTGTGGCAAGGCGTGAACTCATCTCCAGTCGGTAGGGTTGGATCAGGTCCAGAGGACGGAGCACCCCGTATAGGCCGGAGAGGATACGGAGCGATTGTTGAGCGATTTGCCAATCATCTGCACTCCACGAGTCCACATTTAGCCCCTCATAGGTGTCTCCCCGGTACATTTCGGCAGCGTATTTTCCCACCGGACATGCAGGATCATCTGAAAATGCTTGAAATCTCGCTGCATTGAGCCCGGCCAAAGCTGGACTGATGCTGAGCAGCTTTCCCAGTTCTTCCTCGTTCAGTTTTTTCATCTGTCTGGCCAGTTGGACGGCATCATCCAAAAATGCTGGTTGGGTTCCCTGCATACCCAGTTGAGATGGCGATGTGTCCAGGGTTTTGGCTGGTGAAACCAGAGCGAGCATGGTGTGTTTTCCTTTTTCAATCGATGGTCTCAATTACAATTTATGCGTAGCATGACAACGCTTTGCGGAGTCTGTCTTGTATTTTCGCCCGCAGTTCAGGTGGTTCCAGGACTTCTGCGTCTGGACCGTAGCGCATGATGTCCATGATCAGTTCGATGTCGTTGGAGTAGGGGCAGGAGAGTATCCATCGACCGTCGGAATCAAATTCCCCTCTTTGTGCAGGATGCCACGACTCGTTGGCCACCCAGCGGGATCTTTCCTTGGAAAAACGGATGACCGCCGTTCTGGTATTGGCGCCGCTGAAAATGCCGTATCCCGCTTTCAGATGGCGATCCAATTCATCATCGGATAGATCAATGGCCTGTTTCATGGTGGGAGTTGCTTTCTGTATGGCATCCAGGGCGAAGCTCCGGATGGCCTCACGCATGTGGCACCAAGCGTCCAGGTACCAGTTGTCTCGGTAAAACACGAGTCGTTGCGGCGATACCTCCCTTTCCAGAAGTTCCCCCCGTCCTCGGTTCAGATGCTGCACCTGCAGGATCTGCCTCGACAGCAAGGCATTGGCGACCGTCTCGAAAAGCGGTTGTTCCACTTTCCGACCGCCCAAGGGCAGCACCCGAATACGGGCGACCACCTCGTCGACACTGTGGCTGCCACTATCCAACAGCATCCGCAACCGGGTGCGCAAAGGGGTGACGTGGGGTGCCAGGAGGCCAGGTTGCAAACTGGCCAGCAGGTGTTCCATGGTCAAGATGGCGTGAATTTCTGAAGCGTTGAACCACAAACCGGGCAATTCAAAACGGGGGCCGGCCATTTCCTGTACCGTTTCATATCGGTACCCACGTTGAACCACATCCCAGACGATGGGAGCGTTCAACCTGTCACGCAAATACTCAAGATCTCGCATAAATGTTGGTTTTGAAATTCCAAGTTCCTTCAGGAAGGTGGCAATGGGAACCACCTGTTTTTCCTGCAGGAGTTGGTCAATCCGGTAGAAGCGTTCGGTGCGGTCCATGCCTTGTTTTACCCCGGAAAAAAATGAAACGGTCAAAAAAAAGTTCGTGTGTATATCATCTGGTGAGACACATGGTGATTTATAATCCAACCTGAGTTGACGCTGCTCGTGTCCTTTTGAAAAAAAATGCGATCAGATGAAAATTTTATTTTATGTCTATCATCTGGTGAGACACAAGGTGTTGCATAATATTTCCAGTCGCGGGCGATCAGGCGGGAAAGTCAATGTTTTTATTGGAATCACGTTCAACCAGAACATTCAGGAGACAGACATGGGTAGCACAGAACAGTTGTCGAAGACAAACCACACCATTTTGGGTGCCGAGGTGACCGGCGGTTTTTTGGAGGGGGCGCGTCTTGAGTTTTCTCAGGGCCTCAACTGCATCATCGGTGGGCGGGGGACGGGCAAGACCACCATTTTGGAGTTGGTCCGCCACGTATTGGGATTGATGCCGGATCCCAAACGATCGGTTCGTTCCAGGGCGCATTCGGTGGTGCAGAACAACCTGGCCAACGGGCGGGTGCGATTGCACTTCGAGACGCGGCATGGCATGCGCTACACAGCGGAGCGACCGTGGAACGATGAGTGTCAGGTGTTGGATGAGAAGGGGGTTGCCACGACCATTTCGCTGGAGAGGGACCGGATATTTCGGGCCGATGTCTACAGCCAGAACGAGATTGAGCAAATTGCCACCGATCCAGAGTTCCAACTGAAGCTGATCGACCAGTTTGAAGAGGAAAAGATCCGTGAGATCAACATGGGGATCAGCCAGATGCTCCGCGATGTCTCCTACAGTGCAGGCGAATTGTCGGAGTATGAGCGGCGGATGGCAGATCTGGCAGAGACCGTTTCGGAAGGTCCGGCCATTGAAGAGAAGCTGAAAGGGTTTCAGAAGCAGGACGCCGGGCCGGATGCCCATTTGATCCAACAGGCCCATTCACACAAGGTTCTGCGTGATCTGGAAAAGAAGGCCATTGCCAGCTTGACGGCTGAGTTTGGCACTTTGGGCGGCAAGTTTCAAAGCTATGTCGACGGTCTGGCCCAACGTTTGGTTGGCTATGTCGGCGCAAATGTGGTTGCCGGGCCGAATGAGGAGCTGTTTCGGGTTCTGGTTGAGCGGATTCAAAAATTCCTTGCAGAGTTTCAGACCAGCGTGCCGTGGTTTCAACAGGAGTGCCAGAACAATTTGGCTGCACTGAGTCTGGCGGCGCAGGAACTGGAGGGGCGGCATGCCGTGCAGGAACAGGCCTTTCGCGAGTTGTTGGCCAAAACCCAGGAAGAGCAGGGGCGGCTTGCCGAACGCATCAACCTGCAAAAGCGGCAGGTGGAGGTGAATGACGCCAATCGTCAGTTGGAGGAGTTGAAGAAACAGTATGCCGACAAGTCAAACAAACACTGGCAACTGACCTCCCGGTTGACGCTGCTGCGTGATGAACGCTTTCGTTTGCGCAATGCGATTGCGGAGCGTTTGAGCAAGGCGTTGTACCCCACCATACGGGTGACGGTGAGCCAGTTTGGCAATCGGCAGGCTTTGGTTGATCTGTTGTCGGAGGGGCTCAAGGGCTCCGGTCTCAAGTATGCCAGTTTGGTCGAGAAAATTGTGCAGCATATTTCGGCGGAAGAGTTGACCATCTGCGTGAAGCAGAAGGATGCGGCCCGTCTGGCAGAGAGTATCGGGATCGACACGGGGAGAGCGATCACGATCATCGAGCGGTTGGCCGCTTCCCAGACGCTCATCAAGCTGGAGACCGTTGAGATGGATGATCTGCCTTGCATTGAGTTGCTGGATGGCCGGGACTACAAGTCCGCCGCCTTTTTGTCGACCGGCCAACGTTGCACGACCATTCTGCCCATCTTGTTGTTGGAAAGTGATCGTCCGCTGCTCATTGATCAGCCGGAGGACAATCTGGATAACGCCTTCATTTTTGAGACGATCGTCAAGAGCGTGCGTGCGGCCAAGGCGCATCGGCAGCTCATTTTTGTTACTCACAACCCCAACATTCCCGTATTGGGGGAGGCCGAGCGGGTGTTCGTGCTGGCCTCGGACGGTCGGCGGGGGAGCATTGTCCAGCAGGGTACGGTCGATGACGTCAAAGAGCGGATCGAACTCCTGTTGGAAGGTGGCAGAGATGCCTTTTTGCAACGTAAAATCAAATATGGACACTGACCATGAATATTTTTGTACCGGAAACAGGAATGATGGGTTTGTTGGAATCGCCCGAGTCGATGCAGTGGGGGTTTGTTCGGGAGGGGGTGGAACAGGCTACTTTGGTATTGCAGCAGGCTGGACCAGACCCTGTCGTTCATGCCCTGATCGGCAAGCAGCTTGCCGTTCACGCCAGAAACCACAAATGGGAGGTCAGGAAAGCGCTGGCGCACACCGTGCTGCACCTTCGACACGAGACCTTCACCGAGATTATTGCGATCTTGGAAAAGGACGTCCATGTTTTGGTGCGCAACGCGGTCAAACGGACCCTTGCACGGCGTTCCGAGTTGTCCAAGGCGGATACTATGAAAGATCAACACGGAGACCGCATGCTGCAGTGGCTGGAGGATCTTGAAAACAAACACGGGGTGATGGCCCGCAATGCGGCAAAGCGTGTTTCCGAAAAGCTGAATGCCCAATTTGTCAAGGAGATGTACCACGAGATGACTCGGACTCTCTATCCGCTGAACTCCACCCTGCGGAAAATTGATATCGCCTTGAAGGAGGGGAAGCGGATCAACCGTGAGGATTTGGCGGGGAAAGTCCAGGAGGCTGTGAATCGGACCAAATTTTTGTATTCCGTTTTGGATGCGTTGCGCTCATTGACCCGGGAGATGGATCGAGAGTTTCAGGTGGAAAGCCTCAGTTCGTTGGTGGAGGAGGCGGTTCACTTGGTTCGTGACCGCAGGGAAGAGAATAGCCTGTTACAGGCTGACATCCAGATCGACCCATCTATTACCGTGGAGGTCAACCGGCACATGATGCTTCAGGCACTGACCAACATCATCCAGAACAGTGTGGAGGCGTATGCCAATTCCGAACAAACGCCGTCCATTACGGTGACGGCATCGCTTTACAATGGCAGTCGCATTCAATTGGCCATCATGGACTGTGGGTGTGGGATGTCCAAGGAGATGGTCGAAGAGGCGTTTCTGTTGTTTGCAACCAATAAGGATGGGGGGACTGGAGTCGGTTTGACTCTTGCCCAAAAGATCATCGAATCGGATCACCGTGGGATGATTTCCTTGGAGAGTAATCCTGGCCAGGGGGCAACGGTAAGAATCGTGTTACCAACAGGGCAGGAGGAAGCAAGATGATACATTCCAAGAAGAACCGGCATATTGTTCTGGTAGTTGAAGATGATCCGAATGTGGTCAAAGAACTGGCGGAAAGGCTCCAGTCGCTTGGGCATCAGATGGTGGCGGTTCCATCGCAAGAAGAGGCGATGGCGTTGTTGGATGCCGGAGAATTTTGTTGTGTGCTGCTTGACCTCCAAATCTTGTTAGACGCGAATGGAAATATGCCGAGGATTGAATATGGGAAAACCCTTTTGCGGATCATAAGGGATCGTTTTCCTGCGCGTAACAAAGCAGACCATCATTGTTTGCAAATCGTGGTAATGAGTGGATTCGCAAAAGAGATGGTGGATGCAGTATGGTGTCTGCAGTATGGAGCAAACGATTTCATTGCCAAACCGTTAAACGGGCAAGATTCTGTCTTTGTGGAAAAGATAGAAAATTGTTTCAGGAGGAGTCATCGGAATACGCACCAGGATTGTTTTATGGTGATGGCTACGGCGAGGCAGAAACAGGATGAGGATGCGAGTCAGTCTACCGGTACCCATTCGAAAGTGCAGTTGTCGATCATAGGGGAGAATCACGGGAAAAGAACGAATATTGTTGTTAATGGGCGTGTGTTCAATTTGCCTGATTTCAAGCTGATTTTGCTCATGAAGCTTGTAGCGGCACGGGTAATGAATGGTCATGGTTGGGTTCACAAGGTTGATCTTGGTTCAACAGATACTGCTGGATTTAAAGGGATATCAAACCTGAACTCCACTCTCCAGATGTTTTTGCCAAATGGTTTGGTTTTTTACGAGAATGACAAGCAAGGTCGTTATCGTATTAACCCTGCGATTGAGGTTGCGCAGATTGACCATGAGCAGCTGGCACAGCATAGGCTGAAAGAGATAGTAATGCTGTCATCTCGAATAAGATCGGTGAGGTGAGCCATGGACTATGAGGTTGAGATAAGAGTACGCAATGGTCGAATTGCCACGGCGATGAAAAAGATTGGAATTGAGTCAGTTGCCGAATTGGCGCGTAAAACTGGAGGCAGCAGGAAGACTATCTATGGCATTGTTAACATGAGGATTTCACCATTGGACCGATACGGTGAATGGCTGGACGATGTCTTAAAAATCGCAGAAGTACTGGATTGCCTACCGATGGATTTATTCAACGAGCACCAACTCAATGCTGCAGTGGAAAAGAGCCGAATTCAGGTTCCCATGTCAACCGATCAACTGGCCTGTTTTCTTGGCCAGATGCGTGGTCCAACGACAGAAGAAGAGATAGAGGAGATGGTTGATAAGCGTCTCATGCTGAACCGCGCAATGAAGTATTTGTCGGAAAGAGAGTCGCAGGCATTGGCAATGAGGTTGGACAATTTGCACTATGAGGATGTTGCGCAGGAAATGAAAATTTCTCGGACACGGGCAATCATGTTGCTGAAGAAGGCGATCTATAAGGTCAAGACAGTGATTTCCCAGATGCAAGCAGGAAAGCCGATTTGCGTACCAGAGATTGAATGTTACCACGATGTCTACCAGTTGGATATAGGAGGAATTTGGTGCTGATTATGCAGTTCATCAAGGCCGTCTTGCAGTAATCGCAATGGGCAATTCACTCTCCGTGAATTGCCCATGTTGTTTTTGTGGTCTGATTCATTCATGTGTGATCTGGTGAGTTCCCTCACTGCCCATTTCACCGTTGCTCCCCGTACAGATCGAGTTCTCCATCCCCCCCCTTGTACAAGCCAGCTCAATAATCAAACTATGGCTGTTCCACTGAAAACCCAACAAAAAATCGATTAAGCGTGCAGGAATTGTCATTATAAATTCATACGTTGCAATCAGAAAGAACAAATTTGTTCTTGCACGGTGGAAACCAAGAACGAATTTGTTCTTTAAAGGACCGCACCACAACCGAACGTCCCACCCTGAAAAGCTCTGTATGCTGTGTCCCAAGTTCATGGATCAACCAAGACGAGGACGCAGCAATGGAACCAGAAACCGCACTATGGGCCGCCGTACTCAACCAAGCCGTACACGATGCAGAGCAGTTGCTCAGGAAAGTACGGAAGAACCGAGAGTTGTGGCGGAACCACCATTTCCGATCTGAAGTTCGGCATCTCAAACGGTTTTTCCGCAGTCGCTCCGAGTATCCGGGAGGGATCCTGTTCATCTGTGACGTAGTGGGGATGCAGTACGGGCGGGTGATTCAGGAGGTTGAGCGGAGGTATCTGCGGCATTTGATTCCACCGTGGGGAGACGAAGAGCTTTCTGAAGGGCGGTCAATCAAGGAATCCATGAACGTGTGATGGCATGGGCCATCAATTTTCCAACCGAACAATCTGCAGGAGAAGGAAACAGACAATGCAAGAACCGCTGAAAATCGAACAACTGCCTGAGATGAGCACTGCGCTCATTGCGGCCATGGATGCCGACAAACTGGCTGTACTGCAGCAGGAGGTGGAGGAGCACTGCCGCAAGGCCAAGGAGATCAAAGAATGCCTGGATGAGGCGATCGCCAAACGCTACAGCGATCGTGCTGCTTTGTTTCGGCACCAGAACAACAAGCCGACCGGCATCATCCGCTTTCATGACGGCAATTTTGTGATTGTGGCCGATCAACCCAAGAAGCCGGAATGGGATCAGAGTCAACTGGCTTCAATTGCCGAGCAACTCAGATCCATTGGCGAAGAGCCAGCCGACTACATCGACACGAGCTACAAGGTGTCGGAGAGCCGGTTTGAAGCGTGGCCGACCACGGTGCGCCAACTGTTCACTCCGGCACGTACCCTGAAGGTTGGACGGGCCACCTTCAAGCTTGAACCCCTGAAGAATCGTGGGGGTGCGTGATGGCCGTTTCTCTTAATTCTCTGCAAAGGCGGGTGATCTACTTGCCCCCTCGGATTCTGCTGTACGGGGTGCCTGGTGTTGGCAAGAGCACGTTTGCAGCGCGTGCACCGAGGCCAGTGTTCATCATCACTGAAGATGGGCTTGGTCTGCTGCAAGTGACCAGTTTTCCGCTGGCCAGCACCTACGATGATGTGATGGGGGCGTTGGATTGCCTGATCAACGAACAGCATGATTTTGAGTCGGTGGTGCTGGACTCGCTGGATTGGTTGGAGCCGTTGATCTGGGCCAAGGTGTGTCAGGCGCATCGAGTGAACAGCATCGAAGAATTGGGGTATGGCAAAGGCTACGTGGCGGCATTGGACTATTGGCGCAGCTATCTGGACAGGCTCAACCGGTTGCGGTCGGAAAAGAGCATGGTCGTGGTGCAGGTGGCGCACTCCACCATTCGCCGTTTCGATTCTCCAGAGCATGAACCCTTTGACCGCTACGACGTAAAACTGCACCAGAAGGCAGCGGCACTGGTGCAGGAATACAGCGATTGTGTGCTGTTTGCCAACTACAAGGTGTTTACCACCAAGGCCGATGTGGGATTCGGCCAGCGGGTGAACCGGGCAGTTGGCAATGGCGAGCGGTTGCTGTTTACCCAGGAGCGTCCAGCCTTTTTGGCCAAAAACCGCTATGGACTTCCCCCTGAGTTGCCTTTGGACTGGAACCTTCTCCAAGACCATCTCACGGGTTCACAACAACCGATGACAGCGTAAGGAGTTATATCAATGGCACAACTTGGCGGAACATTCGATGCCAGTCAGGTGGACCCCAACCAGCCGCATGAGACTCTGCCGCCTGGAGACTACCGGGTGCAGATCATTGCCAGCGAAATGCGGGTGACCAAGGCCGGGAATGGCCAGTACCTCTGGTTGGAGATGGATGTATTGGATGGTGCAATGGCTGGGAAGAAGCTGTTTGACCGGCTCAATTTGGTCAATCCCAACCGGCAGGCAGAGGAGATTGCCCAGCGCACCCTGTCGGCCATCTGCCACGCCGTGGGGCGGATGCAGGTGGCTGATTCGGAGGAACTCCACTTCAAACCCATGGTGGTGAAGGTGATGGTGGACAAGGAGGGGTACAACCAGATCAAGGGGTACAAGGCGGTATCCAACACGCCGACAGCCTCCGGTCATGGGTTTCAGTCGCAGACAAATCGGTATGCTGCCCAGCAGACCCAACCGGCTCAGCACCAACCGCAACCAGCCACACAGAAACCGGCAGCGCAACAGCCGACGCAGTACCAATCGCAACCGGCAGCGCAACAGCCGACGCAGTACCAATCGCAACCGGCAGCGCAACAACCGGTGCAGCAAGCCGCTCAGCCACAGCCCACTGACCAGGTTCCCAATCAGGTGCCGACGGCGCCTGGGTTAGGCCCCTGGCGGAGGATGAGTTGAGGCAAAGAAACGGGCGGACCTGTCCCATTACGCCGCCAAGCACCGGTGACAGGCCGCCCCATCCACAAGACACTTTTTTGGAGAATATCCATGGACAGCACCATCTTGCCCTACCAAGAGGGCCAGGACAAGCCCGATTTGCCTTCCGACATGGAAGAATGCCGTACCCGCATCATCTCCTTGCAGTTCGACATCGCTGCTATACGCGATCAGTTGGCCGCCGCCGACATGGAGCGGCAGGCCAACGGAGGCCGCATCGATGCCGTGTGGTTTCGTCGCGCCCGTTCCGCCTTGCGTTTCAAACGAGAGGCTTTGGTTCTTCTGCAGGAGCGCCTGCGACATCTGGCCAGCGCAAAAAAGAATCAACTGAAGGAGTGCATCATCGCCGTCGTGCGTCGTGAGTACGGCGAAGACAAATGGCGTGCCGTGCTCGATGAGGCGCACCAGCTTCTTGCTTCAAAAGGAGGTGCGTGATGGCACCTCTTCCCAAACCCTATTCTCTGACCGTCGAAGCCATCCTGGCCGCATACGAGTCGGATTCCAGGGATGGTTTTCGCCCTCACCTGGGGGCGTCGCTCATCGGCAAAGAGTGCGAACGGGCACTCTGGTTCGATTTCCGATGGACGACCCGTTCGCAGTTCAGCGGGCGTCTGCTGCGGTTGTTTGAAACCGGCCAGTTGGAAGAAAACCGGTTCGTTCGCAACCTTCGCCGCACTGGGGCAACTGTACTGGATGTGGATCCGCAGACAGGCCGACAGTGGCGGGTTGATGCCTGCGATGGCCATTTCGGTGGCAGTTTGGACGCAGCGGCGGTGGGCATTATTGAGGCACCCAAGACGTGGCATGTGTGTGAATTCAAGACGCACAACGCGGCTTCATTCGCCGAACTGCGCAAAGAGGGGGTGCAGAAGGCCAAACCACAGCATTATGCCCAGATGCAGATCTACATGCACCTGACCGGCATGAGCAGGGCGTTGTATCTGGCCGTCAATAAGGACACCGACGACCTCTATTCGGAGCGGGTGCATGCTGATGAGGCAGAGGCGTTGCGGTTGCTGGCCAAAGCCGAGCGGATCATCCATGCGGAACGTCCACCAATGGGGGTCAGCATGGACCCCAGTTGGTACCAGTGCCGGATGTGCAATCACCACCCTGTTTGCCATGAAGGGCAGTCGGTGGAGCGCAATTGTCGGACCTGCCTGCACTCGACACCTGCCCAGCATGGGCTGTGGGTGTGTAGTCCCATTGAGCGTTTGCTTGTCATCGACGAGCAGAAAGCAGGCTGCACGGCTCATCTGTTCATTCCTGACTTGGTGGCCGGTGAGCAGGTTGATGCCGACCCCAACGGGGAATGGGTGGAATATCGCCTGCGCGACGGCAGTGTTTGGCGAGATGGATGTTCGAATCAGGAAATCAAGGAGGGCCAACGATGAACGGTCAGAATCAGAACGCAAAATTTGAAATGCGCCCACTGTCTTTTATCCGCGACAGGCACAAGGTGCGTCGCATCAACCAATCGTATGTCGAGCATCTCGCCGACACCATGAAACAGATCGGGATCAAGGATTTTCCCCTTGATGTCACCCCGGATGGCATCCTGTTTGGGGGAAATCATCGCTACGAAGCATTCCTCCTGCTTGGTATCACAGAGTGCTGGATGCGGATATACCAGCCTGAAAGTCTCAATCGGGAAGCCGTTGAACTGAACGTGGCGACAGAGGAGCATTTGCCGTCTGCCTTTGTAGATAACGCTGAACTGGTGTGGTGGATGATCAAGCAGGGCCAAACGCAACCACAGATTGCTGAGGAGATGGGTTGGAACCTGGACAAAGTGAAGAGATTGAGTGTCCTGCAAAAGATCGTCCCAGAAGCCTGGGAGCTGGTAGTGCCCACTTTTCAAACAATGGGCACCAGTGAAGACGAAAGTGCGGGCACCAAATTGGTGCCCACGGGCACCTTCACCGAACGCCTGCTCCGCGACATCGTTCCTCTTACCGCTGACCAGCAACTGGAACTGGTCACTGACTTGGCCAGTAACAAGATTCAGAAGAACCGGTTCACCAAACTGGCAAAGGACTACCGGGCCAGGAACGATGCCGGGAAGTGGGTCCGGCAGCAGTTGGTAGGTACGACCATGCTGGACCGCTGCCTGGCAGAGGTGGCCAAGGGCATCTACGACGCTGAATGGCAGGTTGCCCAGAAGCCGGGCCAGAAACTTCAGCGGCTAGTCGATACTGCCCGGGAGGAATGGGAGCGCAAAAACAGCGTTACCCTCATTCACGGTGACTTTTACGAAAAGGTGCGGGATGTGGGGGACGACAGTGTTGATCTCATCCTGACCGACCCCCCGTACAATGTTGCCAACGAGCGCGTCTTCAAATTTGAAGGCCGGTCCGACATCAGCCAGGACTTTGGGGAGTGGGACAAATACGACCCGGAGGTTTTCATTGCCCTGTTCGATACCTGGGCCAAGGAGTTTCACCGCATCCTGGCAGAGAACGGGTCGGGGTATGTTTTTACCTCCGACCGCTACATCTCCCATTTGCGTGAGGCATTGGAACGGGCCGGGCTGACGTTCCGGACCACACTGGTTTGGCACAAAACCAACCCAGGCACCCAGGTGGTCAAGACCAACTTCAAGAGCGCAGTCGAATATATCCTCTTTTTCACCAAGGGGGGAGGATCCGGCCATGCCTTCAACTGGCAGGGGGAGAATGAAATGCACAATTTCATTGAGACTCCGATCTGTGGCGGCTCCGAACGTCTTGTGGATGCCAAAAAGGAGACCCTCCACCCCACCCAGAAACCCCTGGCAGTGCTCAAACACCTCTTGGAGGTGTCCAGCCATCCGGGTGACCTTTGTTTTGATGGTTTCATGGGTGTTGGCTCTACTGCCAGGGCAGCGCGGGATATGGGGCGGAAATTCATCGGCATCGAGCAGAACGCAGCATTCTTCGAGGCAGCGCAAAGGAGAATGAACGATGCGTGATTTCGTACATGATAACAAACGGCAAAAACAACTACGGGACGAGATTCTCGTCCCACACATTTACAAAATGCAAACGATCGGTAGCCAGTTTGTCCTGCTTGACACTGGCAGGCTGGCTCCCAGGCTTCAGCAGGAACTGGGCATTGACACGATTGTGCAAACCTTGGACGGCGGCGTAGTGGCTGTCGAGGAGAAGATCGATTGGCAGGGCTATGAGACAAGAAATTTTGCACTGGAAACAAAATCTTGTACGAAGCAGGGCCACGAGAGCGATGGTTGGATGCTCTACAGCGAGGCAGACTACCTGCTTTACAGTTTTGTCACCCCTGAACAGGGCCTGGAATGCTACCTGATCGACTTTCCAGAGCTCAAGAAATGGTTCTGGCCGATTCATGAGCAATTCAACATTTTCGGTCCATTGCCAACCATGAACGGCACCATGGGACGGTTGGTTCCTGTCGCCACAGTTTGTATCAACGTGCCGACATGGCAAATGTTTCTCCCCCCGGCAGGCAAGGAGGTGGCGGCATGAAACTGCAACTGCGTGCCTATCAGCGGCAGGCCATCGATGCCCTGTACCGGTATTTTGAGCAAAACACGGGTCATCCCCTCGTGATCCTGCCGACCGCATCCGGCAAGAGTCTCGTGATGGCCTCATTCATCCAGGAGGCGATCCAGCTTTATCCGGACACCCGCATTCTGGTAGTGACCCACGTGCGGGAGTTGATCAGCCAGAATTTTTCCGAGCTGATCAACCTTTGGCCAGAGGCTCCGGCGGGGATCTACAGTGCTGGGCTGAACAGTCGCGATACCGAGGCGCAGGTTCTGTTCTGCGGTATCCAGTCGGTTCACAAGCGGGCCTATGACATCC
>PDZV01000002.1 GCA_002753135.1 Magnetococcales bacterium WMHbinv6 | reverse complement strand
GAAAGAGGGTGCGATACATGAACAGCAGTTTGATGTCCAACATGGGACCGATCAGCAGAAAGGAGAGATGGGAGAGGGGAGAGAAGGTGACAAAGCTGGCGGCGACAAAGGCATCGGCCCCGGCGCAGAGGGAGAGAACAAAGGCCATGCCCATCATGGTGGCCGGTCCGGAAACAGTGCCCTGGCCCAAATCGGCGAACCAACCGGGATGGATCAGGCTTTTCATCAAGCTGGCGATCAGGACACCGAAGAGAAAATAGCCTGCCGAATCGAGAAAATCGGTCCTGGCCTGCAACAGCAGGTGACGAAAACGGGACCAGGCGGATAAGGGTGGCGGCGGGCAACAGGAGGCGCTGCCGCAACCCGTGGAGTGGGCCCTCTGCAGTTCGGGCAGCAGCACCGACTCCGCTGGCAGGCGGCGCAGCAGCAGTGCGATCGACAGAGCCACCAGCATGGCCCCGCTGGCCCGCAACAGCGGATAATAGAGATTTTGTCCAAAGGCCATCCAGGTACCAGCCAGGACCAGCGGATTCAGAATCGGCGCAGCCAGCAGGTAGGCCAGGGTATGGGGCAAAGGGAGGCCCAAACGCAACAGACGGCGGGCAACAAAGCCGATACCGCATTCACAGATGGGAAAAAGCGGTGCAAGCAGAATGACGGCGGGGATACCGGCAATCCCCAGTCGCTTGACCATACGGGGCAACCAGTGGGGCGGAATCAACCACTCCAGCAGGGCACCGGCCAGGGCCGAAAGGAGCATATAGGGTACCCCTTCCAGGACGATGGCGATGAAATAGGTGGCAAAATTTTCCCGCCAGCCGGTGCCCGGCTGTTGGTTGAGCCGTTCCAGATTGGTGTTGAGGCCGCTTTGCTGCTGCAACAGATTGGGCAAAAACAGCGCCACAACGACCAACAGCATCAACAGACCACCGAGCCATTTTTCCCTTGAGAGGGTTACCGGCGGCGCTTGTGGCTTCAGGTCGTGCGGCATCGATGGCACTCCCCTTCAATTTCCATGGTGACCCAGACGGGATGAAAGGCCATCTCGGCTGCCAGGTTTGGCATGATCCGGGCAATCTCCTGACTTTCGCTTTCGGCAACCACGCCACAGCCCCGGCAGATCCAAAACTGCACGATGGTTTGATGGTTGGCACGGGTACAGGCAAAATAGCCGTTTTGCCCGTGCATGCGATGCACCACCCCCAGGGCCAGCAAAAAATCCAGCGCCCGGTAGACGGCTGCCGGTGTCGGACGCCGGGCCGGTTGCGCCATCCGTTCCAGAATGGTGTAGGCCCCCAGACAATGGTGCGAGGCGGCCAGAATGGTCAACACCTCCCGCCGCTGCGGGGTGAAGCGGATACCTTGCTGTTCACACAACTGTTGGGCCCGCTGCAAAATCCAGGAACGGCAATATCCGTGGTCGTGATCCACAGCCGGAAAGGGAGAGGTATCGACAGACAACGTGGGCACACTCCGCAAGGTGGTGGCGACGATAGAGAAAACAGGGTTGACAGGGTAACCGATTCTCTCTTACGATGCAAGAATGATACAGTATATCATTTCAATATCCGCCGACATCGGCACTGAGCTGCACAATGGCAGGAAGGAGTCAGAAGATGGGACAAAGATGGCGTTGCTTTTGGGTCGTACCGCTGCTGTTCTGCTGGGGGGCAATAGGGGCCACTCCGCTGGCGGCGGCGCAGGTGCCGGTGGTCGCCACCTTTTCTGTCTTGGCCGATCTGGTGCGGCAGGTGGGCGGAGAGCAGGTACAGGTGAGTACGCTGGTCGGAGCCAATGGCGATGTCCATGTGTTTGAACCGGCACCGGAGGATGCACGCCGGGTACAACAGGCAGCCCTGGTGGTGGTCAACGGTCTGCATTTGGAGGGATGGTTGGAGCGGTTGATCCGCGCTTCCGGGGCGCGTGGTCGGCAGGTGGTGGCCAGCGAAGGGGTTACCGTGCGGATGATGGAGGAGGAGGGCAAAACGATTGCCGACCCGCATGCCTGGAACAGTGCCGCCAATGGGGTGATTTATGTGCGCAACATCATGCAGGCGTTACAGGAGGTGGATCCGGAACATGCACGCATCTATCAGCGCAATGGCGAACGGTTCATTGCCACGCTGCAGGCGTTGCATGCAGAGATTGGGCAACGGATGGCGACCATTCCGCCGGGGCAGCGCAAAATATTGACCAGTCATGAATCGCTGGGCTATTTTGCCGACGCCTACGGGGTGACCTTTTTGGCCCCGGTGGGCATTTCCAGTGAAGCAGAGGCGACCGCCGCCGGAGTGGCGCAGTTGATCCGGCAGATTCGACAGGAAAAAATTCGCCTCTATTTCCTGGAAAACAGCGGCGACAAACGACTGCTGACGCGCATTGGCAAAGAGGCGGGGGCGCAGCCAGGGGGGACGCTGTATGTCGAATCGTTGTCGGAGGCGGATGGACCGGCGGCGACCTATGAGCAGATGTTGCGCCACAACGCCGAACGGATGTGGGAGGCGATGCGCACGCCGTAGAGAGCAGCACAGGTCAGGGGAGGGGCCCCCTGACCTGTTGGGCGTGGATCAGAGCTGTTTGGCGACGGTTTGCGCCGCTTCGATGGTGCGATCGATCAGGGTATCGTCGTGGGCCAGGGAGAGAAAGCCGGCTTCAAACTGGCTGGGGGCCAGATAGATACCCTCTTGCAGCATGCCGTGGAACCAGCGGTTGAAGCGTTGCAGATCGCTTTGTGCCGCTTCGGCAAAATTGACGATCTGCGCCTGATCGGAAAAGAAAAGGCCGAACATGGAGCCGACATGATTGCCCAGGTGGGGGATACCGGCCTGACTGAGGGCACGCGAGATGCCTTGCGTCAGACGCTGGGTGCGTCGTTCCAGGGTGGGATAAAAATCGGGTTGGCGAATGATGGCCAGGGTGGCCAGACCGGCTGCGGTGGCCAGCGGATTGCCAGAGAGGGTTCCAGCCTGATAGACCGGTCCAGCGGGGGAAATCTGCTGCATGAGGGCTTTGCTGCCGCCATAGGCCCCGACCGGCAGGCCGCCGCCGATCACCTTGCCCAAGGTGGTCAGGTCGGGACGCACCTCATACAAGGCCTGGGCACCGCCCAAAGCGACGCGAAAACCGGTCATGACTTCATCAAAAATCAACAATACGCCATATTGGTCACAGAGACGGCGCAAACCGGACAGATAACCGGGCACAGGCAAGACACAGCCCATGTTGCCCGCCACCGGTTCGACGATCAGGGCGGCAATTTCCGCGCCTCGGGCAGCCAGCAACGCCTCCACAGCGGGCAGATCGTTATAAGGCAGGGTCAAGGTATCCTGGGCCGTGGCCTGTGACACACCCGGAGAAGAGGGGACGCCAAAGGTGGCCGCGCCCGAACCGGCTTCCACCAACAGACTGTCGCTGTGGCCATGATAGCAGCCGCTGAATTTGACGATGCAGGGGCGTCCGCTGGCGGCACGGGCCAGACGCAGGGCGCTCATGGTGGCTTCGGTTCCAGAGTTGACCAGGCGGACCATCTCCATGGAGGGCAGACAGGCGATGATTGCCTCGGCCAGCTGCACCTCGGCCTCGGTCGGGGCACCGAAAGAGGAACCTTTGCCAGCGGCCTCCTGGATGGCGGCAACCACCGCTGGATGGGCATGGCCAACGATCATCGGTCCCCAGGAACCGACATAATCGATATAATGGCCGCCATCCACATCGGTCAACCAGGCCCCTTTGCCGCTGGCAATAAAGGGAGGGGTACCGCCAACAGATTTGAAAGCCCGTACCGGGCTGTTGACACCGCCGGGAATAATCTCTTTGGCGCGTTGAAAAAGCGATTCGGAACGGGTCATCGCGGGCTCTCCGATTGAAAGGGTTGTTCCAATACGGTATCTGGTATACCTTTATTGCAGGGGTACAGGCAATGGCTGGTCGCATGCAGTCGACGCAGCAACAAACCGAATCGCTTGCAGATCACTGGGTAAACGATACGTTCGCAAAGAACGGGGGGAAAATATGGCACCGGAACAGATTGTCAACATGGATGACATCACCACCCTGGGGCAACGGTTGGATCAGGGGCTGGATATTCATGCCCGTGACAAAGATGGTTGGACGCCGCTGCATCGAGCCGTTCAGGAAGGTGATGAAGCCTTGGTAGATCGCTTGTTGCAGGCCGGGGCCAACGTGCGCCTGGTGGATTGTTATCTGTGGACACCGTTGCATTGGGCGGTCGATCGCGGCAATATCGCCATCTCTCGCAAGCTGTTGCAAGCCGGGGCCGATCCCAGATTGCCGGATAAAGATTTGGAAACCCCGCTGCATTGGGCGGCCTCCTGGGGCCATATCGAAGTGGCCCAGTTGCTGGTCGAATGGGGGGCAGATGTCAATGCCCGCGATCGTCATGGTGAAACACCTATTTTCCAGGCGGCACAGGAAGGCAATGATGAGATGACCATGGCCCTGATCGATTGGGGTGCCAAGGTGGATCTGTGCAGTGTCGATGGCGGACCGGCCCTGCACTGCGCTGTCTTTTATGGCCACGAACCGGTGGTTAGCGCCCTGTTGCAGGGTGGGGCCAATATCAATTTACGCAACCGTTCCGGTAAAACCCCGCTGCATTGGGCGGTGATCCGTAATCGGGTCTCGCTGGCCAGCATGCTGCTGGCGGGCGGTTCGGATGCGCAGTTGCAGGATATGGAAGGAAAAACTCCCCTGCATTATGCCCAGGAACATGCTGATCCCGAAATGCTGGCGCTTTTTGCCGCGCGCCATTGATGGCTTTGTTTTGAACCTTTTTGTAAAAGGATCCTGTTGATGCTCTCTCCCTTCAGACCGTGCTGTATTTCCATCCTTAACCGGCGGTTGCTCCAGGCCGGATTGCTGCTGGGTCTGTTTTGTCTCCTGCCGGGCGATGGCACGGCAGCCGAAGAACGCGCTTCCGGCAAGGCGCAGGCCGCAGCGGCTGCCGCCATGCCGGATGAACATACCCGCAAGGCAGAAGGATTTTCCGTACCCGCCAAAGGGCCTCTGGTGGCCGAACTGCGGGAAAAATTGGATCCGGATGCCGCCGCAGCGGAAACGGTGATCCGCCGCTATGAGGAGTATAACGGCATCACGGTACGGGAATATTTGATCAACAATACCGTATTTCAAGTTGAAGTCACTCCTGCCAACGGTCCGCCCTATTATTTGATCGATGTGGAAGGTAATGGCCTGTTTCAGGAAAAATATATCGGCTTCCAGCCCCGGCTGGTGGTGCCACAGTGGGTTTTGTTCCGCTTTTAGCAGGTTGCTCATACGTGCAGAGGGGTTACCCCGTTGCCATCCCTGTATCGGCAACCGGATATGATGGGGTTCTGTCACCGATGTCGTATGCGCCGTCCGTTGTCGGGAGTGGATGAATGGAAGAACAAAAGGCCACAATTCTGATTGTTGATGATGTGCCCGGCAATATCAAAATGCTGATCGCCAGCCTGGGGGAGGAGTACCGCCTGCTGGTGGCCCGCAATGGCCGGGATGCCTTGACGATCGTTGAACAGCAGCCGGTCGATTTGATCCTGCTCGATGTGGTCATGCCCGGTATCGATGGCCATGAGGTGTGTCGGCAGTTGCAGGAAAATGAGACAACCAAAGAAATTCCTATCATTTTTGTCACCGCCAAAGGGGAAATTGCCGACGAAACACACGCCCTGGCCTTGGGGGCGGTCGATTTTTTGACCAAGCCGGTTTCGCCACCCATCGTCAAGGCCAGGGTCACAACCCATCTCGGCTTGAAATTGGCCAGAGAATCGCTGAAAAAACAGAATCAGGCGTTGCAGGAGGCGGCCCGCTTGCGCGAGGATGTGGACCGCATCATGCGCCACGATCTGAAATCCCCTTTGAACGCGGTCATCGGTTTTGCCAGTCTGCTCAACAACTCTCTGGAAAAAAACAGCGAACAGGCGGCACAGGCCCAGATGGTTCTTGATTCGGCCTACACCTTGTTGGGCATGATCAACCTCTCCCTGGATCTGTTCAAAATTGAACGGGGTATCTATGAGCTGAAAGCCAGGGAGGTCAATCTGCTCGATTTGATCCATAAAATCAAAGGGGCCAACAAGCGGGCTCTGCAGGTGAAACAGTTGACCTGGCAGGTGCTGATCAATACGCAACCGGTCGAGGAGGGGGAACGCTTTTTGGTTCTGGGCGAAGAGTTGCTCTGTTTTTCCATGTTGGGCAATCTGCTCAAAAATGCCGTCGAAGCCTCGCCGCGGCAACAAACCATTACCATCCGTCTGCAACAACAAGGTCTCTTCGGCGAAATTGCCATCCACAACCAGGGAGCCATTCCCGGCGAAATTCGCGAACATTTTTTCAGCAAATATACCACCTCCGGCAAAGAGCATGGCACGGGATTGGGTGCCTATTCGGCCCGTCTGATGGCCACTGCCCAACGGGGCAGCATTGAGGTGGAAAGTTCGCCGGAGGCAGGTACTACCCTGATCATTCGTTTGCCTTCCGCTACTCCGGCAGCACCTGGCATTGAATCGTAGCGCTACCGCCACGTCGGCGCAGAGACGGCGTACCCTTTGGGCTCTGCAAGGATTTTATGCCTCTCTCTTTGCCGTGATGGGGGTATGGATCCCTTATTGGCCGCTCTATTTATCCAGTCATGGCCATTCGGCGGCGGTGATCGGTCTGTTGGCCGCTTTGGCGACCAGCGTCAAGCTGTTGGGTCCACCAATTTTGGGACGCCTGGCCGATCGGGGATCGCGACAACGCATCATCCAACTGGCTTCCGCTTGTGCGGTGCTGGCCTCTTTGTTTTTTTGGCAGGCCGACTATCTGCCGCTGTTGCTGCTCGGGGTGCTGCTCTTCAGCCTGATGCAGAATACCCAGCTCTCCCTGGTGGAGGCGACCACCCTGGAGACGGTCAACCGATTCAAGCAACAGGGGGTTGCCGTCACCGATTATGGTCGTATTCGGGTCTGGGGATCCTGGGGATTTATCGTGCTGGCCTCCGGTTTGGGGCCGTTGCTCGATCTCTGGAGTCTGGCGCTGGTTCCTTGGGTGATCACCTTTTTTCTCTGTCTCGCTGCCATCATCTCGCTCTACCTGCCCGCCGATGAATCCCATGGCGAAGAACAGAAAAGCGGGGGGGCCCTTTTCTCCTTGCCGGGGGTGGGGTGGTTTTATCTCTCCACCCTGTTGATGCAGTTTTCGCACGGGGCCTATTATGGTTTTTTATCGCTGCACCTGGCCGATAACGGTTTTTCCGGCGCGGCCATCGGGGTGATCTGGACCATCGGGGTGGTGGCCGAAGTGCTGATGTTGCACCATTCGGAGGCCCTGCTCAAACGGTTCGGCACCATCCGTTTGTTGCAGGCCGCCATGTCGATTGCCATTCTGCGCTGGTTGCTCTATGCCCTGCCGCCGGCCTGGCCGCTGCTGTTGCTGGGTCAGCCGCTGCATGCCTTTACCTTTGGGGCGTTTCATGTCGGGGCCGTGCATCACACCTTTGCCATCGCTCCCCGCGCAAGCCGCTCACGGGCGCAAGGGTGGTATGGGGCCTTCTCCTTCGGTCTGGGAACCGGGATCGGCCTGTTGCTGTGCGGGCAACTCTATCAACCTTTGGGGGCCTCCGGCCTGTTTCTGATCATGGCGCTTGGTGCCGGATTTGCCCTGTTGGCTCTGTTGCGCTCGCTGCAGCAGAGCAAAACAGTGGTGGCCCCCGTGCTGGCGGCCACGCCGGAGTGATGGGCATGATGGCCCCACCCCGCCTGGAGCTGCCGGTTGTGCATCTGCGCCGCATGCTGCATCTGATGCGGACCCTCTATCATCTGCACCGTCTGCCCGGCTACCAGCACCGTCTGGCCGAGCAATTGCCAGAGGTGGCCCGCTTCGATCCGGGTCACGATTCGGTGATGATGGGCTATGATTTCCATTTGGATGCTGCCGGTCCCCAATTGATCGAGGTCAACACCAATGCCGGCGGTGCCCTCCTGGCCTGGCGTGCCTATGATGCCACCTTTGCTCCGCAGCCTGCCTCTGACCTGCCGCGGCGCATGGAACGCCTGCTGGCCACCTTTGACCGGGAGATGACCCTGTGCAGCGGCGGGCGTATCACCCGACCCCGTCGGCTGCTGATCGTCGATGAAGAGCCGGAAAAGCAGTTTTTGGCCGAAGAGATGCACACCTTGTGTGCCTTGCTGTCTGCCCGTGGTATCCACGCCGCTCTGGCCGATCCCCGGCAGCTGCAGGGCGGAGAGGAGGGTATTTTCTGGCACGGGCAACGGGTTGATCTGATCTACAACCGCCACTGCGATTTTTATCTGGAAACAGAGGCAATGGCCGCGATTCGTGCCGCCTATCTCTCCCGACAGCTCTGCCTGACGCCCAATCCGCACAGTTATGGTTTGCTGGCCGACAAACGCCGGATGATTTTCTGGCAGGATCGCGAAGCGATGGCGGCCTTGGGTCTTGGCGACCGCCAACAGGCGGTTCTGGCGCAGACGATACCTCCCTGTCAACTGTTGGCCGACATGCAGAGCGAACAGGTGTGGCAGCAGCGCAAACAGTGGGTTTTCAAGCCGGTCAGCGCCTTTGGCAGTCGTGGTGTCTTGTTGGGCGACAGCATCTCCCGCCAACGTTTTCAAGGCTTGGATCCGTACAATACCTTGGTACAGCGTTTTATTCCCCCGGCCCTGGAGCCGCAAACAGCGATGAAGGTGGATTGGCGGTTGTTTGTCTACCAGAATCGCCTGCTGGGAGTTGCGCCACGCATCTATCGCGGCCAGGTGACCAATTTCCGCCAGCCGGGCAGCGGTTATGCGCCCATTTGTCTGGTAAAGGGGGAGAGGGAGCGCAGGTGATTTGCCCTCTGCCGCGAGAAAGTGCTACTATGAAAGCAACAGCCTGTTGATATGTTTCACCGTCGCTGAGGGGGAGGGGAAACGCCATGCCTGCACATCCGTCGGACAGCCGTTTACAAGCCTTTCATATCGATGATCCCTGGACGATATTCGTTGAGTTCAGCCAGGAGGAGCTGCGTCGTCGGCAAAGAAACGGCGAAGCCTGGGATGCGGCCCTGTTTCAGGAGGCGGTTGCCCTGGTGCAGCAGCGTCTGTCCAAACCGACGCAGCCGCCAGCCGACTCGGAGGGTGCGCCATGATCATTCGTGCCCTGCACATTGAAAATCTGTTTCAATATCAAGGGGTGTCCTTAACCGATTTGCCCGCTGCCGGATATATTCTGCTTACCGGTGGCAACGAGTCCGGCAAAAGCACCATTATCGCCGCCCTGACCCTGGCTCTGTTTGGACGCACGGCAACGCTGCGGGCCGATCAGTTGGGCAAAGCGGTTCGCTGGGGAGAGGCGCGCGGATCGGTAACGGTGGAATTTTTGGCCGACAACGGCGAAGCGTATACGATTGCACGTGACATTGAACGCGATGGCACCTGTCAGGCCCGCTTGCAACGGGCCGGAAAAGAGTTGCACGCCGGTGTCGCCGAGGTGGATCAGGCCATGTTTGCCCTGACCGGTTTGACCTTCGAGCTGTTTACGGCCACCCTCTATCTGCCGCAAGGTGGGGCGGAAAAGGCTATTCCCGCAACCATTCTGCACACCCTGGCTGGCAACGACCGCTTGCAAGGGGCGGCTTGGCAGCTGGCGGCAGAGGAGGCCGTGCAGCAAGAGCGGCTCCGCCAACAGCAGGAGGCCATCGAGGCCCTGCAGGCAGAATGGATTGCTCCGGATGCGCTGGCGCAGGCGATGGCGCAATTGCAGACAGAATATCAAACGGTGGAAGCGGGCATCAAAGCCGTTGCGCAACAACAGCAACACCGTCTTCTCCTGACCGATGCCATGCAACAGGCGGCAGTTACCGTCAACAACGTGCTGGAGCGGTTGTTGCGCTGTGACCGGGATTCGACGCTGCAGGCCTGGCTGGAACGGAGCAAAGCGGTTGAACAGGCAGTACAGGAGCTGCTCGATACGGGCAGACAAGCGGCAGCGGCGATAGAGGAGATGCCTGGCCACCCCTTGCGCGCCGCCATGGAGACGCTGCGCAAACGGTTGCACCGCTTGATGCTCATTGTGGAAGAGGTGGCCAATCAGCGTTATCAGCTGGCGCTCTGGTTGGGGGAAATTCCGGCAGCGCCCGGGGCGACCGATACCTTGCGCCAGCAACGCAAACCGCTCCTGGAAACTCTGGAACAAGAAAATACCCGTCGGTGGTTTTTCCGGGTCTGGAACGGCTTCGGGTTGTTGCTGGTGCTGTTGTTTTGCGGTCTGTTGGCGTTGGTGCTGCAACAGGGTGAGGGGTCGTTGCAACAGGCGGTGCAGTCTCTGTTTCGCCTCGTTTATCCGGCCTGGCAGGAACAGATGTTGCTGCCGGCACTGGCGGCTGGGGTGTTGTCTGGCCTTCTGCTGACCGTGATCGGCTGGCGAGGTCTGCGCGGGGTTGGCCGCCAGCGAACGGCCAGCGAAGCGGCATTGCAGGCACTGGCAGAGCAGGCCGAACGGTACAAAGAACGAATACAACAATTAGACGGTGCCGCCAGCCAACCATTGCCGCAACAGGTCAACACGCTGTTGGCCCTGGCGGAAGGGGCCCCCTGGCAAGAGATATTGCACCGCTGGGCAGAAGAAGATGGGGCAGATTTGTTGCATGAAAACGGTCTGGCCCGTTTTATCTCTGGATTGCAGGAGCAGCAGGCCACCTTTCAGCGCCGGTTGGCCGAATATCTGGCCGAACAGGAGGCGAAACAGCTGGCTGGAGAGCGGCAACAACAGGCTTATCGTGTCCAGCTTGAGCAGCTGACCGTTGCCATGGATCAGCAGCGACAACAACAGCAACAGGATCAGCAACGACGGCAACAGGTGGCGGCTTTACAAAAGGAACAGCAGGCAGAACAGCATCAGCTGGCCGTGCATCAATTGGCACACACCCTGCTGCTCGGCAGTTGTCGGGAGTCAACGGCCCGTTTTCATCAGGAATTGCGGCGTTCGGTGGCCCATGCCGTACCCTTGTTCACCCAGGGGCGATACCACCATGTCCGTATCGATGAACAGTTGCAGATGGCCGCTTTTTCCACGATCAAAAATGATTTTATCGGTGATGAAGAGATTTCTGGTGCAGTACGGCAGCAGCTGCACCTGGCCTTGCGCATGGCATTGAACCAGGCGTTGCTGACCCGCATCGGAGAGGGACCCCATTGCCTGATTCTGGATGAACCGTTTACCCATTTTGACCACCAGCGCCTGCGGGCGGCGTGGGAGTCGTTGTCGCAGATGAATCCATCGCTTGCCCAGCTCTGGATCATTGTCCAGGGGTGTGAGGAAGCAATGGCAGCCACGGCAAACGTCAAGGTGTCGTGTGCTGCCGATCAGCCATTTTTAACGGTACGGGGTGGCCATTGAACAGACAAATATGGTTGCGTGTGATATGCGGTCTCTGGATCGTTTTGTACGGCCTGGCCATGGAGGGGCGTCAGCAACCTTCGGAGTCTGCCGAGGAAATTATTCGCAGCAAAGGATCGGATACCCTGCTGCCGATTGTCAGCAGTTGGGCGGCGCGTTACCAGGCAATTACTCCCAATGTTGCCGTGGAGGCGAGCGGTGGAGGTTCCGGCAACGGCATTGCCGCTTTGATCAACGGTCATGTGGAGATTGCCGCGACCAGTCGTGCCCTGCGCCAGCACGAGGTCAAGCAGATCGTCAACCGTTCCGGTCAGCAACCGATGTTGCACCTGGTGGGCATGGATGCCATGTCGATCATTGTTCATCCGGATAATCCGCTGCACGGTCTCTCCTTGCAGCAACTGGCAGAAATTTATGTCCGCGATGGGGAGATCGAACGCTGGAGTGATTTGGGCGTGCAGGTTGCTGGCTGCAGCGAGCAGTTGATTATGCGTATCGGGCGCAAAAACAACTCCGGCACCTATTTTGAGTTTCGCGAGGAGGTGATAGGCCGGGGCCGTCATTTTCATCATCAGTTGGAACGGGCAGAAAGTTCGTCGGCCATGGTGCGGCGGGTGGCAAAAGATCCGTGTGCCATCGGCTATGTCGGGATGGGATTTGTCACCTCGGCGGTGAAAACGCTCTGTCTGAGCAAAGGCAAAGGGCCCTGCGTGCCGCCAACACCAGCCTATGCCATGGAAAAACGGTATCCGTTGTCGCGCAACCTCTACCTGGTGACGCTGGGTGAACCCAGTGAACCGGTGAAAAAATATCTGAACTGGATTTTGGCAGCCAACGGGCAGGAGATGCTGCAGAAGGCTGGTTTCATTCCGGTTCCCAAAGGCAACAAGGGGGCTGTCGTCAAAGAGCAGTTTTAGCCTTTTCCTCCAGCCGACAGGCAACCCTGGCAGTACGGGTTGCCTGTTTTGGTTGGCCTTCATCAGGCCGCAGGGAACAGATCGGGCGGTTGGGCGCTGTCGTGTGCTGGCAAACGGTGATCAGCCGTTGATGACAGCATTGATGGCGGCGCGCAAACGTTGGTCGGCCTCTGTGGCCACGGCATCCACCTCGGGATGACGGATGAGCATGGCCATCATCACCGGATTGACCATGGCAATTTCCACCTGTTCCCCCTGCTGACGCACCACCACATTGCACGGCAACAGCGTGGCAATATCGGGTGCCGCCGTCACAGCCCGCAAGGCCAGATGGGGATTGCAGGCCCCCAGAATGAGGGTCCGTGGGGTATCGGCATCCAGTTTTTTCTTGAGGGTGCCGGAAACATCAATTTCGCACATGATGCCGAATCCTTGCGCAGCCAAGGCTGCTTTCAAGGCCTCGACCGTGGCGTCGAAGGCAGCCGGTGCCGCTGTGACCACGGCATAATGAGGAGCGGTATCCATGAGACAAATCTCCCAGTTGATGTGATTGAAAGTCAGAAATGGCACGTTGCGCCATGGTATCGTTAGCCTGTACCAGGTGGTGGTCCCAGGTCAAGGTCGTTTTGCAGCCTCCGATAAAAAACAGTGAAAAGCATTGAAATAAGATTCTTTTTTTTCCATGTCCCCTGCGCACGTAGTGTGTTATAAGTAGCACCCAAGAATCGTTCTCGCTACCCTGATCCGCTCGCAGGAGAGTTTGTCCATGGCTGTGCATGCCCATCAAATCGTCACCCATTCCATGGAAGAGGAGGGTTTGCAATCGGCCTCCTGGGATGTCTGGGACAGCAAATATCGTTTGAAACGCAACGACGGCACCCCTGTGGATGGCAGCGTTGATGATACCTATCGTCGGGTGGCCCGTGCCCTGGCCGAGGTGGAAAAAGCGGAACGGCGGAGCGAGTGGGAAGAGCGGTTTTTCTGGGCCCTGCGCCATGGTGCCATTCCGGCGGGGCGCATTATCTCCAATGCCGGGGCACAGGCCCACAAACCGGCCACCTCCACCATCAACTGCACCGTCTCGGGGACGGTGCGCGATTCGATGGTCGACATTCTCGACATGGTGCGCGAGGCAGGCTTGACCCTGAAGGCCGGTTGCGGCATCGGCTATGAATTTTCCACCCTGCGGCCCAAAGGGGCCATGGTGGCCGGGGCCGGGGCCAGCACCTCCGGGCCGCTCTCTTTTATGGATATTTTTGACTCCATGTGCCGCACCATCTCCTCGGCAGGCGGACGCCGTGGGGCGCAGATGGCCACCTTTGATATTGCCCATCCCGATATTGTCGATTTTATCCGTGCCAAGCGGGAAAATGGCCGCCTGCGGCAGTTCAACCTCTCTTGCCTGATCAGCGAACCGTTCATGCAGGCAGTCAAGGAAAACCGGGAGTGGGAGCTGGTTTTTCCCGCCAACCGCCAGGAGTTGGCCGATCCGAACACCACAATTGTCTACCGCCCCTGGCCGGTCACGGCAGGGTATCTCTGCAACGAACGCAATGAAGTGGCCTGCCGGGTCTATAAACGCATTCCGGCCCAGCGGCTGTGGGATTTGATCATGAGTTCCAACTATGACTATGCGGAACCGGGGTTCATTCTGATCGACAAGGTCAATGCGATGAACAACAACTGGTTCTGTGAGGTGGTGCGGGCCACCAACCCCTGTGGTGAACAGCCGTTGCCGCCACATGGGGCCTGTTTGTTGGGATCGATCAACCTGACCCGCTTTGTCAGCAACGCCTTTACCCCGCAGGCGGCCTTCGATTGGGCCACCTTTGATGAGGTAGTACGTGTATTTACCCGCATGCTGGACAATGTGGTGGAAATCAGTGGTCTGCCGCTGCCGGAACAGATGGAGGAGATTCTGCATAAACGCCGTCATGGCATGGGTTTTCTCGGCTTGGGTTCGGCGATGACCATGCTCAACATGCGTTACGGCGATGCCGATTCGGTGCAGTTTGCCGGACGGGTGGCCCACGACATGGCCCTGGCCGGTTGGCAGGTGGGTATGGCGTTGGCCGCAGAAAAGGGGCCGGCCCCGATCATGGAGCAGCTTTTTACCCTGAATGAGGCCATGCTGGCACAACGCCCGGCCTTGGCGGCTGACGGCTGGCGGGTGGGTGACCAGCTGCCGGGCAAGGTGCTGTTGGCCCGCTACAGCCACTATCTGGCACAATTTCCGGCAGAATTGCGTGAACAGATTGCCGAACGGGGGTGTCGTTTTACCCATCACACCTCCATTGCGCCGACCGGTACCATTGCCCTGTCGCTGGCCAATAACGCCTCCAACGGTATCGAACCGAGCTTTTCGCACAAATACAGCCGAAACATCATTCGCGCCGGACGCAAAACCAAAGAGAAGGTCGATGTTCTCTCCTTTGAGTTGCTGGCCTACCGCACTCTGGTCAATCCGGATGCGGACCCTTATGCTGAAGAGGAGCGCAACCGTCTGCCCGCCTGTTTTGTCGATGCCAACACCATCCACCCGCGGGCCCATGTGGATATTCAGGCAGCGGTGCAAAAATGGGTTGACTCCTCCATCTCCAAAACAATCAATGTGCCCAGCGATTATCCCTATGATGCCTTCAAGGAGATCTATCTCTACGCCTACGAACAGGGGCTGAAAGGATGCACCACCTTTCGCTTCAATCCGGAAGCCTTTCAAGGGGTTCTGGTCAAGCAGGAAGATCTGGCAGCCACCACCTATCGCTTTACCCTGGCCAACGGCGAAACAGTCTTGTTGAAAGGCAATGAAGAGGTGGAATATGATGGCGAACGGCATACGGCAGCCAATCTGTATGATGCGTTGAAAGAGGGATATTATGGCCGTCTGTAAGCGGCTGTTGCCGACAGATTGAGCCAGGCATGGCCACGACAAAGCCACAGGGGAGGAGAAAACAGGATGGCGGTGCGCATAGAAGAAAAAATTGTCGCCTATGAAGTGGTCTCGGAAAGCGTGGAACCGGCGGCGACGGCAGCGGTCAAAGAGAACAAGAAGGGGAGCGGTCGTAGCGGGGGCCGGGAGGAGGAGAGCAATGTCATTCACATGCAGCCGTTGATGAAACGGCCCGGTGAATTGACCGGTGCTACCTATAAGATCAAGACGCCTCTTTCCGAACACGCCCTGTATGTGACCATCAACGATATTGTGGTCAACGGCAAGCGACGTCCCTTCGAGATGTTCATCAACTCGAAGAATATGGAGAACTTCGCCTGGATTGTGGCCCTCACGCGGGTCATTTCCGCCGTGTTCCGCCATGCCGGGGATGCCACTTTTCTGGTGGAAGAGTTGCGTTCGGTCTTTGATCCCCGTGGTGGCTATTTCAAACCGGGCGGCAAATATATGCCCAGCCTGGTGGCGGAAATCGGTGAGTGTCTGGAACGCCACTTGACCAATATCGGCATTCTGCATCCGCCGGAGGTCTCTGAAGAGTTGATGGCCAAACGGCAACAGGCCCAGGAGGGGGGGGTCAGCAACGGCAGTTTGTGTCCGAAATGCAGCCAGATGGCGGTCATGCGCCTGGATGGTTGCGATACCTGCCTGGAGTGTGGCTACTCCAAATGCGGTTGATGCACGATGTCGGAAAGTGCAGGCCTGTTCATGCTATAGTGCCTGCCGTTGGCAAGGAGAGTGAAAGATGAATGATCTGCGTGTCTTTGTCTTGTTGGCCGGTTTGACCGCCCTGTTCGCCCTGGTCGGGCAGGCGCTGGGTGGTCGGGAAGGGATGATGCTGGCCTTGTTGTTGGCGGTCGGCATGAATTTTTGGGCCTACTGGAACTCCGATCAGGCGGTGCTGCGCCTGTTCAACGCCCAGGAGATTGATCCGCAACAGATGCCCGACTATTACGGCATCGTGCAGGAATTGGCGCGGCGGGCCAATTTGCCGATGCCCCGGGTCTATATCATCGATGATCCGTCACCCAACGCCTTTGCCACCGGTCGTGATCCGGCCCATGCAGCGGTGGCGGCCACCACCGGTATCCTGCGTCTGTTAAGCCGTGAAGAGTTGGCCGGGGTGATGGCCCATGAGATGGGCCATGTCTACAACCGGGATATTCTGATCAGCACCATTACCGCCTCGCTGGCCGGGGCGGTGACCATGCTGGCCCAGTTTGGTTCGCTGTTCCAATCCTCCGATCGAGAGCGGGAAGAGGGGGGCGGTATGGGTGGTTTGTTGATGGCTTTGTTGGCCCCGCTGGCGGCCATGTTGATCCAGATGGCCATCTCCCGTTCCCGTGAGTATGGTGCCGATGAACTGGGTGGGCGTTTGTGTGGCAATCCGCTCTGGCTGGCCTCGGCCCTGCACAAACTGGAACAGGGCAGCCAGGCCATCCCCCTGGAGGGAGCGGCAGCCCATCCGGCAACCAGCCATCTCTTTATTGTCAACCCGTTGTCGGCGGGATTTCTCGCCGGTCTTTTTTCCACCCATCCACCGATGGCGGAGCGCATTCAACGTTTGCAGGCGATGGTAAACCGCTGATGATCAAAATTGCCCCCAGTATTCTCTCCGCCGATTTTGCCCGTTTGGGTGAAGAGGTGCGTGCCGTGGAAGAGGCCGGTGCCGATTATATCCATATCGATGTCATGGATGGCCACTTTGTACCCAATCTGACCATCGGTCCTTTGGTGGTCGAGGCCATTCACCGGGTGGCGTGTCGTCCGTTGGATCTCCATTTGATGATCGAACCGGTGGAACCCTATCTGGCCGATTTTGCCAAGGCGGGAGCCAGCAGTATCACCATCCACGTCGAGGCAACACACCATCTGGACCGGGCCATCCATTATATTCGTGAGTTGGGCTGTCAGGCCGGTCTGGCCCTTAATCCGGCCACGCCGTTGCAGAGCATTCAGGAGCTGTTGCCATTGCTGGACCGGGTGGTGTTGATGAGTGTCAATCCCGGTTTTGGTGGACAATCGTTCATTCCCTATCTCTTGCCAAAAATTCGCACCCTGCGTGAGCAGATGCAAGCACGCGGTCTGGCCATCGAACTGGAGGTGGATGGCGGCATCAAAGTCGACAATATTGCCGCTGCTGCGGCAGCCGGGGCCGATGTTTTTGTTGCCGGTTCGGCGGTCTTTTCCCAGCCGGATTATACGGCCATTATCCAAAAACTCCGCCAAACAGCCGAACAAGCCGTCTCCGGCTGACCCCTCCCGAAAAAAACAATTGCGGGTCCAGGGCAGAGCCCTGGGAATTCATCTTTTATCTGTTGCCTTTGGCGCGCCCTTCACAATAAGCCGCTGCGCCCTTCGCATCGGCGCAGCGCGCCCAATGGCTGCAAGCTGTTGCTGCGCTGTTGTGCAGCAACAGCAACAACCTTCCCATGGCTGTCATATCGCGTCAAAAATAACCGACAATTTCTTTTATTGTATATATAGGGCAGATCAAGGGTGTTCCAACCACTGGGCTGTCGGATTGTTGCCCATTGATTTTCTTTTTGTAATGAAATGATTAACGATTGATGCGCAGATAAACAACTTCGCCTTTTGCGCAGAAAATGGTTTAATAATCTTCAGAGTAGATAACAAACGCACACAGGATCACCTGGCGCGGAGACCACTCATTGAGCGCTGTTGATGGCATGGAGGAGATGGATACACTATCGTCAGTTCATCGCGGGCATCGGGAACGATTACGACGACGGTTTCTGCAAGAGGGGCTGGAACAGTTTGAGGATCATCAGGTATTAGAATTACTGTTATTCAATACCTTGCCCCGCCAGGATACCAATCGGATTGCGCACTTATTGCTGCAAAGGTATGGCTGTCTGTCGGCGGTATTGGATGCGGATGCACGGGATTTGGCATCGGTACCGGGTATTGGTGAGGTGGCTGCGGTCTTTTTGACGTTGATTCCGCCGTTGATGCGCCGTTATCTGCACGATAATGCCACGCGGGAAAAGATGCCGTTGAATGATCCCTATCGCACCAGCCGTTTTTTGTTGCCGCTGATGGCCGGACGCACAGAAGAGGTGTTTTATGCTTTGTGTCTGGATAATCGCTGTCAGCTGCTGTTTCCGGCGTTGATTACCCATGGCACGGTTACCGATGCCTTGGTTCACCCGCGGCAGGTGGTGGAGACGGTGTTACGGCACAAATCGGTCAATGTCATTCTGGCGCACAACCACCCCTCCGGCATTTTGCAGGCTTCGCAGAGTGATGTCAATTTGACCTTGATGTTGCAACGTATTCTCTTGCCGATTGGTATACGTCTGGTGGACCATGTCATTGTGGCCGGAGAAAAGACCCTGAGCATGGCCAGCATGGGTTTTCTCGGCGATCAGCGCAGCGGCGAAGCGGGCTTTATGCGTGCCAGCGAAGGGCAGGTGCGGGAGGTGGAGGCACCAGAGGTGGTCTACTCCCCGCACTGGCCTGCCGATGCGCCGCAGAGCATGCGTGGGGAGTGGCATCTGGTGCCGGAGCCAGCCGCAGCTGATTGAGTGGCTGCGGCTGGCACGGCAGAGTCAGACGGGTAACGGTGTTGGCTGGGCGCTCAGCTGCATCAACTGCAGGCGGGCAGGGGGCTGGCCTTGCCGCAGTCTGGGACAGCGGGAGCCTCTTTTTTGCCGGGGCACACCATGGGGCTGTCCGCTTGCAGTGATCCGGGGGCAGCGCGAAAAAGCGGCATCTGGTAGCTGGCGTTGACGCTACCCCCTTCGACGGTAAAGCGGACCGAGAGAAAACCAAACTGCACGGCCTGCAGAGCGCTTTTATCGCCGCTGTTCGACCACTGGCAGCGTTTGTCCAAAGAGCCGGAGAGGGCGACACCGCCATTGCCAACGGTGACCTGCAACGGGTGTTTGTCATCCTCTTTGGCCAGCTCATAATGATGCAGATGGGCCGAGACCAGCAGTGCCACCTGCTGCAGTTCTGCAGGCGACAGGGCATCCTGCAGGGCTTTGCTAAAGAGAGAAGATTCTATTTTTCCTTTTTTATTAAGCTCATAACTTGGAATATGCTGCAGCAGCCAGGCGGGATGGTTGCGGTTCAATGTGTGCAGCCATTGTTGCGCGACCTGTCTGTTTTGCGCGGTGTACAACGCCTGGGTTGTTCCCGGATCTTTATCCCGTCCGTCGCCGGTGCGCACCCGGTCCAACAAAATCAGCCGAATGGCCTGCTGACTGGCGACAGGCTGCGCAAAGCTGCCGCCATAGGCGAGGGCATCGAAGGCGATGGGGGGCAGCATATCCTGTTGCTGGCCCGCCAGGCTCTGACAGGTGGTGGTGCCGCTGCCAAAAAAGTAGAGCCAACCTTCACCACGATTTTGCCAACCGGAATTATCCCAGCTGTTGCCAGGGACAAAGCACCCTTCATGATTGCCGCGCAAAATCACCGACCAGCTTTGCGCCAGCAGCGTGGCATAGGGGGTGAAAAACTCCTCTTTCCAGCCCAATTTGCCCTTGTTGTGGCTCCAGGAGTCGGCAACCCCATCTTTTTGGCCAGAGTAGCGCATATCGCCCAGATGTACCCACAGAGGGGGTAGTTGTTCGGAGGCTGGAGCCGCTTGTGCCATCAAGGCAGCCAGCTGCCATGGTTGCGCCTTGGCGCTGCTTTTGCCGGATGCAGGCGGGGTGGTGGCACAATATTGATCTTTATTGTCCCGGCAACCGGTACAGCCGGAGGTGATCAGTTGCGACAGCGGCAAAGCACCGCCTTGCAGATTAGGCAGACGGATGGCTGTCGGATTTTTGTCGTTCGCCAGATAGCCGACGCTCCATTGTTGCAATAAATTGTCATCGGCGGCGATGGTTTTTTCACAGAGTTTGATTTCGGCAAACAGGGGGTTGCTGGCCAGTTGGCCCTGCTTGACTCGTTCCTGCAAGGTAAGAAGAACCTTTGCTTTTTTAATGTGTTGCCCATCGTATAATGCGGGGCAGTTCTCTTTTTGATCGACAATGGCCCGGATGGAGACATCGGGCAACCACCGCTCACCCACCGCTTTGCCGGCCATTAATTGTACCCAATGATACTGCATGGCCGCCATGCCTTCCCCCGGCAGAATGGTCAACAGGCCGACAAGAAGGGCAAGGTGGAGTCGTCGGGTAAAACAAGTAAGGGTATGATTCATGCGTATTCTTTCTTTGGCTGCCAGAGATTAAGCGATTTAATTGATCGTATAATTACTGCCGGATGGGCCGTAGAGTGCGCCGACATCGGTCACCATTTTGCCGGTCTGTGCCAGGGCAAGATTGAGATCCCAGTCGGCTTTGTTGACGGCATCAACGATCAACTTACAAAAAGAGTGCAACAGTTTGGGATCCATGGCCACTTCGATGCCGTAGCTGGTTTGCGGATGCAGGCCGATCAGATAGCCGCCCTGTTCCCGAGGTTCGATACGGGCACGGGTGACCAGAACGGGAAGTGGTCCCAGGGGTGTTTCACAGGGTTCTTCTTGATAACGTGTGGTAAAATCGGTTTCGGCAACGGCTTGTTGGTGGACAAAACTGAGCATGGCGGCCCGACTGACCGGATCGACCGGCGCGCTGGTCTCCATGTGTACATGCGTTTCCATCGCCTGGCGTAAACCGGGCCATAACCGCTTGATAAAACGGCGGGTAAGCCAAAAGCGAAACTCGGTTCGTCCATGGGTGTTGATACGCAGTTGCAGGCGATCTTCTTCGGCGGAAAATATGACTTGAATTTGATGGATACGATGTGCGCTCATGGATGGGGATACGCCCTTGGCAACGGTTGATTTGATTAATGGATGTCAGTATACGATTGCACCATGGCCGTCGCAACAGTTGTTGACCGGAAAAGTGAATAAAAGCCAATTGATTGGCCATTTATTTGCCACATTTTTTGCCGCCTGCGCTCAAACATGACGGGGAAATTTTACAGAATTATTAAAAAAGAGTTGAAATTGTTTGCAAAGGCCAGTAGAATAACGGGTCATTGTCGTACCAAGTGTGAGGCGCTGTTGCCTGTCGTGCAGCACCTGCCCGCCAAGCGGAAAACAAAAGCGGTCCGATGATTGCATAAACGGACGGCAGTGGACTGCAAAAGTGTATGATGCGGATCGTCCCTATTTTGACTTACGGCAAGCACACGCAGAGGGATACCATGAAACATTCCGTCGCACAATTGATCGTGTCGGTGGCCGTAATGTGTTGTATGGCTAATGCAGGTTTCGCCGCAGATGCAGGCAAAAATGTGGATTGCAAAAGCGATAAAAAATGCGAAGAACTGCAAAAGGCCGCTACAAAAAAATAGTTGGGCTGTCTGGCTGGTAAGCAGTAAGTGGCATGCAAATTGATTACCGTAAACCAGACAGAAATCTTGACCGGATATGGGCAAGATCGCAAGCAACGCAAGGCAGTTCCAAAACAGTCGTTACCTCATTTAACAAATTAAGCTCTGGGATTTAAGGAAAGCGTAAGATGCAAAATCTCAAACGTATGTCGGGTGTGATCGCCATGTTGGTTGCCATGGGTCTGTGGGCCGCTACGCCGGTTCAGGCCGCTGACATGGGTGGCAGCATGCAAACGATGGAAAAACAACAGAATGCCGGTAAAAAACACGGCAAAAAGGCCAAGAAGGCCAAAAAAGGCAAAAAGAAAGCTGCTGCTACCATGTAATTTTGCCGGTAGCGCACATCGCCACCAGCGATGCGTATGCAGACGATGGGCGGGACGGGCAACTGTCTCGCTCTTTTTTTGCCTTCTGATGCTTTCTGATGATCTCCCAGCGCTTACGACAAAACCAGACGATAGCCGACACCCGATTCGGTGAGAATGTGCTGCGGCACGTTGGGATCCTGTTCCAGCTTGCGGCGTAAATTGGACATATAGACCCGCAGATAGTGGGTGTTTTCCGTCTGATTCGGCCCCCAGACATCGCGCAACAATACCCGATGGGTCAAAACACGTCCGGCGTTGGCCACCAGTTGCGCCAGCAGACGATATTCGATGGCGGTCAAATGGACAATTTCGCCATCGCGGGTGATCAAACGCTGGGCCAGATTGACCTCTACATTGCCAAAACGAACAAGCGGAGACTCTTCCCCGTGCTGGCGCAAGGAGCGACGCAGCAGGGCACGCACCCGGGCCAACAATTCGGGTACACCAAACGGTTTGGTCAAATAGTCGTCGGCCCCCGCATCCAACGCCGCAACCTTATCGGTCTCGCCAACGCGAGCGGAAAGAATCAATACCGGCAGTTGTGACCAACTGCGCAGATCACGAATCAGATCTATGCCATCGTTATCCGGTAAGCCCAAATCAACGATGACCAGATCCGGGCGACGGGTTGCCACATCGATCAAGCCGCGTGCCCCGTTTTCGGCCTCCACCACGCTATACTGTTCTGCCTCCAGCGCCGTTCGCACAAAGCGGCGGATGTGGGGTTCATCTTCGATGATCACAATGGAAAGCGGGGTGGTTGCGCCTTCATTCATTCCTGTTCCTCCGGAATGGCTGGGGGTTCACCGACAGGCAGGCGAATGGTAAAACAGGCACCCCCCTGCGGTTGGTTGCCGGCGCTGACCTCTCCATCGTGGGCAACGATGATTGCCCGCACGATGGCCAGACCCAGGCCGAATCCGGCCACTGTCGATTCGCTTTTGCCACGGGTAAATTTGTCAAAAATTTGTTGTTCCATGCCGTGTGGCAGTCCGGGACCGTTGTCGCTCAGGGTGATGCTGACATGAAGACCATCATGGCGGGCGGCAAGGTGAATCTCTGTGCCGGGGGGCGTGTGTTTGCTGCCGTTTTCCAGCAGATTGGTAAATACCCGTTCCATCAGCACACTATCCAGTTCAAGCAGCGGCAGATCGACCGGCAGGTCGAAAGTCACCCGATGTCGGGTGAGTAACGCGGTGCAGTTACCCATGGCAACACCAATAATCTCTTCCAGGGTTTGCCAATGGCGATTGAGGGTCAAATTGCCCATCTGCATGCGGGCCATGTCGAGCAGGTTATTGGCCATGGTGACCGTGCGCGCCGCTTCGTCGCGAATGGCTTTGGCCAAACTGGCATGGGGTTCGTGCAAGGTGGGTTTGGCCAGACAGAGGGCATCGCTCAGGCCGGTGATGATGGTCATCGGTGTACGCAGATCATGGGAGATGGCCGAAAGCAAAGAGGTACGTAACCGTTCCGATTCCATGGTCAGTTGGGTCTGTTGCGACAGTTCGGCATAGTGGAGTCGTTCCAGGGCGATGGCGATCAAAGAGGCGCTGGTCTCCAGCAGACGTTTTTGCTCCAGAGGCAATTCCCACAGGGGTTGATCGGGACGCACTACCAACACACCGCACAGACGGGTGGTTGCCTTGAGAGGAATATAGAGCAGTCGCGAGACAGAAAAGCTCTCCATATCCCAGCCGCTCTGTTCTTCTTGCGCAAAACATTTCTGGGCGGTCTCATACTGAATTTCCAGCGGCGACAGTTCCTGCGTGACCGGTTGCAGAATTCCCTGCTGATCCGGGACCAGCAAGGCCATCGAGGCGTGAAAACCCTGTTGGATAAACTGCTGACAGATGGGGACCATTTGCGCCGCATTGAGGGCGCTGGAAAGTTGACGGGCCATCTCGTAGAGGGCGCGCATATGGGCTTCCCGATGGCTGGCCACCGAGGCCTGCCATTGCAGGGAGGCGGTCAGTTGACCAACCACCAGGGTGACCACAAACATGATGGCAAAAGTAACCAGATACTGAGCGTCCTGCACGACAAAGGTAAAGCGGGGCGGGACGAAAAAAAAGTCAAAAGAGGCAACGGAAAGAATGGCCGCCAGCATGGCTGCCCCCCGACCCAAACGGATGGCGGTGAGGACGACAGCCAGCAGGTAGATCATCACCAGATTGCTCAGGTCCAGGTGATGATAGAGGGGAGCGATGCAGACGGTGACAATCGCCACCACCAGCAGGGCGGCACCATGGCTTTGCCACAGGTTTTCGCTGGGTTGCCAGACCGGAATCAGGCGGGAGAGCAGCGGAAAAGGGCTCTCCCTGTCACTGGCCACCTGCAACAGTTCCAGATCGGGGGCCAGGCGGGCGATACGCTCGGCAAAACCGTGTTGCCAGGGAAGACGACGATAGCGGTCTCGTCCGACCAGCAGAGTGCCCAAATGGTGCTGGCGGGCATACTCGATGGCCACGGTAACCGCATCGTGTCCAAAGCGGTGGGCCGTTTGCGCTCCCAAACGCTGGGCGGTGGCCAATCTGTTTTGCATCCGGGTCCGCACCGCTTCCGGCAGCCATTGGCTGGCGGGCGTATCGATGGCAATGGCGTGCCAGGGGGCACCGCTTTGGCTGGCGCGACGGGCAGCCCGCTCGATCAACCGTTCGCTGTCTGGTCCAGGGCCAATACAGACCAGCACCGCTTCTCGGGCTAAACCGTGGCGCAGGACAGAAGGGCGATCTGGTGTTGATCCGTTCATGGCGCTTGTCCCAGAATGGTGTGCATGCCCGGATCCATCACCTGGGCCGCAGGCCGTTGGCAACAGAACGGCACCGGGGCAGTAGGGGCAATCTGAACATGTTGCCTCCTGATAAGAGCGATGGGACCGTATTGCCTGGCCAGAGCATAGCGTCCAGGCGTGAAGAAAACCAGACACCATCAAACCATTTTTCAACCTGGCCATGGCCTTCGGGCGGCATGGCGCAGACTGCTTCCGTTATGGCCGCCCGCCGTCCTGACGCTGCCCGGCAGGCAGGTCAACCGGTGAGCAGAGCCTGCAGACAGGGAGGAGGTGGCGGTTACAGAATCACCCGTGCCCCCATTTCCACCACCCGATGGGCAGGCAGATGAAACCAGGAGGCGGCATTGCTGGCGTTGCGTTGCAGCCACAAAAAGAGTTGGATGCGTCACAAGGGCAAACCGTTGCGTCCCTGCTCGGCTGAGAAGAGGGTGCGACCGAGAAAGAAGGAGGTTTCATCCGGGTTGGACCAATCCTGAAACAGACGACTCTGTTGCAGGGCGCGGGGAATATCCGGCTTTTCGGTAAAACCGAAGCGGATGATCAGGCGATGAAAACCGTTGCCCAGATTGCTCTCCACCACCCGATCGCCACTGACCAGGTGAGGGGTATCGAGAAATTGAATCGACAGGATGGCCACCGTTTCGTGGATGATCCAGTGATGTTGTAAATTTTGTACCAGGGGGCGTGGTGCCATTTCGGCATTGGTACTCAGATAGATGCCGATACCGGGAGCGCGGGGCACCGGATCATTGGCTACCTGGCGCAAAAAGGGTTCCAGAGGAATTTCCGATTTTTGCAGAGCGTTACGGCACAGTTCGGTTCCCTGTTTCCAGGTGGACATCAGCAGAAAAATCACACTGCCCAGCAGCAGGGGAAACCACCCCCCCTCAGGAATTTTTAATGCGTTGGCAGCAAAGAAGACGGTATCAAAAATCAGAAAGAAGCAGGTGGCCAACACGGTCAAAAGCAGACTCCAGCCATACATGACGCGCAGAACGACGCCGAAAGCAAGGGTGGTGTCAATGACCATGGCCCCGGTCACGGCGATGCCGTAGGCCGAGGCCAGATTGCTGCTGCTGCGAAAGCCCATGACCAGGATCAGGACGGCGGTAAGCAGAATCCAGTTGATGGTGGGCACATAAATTTGCCCCTCTTCCTTGCTGGAGGTATGGACCACTTCCATGCGGGGCAGAAAGCCCAGTTGCATGGCCTGACGGGCGGCAGAGAAGGCACCGGAGATGACTGCCTGCGAGGCGATGATAGTGGCCAGGGTGGAGAGAATGACCATCGGGTAGAGGCCCCAACTGGGGGCCAGCAGATAGAAGGGGTTTTTGACGGTTTCCGGATTTTCCAGAATCAGCCCCCCTTGGCCGAAATAGTTGAGTACCAGGGCGGGAAAGACCAGGAACAACCAGGCCAATTGAATCGGACGGCAGCCAAAATGGCCCATATCGGCATAGAGTGCTTCGGCCCCGGTGACCGAAAGAAAGACGGCACCCAGAACGATGAAGGCCTGGCCGCGATGGGCGATAAAAAAGTGCAGGGCATGGGTCGGATTGAGCGCGCCAAGAATCTGCGGATTTTTCAGAATGCCGTAGATGCCGAGAAGCGCCAATACGCTAAACCAGAGCAGCATGATCGGGCCAAACAGAGAGCCCACCCCTTCGGTGCCGAGTCGTTGGAAAAAAAACAGGCCAAAGAGAATCACCAGGGTTACCGGCACCACGACCGGTTGCAGCAGAGGGGTTGCCAGTTCCAACCCTTCGACGGCGGACAGTACCGAAATGGCCGGCGTAATGACACCATCGCCAAAAAAGAGGGCCAGGCCGCAGATGCCGAGAAAGTTGATCAGAATGCGCCAGACAGGTGTGGCATAAGGAGAGCGGAGGGCCAGGGCGGTCAAGGCCATGATGCCCCCCTCGCCTTTGTTATCGGCGCGCATGATAAAAAAGACGTATTTGACGGTGATGACAATCAGCAACGACCAGAGAATCATGGAGATGACACCGAAAACATCGCTGGCCGCCGGCAGGCCACCATGTCCGCCAGAGGCAGCCAGCGACTCTTTGACAGCATAAAGGGGGCTGGTGCCGATATCGCCGAAAACGACACCGAGTGCGCCGATAACCAGTGTGGACAGACGGCTTTCGTGTGAACCTGCCTGAGACATAATGATCCATCCTGATGCAAAGGTGAGGAAAATCTTTTTTCCGCCTGGCGGGTGACAGGCAGTTGCTGCTGACCAGATACAATTGCCTGACAAAATCTGGCCGACACGGGGAACATACTGTAGTGCAAGCCAAAATAAAAATGTATCAAGAGTCGGCATCAGGATGTAAAAATAATATCAAGATGGTGTGGTCGGTGTGGCGCGGTGACGGAGATAGACCCAGATACCGGGCAGACTGGCGATCATCTGCAACAGTCGGTTGATCAGAAAAGGGGTACCAAGGGCAGTCACGGCGGTTTCCGGCTGCAGCCATTGGCAGATATGGGCAAAGGCGGCCTCGCCCACACCCAGTCCGCCGGGAGAGACCGGTAACAGATTGGCAATCCAGGCGACGGGAGCGGCCAGAAAAAAATGGTCACCACCATTGGCCAGCAGGCCCAGTGCGGAGGCGATAAAAAGCAAGGCAACAATTTCCAGACTTTGCGCCAGAACGGAGACCAGCACAGCGGCCAGCAGCGATTTTTTCTGTTGCCGAAAAGAGCGGACGGCCAGCAGGAGTTGATCGAGCAGGGAAGTTTGCCGACCAGCCGCGCTGGGCAAGGCGACTGGTGAACGAGGCCAGCGCGGTAATTTGTCCAAACCCCAAAAGAGCAAAGCAGCCGCCAAAGGGGCTGCGGCAACCGAAAACAGCAGGGAAAAAAGCAACAATCGACCAGAGAACTGTTGCCACAACGGCGTCAGGTTGGCCAAAGCTGCCAGCAGGGCAAGAAGAAACATGGCATACAGACCACAGATACGATCGGCGAGAATGGTCAGAATGGCACCACTTTTTTGTTCTGCAGGGCACTCCCGCAGCAGATAGGCCATGCGCAACGCATCGCCACCGATCGAACCGGGCACCAGCAGATTGAAACAGAAGGTCAGATAAACCATGCCGTGCGACCAGGCAAAGGGGGGCCGCAGCCCCTGACTGGCCAGCAGAATCTGCCAGCGCAGCGCCCCGAGCGAAATCATCGCCAGATTGCACAACAGGCCGGCCAGCACCACACTGCCTGGCAAAGCACTGTTTTGCAACAATTGCGGGTCAAGAATGCCCTGTTGCCAGAGTAGCGTGATCAATCCCCCGGCAACGATCAGCTTCAGGATTAACCAAAGCCAGGAAGGCAATGCGACACGCTTCATCAGGGGCTCACCATCCATGCAATAGAGAAAAAAAGAACCAAGGCAGAGGCAGTAAAGATAAATCGCTTTTTCCAAATGAACAGGGTACAATAGAGAATGCGAGTGCGGCAAAACGGAGCCGAAAAACAGGCCAACAACGCCTGCAGCTCTCTTTTTCTTTGTAACCGTGCGGGTTGCCCATGAACCACTATGCCAAGCGTCCCTTTCTCATGCAATGGATTCTGCTGGGTATGACAACCCTGCTGACCGGAGCGGTTGTGGCATTCGATCTCTACCGGGATTACGATCATCGTGTTCGTGTGGAACGGGAACGGTTGCTGGCACAGGTGCGCGTACTCCAGGAAAATACCGATCTGTTATTGCGCACCGCGCATATTTTTTTGCGCCATATGCAGGCTGACTTTCCAGACAATACCCAAGAGTCAGGCCAAATCAGTGAGCCGCTGGCACAGAGGTTCAACTATCCGATCATTCCAGGGATTCGTGCCTTACTGGTCGTCGATGCGCAGGGTATCGTGCGTTATGCCAATCTGGCGGAACTGTTGCAGATTGATGTGAGCAACCGGGAATTTTTTCGCATCGCCCGCCAACCAAATCAGCAGCACTTGCTCCATCTCTCTCCACCCCTGCGTTCACGTATCGATGGTCGCTTCGTCATGCACCTGTCGCAGGCTGTGTTGACGGCACAGGGTACCTTTGCCGGGGTGGTGGCCATTGCCCTGGAGCCGGACTATTTTCGGACCTTGATGCAATCGGTTTTGTATGCACCCGATATGCAGGTTACCATTTTGCACGGGGGCGGTCATCTGTTTTTGCAGGTGCCAGAGTCGGCCAACGCTGCCTCGCTGCCGCAGTCATGGCCACAGTCGACACCGGAATGGCATGATGGACGGATCGGTATTGCGGTGCGTATTCAACCGTCGGTGCTGCAGATGGATCAACCGTTGTGGATGGTGGTCAGCCGTGATGCCGAGGCGGTGCGAGGCGATTGGTATCAGGACATGCAGATGTACGGCGCTTTGTTTGCCCTTATTGTCGTGCTGATCGCCCTGGTGTTGTATTTTTCGCAACGGTTGATCCACCGTTTTCATCGCCAGGCCGGTGCCGCCGAGGCGGCATTGCAACAAAGTGATGCACAACAGCGGGAAATTTTTGATCATGCCCCGGCAATCATCTTTATCAAGGATTTGCAAGGCTGTTATCGGCTGATCAATCGGCAATTTGAACAGTGGATGGGAATCGATAACCAAAAAATTTGTGGCAGAAGTGACAGCGAGCTGTTTCCGGCAGAGGTGGCGGCCCGTTTGCGTGCCAGCGACCAGGAGGTGCTGCGTCACGGCACCATCATGGTCGAGGAGAGGGTGCCGATGGCGGATGGTCTGCGCTATTTTCTGGCCCATAAATTTTTGCTGCGGACCAGCGAGGGGCAGCCGTATGCCATTTGTGGCATTGTTTCCGACATCAGCGTACGCAAACAAACCGAAGAGCAGTTGCAAGCAGCCAAAGAGGAGGCGATACGGGCCAATCGCAGCAAAACGCTCTTTCTGGCGGCCATGAGCCATGAAATGCGTACTCCTCTGCATGCCATCATCGGCATGGGCGATACATTGCAAGAGAGTGCGTTGAATGAGGAACAGCGCCGCAATCTGCATATCATGATCAAGGCCGGCAATATGCTGATGGGTTTGATCAACGATCTGCTCGACTTGTCCAAGATTGAGGCCGGACAACTGGAGATGGAACAACACCCCGTTGCGTTGTCCGCGTTGCTGCATGAGGTGGCAGAGGTGATGCGCGGCGGCATCGTCGAGCGGGGGGTGGCTCTGCAGATACAGATGGCTGCCGATGTGCCGCCGATGGTCAGCGGTGACGGTCAACGACTCAGACAGATTTTGTTCAATCTGATCGACAATGCCCGTAAATTTACCCATCAGGGCAGCATTGCGCTGACGGTTACCCGTGTGGACGGGCAGCGCATCTGTTTTGCCGTCAGCGATACGGGAATCGGCATCGGGGCCGAGCGTCTACAGGAAATTTTTGAACCATTCGTGCAGGGCAACAGCGAAGTGGGGCATCGGGTGGGTGGAATCGGTTTGGGTTTGTCGATCTGTCGGCAGCTGGTCACTCTGATGGGAGGGCAGATTCAGGTTGAGAGCTGTTTGGGGAGCGGCAGCACCTTTTCCTTCGTATTGCCGATGCAGAGCTTGTCCTTGCTTCCCTCCGAGAGTTTGCCCACTGCCGCTGCACCCGTTGTTGCAACAATCGCCAGCAATGGCTTGCATATTCTGGCGGTGGACGATGCCGAAGATAATTTACGCCTTTTGGAAGCCTTCCTGAAGCGCACGCCTCACCGTCTGAGTACGGCGATGGATGGGGCGGAAGGGTTGGCGCTGTTTCAGTCCAACCCCTTTGATCTGGTGTTGATGGACATTCAAATGCCGGTGATGGATGGTTATCAGGCAACCCGTTCCATGCGTGAATGGGAGGCAGCCGTGAACAGTGTGCCGACTCCAATCATTGCCTTCACCGCCCATGCCATGAAAGAGGTCTCCGAACAGGTGTTGGCCGCCGGCTGTGATGCGGTGTTGACCAAACCGCTGCGCAAACAAAATTTGTTGGAAATGCTCGATCGTTTCCCAAAAAAAGGGGATAATCCATCACCTGCGGAAGCATGATAGCGTTGTGAACGGCTTCCTGTTCGCGTCATTCGTTACTTATGGCATCATGTCGATACGAAACGGCCTGCCTGATCGGCAGCTGTTTTGACCGTTATTATTATTGACTATTCCCGGAGATTGCCGGGTGCCAGGAGTATCTATGACCCATTCGACCTCATTAGCGGGCAAACGGTTTCAAAGCGCGGTGACCGACCTGGCCCAGCGCCTGCGTCAACAGGCTGAACGGCAAGCCATCGGTTTAAGTACGGATCCGGAAGAACAGATCCGTCGTATCCGGCGGGCGCACCGTGAGTTTCGCTTTTTTGCCAAAACCTACTTTCCCCATTATCTTTCTGCCCACGACAGCCTGTTGCACACCTATCTCTATACCCGTCTGCCCAAGCTGATTCATGCCCGGCGGCACGGGGTCAAGCTGGCGATTGCTGCTCCCCGTGGTGAGGCCAAATCCACGCTGGTGACCCAGATTTTTACCTTGTGGTGTGTGGTGACCGGCAGTCGTCGATATATTCCCATCATTATGGACAGCCAACACCAGGCCACGGCCATGCTGGAGGCGATCAAAGCCGAACTGCTTGGCAACGCCCGTCTGACCCTTGATTTTCCCGAAGTGTGCGGTATGGGGCCGGTATGGAAGGCCGGTGTCCTGGTCACGACGGGTGGCAGCAAAATTCAGGCTTTTGGCTCCGGGCGACGCATGCGCGGTCTGCGCCATGGCAATTTTCGTCCAGATATGGTGATTTGCGACGATCTGGAAAATGATGTCAACGTGCGCAGTCGTCAGCAGCGGGATCAATTGGAAGAGTGGTTGCGCAGCACGGTTCTCAAACTGGGGGCTGCCGATGATTCGATGGATGTGCTGTTGGTCGGCACGGTGCTGCACAGTGACTCTCTGTTGGCCCGACTGCTGCGCAACCCGTTGTGGGAGAGTGCGCGTTTTCAGGCCATTGTGCGCTGGCCGGATGATATGGCCCTCTGGCAGCAGTGGCAAGCGGTGCTGCTGCAGGAGGGAGAAGAGGTTGCCGACCGCTTTTATCAGCAGCATCGCCAGCAGATGGATGCCGGGGCCATCCTCTCCTGGCCCAAGGTGCGCAGCCTGGAGGCGTTGATGAAAATTCGCCTCCGTGATGGGGCTGCCGCCTTCGATGCCGAATTGCAGAATCAACCGCTAAGCGAACAGGCGCTGTTTCAGGAGATCCACTATTGGCAGGAGCAGAATCCGGCCTGGCTCACTTTCGGTGCGGTGGACCCTTCCCTGGGCAAATCGGGAGGCAAAGGGGATCCTTCCGCCATTCTGGTCGGCGGTTTTGACCGGACCACCGGTGTTCTTGATCTGTTGGAGGCGGATATTCGCATCCGCCTGCCCGACCGTATCATTGATGATGTGATGCGCTATCAGACCCGCTACGACTGCCGCTTGTGGGTGGTGGAGGCGATCCAGTTTCAGGAATTTTTCAAAGATGAGTTGATCCGTCGTTCGGCACAGCAGGGTGTGCCCATTCCGGCCAAGGGGATCAAACCGGCCCGGGACAAAGGGTTACGTATCAGCAGTCTGCAACCGCATATCGCCAATGGTTTGATCCGTTTTCATCGTGGACAGGCCACCTTGCTCGATCAGTTGCGCCGCTGGGGAGAGGGCAGCGACGCCCATGACGACGGACCGGATGCCTTGGAAATGTTGTGGCGAGCCGTACAGGAAGGGGTACCCGGCAGTGGCGAAGTGCGCTCCATCGGCCAGCGCGTCAGTCATAAGATGGACCACCCGTCAACGGCAAACGCTGGCCATACCACCTGGGGCGGTATAAGAGGGGGGATGGATTTGGGGGGATTTTAGGTTTCGCTTCCGTTGGCTTTGTTTGCCAGCGCTGCTTGGCCAGTTGGCAGGCAATAGGCTTGAATCACTTCCAGCAACTGCTTCTTTTTGATCGGTTTGGTCAGGTGCAAGCTGCAACCGGCTTTGCGACTGCGCACCGCCTCTCCCTCCATGGCATGTGCCGTCAAGGCGATGATCGGACGCTCTGGCATGCCCTGTTCCAACTCCCATTGGCGGATGTAGCGGGTGGCGGTATAGCCGTCCATTACCGGCATCTGTACATCCATCAGGATCAGGTCACAGGGATGCTGTTGCACGAAAGCCACCGCTTCTGCCCCATTGCGGGTGATGGATAACTGATGCAAGGTCTGTTTGAGAAAAGCCTGGATCAACAGTTGGTTTTCCTCCATATCCTCTACCAGCAGAATATGCAGTCTGGCAGATAAAGCGGCAGGTGGTGCTGCCACACTTGCCACCAGCGACAGAGGGGTGTTGTCGGGTTTGATCGGTAACAGCAGCCGAAAACAGCTGCCTTGACCGGGTGTACTCTCCAGATGAATCGAGCCGTTTAACAGTTCCACCAATTTGTGGGTGATGGCCAAACCCAGACCGCTGCCACCATGGCGTCGGGTCATGCCGGAGTCAATCTGGGTAAAGGCCGAAAAAATGCTCTGTTGCTGCTCCTCCGCAATGCCGATGCCCGTGTCACAAATCGCCAGATGCAACTGTTCCCGTTGGAGATCATAGTGGCATTGCAGCTGCACAACCCCCCGTTCGGTAAATTTGACGGCGTTGCCCAACAGGTTGAAAAGAATCTGCTGTACGCGCAAGCGATCGGTTTGTACCCGCGCCGGGGTGGAGGGGTCAATGTGACAGTGCAGTTGCAACCCCTTGTCGGTGGCAATCACTTGCAGTAATGAAACCACCTCGCGCAACAGTTCCGGCAACGGCACCGATTCCAGATGTATCTGCAACTGACCGGTATCAATTTTACTCAGATCGAGAATCTGGTTGATCAAATCCAACAAATTTTGCCCGGCATGTTGCAATTTGTTTACGTAACTCTGTTGCAGGGGGTTCAAAGCGGTCTCCAGCAACAGATCGCCCATGCCGATCACCACATTCATCGGGGTGCGGATTTCGTGACTCATGGTGGCCAAAAATTCACCCTTGGCGCGGTTGGCGCTTTCTGCCTGTTGACGGGCCTGTACCAGGGCCTGCCACTGCTGTCGTTCCTGGCTTTGGTCACGAAATACCATCACCACCCCCAAAACCGGACCATCCGCCTGCATGCGAATGGGGGCGGCAATGCCGGCAATGGGAAACTCTTTTCTCTGGTTGGTACGCAACAGGGTATCGTTGGCCAACCAGGTGGCTTGCCCGGAGTGGAGGACAGAGGCAAGCGGATTGTCCAATTCCAGCCGCGTTCGGCCATCAAGCAGATGCACCAGATGGGTTAAACCATGGCCAACGGCGGTTTCTGCCCGCCATCCCAGCAGGCGGGCAGCCTCTTTGTTGACAAAGGTGATCAACCCCCGTTCATTGGTGGTGATCACTCCGTCGGCGATGGAGGCCAGGGTGACCTGCAGAAACTCTTTTTCGCGCAATAATTCGCTGCGCGCCGATTGCACGGTATCGGCCATACTGTTGAAACTGCTGATGACATGGCGCATTTCCGGGCTGCCCTGCACCGGCAGATTGGTCGCAAATTGTCCGTTGGCCATCTGTCGACTGCCGATAACCAACGTCTGCAAGGGGGCCAGGCCAGCCCGCAACACCAGCCAGATGCCGATAAAATCCAACAATACCACCAAAGCAATAATGCCCAGATGATCCCACAAGCGTTCCCAGGCCCGATGGATAACCTGATGGGGACTGAGGGTGATTTCCAGCCGTCCATAAAAACGACCGCCGATGATAAAATCATAGGCTCCCGTCAGCGGACTCATCTTGAGCCACTGATAAAACCATTCGGGGGCACCATGCGCTTGCGCTGCTTTGCTGGCATCCAACACGGCACCACTGCTGTCGGTAAAGTGCAGATGTACCACATCCGGGTGGGAAAGATAGCGGTTCATCGTTTGCTGCAAGGCGGCAAAATCACCGATGATGAGAATTTCTGCCATGGCAGCGGGCAAAGTCTGTTGTGAGGCGCGCAAAAAGTTTTGCAGATCCTGCAGATCATCCGCCGCATCGCGGGAGGTGCTGGTGTAGAGCAAGGTGATACTGCCGATCAACAAGGCGAGGGTGGCGGTCAACAGCAGCCGCCCGACAAAGGGCAAACGATCCCAGACCGAGGGCAAGGGATCCATCCGCCTACTCGATATCCGGAACCAGCGTGGTTCGGTAGAAGTCGCTATAGTTGCGGTAATCTTCCTGACTGGCGACCACAAAACCAAAAGGCGGTGCCTGTTTGAGTATCTGGGCACTGCTCTGCAGAATGGCTTGACCGGTTTCGCTCAGGTGTATGGCGGCAAAGGCGCTTTGCACCGCTTGCACGATGGCCGGTGCCACACGGGGATGGGCGGCGATGGGCAGATTGTCATAGGGTTTGGACTGCCACAACACCCGATAACGGAATGATTCCCGTTCGGCAAACAGACGCATCACTTCGCCGTTGACTCCGGCAGCCTGCACTTTACCCGCCTGCAATTGGGCCATGATCCCCTCCTGATTGCCACCGAACAGAGGGTGGACCTGCACCCCGGAGCGCAGCAGATGGTCCATCGGCAGCGCATAGCCGACAAAAGCCCCACGAGAAGGAAAACCGACCGCCTGTCCATGCAGATCGGCCAGTGCCTGGATAGGGGAGTCGATCGGGGTGACAATTTGACCGGTGATCGCTTCGCTGCGCGGTTTGAGGATTACCCGATAACCACTGCCGCTCAGTCGAGGTTGGAAAAAGGTATTGGAATAGACAAAATCATACTCCCCCCGGGCGATGGCCTGGTTGGTTTCCGGTGCCGTACGGCTGGTACGCAACACCAGACGTACCCCGCTTTGCCGGGTGACATGTTCCAGGATCGGGTTCCAGTATTGTGCGGTCAACACGGCACTGCGCTGCGACAGCACACCAAAAGCATAATCCCGTTCTTCATGCTGGGCAGAAAAGGCGGCGGCAAATGTCGGCAGAGTCGCCAGCAACATGCTGATGAATAATGTGAAATACCGCATGGCGACACCATCCTTTCACCCGCTTGAACTGCGAAGCACCGGAAGGGATCACCCCCTGCCGGTTAAGCAGGCCGGAAGTATGGCATATCTCAATTTCGTTTGCAAGAGTTACATGTATTGCCTGTTTATGGCAATCCTGCTCGAACAGGGCCTGTTGGCAAACCTGTTCAGGCAGGCAGAAAATCAGGCCAGCAGGGCATGCGCTTTGGTGAGTACCTGTTCCAGGGAGAAACCGAACGCATTGAGCAACTGATCTCCGGGAGCAGAGGCACCAAAACGGTCAATGGCCAACACATCTCCCTGATCGCCGGTCCAGCGATGCCAACCCATGCTGCAGCCGGCTTCAATGGCCAGACGAGGATGGGCAGGACCGAGAATCTGCCGACGATAAGGCTCTGGCTGTTGGGCAAAGAGTTCCCAGGAGGGCATGGAGACCACCCGCACCCCGGTCACCCCTTGTGCGAGCAGAGCGGTGCGGGCGGCCAGGGCCAAATGGACTTCGGAACCGCTGGCCAGCAGGGTCAATTGCGCTTCTTCCTGGCAATCGGCCAGCAGATAGGCCCCCTGGCCAACGCCATCCAGGGCCATCTGTTCCGGCAGCAGGGGCAGATTTTGACGGGTGAGAATCAAGGCGACCGGTTGTTGCCGTTGTATGGCCACCCGCCAGGCCGCGACGGTCTCAAAGGCATCGGCAGGACGCAGGACGATCAGGTCGGGAATGGCCCGCAATGAGGCCAGATGTTCGATCGGTTGGTGGGTGGGTCCATCTTCACCGACGGCAATGCTGTCGTGGGTCAGAATGTAGACGACATGGGTTCCCATCAAGGCAGAGAGGCGGATGGCACCGCGCATATAGTCGGAAAAGACCAGAAAGGTGCCGCAGTAGGGAATGATCCCTTTATGCAGGGCCATGCCGTTGGCGATGGCGGCCATGGCATGTTCGCGGACACCAAAATGGATGTTGCGTTCCGGGCTGTGTTGCAACCAGGTGTTGTTGGAGGGGGCCAGATCGGCAGAACCGCCCCACAAGGCGGGCAGGTGCGGGGCAAGGGCGTTGAGTGCCTGACCGGAAGCGACCCGGGTGGCTTTGGCTTTGCCGTCCCGATGCAGCCCTGCCAGATCCCGATCCCAATCGGCGGGCAGCGTACCGGACATCTGTTGCTGAAAACGGGCGGCCAACGCCGGTGCCTGTTGTTGCAAGGCGGCCAGTTGTTCGTTCCAGGCTTGTTCGGCGGCTTCGCCCCGAATGGCGAGGCGACGAAAATGGTCATAGACCCCCTCTGGTACATGGAAAGAGGTGTCGGGCCATTGCAACGTGTGGCGTGTGGCCTGCAGGGCCTCCCGTCCCAACGGAGAGCCGTGTGCAGCGGCGCTGTCAACACGGGGCGAACCAAAGCCGATCCGGGTGCGGACCATGATCAGCGAAGGGCGTTGTGACTCGGCCTGTGCCTGGCGGATGGCCTGTTCAATAGCGTCCAGATTTTCACCATCCTCCACCCGCAACACCTGCCAGTGATAGGCAGCAAAGCGGGCGGCCACATCTTCGGTAAAGGTCAGGTCGGTGCTGCCTTCGATGCTGATCCGGTTGTCATCGTAGAGATAGATCAATTTGCCCAACTGCAGATGACCAGCCAGAGAGGCCGCCTCGGCGGTGATGCCCTCCATCAGATCGCCGTCGGAGACAATCGCATAGGTATAATGATCGACCAGCGTTGCCTGCGCTGCCTGATTGAACTGTTGGGCCAGATAACGTTCGGCCATGGCCATGCCCACACCCATGGCAAACCCTTGCCCCAACGGACCGGTCGTGGCCTCGACACCGGGCGTCAGCCCATGTTCCGGGTGACCCGGTGTTTTGCTCTGCCACTGCCGAAAGCGGCGCAACTCCTCCAGATCCAGGGCGTAGCCGCTCAGATGCAACAGGGCATACAACAGGGCCGAACCATGGCCAGCGGATAATATGAAACGATCCCGATTGGGCCAGTGCGGGTTGGCCGGATGGTGGCGCATCAGGCGATGCCAGAGAACATAAGCCATCGGCGCAGCGCCCAACGGCATGCCCGGATGGCCAGAATTGGCCTGCTCCACGGCATCCACGGCTAACATGCGCATGGTAGAAACAGACAAAGCGTCCAAGGATTCAGTCATGATGGCATCTTCTCGTCAGGAGGCAAACGCTCGCCGTACCCTGTTGCGCAGGTCGGCGACCCCTGTTTAACACAGTTGCCCACGATGGGTAAATGGACTGGAACAGAGTTTCATTAAATTCAATGATGGGAATGGTACGGGCAACTGCTGGCGGTTATGCGTTGACAGGCGGGAATGAAACGGGAATGATGATGCCGGAGAGGCTTTTTTTTGCGTTTTTTCGGGCATTGGGTGCAGGCAGGATGGAATCATTGCAAGAACCTTGGCAACAGATTCGGCAACGGATCGAGGCGGCTTGTCGGCGCTGTGGTCGTGATCCGCAACAGGTGCGTCTGTTGGCGGTTTCCAAGACCCAGCCTCTGGAACGTATGGCCGCTTTGTGGGCGGCAGGGCAGATCCATTTCGGCGAAAACCGGGTGCAGGAGGCCCGTGAAAAACAGAGCCTGCTGGCGGCATCGCCCCACTTCTCTTTACCAGAACGGGCGGCGCTGCAGTGGCACCTGATCGGTCCTCTGCAGCGCAACAAGGCCAAGCTGGCGCTGGAGCTGTTTCAGATGATAAGCAGCGTCGATTCGCTGGCTTTGGCAGAGACGCTGTCGGCACTGCTGCCGGTCGGGCGTACCCTGCCGATTTTGTTGCAGGTCAACCTGGGCCAGGAGGCACAAAAACATGGCCTGGCGGCGGAAACCTTGTTGCCAGCGTTGCGGCAGATCGCCATGCTGCCGGGATTGCAGGTACAAGGGTTGATGGCCATCCCGCCGTGGACGGCCAGCGCCGAAGAGGCAAGACCCTATTTTCGCCAGCTGGCGCAGTTGGCGCGACAGATGGCAGCAGAAAAAATTTCCGGCGTGAGCATGGCAGAGCTATCCATGGGCATGAGTCAGGATTATGAGGTTGCCATCGAAGAAGGGGCAACCTGGGTTCGGGTTGGCAGCGCCTTGTTCGGTCCACGTTAAATCCATTGGCGGGCAGGAGGAGAAGATGCGGGTAAAGCGGTGGTGCATGGCGGTCGGCTGTTGGAGCATGATCCTGGTGGCCCATGCCGCCGATCCGCTGGCGCTGGCCCAGCAAGAGATGGAACAGGGCGATTTCAATCGTGCGGTTTCGCTGTTTGGCGAGGTATTGCGCAACCCGCATCTTGCCGCAGAGGGCCGACTGGCCGCCTTGAGCGGACGGTGTACAGCCCGTTATCAGCAACATTTGGCCAACAAATCGGCCAGCCAGACAAACTTTGCCCAGCAGGCACTGACTGATTGCAAGCATGCCCTCGAGCAGCAGAGTGACCATGCCCTGGCCTATCGACAACGAGGAATGGTCTGGTTGGTGCTGAACAATCCCCGTGCGGCACTGGCCGATTTGAATGTGGCGGTGGCCCTGGAGCCGAAAGATTTTATGGCAATACACCATCGGGGCGTGGCCCGCAGTAAGCTCAATCAGAACGAAGCGGCCATGGAAGATTTCAACAACGCCATCCGCCTCAATCCCGACTATCCGGCTGGCTACTATTATCGTGGACAGCTGCACACGTTGCAGAATCGTCATGACGCTGCGACAGCAGATTTCAGTACTTTTTTTCAATTGGTGCAACGGGATGGGCACGCTTTGAGTCAGGCCGAACGCCAACGCATGTTGAGTGGGCGGGATTTGACCGCCACGGTCGACTTTAACCGGGTCCAGCAGCAGCAACCGTCGCCCAAAGCAGCCGTCAGCACAACGACAAGCCCGCCCCCGCGCCAGGAGCGGAAAAAACCGGCCTCTGCCTCCACGCGGGAAGAGGTTACAGACCCCTTGTCCGAGGTGATTCTGGATGCCAGCCTCGATCCTGACCTGCCGGTCCGCGCGGCGACGCCGCACCGCAAAGGCTCTTATGCTTTCAAGATTGAATCGTTTCGCGAGTCGGCCAATGCCGACAAAGCTTTGGCACGGGTCAGCGAAATGAGACTGCCGGTCTACGTCGAACCGGTCGAGATCAACCGTGTTACCCATTTGCGGGTGTGGGTGGGACCGTTCAACAAACCCGGGGAGGCGGAAGCGGCCCGTCGTCGCCTGACGACTTCGGGTTTTTCCCCCGACGAAGTCAAACAATTTTAACGATCGGCAAAGGTGGGGATGATGAGGTTGCAGGAGATAAAGATTGGTTTTATCGGCGGCGGCAATATGGCTGCCGCCATGATTCAGGGCTTGCTCAAGGCGGGCGTGGCGGCCCGGCAGATTGTGGTCAGCGAACCGGATGACGGGCGGCAGCAGTGGCTGCAGACGCAGTATGGGGTGGGTGTCAGCGGCAGCAATTCTGTCGTGGTGCAGAGTGGCGCAGAGGTGGTGATTCTGGCGGTCAAGCCGGGCAAGGTGTCGTCGGTATTGCAGGCGCTGCAGGCCGATTGGCAGACGGGGCAGTTGCTGATCTCCATTGCAGCCGGTGTGGCGTTGGCGCAGTTGCAAGCGCTGCTGCCCGCTGGGCAGCCAGTGGTGCGGGTGATGCCCAACACCCCGGCCTTGATCGGGGAGGGGATTGCCGCCCTCTATGCGGCCCCATCGTTGAGTGTTGCCCAGCGCCAGACCGCCCGTGCCCTGTTGGAGGTCAGCGGCGAGGTGGTCGAGATCGAAGACGAAGGGTGGATGGATGGGGTCACCGCCCTGTCGGGTTCGGGTCCGGCCTATGTCTATTTGATCGCCGAAGCCCTCTCCGATGGCGGCGTGGCCTGTGGTTTGCCGCGACCGTTGGCCGATCGGTTGGCGATTCGGACTTTGATCGGTTCAGCGCGTCTGTTGGATGCGAGCGGTTCCCATCCGGGCGTGCTGAAAAATCAGGTGACTTCGCCGGGCGGGACCACCATTGCCGGCTTGATCCGCCTGGAGACGGCGGGTGTACGGGGTGCCCTGATCGAGGCGGTCCAGGCCGCCTGGCAACGGTCGCGCACCTTGAGTGGCAAATCTTAAACGGGCCTGTGTTAACGGGCAGGAAAGAGAGAGATGGGTATACTTGGTTCAGTGATGCTGTTGCTGGATTTTGCCTTGGGGGTTTATACCTGGATGATTTTGATCCGGGTGCTGCTCTCCTGGGTCAATCCGGATCCCTATAATCCGATTGTGCAATTTTTGGTGCGGGCCACCGATCCGGTTTTGGAGCCGCTGCGGCGTCTGCTGCCGGCGGTGGCAGGGTTGGATCTGTCGCCGATTGTTGCCCTGTTGGGTTTGTCGTTGTTGCAACGGCTGGTCGCCGGCATGGCCCGTGGTAACGTGGCACTCTCCTCCCTGCTGCTGGAGGCGATCACGCTGCTGCACCTGTTGTTGACCTTTTATTTGTTGTTGTTGTTCGTGCGCGGTGGCTTGCACATTCGTTCCTGGTTTGCCTTCCGTCGTGGCCGACCGATGCGTATCAATCTGGCCAACCCCTTTCTGCGCTTTATATTTCAGGCCACCGAGCCGTTGATGCGCTGGTTGCGTCCCCGCATGCCGACGGTCTATGGTCTGGATGTTTCGCCGCTGGTGGCCGCTTTGGGGTTGTTGGTGGTGTTGGCTTTGTTGCAGGATGTCAGCTTTCGCCTGATGTGGCATGGATGAGCGCAGCGACGACGGCCTGCCTGGCCGCTGGCAGGGGGAAGATTGGTGGCTGGAGGTGCGGGTGCAGCCACGGGCGTCACGGGTGGCGGTGTTGGGCATGCACGGTGCGGCGATCAAAATTGCCCTGACAGCCCCACCGGTCGAAGGGGCAGCCAATCAGGCGCTCTGTGCCTGGCTGGCCGATCAACTGCGCGTCGCTAAAAGCCGGGTGCAGGTGGTGGCAGGCGAGCAGGCACGAGACAAACGCCTGCACATTCAGGCGGTGACCAGAGCAGAGGCGGTCGCTTTTTGTCAACGCTGGCAGTTGCTGCCGACCTCCGAAGCGAAAAAAGCCGCCATGCGCACCTGAAGCGTGTACGCATGGCGGTCGGTCAACAGCACTTTGTCTCTGTTCTCAGGCTCAAGCCAAGGCACCCTCAACCCATTCGTAGAGTTTGGTTTTGGGCAAGGCACCGATTTTGGTCGCTTCGATCTCACCATTTTTGAACAGCATCAGGGTAGGAATACCACGCACACCGTAGCGACCTGGGGTGTTGGGGTTATGGTCGATATTGAGTTTGGCGACGGTAAGGCGACCTTTAAAATCGCCAGCCATATCGTCGAGGAAGGGGCCGATTTGTTTGCACGGGCCGCACCATTCAGCCCAAAAATCCACCAAAACCGGCAATTCTGATTTCAGTACGTCCTGTTCAAAGGTGCCATCCGAGGTTTGCACGATATCTTGATTCATGGTCACAGCGACTCCATAGGGGTTTTACGGCCAAGCACAGGCCAAGCAGACATGGCGCACAGGCTAAAAGGAGGGGACTCTTTTTGTCAAGCCTCATTCATCCCTTTGACAAGCGGGACTCCGGTTTCTATAGTGACTGCCACTTCTCCTCGGCACGGTTAGCTCAGTTGGATAGAGCGTTGGCCTCCGAAGCCAAAGGTCATTGGTTCGAATCCAATACCGTGTACCAATTCAGGATCCAATCTTGCGACCACACACGCGGTGGTCGTTTTTGTTTCACTGCCCGCATAGTGCCCGGTTCATAAATAATACCTGTTATTGGGCAACAGTAGATGGTGATGAAATGGTAAGCAGCGATCAGCTGCTGCTTCTTTTGCAAAACAGAGCCTTTCAGCAAGCCCTGGAGGTTGCCGAGCAGCTGTTGTGCGCTTTTCCAGACCATGCGGCACTCAAGGCCTGTGTGGCGGCCTGTGCGCTGCAACTGGCCGCAGAGGCGCAACAGCAGGGCAGTTTGCAGCTGGCGGAAAGCTATTGCCGCCGTCTGCTCTCCCTTGAAGCGGACCATGCCGAGGGGCTGTTTCGCCTGGCCTATCTGTTACAGGAACAACACCATGCCGACGCCGAGACCTGTTACCGGCGGTTGATCGAGAGGCACCCGGACCACAGCGAAGCCTGGTACAATCTGGCCAATTTGCTGCAACAGGCGCAGCGCTTGCCAGAGGCCCGTGCTGGCTATCAGCAGGTGGTGCGGTTGCAGCCAAACCATGCCAAGGCCTGGAACAATCTGGGTCTGCTCCTGCAGCGCCTCGACCTGCTGGACGAGGCCCGTTTTGCCCTGCAGGAGGCGGTACGGCTGGCCCCAGAGCAGGGCGATTATTGGGCCAATCTTGGCAACCTGCTGCTGAAAAATGGCCATAATCAGGAGGCCGCAACCTGCTATCGTCACGCCCTGAAGAGAGAACCCCACCATCCGGTCATCCTCTGCAACTACGGCATCCTGCTGCAGGAGCAACGCCGCCTGCCGGAGGCAGAACAGTGCTACCGTCAACTACTCGAACGGCTTCCCGATCACGGCGAAGCCCGCTGGCATCTGGCGTTGCTGTTGTTGCAGCAGGGGCGCTATCAGGAGGGGTGGCAACACTACGAAGCCCGTTTTTTGCCCGGACAGCGTCAACACCCCCCCCCGTCATGGCCTTTTCCGCAGTGGCAGGCGGGAGAGTCTGTGGCCGGTCTCTCTCTGTTGCTGCTCTGTGAACAGGGGTTTGGCGATACCATCCAATTTTGTCGGTTTGTGTCGCGGCTGCGGCAAGAGGGGGTGCGCCGTGTGACCATGCTCTGTCCCACCCCCCTCTATCCTCTGTTGCAGGGGCTGCCTGGCATCGATCTGCTGCTGGCCGACCCGGAAGAGGAGCGTGTGCCGCCGCATGATCGCTGGCTCAGCCTGATGAGTCTGCCCCACCGTCTGGCGCTTGCCACGGAGGCGGCCTTGCAGGTTGAGCTGCCCTATCTCGCAGCAGCCCCGGAGCGGCTGCCCCTTTGGCAGGCTGAACTGCCTGCAGCGGGAATAAAGCTCGGCTTGCTGTGGCAAGGCTCGGCACAACACCGCAACGACCGGCACCGCTCTATACCGTCGCTTACGCTGCTGGCCCCGTTGTGGCAGATGCGGGAGATTCGCTGGGTCTCTCTGCAAATGGGCGGCGGAGAAGCCGAGTGTGCCGCTCTTGCCGCTCAACAACCGCTGTTGGCCTTGGGCAGCCGCATCAACGATTTTGCCGACACTGCCGCCATCATCAGTCAGCTGCAGGGGGTGGTGACCGTCGACAGCGCCGTGGCCCATCTCTGTGCCGCCCTGGGCAAACCCTGCTGGTTGTTGTTGCCGCGCCACAGTACCGATTGGCGCTGGTTGCTGGCGCGCAGCGACTCGCCCTGGTATCCGGGCGTTATGCGGCTGTTTCGTCAGCAGCAGGTTGGCAAGTGGGATGCGGTGATTTTGGAGCTGGTGGGGGCGTTGCGGCAGGCTTTGGCAACTGGAATACTGTTTAACGAGCGCGCAGATTCCACTCATCCAGATCCAGACGAGCCCGAATGCCGTTGAGTTTTTGCCGTTCGGCAGCGCTCAATCCTGCACCGTTGGCCGGAATGGGATCGTGATAATAGCGGCGCAATTGGGCCAGACGGTGCCGTTCGGCGGCAGTCAGCGGTTTTTCACCGGGGCGGACCAGGCGCAGATCGGCGGCAATATCCACCAGCCGGTCGCCGGTGGCAAAGCGCGAGGTGCGATCCGGGCCAAACGCTGACGAGCGGCCTTGTCTGCCGAGATAGGCAGAAAAATCTCCTGTTTGGGCCAGATCGTTGCTGCTATAGCCGCCGCGCCAACCGGCCCAGACCACAGGTCGAATCCGCTCCCGATAGGCCGACAAAGGGACAATATCCGCCGACTGCGCCCGCTCCGGTGAATCCAGCACATAGATGGTACCATCCGCCAGGCGGGCCAGCAGTACCACATGATAGACGCCGTGTGGCGGCAAGGGGCGCAGGGTGACTACCCGCAACGCCGCCTCGTTGAAACCGGCATCGCGCAGCAGCAACATTTTACTGACGGCAAACTCGACACAGACACCGCCCCTGGCAAACGCCTCTCGTGGCGTCTGCCAGGCGTTGCCATGGTCCAGATAACGCACCCGCTGATTGATGAACTGATGGGCAGCCCGCAACTGCTCCTGCGGCGGCAAAGGGCGCAAACGGGCCACCTGTTCGCTCCAGCCGGGTGGCGGTTGCTGGTCATGCCGCTGGATCAGGCGCAGCAGCCGTTCGCTGCGCCCGCTGCTGTCCTGCGTCGGCAAACGGTTGCCGACAAACAGCTCAGCGGTCATCCGGGCCGGTGGTTCTTCACTGCCCCCCTTGTTGGCCAGAGCTGCACCGGGCATCAGCCAAAAACAGCACCCCAGCAGCAACAACAGGCTGCCAGGGTGCCGGAGGTTTGTGAAACGGTGCTGCATCGAACGCCCGATCAGGAAAAGAGCTTCATGGCCAGGGTCGGTTGTTGATTGGCTTGCGCCAACAGAGCGGCGCTGGCATTCTGCACGATGGAATGGGAGGTCATTTTCGACATTTCGTCGGCCATGTCGGCATCGCGAATTTTCGAGCGGGCCGAACTCAACTCAATGGAGGATTGAGACAGCACACTAGCAATGGCCTGCAGGCGATTTTCAAAGGCACCGATGCGGGTTCTTTGCGTGGCAATATTGCCGATTGCGCTCGACAAGGTGGCAATTGCCGTTTCGGCATCGCTTTGCGTCAGGATGGAGGGCTGGCTCAGGGCTGAACCGTCGGCAGCCGACCACCAGGAGCTGAAAACCCCTTCGCTGCTACTCAATTGCGCCGAACTGCTGTTGGTGGAGAGCCATTCCAGGGTACCCGCACTGCCAGTGGCACCACCGATTTCAATTTTTTTGCCGCTCATTGAGCTGTCCAACAACTTTTGATTGTTGAAGGTGACATGATTGGCCAGATGGTCCAATTGGGCTTTTAATTGGCTGAACTCATCATCCAACGATTGACGATCACTGCTGCTGGCGGTGCCGTTGGCCGCCTGGACGGCCAGTTCGGTCATCCGTTGCAACAAGAAAGCCCCCTCCTGTAGACCGTTGTCTGCCACCTGGGTCATGGCGATGGCATCGTTGACATTTTTGATGGTGGTGTTCCGTTCACGAATGGCCGTTTCCATCCGGGTGGAGATGGCAAAACCGGCCACATCATCTTTGGCCCGATTGAGACGCAATCCTGACGTAAGCCGATCATACGAACTTTTCAAAGAGTCGTTGGCACGGTATAGATGATAAGCCGTTGTCGAGGCAGCACTGTTGCTGGTAATGGTGATAGCCATAGTCGGGTACCTCTGCTACAAAATCGGTTACGGAGATGTTTTGCCCGCTTTTCAGACCGCGTCAATTGCCATGGCGCTGCGCTTTTCCGCACAGGCACGCCCCATCGTTGCCCAAAAAGCGGACAAGCACGACAGATACAAACCAGGCGCGTTTCAGCACAGTTTAGAAAGAGAAAGCCAATGTGCAATCAATTACGAGCGGAAAGATGGTTTCATCGGAGAAACCTCCCTGTTCAGGCAAAACGGTTTCCATCCCTGGATAAGCATGGGCTGTGTCTTTTACAGGGCCAACCCGACCCGTGCGGAATCCTTTAGGCAGGTGAGGGGAATCTCCGTCCGCCTCACAGATCGACTCAGCGACCGATAGCGTTATTATCGGCCATTGGCGCTGGCAACTTGAGCATAAATTTCCGTCCAGGACGGAAACGATCATCAACCCGAAGGAAAAAAGCATGCCACGATTAGCGGCAGTTCAAGCAGTGATGGGGGTGTTGCGCAGCAGCGCCCCTTTGGCATTACCGGCCACGGCAGATCGTTTGCCGGGGCGTGACCGGGCGTTGGCGATGGAAATTGCCACCGGCACGGTGCGCCATTTGGCCAGCATCGACCATCTGCTGGCGTGCTGCATGGCCAGACCGCTGGCTGCCAAACATCAATTTTTATGGGCGGTGTTGCGCACGGCGCTCTATCAGGCGCTCTATTTGCGCATTCCGGAGCGGGCGGCGGTTTATGAGGCGGTGGAGTTGCTGAAAGGACGCCGGGAAGAGAGTTGGAGCGGCTTTGCCAACGGGGTGTTGCGGTCGGTGTTGCGTCTGGACCGGCAGCAGGTATGGCAGGCGATTGCAGATCTGCCCCGTCGGCTGGCCGTGCAGGAGTCCTACCCGGAGTGGCTGGTGCGCCGCTGGTGGCAGCAGTGCGGCGAAACGGTAACCCGCGCCCGTCTGCAGGCGGGCAATCAGGTGCCGCCGCTGACGATCCGGGTCAATACCCTGGCCGTCGAGCCGGAGCGCTTGCGGGATGCCTTGGGAGATCGGCTGCTGTGCGAACATGCTTTGCCGGAAACGTTGACCTTGCGTCCCGGCGAGGGGGCCGTAGAAAAAATACCCGGCTACGGCAACGGCTGGTTTGCGGTACAGGATCAGGCGGCGCAATGGGTCTCTCATCTGCTGGCAGCGCAACCGGGGGAGAGCATACTCGATGCCTGTGCAGCCCCTGGCGGCAAAACGGCCCATCTGGCCGCCTTGACCGGCAATCGGCTGCAGTTGACGGCGGTGGAAAAAGATCCGACCCGCCTGCCGCGCCTGCAGGAAAATTTGCAGCGGCTGCGGGTGCAGGGGGTGGAGGTGGTATGCGGTGATGTGAGCGATCCGGCCTTGTTGGCCGATCGTCTGTTTGATCGGGCGCTGGTGGATGTCCCCTGCAGCGGTACCGGGGTCATTCGTCGCCATCCAGAGATCAAATGGCGTCGGCAGGAGGAGGATGTACGCCGATTGGCTGCCGAACAGCAGCAGATTTTGCAGGCGGTGGCCGGACGGGTCAAAGTGGGTGGGGTGTTGGTCTATGCCACCTGTTCGCTGGAACCGGAGGAGAATGAGCAGCAGATCGCCCAATTTCTTGCCCGGCAGCCCGGCTGGCGGCGCCATCCGTCGCTACTACCCCCCGGCATGCCCCGTGACAGCCAGGGCGATTTGCGGGTGGAGATGGGTCAGCAGGAGATGGATGGTTTCTATGCCGCCGCACTGCAACGGGCAGAGGCATGAAACGGACCCTGCTCTGGTTGTTGCTCTGCATCGGCTGCGCTGCAAACGGCGGGGCGGCAACCCTGCGCGATGGCATGCCGGTGATTCGCGGTTTGTATCTGGGCATGCCGATCAAAGAGGTGATGGATCTGGCCAAATTTCGCCTGGAACTGCAACTGCAGCATGAGGAGGAGGGCCACTATGCCTTTGCCCGCAGCGCTGGCAAAGGATGGCGCGCCTTCAGCACCCTGCGGCAACAGAGCCTGCCCGATGATCTGCTGCTGCAGACCGATCGATCCGGCAAGGTGGTATCGCTATGGCTGAGCGGGGCTTTTGTCCGCCATCTTTTTCCCCAGGCAGAGCGACTCTCCTGGGAACAGTTTGTCGCCTTCTTTGCCAACGAACACCGCCTGCCTCCCTGGTCGTTGCACGGCCAGGGGCGCAGTTACGGCTGGTACAACCTGGAGCAACCGCACCAGTTCAGCATGAAAATCGACAGCGCTTACTGTTTTTGGATGTACGGATTGAGCATGGAAGGAGGCGAACGGTGATAGTAGGTTTCTTGATATAATGGAAAACTACTTTTTTAAATAATTTGCTGCACCAATGATAGTTCCAATAACTGCTATACCAATTGACCACAACGAAATCAGAAACACCTTTCTTCTCTGATTATAAATTTTGTTAATTTCTTGACGATATTTACGACTTATTGTGTGTATTCCTGCGAATATTCGTAGTCCTTCAATGCTGTAGCATAGTTGTCGGCACGATTATCGTCCATACTTTCTGGATTCTGGCGTCCACTCGTGTTGACGCGGGCATTGCTTTCTTGTATCTGATCGATCCTAATACAAACTTCAAGATAATCTTTCCAGACGGTAACGATTGGTTCTTTGGCATAATCCTGCTGAAATTTTTGAAACTCTCGCATGTAATACAATACAGGTGCTTCGCTGGCATCATAGATTGCCCGTTGACAGTGTGTCTTGGCCCGACGAAGTTGTTCAACACCATTCTTTGACAAATAAGTCAAAAGATGGCGACCAGCATAGCGCAGTTCATTAATGGCAGGAATGATAATATTTACTTCAGGGTTACATTCTGTCCTTTTGATATACTCTTCTGCTTTTGCATAAAGAGTATATATTTCATTTATCTCAATGCTATCCATAAAAATCTATCGTGAAAAACGATAGTGCCGCAGAGAATCACGTGCTTGTTGCATGTCTTCTTTCGTCAGGTAACGCCCCTCCTGCAAGGTTAAATTGCCGCGGGCAAAGTGCATGACAACCTCTTTAATGAGTCCCTGTTGCGTTGCTTCGGTCGACTCGGAAGGTATGGCAGGATAGAGGAGACGGAAAACACGCTTTATGTTGCGGAAAACATCAAACATGGCGACATCCAGAGTGAATGAATTTGAATTGATAAACACCAACAGCTTGTTATGGGTTTCTTTTTGCCATCACAGAAGCAACTAATTTGCATTTGTTTCTGTATAGTTACGCATGTTTTTATATGCTTACGCATGCTTCCGCATGCTTACGCATGCTTCCACGGGCTCACGCATGCTACTATGTACAACAGCGTAGCGTCAATGTAAAAATCCTATCACACCCGGCCCGTTCATCGCCACCAGCCACAACTATCTGGCCAGCCTCTTGCGCTTGGCAGGATTTCCCTATCGGTGATGCTGTTAGCCCATACGATGATTATGCCGTTGCAGCCAGGCAGCCAGGCGGCGCAACAGTTGCAGCAGGTCGTCGATGTAGGTGTAGACCACCGGAATAAACAGCAGCGACAGCACGGTGGAGGTGATCAGTCCGCCGATTACCACCACGGCCATCGGGGCGCGAAAGCTGGGTTCGGCACCCAGGCCGAGGGCGACGGGCAACATGCCAGCGCCCATGGCGATGCTGGTCATCACGATCGGTCGGGCCCGTTTTTGGCAGGCATGGATCATTGCCTCCAGACGGGATAAACCCTCTTCCCGGCGGATCATCACCGCATAATCTACCAATAAAATTGAGTTTTTGGTTACGATACCCATCAACATCAAAATGCCGATCACCGCCGGCATGGAAAAGGCGTTGCCGGTCAACAACAGCGAGACAAAAGCCCCGCCCAGCGAAAAGGGCAGGGCGGCCAGAATGGTGATCGGCTGCATGAAATCGTGAAACAGCAGCACCAGAATCATGTAGATACACAAAACCCCGATGGCCATGGCCACGCCGAAACTGCTGAACAGTTCGGTCATCCGTTGCGCATCCCCTTCCATGGGATGTTTGACGGCGGGCGGCAGATTGCGCAGGGCGGGTAGGGCGTCCGCTTCGGCCATCACCTGACCGATAACCCGGTTGCCCAGCTCCACATCAACCGCCGCGTTGCGCATGCGGTCCAGGCGGGTAATCTGGGCCGGACCGCTGGCCATTTTCACCTCGGCCACTGCCGACAGCGGCACCGTCCCTTTTTTCGCCGCCACCGGCAGTTGACGGATGGCGCTCAAATCCTGCCGCCAGGGCTTGTCCAAGCGGACACGAATGGCCACTTGCCGTTGCGGCAGATTGAGTTTGGCCAGCAACACCTTGTAATCACCGGCCCCGGCCACCCGCACGGTACGGGAGAGAGTATCACTGCTGATGCCCAGATCGGCGGCACGGGCAAAATCAGGCAGCACATGCACCTCCGGGCGTTGCAGCGTCGCCGCCGAGGTGATGTTGCCCACCCCTTTCAGGGTGCGCAGATCGGTCTCCAGATTGCGCATCGCCTCATCCAGGGCGTCGGGATCATCGCTGGCCAAAGAGACGCGCATTTTGGCCCCCGGTTCGCTGGAGGCGATGGAGACGCGCACCCCGGGCAGGGTGCGCAACACCTGGCGAATGTCGGCTTCGATGGCCACTTGATTGCGCGACCGCTGATGGCGATGGGTCAGATTGATGGTCAGCGCGGCTTTGCGCACGTCGCTGTTGTAGCCACCACCCAGGGGGCCTTGATCAGCGCTGGCGGCCACGCCCACCGCAGCAAACACCCGTACCACATCGGGCATCGCCTGCAGCAAGCGGGAGGCTTGCAGGGCAACCTGTTCGCTATCGGCCAGGGAACTGCCAGGGGCCAACTCCAGGTTGACCATGGTTTGCGCCCGATCGGCCACCGGAACAAATCCTTTCGGTAACAGTGGCACCAGGGTCAGGGAGCCGACAAAAAAGGCGACGGCCAACAGAATGGTGGTGCGGCGGTGGCTCATGCACCAGCGCACCCAGCCCAGATAACGGCGCAAAAGCGGTGTATCCGGAATATGCTCGGGCAAAGGTTTCAGCAGATAGGCGGCCATCATCGGCGTCAACAGGCGGGCCACCAGCAACGACACCAGCACGGCGGCGGCAGCGGTGACGCCAAACGAGCGGAAAAATTTTCCCGGAATCCCTCCCATGAAGGCGGTCGGCAAAAAGACAGCCACCAGGGTCAAGGTGGTGGCGATCACTGCCAGACCGATTTCGTCAGCCGCCTCCATGGCCGCCTGATAGGGAGATTTGCCCATGCCCAGATGGCGGACAATATTTTCAATTTCGACGATGGCATCATCGACCAGCACGCCGACCACCAGAGCCAAGGCCAGCAAGGTCAGGGTATCCAGGCTGAAGCCGGAGAGGCGCATCACCAAAAAGGTGGGAATGATCGACAAAGGCAGGGCGGTGGCCGAAACAAAGGTCGCCCGCCACTCGCGCAAAAACCACCACACCACCAGAATGGCCAGAAAGGCACCTTCATAGAGCAACTCCATGGAGCCTTCATAGTTATCCTGCACCCGGGCGACAATATTATAGGCCTCTTCAATGCGCACCTGCGGATGGGTCGCCTGAAAGGCGGCCACCGCCTTGCGCACGGCGTTGGCCACGGTCACTTCGCTGGAGCCTTTGCTGCGGGTAATTTCAAAGGCCACGGTCTGTTTGCCATCGAGCAAGGCGATGGTGGCCGGTTCGGCGACGCCATCGGTGATGCTGGCAATCTCTGCCAGTTTGATGCGGCGGCCATCATTGAGGGGAATTTCCAGCTGGGTCAACGGTGCGACGGTGGGGAGGGCACCCAAGGTGCGAATTGTCTGCACCCCGTTGCCCAGATCACCCCGGCCACCGGAAAAATCCTGTTGCACCCGTTTGAGCTGGGCCGACACCTCGGCGGCGCTGATCCCCAGAGCGGCCATGCGCAGCGGGTTCAAATCGATCTGCACCTCCCGATCAACGCCGCCGATACGGGCAAATCTGCCGACGCCGGGTACCGAGAGAATGGCTTTGGCCAGATCGTTATCGACAAACCAGGAGAGATCGACCATATCCATTGACGGGGCATGCACCACAAAGGTGACCAGCCCTTTGCCACTGGTGGTTACCTTGGCGATGACCGGATTGTTCATCTCTTGCGGCAGATCGGTGCGCACGGTATCGATGGCGTTGCGCACTTCGTTGAGGGCCACCTCAGGATCCTTGTCGATGACAAACTCCACGGCAATGGTGGCCGAACCGTCACCGATGTTGGAGCGCACATGCTCCACCCCACCCAGGGTGGCGATGGAATCTTCCATTTTGCGCACAATTTCCGTCTCCATCTGCGTCGGTGCCGCCCCTTCCATGGTGGCCAGGACGGTGATGACCGGCACTTCAATATCGGGAAAATTTTGGATACCCAAGGCGCGAAAGGAGCCCAGACCCAGCAGGGTCAGCAGGGCAAAGAGCAGAATGGCCGGGACAGGGTTGCGGATCGACCAGGCAGAAACATTCATGGTTTGCTGCCTTGTGCCTGGTCGTTGGTCAACTGCACCCGATCACCCTGTTTGAGAAAAGCGCCTCCGCTGACCACGAGGCGGGCCGACTCCGCCAGACCGCTCAACACCTCCACCCGATCACCGAGGTGGCGACCGGTAGTGATTTTCAGTTGATCGACACTGTGCAGGCCGCTGTTTTCGTTGCCCGGCACGGTGAACAGATAGCGGTTGCCGTCGCGCAGCACGATCGCACTTTGTGGTACGGTCAAGGCCGGTTTTTGCCCGATGATAATCTCCCCCTGGGCAAACATACCGGCCCGGGCCGGGCTCTCTTTGGGCAGATCGATATAGGCGATGGCTTTGCGGCTGCTGCTGTCCAGGGTGGGGGCGATGACCCGTACCGTTCCTTCCAGCGTGCGCCCGTCGGCGAGGGAGAGGCGGGCCGATTGTCCCGCCTGTACGGTCAGCAGCTGTTCGGCAGTCAATTCGGCCCGCCACTCCAGACGATTTTGCCGCAGCAGGCGCAACAATTCGCCACCCGGTTGCACCACGCTGCCCAAGGTGGCGCTGCGTGCAGAGATGATGCCATCGTCGGCGGCGGTGATTTCGGTCTGTTTCAGGCGGACCTCTTCGGCCTGCAGGGCCGCTTCTGCCGCCAGCAGGGCGGCTTTGCCGCTCTTTTCGGCGAGCAGATATTGGGTGATCTGTTGTTCCGACAAAGCACCGCTGCCGGAGACCGCCTGCGCCCGTTTGGCGTTGGCCAGGGCCTCTTCGTAACCGGCCTTGGCTTTGGCGACGTTGGCCTGCTGCTGGCTGCGTGCTGCTTTGATGCTCTCCTGCGACAACAACAGCAGGCGTTGGCCACGCCGCACCGTCGTGCCCACATCCACCGCCAGATCAACAATGGCCAGCCCGCCGATTTCTGCGGCAACAATCGCCTCCTGCCAGGCGGCGATGGCCCCGTTGCTGGCTTCGCTCACCTGCCAGGAGAGCGTTTGCGGGGTGGCGGTCTGCACACTCAGCACGGCTGAAGGGGCGGCCAGCAGCGGGCTGCCGGTCAACAGCAGCAGGGCAGCAGACCACAGCCGGATACGGTAGATACGGGAAAATATCATCACGACTCATCTCGCGGGCGAAAGGAGGAGGGGGATGGGCTGACTGCCGTTTGCGGCTGCCAACCACCCCCCAGGGCTTTGTACAGGGTAATCCAGGCTTGAATGCGCTCCCGTTGCAGCAACGTTTCCCCCTTTTGCGCTGCCAGCAGCCCCCGGCGCACCTCTTCCAGGGCCAGTTGGCTCATGCCGCCTTGCTGGAACAAGGTTTCGTCAGAGTGCAGCAGGCTCTGCTGATGTTGGCGAATCGCCTCCGCATCGGTCAGGCGCAAGCGGGCGCTCTCCAGGTTGACCAGGGCGCTTTCCACCTCTTCCACGGCACTGCGCACCGCTCCCTGATAGCGGGCCACCGCCTGTTCATAACGAGCCTGCGCCTCGGCAACCCGCGCTTCTCGTCCGCCGCCATCCAGCAGCGGCAGCGCCAACATCGGTCCCAACGTCCAGGGTTGGGTGGCAACCACCGTTTGCGCCGTCTGCAGGGCATTGATGGCGATGGTCCCGGAGAGAGTCAAACGGGGCAAACGGTTGGCGTCGGCCTGGCCGAGATCGGCAATTGTCGCCAGCACCTCCTGCTCCAGTGCCGCCAGATCAGGCCGTTGATTGAGCAGGTCGATCGGCACGGTTTGTACCGCAAAAGCCGCCGGTTGCGGCAGTGTGGCGGTTTCCTGGTCGAGCAGGGCACGCAGCGTCGGCTCCTGCAGACCGCTCAAGGTCACCAGAGATTTGACGGTCAATTCGCACTGCGTCTGCTGGGCGGTGGCGGCAGCCAGGGCGTCATGCAGACGGGCTTGTGCCTGATGCAACTCCACAGCTGCCTGCAAACCGGCGGTAACGGCGATGGTGATTGAACGGACGCTCTCCTGCCGGGAGTCGGCCTCTTGCCGGGTCAATTGCCATAGTTGTCGGCAGGCGCGATAATTGACATATTTGCCAGCCACCTCTGCAGAGAGGGAGATGCGGGCGTCGTGCCAGGCCTGTTGCCGACTGTTCAGACGGGCCGCTGCCGCCTCCTCTGCCTGACGCAAACCACCAAACAGATCCAGCTCCCATTTGGCATCCAGACCACTGTTGGTATTGAGTGCCTCCGGGTAGGCGCTGTTGACCTGACCCGGTCGGGTGTCGCTGCGATCACCGATCCGCTGCGAGGTGATGGAGCCATCGAGTCGGGGCAAACGGTCCGACTGCCGCCCGAGCAGCGCCGCCCGCGCCTCGTGGATGGCGGCCAGCGCCCGCTGCAGGTTGGGGTGCGAAGCGTGGGCGGTGTCGAGCAACAGGGAGAGGGTGGAATCGTCAAATTGTTTCCACCAGTCGGCCAGATTGGCCGGGGAACCGTCATGCGGCAGACGGGCCTGCCAGTGCGCTGCGGTCGGTGCCCACAGCTCGGCTTGCCAGCGGGGCAGGGAGAGTGGACAGCCACCCAACAGCAGCGGCAGGCCAAGCAAAAAAAATATAAACAGGCGTTTTGATGCAAAAAATGAAGCCATGGTCATTCGTCATCCAGAGGAGTGCCGGCTCAACAATCGCCTTGCACAGTACAGGGCATTGCCAAACGGTGTCAATTTTTTCCCCCTGTTATACAGGATCCATGCCATACGGACCAAACGACCGCACGGGTCTGCTGTCGGTAACACTTGACCGGCGGTCTGTTTTTGTCCGATAACAGTGCCGGGCATGGGCTGTTGCAGCAGCCAGAGCAGGTCGGGTGATCGCGGTTGGCAGCAATCGAGGAAAGTCCGGGCTCCACAGGACAGGATGCCGGGTAACACCCGGCGGGGGCGACCCCAGGGAGAGTGCCACAGAAAACAAACCGCCAGCCGGATCCGCGACACTCATCTGTCAAGAATTGCTGGTAAGGGCGAAACGGCGTGGTAAAAGCACACCGCGCGTGCGGTAACGCATGCGGCAGGGAAAACCCCATCCGGAGCAAGACCAAATAGGGGGGCGTTCAAGACGGTCCGTCCAGTCCCCGGGTCGGTCGCACGAACGGTCTGGCAACAGGCCGTGCAGATGAATGATCACCTCCCCGGTGGTTGCCGCACACCGGGAGACAGAACCCGGCTTACAGACCGGCTCTGGTCGCCCATTTTTTTATCAACCCTGAAGGTCGCCGTTGACGGGGAGGGTATCGATGTCTGACGCCTGTATTTTTTGTAAAATTGTTGCCGGAACCATTCCGGCCAAGCTCCTCTATGAGGATGAGCAGGTGGTGGCCTTTGCCGACATTGCCCCGCAGGCACCGGTGCATGTGCTGGTGATTCCCCGCCGCCATCTGGCCTCCCTGGATGGCTTGACAGAGGCTGATCGGCCATTGGTGGGCCATTTGTTGGAACGGGTGGCCCACGTGGCCCGTCTGTTGGGGGTGGCCGAGGCCGGTTATCGCACCATCATCAACACCCATCACGATGGCGGACAGGAGGTGTATCACATCCATGTCCATATTTTGGCTGGCAAACGCATCGGTCCGATGGTGGTGCGCTGATTTCAGTTGTCGGCAAACGGATTATTCAGGGGGTGGTTCCTGACGCGGGGTCAAGCGGTGAATCAATTGGTGCAGCAACCGCAACGCCCCTTTCATCTCATAGGTTTGAATCATTTGCGCCAGTTTGCCGATTTCCGGGGCCAGATCCGTTGGCAACTGCATGCCGAGCAGTTGGGTCAACAGGGCTTCACAATTTTTTGGACGCCTTTTTTCTACATGTGGCAGCAGCCCTTGCAGAAGTTGCAGCAATTCACCAACGGCCAGAGAAGGTTTGTTCTCTGCCAGAGGGGCAGGTGGGGTGCGTGGTAAGGCGGCCAGCAGTTGTTGTGCGCCACTGACCACTCTCTGAAAGGCTTCGTTCCAGGCGGCAGAAAAACAGGGTTTACCCTCCTGCAGATCACGGGTCAGGCAGGATTCAATTTCCGCCGTCAGCAACTCCAGTTGCGTGGCTCCCAAGGTGCCAGCCACCCCTTTCAGGGTATGGGCGAGCCGTTTGGCCGTGGCAACATCGCCTTGGGCGACAGCGTTCTGAATTTCCTGAACCGAGTGGGTATGGTTGCTGAGAAAACGTTGCAGCAGGGCACGATAAAGGGTCATATCTCCTGCCGTATGGGCCAATCCGGTCGGCAGATGCAAACCGCTGACCGCAGGCAAAGACTGGCTGAGCGGGTTTTCCGGGTTGAGCGTGGGGCGCAGTAAATCTGTCAACCCGACCGACGGCTCCCGCTCTTTGCCTTTGATCCATTTGTTGAGGGTAAGAAACAGTTTGTTGGGATCGATCGGTTTGGCGATATGATCATCCATGCCCGCTTCCCAGCAGCGGGCCAAATCCTGCACCATCACATCGGCTGTCACCGCCACGATGGGCAAGGTTTTGCCATGTGGCAGGGCGCGGATCAAACGGGTCGCCTGCAAACCATCCAGGATCGGCAACTGCAGATCCATCAACACCATTTCAAAATGGCCGCTGGTCGCCATTTCCACCGCCTGATGTCCGTCTGCCGCCATTTCAACAACCACCCCGGCCATCTGCAACAGGGCCCGAATCACCTGTTGATTGACTTCGTTATCCTCCACCGCCAGCACCCGTGCCCCGGCAATGCTCTGATTTGGTCGGGTTTGGGTAAGCACACGCTGGGAGAGAATCGGCAACGCCCCCTGTTTGCCGAACAACTGCATGACCGTATCGAACAGGGTGGAAATTTGCACCGGTTTATGCAGGCAGGCACCCGGTTGTATCTCTGCCAACTCCTGTTCAACCGCCACCTGCTCGGTCATCGGTAACATCAACACGACTGGAATGGTTCGCACATGACCAAAAGCATGCAGACAGCGCAAGGTATTCAAGCCATCCAGGCCGGGCATGAACCAGTCCAACAGGAGCAGATCAAACGGATTGTTCTGGTGGATGGCCTCCTCCAGCATCTGCAGGCCATCCAGACCGGACTGGGCCGAACTGACCTGAAACGAGAACGATTCTAAAGCGGTACGCAACATTTTTTGACTGGAACAGTTGTCGTCGATGACCAAGACCCGTTTTTGCCGAATATCTTCCGGCAACTCCAGCGTGCGACGCCGGTTGGTTTCGGTAAGGCCGAAGCGGGCGGTAAAGGAGAAAGAGCTGCCTTCCTGCGGACGGCTTTCCACCCGCAGGGTGCCACCCATCACCTCCACCAGATGTTTGCTGATCACCAGACCAAGACCGGTGCCACCATATTTGCGTGTGGTGCTGTTGTCCGCCTGGCTGAAGGCCTGAAACAGACGTTCCAGCTGTTCCGGGGTCATGCCGATACCGGTATCCTTGATGGTAAACAACAGAGTGATTTCCGCTTCACTCTCCTGCACCCGTTCTACAGTCAGGATGATCTCGCCCTGTTCGGTAAATTTGATGGCATTGCTGACCAGATTGAGCAACACCTGCCCCAGGCGCGTCGGATCACCGACCAAAGAGCGGGGGACACCACGGGCAGTGGCAAAAATGACCTCAATCTGTTTGCTCGTGGCCTTGCTCATCACCAGGGTGGAAAGATCACTCATCACGTTGTCCAGGTGAAAGGTGATTTTTTCCAGGGTGATTTTACCAGCTTCAATTTTGGAAAAATCGAGGACATCGTTGATGATATGCAGCAGGGCCTGAGCTGCCCCATGAATTTTTTCCAGATAATCCTGTTGTTGCGCTGTCGGTTGGGTATGCAGACAAAGGTGGGCCATGTTCAGAATGGCATTCATCGGGGTGCGGATTTCATGGCTGATGTTGGCCACAAAAAAGCCTTTGGCCTGATTGGCCACTTCCGCCTTTTGCCGTGCCTCTTCCAGTTCGTTTTGCGAGGCTTTCAGATCATCGACCATTTTGCGAAACGCATTGACCAGATCGCCAATTTCGTCGGCACTTTGCAGCGTGGACCACTGCGGTGTCTGCTCGCCACGACCGATACGGATGGCTGCGTTTTGCAGACGCATCAACGGGCGGACCATGTTGCGATTGATGATTACGCCGATCAACAACAAACCCAGAAGAAGGGTGCTGAGAGAAAACCATAGACCACTTTCGATCTGTTGGGCCAGGCTTTCCCAGGTCTCTGCCGACTGGGCCGTCATCTCCTCTTTGGTGTGTTGGATCAACTGGACACACAGTTTTTTGACGTAGCCCATTTTGCCTTCCAGCATGTTGGTTTGGTCGCTGATCAACTGGTCCTGGTGTACCACCCGTATGAAATTGTGTCGGTAGGTATCCAGCGCTTCTCGCAAGGTACTCTGTTCCGGGTGGGGAATCTGTGCCACATTGATGCGGTCGCGCAGCGCATGCAGAACGTCGAGAAGGCGATTTAAATATTTTTCATCTTTGCGACTCAGATAATCCTTTTCGTGCCGACGGATGGTCAGATACTGGACCGAGGCACCGGGTATTTTGTGGGAGGTCTGTTCCAGTTGATCCAGCAACTCTTCCAGGGTATGCGCTGCTTGGCGCATGTCACCCTGCATGCCAGACTCCTCGTCCAACCCCTTTTCTGCCAGAAAATGGACGATGATCTGGAAGGAATCTTGAAAATTTCTAATTTCATTAATTAATTGTGTTGCCTGCTCTATCTGCGGCAAATCTCCAGAGGCCAGATTCTGTTCCTTGAATCGTTTGGCAAAAGAGATCGCCTCTTCCACTAAAAAATCCACAAATTTGGGGGATTGAATATACTCTTGCCACGATTGGGCGCGCAGCATGGCATCGTAGGCGTTTTCAGCCGACTCCATCTCCTGCCAGCGTTCCGACATGTTATACTGCGCCTTGTCTCTTGCCACCATCAAAACTTGGTAGTAGGAAAACATCATGCCCAACAAAATAACGGCAATAGAAAGAAAGCTGACCAGAAGTTTGGCTTGAATGGTTTGACGCAGCCAGATCATGCTCTCTCTCCTCCCGGTAACACGGTTCAGGTGTGAATTTCGCGGAATCGCTCTTTGACCTGCAAAATCTTTGGTAAATTGGCCAGAAACAGAGAGACCAGATCCGGATCAAAATGGCGTCCGCTCTCTTGTTGCAGCCAGTCCAGCGCCTGTTCCAGGGGCCAGGCTTTTTTGTACGGTCGTTGGCTGCTGATGGCATCAAATACATCGGTCAAGGCGGCAATGCGTCCCACCAGGGGAATGTCGTTGCCGCGCAAAGCACGCGGATAACCGCTGCCGTTCCATTTTTCATGATGGGTGTAGGCGATTTGAAAGGCCATTTTCAACAAGGGTGACTGCTCATTGCCGATAATTTCGGCTCCAATCGTCACGTGGGTTTGGATGACGCGAAACTCTTCATCGGTGAGCTTGCCCGGTTTCAACAGGATGGGATCGGGAATGCCGATTTTGCCCACATCGTGCAAAGGGGCTGCATTGAGCAGCAGTACCGCTTCCTGTTCGTTCATGCCACAGGCCAAAGCGAGAATCTGCGCGTAATGGCTCATGCGCAACACATGCATGCCGGTTTCATTGTCGCGAAACTCGGCAGCCCGGCCCAGTTTGCGCACGATGGCCAGTTGCGTCTCCTGCAACTCGCTGGTGCGTTGTCGAACCTTCTCTTCCAGAATGATATTCTGAAATTTGGCCTGATCGTGCGCCTGTTTCAATTGCAGATGGGTTTTGACCCGCGCCTTGACCAAGGGGGGGCTGATCGGTTTGGTAATATAATCCACCGCGCCCAAAGCAAACCCTTGCGCTTCATCGGTGGTTTCCCGGCGTGCTGTGACAAAAATAACAGGAATATCGCTTGTTTCGGCACGCATTTTCAGGCGGCGGCAGGTTTCGTAGCCATCCATGCGTGGCATCATGATGTCCAGCAGAATCAGATCCGGCTGATCACTTAAGGCAATTTCCAAGGCGCTCTCGCCATCCAGGGCGACACTGACTTCATAGTGATCGGAAAGCAGGTGGACCAACAGATCCAGATTCGTCTTGGTATCATCCACCACCAGGATGACCGGGCGATTCTCTTGGCTCACGGGCTGATTCCTTCTGCTGGAGAGAGAAGCAGTTATACAGCTACATATTGTTATTAATGATGATTTTCACTGTATCATACTGTCATACAGTGTCACAACGCTTTTCACTTGTCGGTGCGATTAAAACGTCGTGTCAATTCGGCCAGAATATCCTCGGCGCTCAGGTTGTGCAGCGACAACAGGAGCAGACAATGAAACCAGAGATCGGCCATTTCATGGATCAGCGCTTGTGGGGAGGCGGATTTGGCGGCGAGGAGGGTTTCAATGGCCTCCTCGCCGATTTTTTGCAGGATGCGGTCTTCACCCGCTTGCAACAGGCGAGCGACATAGGAGTGGCTCGGGTCAGCGGCAAAACGGCTCTGCAAACGCTGTTGCAGATCGGTGAGCAGTCGTTCCGGGGTGGTGGTCTCCGGCAAGGATCAGAGATCCTGTTGTTTGATCAGCTCTGCGCCGGGGACGTAGTAGCCCATTTTTTCCATGCTGAAGAGGATCACTTCGATGGCGGCCTCTGCTTCCAATTGGTCGGAATTGAGTACCAGGTCGTAGTGGGCCCGTTGATGGGGGCACCGTTTATAGAGTTCGCGCACGTAGAGTTTACGTTCGTTATCGACCTTGATGATCCGTTCTCTGGCCTCTTTGAGTTTGATTCCTTCCCGTTCGGCCACCCGTTGCGCACAAATTTCCAGGGAGCCTTCGATACGCACCCGGAAAACTTTGGGATTGCTGGCCAGTACCAGATGGGCACCCCGTCCGATGATCACCCCACCCCCTTCGGCGATGGCCAGGACCGTTTTGATCAGACGGCGATAGAAACCGGCCTGAGAAATTTCCCCCTTGGTGAACATGGCATGGATCCAGTCTTCCAGGGGACCGGGAGCCCGTTCATCGATGAGGCCCATCAGATATTTATCCGACTTGGCCTCGCGGACGATGCCGTCCAGCATCGAATAGCCAAAGCAGGGGACGGTCAGGGCTTCGGCAAGCAATTCGGCGATATGGCTGCCGTTGGCACCGAAAGAGCGCGACACGGTGACCACCGGACACCGTTTTTCCCGGTTGCACTCTTCCACCCGTTTCGGGTCGAAGTAGGTTGACATGGAAATGCCTTGAATACCGATCAACTTGCCCACGCGGAAGCCTCCGTACCAGTAAGTGTCATTGGTGTAAAGCGCAAGTATGAAAGCAGAAAGAATCCCTTCTTGTCAAGCACAATGCGCGGTGATTCCAATGATACGCCAGGGAAAAAGAGCGGGTAACATCAGAAAATCAAAAGAACAAGTGACGATGGAAGAGCCTGTTTCCCCGTATAACGGGTGTAAAGGGAGGCGTTGTACATGGCCTGGTTTGTCTAAATATTTTTTTACAGTTTGGGTGGCAAGTGTAAAAAATATTTTGTTACAAAAGGCAAGGGCGCTCTGCTTTTTTACCTTGCGGCAAAATGTAAAGTTAATTTATTGATATATCAATTAAAATACAAAAAATCCACCCGTTTATTGCCCGCAGTGACCGGGAGTGTCGATAACAAAGTCGACAGCGTGTTGCTGTTACGATTTGTGATATATAGAGGAAGCTTGTAGTAAGAATATAGTATAAATGTTTGATAATAGATAAAATTATACAATGGCATATATTATGCTTATCACATATTAACAGCAAAAATGGCCGCATCAGGGGGTGTTACCAGTGTGGTAATGGTGGTCAGTGTGAAAATGGACTGTCACAGGATGGAGAGTAAAAATATGCAACAGAGTCAGGTCATGCAAACAAATTTGACACAGCAGGCGGCTCCAGGTCCGACACCGTTTCACGATTTTCCGAAAGAAAACTATTTTCGCCTGCGCAAAATGGTACCGTTTTTATTGCCGACGTTGATTTCCGGCCCGGTTATCATGGTGATTCTGATCGCCTATTATTTGGCCATGGGCAATATCCAGAAAGTGTCCCATGACACCCTGCAACAAGGCAGTGGCAAAGTGATGGATCGGTTGACCGCGTTTCTCGATTCCGCCGCCTATACCGTTGCGCTTAATGCCAGCATTATCGCCGCCGAGCGGGAAGAGAACCACTTCAAAGAGAGTTTTACCAACCTGGCTGCCATCGAGAGCCAACGGCACCCCTATTTTCGTCTGATCTATTTCGGTGATGCGCAAGGCAACCATTGGTTGCACAAGAGCGATGAACAGGGAAACATGCGCGTGCGAATTATCCAGCGCTTGAGTGATACGGAAGAGGCGCGCCGTCGCCTGCGGGAAGCCCAACTGCTGGCCTTGCACAATGATCAGGATGGCCGCATCGAAACATTGATGGCTCCGGTGGCCAAAACCACCTGGTGGCAGCGAAATCAACAGGGCAAGTTGATCCTGCACAATCAGGATGGCCACAAAGTCTATGATCCACGACTGCGCCCCTGGTATCAAAAGGCCGCCACCGACAAAGGCATTCAGTGGACCGATGTCTATGCCTGGGAGGAGCGATTTGAAAACAAACACAGTTGGGAAAGTGGTATTACCGTTTCCCATCCCATCGAAAAACAAGGCGTGCTGCTGGGGGTGACCGCTATCGATATTGTCCTGCAGGATATTGCACAATTCCTGCAGGGACTCTCCCTGTCGGCCCACAGTCGTATCGCCATTTTTGACCAGCAGGGAATGTTGGTTGCCTCCTCTGACAAGGGAGAGGCTGCCGTGATCCAGGCAGACAACCAGACCACCCCGCAACGGGTGTCCATGGAGCAAGTGAAGGATGCCGCCTTGGTCGAAGCCTACCGGCAATGGAGCAGCCACGCCGGACAAGCGGCAAAATCGACGCAAACAGAAGGGTTGTTGCACCATTTTCCGTACCAGGGTGACGCCTACCTGAGCTACGTAAGCCGTTTGGCTCCCCAATTTGCCCTCAATTGGCATGTATTGATCCTGGCACCGGAAGATGACTTCAGTGGCGAAACCACCCGCATGTTGTGGTGGAGTGTAGGGCTGGCTGCCTTGCTGTTGCTGCCGTTGACCTATTTCGGGATCAAACTGGGGCAACTGTTGACCTCTCCGATCAATCAGGTGATCCAGAGCCTGAAGCGGTTGGTGCAAAATGATCTGCGTCCGGGTCGCGATACGCAAACCCGCATTCAGGAGTTTGGTTTTCTCTCCTTTTTGTTCAGCAAAATGCGCAATTCTCTGCATGCGATGATCGGTGATTTGACCACCCATGCCCGTGTGCTGGAGCAATCGGTGCAAACCTTGAGCAATGAGTCGGATCGGGTCTCTTCCGGCATCCGTGTCGCCAGCAGCGCCATCGAGCAGGTCACCTCCCTGTCGGAAGGGGCCAACCGCAACATGCACGATGTGGCGAGCATGATGGAGGAGATGGAAAGCGAAATGAAGCATGTGATTCGGGAGATGCGCGTCATGTCGGAAGATATGGGTTCAATTTCTGACGCATCCCGGGTCTACAGCAGCAACCTGGAGGAGTTGTCCACCTCCTCGCAGCATGCACGCAGCAATCTGGATCTGTTGGGTAATGCGGTGCAGTCAGCCAGTCAGGAGGTCTCTGCTGCCAGTAACGCGGTGGGTGACATTTCTGATGCGTTGACCCGCATTCGCTGGCAGTGCGATCGTACCGCAGAGGAGACCGAACAGGGGCGACGTGAAGCGGATGCCGGCATGCAGTTGATCGATAATCTGGCCAACTCACTGGTCAAAATTGAGGATATTATCGAATTCATCAATGATGTGGCCGACCAGATCGATATTCTCTCCTTCAACGCCCGCATTGAGGCATCCAGTGCCGGAGAACTGGGGCAAGGTTTTGCTGTGGTGGCTAACGAAGTGCGGGATTTGTCGCAGCATACCGCCCGTTCGGCGGGGACCATCGCCGTGTCGGCTTTGGAGTTGAAGGAAAATTTTCAGCAGGTCAGCCAGTTCATGCAGGAGATGTCCTCGCGCATGAAGGCCCTGAACCAGCACAACCGGGAAATCATGGATGCGGTGTCGGTGCAAAGTCTCTCGATCAGCAACATTCGCCAGACCATGGAACAGTTGACCAACAAAACCGATCAAATTGCCCAGCGAATGAGTGGCTCCATGGAAGGGGTTGGTTCGGTTACTGTCACGGTGAGTGAACTGGCCCAGTCGATTGCCGACGTAACGCAGCACATCCATAAAGCCACGGAAGATGTCAGCCGCATGGCACCACTGATCGATCAAACCACCGGACGTTCCTGGAATATGTTTGTACGCATTGAAGAGACGGCCCGCTCTTCCAACGGTATCAACAGTGAAATGGCAGTGGTGCGCAAAATTATCGAAGATTTGCGGCAGATGGACGATCAGGTGCAAAGCAAGGCAGACCATTTGGCACACATGGCTTCGCAGATGAAAGAGGAAGTTTCGGTGTTTCAGATTTGAGCAGCGACAAGCGAAAAGCGTTCGCACAGACAGGAATGGGGTGCATGAATAGCGAACACGAAAAAGATGTCCTGATTGAGGATATTGTTGCGGTACTCTCCCGCAAGATTGAAGATTTGCAGATGCACCACAAGCGGTTGCAGACTTTGCAAAATTTGACGATCATCGGCTTGTCCGATACCGATTTGCGTACCCAGATGTCCAGTGCTTTGGATGTCATTCTCAGAGAGTTTAGTCCATTGCTGCGTACCCGGCAGAGTGGAGCCATTTTTCTCTGGGACCGGCCACGGATGACCCTGCAACTGGTGGCCCATCGCCAGTTTACCCCTGCGCACCAAGAGCGGTGTGCCCGTTTGTTGCCGGGAGAGTGCCTCTGTGGCACCGTGGCTCAGACGCGGGAAAAACTGTTTGCACAGTGTCAGGATCACCGTCATGCGATTGCCGCAGACAACAGCGACCCGCATGGTCATTGTATTGTGCCAATTTTAAACGGTCGGCGCTTGTTGGGGGTGTTGAACCTGTATACCGATCCAGATCATGTGCCGACCGAGGAGGAGAAGATACAGCTGGATGCCATTGCCAACCTGCTGTCGATGTTGATCAAGTCGGAGCAGGGGCGGGCCATGGATATGTTGCAGGCGACCCGCAGCTGGACCTTGTCACAACAGGTAAGCGCCGCCAAAGGGTTGGATATGCTGGAGGTGAGCAGCAAACTGGCCCGCCTGCTGGCCAAAGCGACCCCGGATTATGCGCGCTATGTGGTGGCGCTGGAGGAGTTGCTGGTCAACGCCGTGGAACATGGCATTTGCGGCATCAGCTGTGCAGAAAAAACGGCACTCAAAGGAGGCGTTATCGGCCAGGCCGGTTGTGACTACAGCAAGCTGGATGGCCAGAGCTGGCGGGATGAGGTGTTGCACCGCTTGCAGCAGCACCCGGATAAAGTGGTGCGGGTGGATTTTATGCAAACCGAAGCAGAGATCCGCATCACCATCACCGATCCGGGCGATGGCTTCGATGTCGCCGCCTTCCGCGCCCGCCGCCGGGAGCTGGCCATGTGCCCCAACGGCAAGGGGATCGGCATCGCCGAAACCATTTTCGACGACATCAGCTACAACGACAAAGGCAACGCCGTCACCGTTACCATTCGCACGGGGGGGTGATCCTTATTACGCACGCACGGCGGCGATCACATCTTCCTGGACCTGGTCCAATAAATCAGCGTGTTGTTCGCAGGTGCTGCGCAGCCAGCCCCGCCTGTGATCTTCCGGGCTGGCCAGGCGGCTTGCCAGATCCGGCAGTTGAAAACGTGGCACCTTGCCCCCCCCTTTTTCCGTCAGAATGATCGACTCCAGAGCCGGAAAAAGCCGCTGCAGTTGCGCCCAATTGACCTCCTCGGCGCTGTCACTGCGGCGACAGGCACGGCCATAATGCACCTGTGCCGTACCATCGCCGGGAAAATGTTCACAACGGGCGGCAAAATAGGCCTTGGCCTCGGTCGCGTTGCGTTCGTTCCAGAGCAGCAGCCCCTGCTCATTCTCCCGCTCGGCCCCGGGGCGAACGCGCTCCAGATGGTGACGCGCCGCACCAAACCGGGCCGCCCGCCGAAAGGCGGTGACCCGTCCCAGGGCCGGTGCATCGCTGAAATTTTGCCCGGTCAGAGAGGAGAGCCACGCCGGCGCGCTGTCCCGACCGGTCGGGCGGGGATCCGGATTGGGGGTATATTTTTTGCCTTGTCGGGCATGGCGCAGAGTTGCCTGATTTTTCCTGACATACTCGTCTTGCGGTGCAATCTGTTCTGCCCGCCCAATCACCTGCTCGGCCTCATCCAGGTTTCCCCGCTGTATTTGAATGGTTGCCAGCAGGTTCAAGGTTTTGACATTATCGGTCGCGGCTATCGGTTGCAACACCTGCCACGCTGCATCCCCTTCCCCCGATTGCAGCAACACCGTGGCCTTGGTCGTGTATCCCGCTTCATCGTGCGGAAAAAAACGGATCGATTCATCCAACACGGCCAGTGCCGCTTCACGCTCACCGCGCTCGGCCAGGGCACTGCCCAGTTGACTATGGGAATGGGCATTATAAGGAAAGCGACGTCGTGCTTGCCAAAAGACCACCTCTGCCGATTGCCAGTTGCCCGCCTGGTCCAGGGCACGCCCCAGCAGTGACCAGGAGTGGGGATTATGGGAATCCCAGGTCACAGCTTCCTGGGCCAGATCGACGGCCAACAGAGGATCGCTGTGCAAAATATGTTTGCCACAGCTGTTAAAAGTGCGGACCAGATGATACCCATCACCGGTTGTGCGGGCATGCTGGCGATAGCGTGCAAAAAAGGGCTGCAACTCTTCTCTGAGATCCGCCAACGGCTCTTGCTGCAACCGTTTTTCCATGCGCTCCCGTTCCGCACGCGAGGGGAGAGAGCCTGCTCCGTCTTCACCCGCAGAGGCATTGAAAATATCAGGGGGGAAATGTCGCGCCACCCATTGGTGCGTGCTATCGCTCATGTTGACATGTTGGACCGCCGCACGCCATTTGCGCTGCCAAGCCTGCTGACTCATGGGGTAGGCTGCCTGCAGATATTCCAGATAGTGATCCAACGCCTCCGACCCCAACTGCCAGCGCTGCAACCCTTCGGCAAAACGCAGAATGCCGATCAACAAGGCTTCACTGATCCGTCCTGCCGGTCCGCTTTTTCCGGGATCAGGCATCTGCAACAGATTGTTCAGAGCGGTTTGCCCGTAGTGGGCATGGCCATCCTGGATGGAGGCCAATTCCAGCCAAAAAGACATCAATTGCCGGTCCGATTGATGACGGCCCAGGGCAACACAGCAGGCATTCAGGGGATCACAGGAACGACCGAAATAGTAGAGATCCAACCACCGGCGCAATCCCTGGCCCAGAATGGCTTGTTTGCTCCAGCTTACTGTTTGCGGCAAGGGCAGAATGGCGCTGCTGTGAAAACCATACGTCAACAGGCGGGCAAAACGTTTCGGGTGGTTAAAACCGGAGGCCGTCGGATCCTGTTCTTGCAACAAGCGGTGCAACAGACTCTGCAAGCCTTGATCGACCAGGGGCAAGAAAAAATTTTGCGCCGTCTCTTCGGCAGCCAACATTTGCAGCAGTTCCGGTGGTTGCAGTTGGTTCCAGGCAGCAAAATAGCGCCGCTCTGCCAACAGATCAGCAACTGCTCGTTCCGGTTCCTGTTGCAGATGTCGATACCATGCGCTCAGTTCAGCTTCCATCAAAAATCACTCCGATCCATCAAAACCTGTACATGCTGCAAATGATACTGCCGGGCTTGGGCCAGAGGCAGAGCCGGTGTGCGTCTGATCCAGCCCAGACGCGCAACATGCTCTGGCAGATAGCTGATTTTCGGATGCAGAAGTTCCGAACCATACAGATACTCCTCCTCTGAGGGTACGGCACGCAGACTGACTGTATGTCCCCCCGTGATCGTCTCCCCACAAACCGCTCTGCTGCCGGGTTTTGGGGTGGGAAAAAAGTAGGGTGTCAGCTTGTTATCCAATACGGTGGGCACACGCAAGGGTGGTCTCTCCGCAATCTCCTTGACCCGGTAAGACATCAACAGAACCGGGATGGGTCGTAGCGGAGGTGGCCCTGCTATGCCCAAATGTTCCCGCAGGCCATCCGCCCAATCATCCTCCCGCAAAATATGTTCCACTTCGTCCAGATAGGTGGCAAAGGCTGGTCGTTGATCACGCAGCTCATTCCAGGTGCGCAAATATTGCCCCAGCTTGATGCGGGCTGTATTCTTCTGCTGCGCATCACCGCCAAGAAAGTGCTGCAGCAGTTCAAGCAATTGTTCCTGCGCAACGCCGATTCTGTTGGCAAAAAAATCGACATATTCCAACCGCACCAGATAACGGTCCGGGCTGACCTGCGGATGCAGGGCATTGCCGCCATTGTCGTCTCGAAAGGTCCACGGCGTGTTGTCCTGGTCGTCGGCATCGATATACAATGCATCTTCCAGGAACTGTTCGTGTTTATCCTGCCATTCGTCCAGCGAGCGGACCGGCTGCGTTTGTTTCCGTAGATACCTGGACCAGAGGGTGCCAGGTACCCGCTCTTCGCGGTTAAAATTTTCCGCCACGGCACGCTGTTCAATCTCTGTCGCTGTCAACAGCTGTGTGATCAACGGTGTCAAAAAAGGAGGATACTGTGTCATTGCATTCGGAAGATGAGCAAAGGTTAAGTTTTCCCTCACCACTCTGACTCATGCTGATCGCCAAGATCAAGGTTTTTTCCCTGTCGCCGGAATTTTTCTGACTGTCTTGCCCCCGGTTGAACTGGGAGCCAAGACACACCAGAAACAGAGGCTCCGCCTCTGCACTCCGGCAGGGAGGATGATCCTCCCTGCACCCACCAGAACTTTGGCTTCAGTTCATTGCAAATGCAGCGATGCAGAGGAGCTGAACAGTTAAAAATCAGGCTTTATCCCGACTGTCATGCAAGATAAAACGCTAAACCATCATTCATTGCGCTTCACAACCATTTCGACAGGCACGCCAAAGTTACATGTTGTAGGATTTCGTGCGATTGAGTTAAAAAAAATCAGCAAATTCTAAAAAAAGCTGCTATGATGCTTTTACTGGAAGCTTCGTCTCCAACTCGATCAAGCCGCAGCAAGCCGGTTTACAGGCCGGTTATCGGGGTGCGGCTTTGGTTAATTACATATAAATTCAATCTTTTCCTTGGGAGGAAAACTGCATGAAAACACGTTTGTCCAAATTGGGTTTGTTGCTTGTGCCGTCGCTGTTCCTCGGCCTCAGCCTGGACGCCTTCGCCACAGGAGCCCCCGTTTCCATGCTGACCCAGGTCCAGGGTGATGTTCAGGTCAGCAAGGATGGCAAGGAGTGGAAGAAGGTTGACCGCAACAAGTTTCTCTTTGCGGGCTATCAGGTGAAAACCGGTGCCGACGGTACGGGTAAACTGGTCAATCAGGCCACCAACATGACACAGGAGGTGGCTGCCAACTCGGTGGTCGAGATCACCGAAGCCGATGTCAAAGCCCTTTCCGGCAAAATTTCTGCGCCAGCGCAAGATTCCGGTAATCTGGTCGACGGTATCGGCCAACGCTTCGATAAAGCGCAACGCTACACCACCGTGCGCCGCAGCGTCGAAAAGAAAGCCACTGAAGTCAAACTGGATACCATTCCAGAGATCACCCTCTCTGCCGCCCACCCCGACCTGGTCTGGTCCGGCATGGGTAAAGAGTATGCCTATCGCCTGGTCATCGATGGCAAAAATTATGACATTGCCGCCAGCGACAGTGAGATGATTCGCTTCACGGTCCCCGCCCTCAGTGCCGGTGAGCATGAATATCGCGTCGATGTCATGCAAGGTGGCAGCTCGGTCTACGAACCGAAAAAAACAGGCAAGATCAAATGGTTGAGCAAAGATGAGGAAAAAAAGATCGCCGATGGCCTGGCGAAAATCGAAAAAACCTCTCCCGGCGACAACTTTTTCAAAGCCTACTTCCTGGATGACAAAGGGCTGACCGTCTCGGCCATGGATCTCTATCGCAAACATTTTGATGCCAATGCCGACGATCTGGACATGTATCCCATGCTGATCAAAGCCTATAACGACCTGAAACTGGAAAAACAGAAAAAGGATAGCGCTTTGAAACTGCAAGATCTGCGCAAGGCCGCCGGCGGCTGATCATCCGGCGAATAGGGCCCTGTGGCCTGCCGCTTTGTTGGGTTGTATCGACGACCTGGGAGGATGGTATATTCTCTCAGGTCGTCTTGTTTTCGCGCAATTTTCGCGCACGGTTGACAACGACATATCGTTGTGAATTAATCACCCAAGACCACTTCTATTTTCCTGTTCTTCCGGGGAAAGAAATCGCCCATGAAAAAATTGCTTGGCCGCTATGATCTGCTTGCCACAATCCTGCTGTTTCTGCTTGCCATTCCGGCTGAATATTACGAATCTTTCGCCCTGCTGGAAGAACAAACCATCTCTTTTCGTCATCTGTTGCGCCAAAATATGGGCAAAAAGGAAGAGACGCAATTTTCCAAAGATGCCATTGTCCTGGTCAATACCGACGAAAAATTTTTTAAGGAGTATGGCAGTTTTCCTCTGCGCCGCACCGATATCGGTAAAATTGCTGAAAATTTGCGCGACCTGGGCGCCAAGGTGGTGGCCGTCGACTTGTTGATGGATTTTCCCAGCTCTTATGGCGAAGATCCACCAACCGCAGAATCGTTCAAAAAAGCGGGTAATATCATGGTGGTGTCACAGGCGGAATTCCGCAAAAACACCTTTGTCAAGCTCAACGAAGCCACCGCCACCTTGGCTGCCGTCACACAAAATGGTTACACCAACATTGGTTCACAAAGTGCCATCGTCACCTCGCTCTCCCGGCTGAAAATTTATCCCGTCATCAACGAAAAGCTGAATGCCTGGCCTTTTTCTGTGAAAGCGTTGGCGATGTATCTGGGTGTTGAACCAAAATTGGAAAACAACATTCTGAAAATTGGTCCAGACATTGCCGTTCCCCTGGATCAGTTTGGCAATTTTTATATTGATTTTCCCGCCCTGCCCAAAGGAACCAAATTTTTGAGCCAATCGGCTGGGTTAAGCGCGCTGGATTTTATCGATGCCGACAAAAAGGATGAAGATGATCGGTTGGAGTTGAGTGCCTGGGTCAAAGATAAACTGGTATTGTTGGGCGACACCTCGGAAGTATCACACGACTGGTTTGATACACCGGTCGGAATGGTGTATGGGGTGGAAATTATCGCTGACTCCATTCATACGCTGTTACGCAATGCTCCGCTGCGTCCGGCAAGCGATAAAGTGGAATTGGCCGTCCTGATGGTCACGATGGCACTCGTTTTGATCGCCAGTCTGTTCAGCGGTCTGGCGCTGCGCACGATGATTGTTCTGGCCGTCACGGTCGCCTTGGTTGCCATCAGCTCGTTTGTCTATGTCCATCAAGGTTTGGTACTCTCCCTCTCCTATAACCTGACGGCCATTTTGTTGAGCTATCTGATCGTCACCTTCTATTTCTATCGCCAGGAGATGAGTCAGAAACAGGAGATCAAGGGGATGTTCGGCCAATATCTTTCGCCGGATGTCGTGGAAGATCTGGTCAAGGATCCCAGCAAGTTGCGCCTGGGTGGTGAATCGCGGGAGATGACCGCCTATTTTTCCGATGTGGCCGGTTTTTCGACCATTTCGGAAAAGTTGACCCCGCAGGAGCTGGTGCAACTGCTCAATGAATATCTGACCGCCATGTGCGACATCATCACCCGACACAAGGGCACCATCGATAAGTTTGAGGGGGATGCCATCATTGCCTTCTGGGGCGCACCGCTGCATCAACCGGACCACGCCAAACTCTGTTGCTATGCCTGCATCGATATGGCCAAACATATGGTGGAAATGCGGGAAAGATTGCTGGCCGAAGGGCGTCCGAAACTGAACGTGCGCATGGGCATCAACTCCGGGCCTATGGTGGTCGGCAACATGGGTTCCAAGCAGCGCATGGACTATACCATCATGGGTGATGCGGTCAACCTGGCCGCCCGACTGGAGGGTGCCAACAAATTTTACAGTTCGGGCACCATGATCTCCGATTCCACCTATCAGCAGGCCAAAGATTTCATCGAAGCCCGTGAGTTGGATATTGTCCGGGTGGTGGGCAAAAACGAACCGGTAACCATCTATCAGTTGCTGGATCGCAAAGGAGAGCTGGATCCCAAGATGGCCGAAATTTTGGCCCGCTATAACCATGCTCGCGAAGCCTACAAGGCAAAAGATTTTGCCACGGCCTTGCAACGCTTTGAAAAAGTGCTGGAAGTGGATGCCAACGACGGTCCTGCTTTGACCTATGTGGCCCGCTGCAAAGAGTATCTGGAAAATCCGCCTCCTGCCGATTGGGATGGCGTGTTCCAATTCACCTCCAAAGGGTAAATGCAGAAAAAAGTCGACATCCGATCACCTACCGATCCTGACCAGGCCAGGAGAGATTTGCCTCTCCTGGCCTCGCTGTATCCGCCTGTTGCCACACCGGGCAGGCGGCACCACACTCGTTGGCAGTTGGCAGCGGTCAGAGCATCAAGCAGCAAGGAGACGACAAGAGCGCACCCTGCACAACACGGCTTGGCACTGATGCAACACCACCACCAGCAGCGTGGGTCGTTCAGGGTGCTGGGTGTCATAAGGCAGCAAACGCCGTTTTTTGTTTACTGGCAGCTTGGCAGGATAGGGGGGTAGATGCCGTGGAAAGGAGTACGGCACTGGTTGGTCGCTATATCGTGCGGGAGGTGAGCCATCACAACGCTTGTCCCCATCTGATTCCTGCCGACGATACCAGTTCCGGCCTGCTGGTTGATCTGCAATGGCTGCCTGCTGCGATCAGCAATGATCCTCTGCATATGGCGACGGTACGCCACAACATGCAGTTGCTGCACGCCTTAAACCATCCCCATATCGCTCGTCTGCATGCTTTGGAATTTGATCCGCTGCAGAGGCGACATTTTTTGGTTTGGGAACACCTCAACGGTGTTTCGCTGCAAGAGTACCGCCTCTCCCTCCCCGGACAACGCCTGAGTTGCCCGGAAGCCATGCGTCTGTGCCAACCGGTTGCGGAGGCTCTGGACAGCTTGCATCGCTCTTTGCTGCATCGTCATCTGCGCCCGGAAACTCTCTTTCTGACCGACGATGGCACCATAAAACTTGGCTGTATTCCATTGATTCCCACCCTGCTGCTGCGGCAGTTGCAACAAAAGGGCGAGCTGCCAGGACCGCTAGACAGCCCGCGCGAACTGGCCTATCAGGCACCGGAACAGCTGCTGCAACCCCATCGGGAGGCCACTCCGGCCAGTGATCGCTGGGCCTTTGCCGTGCTGTTTTATGAGCTGATCAACGCCAGCTTGCCCCTCACGGAAACAGAGGAGCAGGCGGGCAAGCCGGGTGAAACGGCCAATATTGCCCCTGTTGCAGGGCTGAATCGAGCCGGACAACAGGTGTTGGCACGCGCTCTGGCGCGACATGCCACGGATCGTTTTCCCTCAGCGCAAGCCTTTTTATCGGCATTGGCAGCGGTTGCCGCATCGCGAAAATCTCGATCGCGCCGTCTGCTGTTTGCCATGTTGTTGTTGGGTGTATCCAGCACAGCCCTGCTTTGGCACGACCCGATTCAAACTTTGTTGACCTTCATTCCCTCACCTGCAGTCAGCAAAACGGAGCCAGAAAATCACCCGGAAGCACCGGTGTTGACCCCGGATCTGAAAAAAACGCTGCTGTTGCAGATTGAGAGCCAGCCTGCCGGGGCACGGGTGATTCTTGATGGCAAACCTCTTGGCCTGACACCATTGACCGTCGGGCGGGTGGCACCGGGTGCCTATCATCTCTGGTTGGAAAAAGAGCAATACAAAACGGTGGAGATGGAGATGGATCTCACCCAGGACACCATTGTCAGCCTCAATCTGGAACCGTTGCACTATCCGTCACACACGGAAGGCAGATCTGCGGAAATGGCCGCTTTGCTCAGCGAAAAACCATTACGGACGTTTCCTGTGCCTGAACAGGAGGATGCGGTTGATCCCCTTACGGTCCCTTCAACCATCTCTCCTGCAGCGGATGCCTGGGTGGAGCCAGAGACCGGTATAACGTTTATCCCGCTGCCCGGAGGTTGTTTCAACATGGGATCCAGTCAGGGAGATCTGGATGAAAGTCCGGCTCATACCGTCTGTGTCGCCCCCTTTTGGTTGGCCCAGCACGAAGTCACCCAGGCAGCCTGGAAGAAAATCATGCACGGTGAGGAGAATCCTTCCCGGTTTCGTCAGCGGGAGTCGCTTCCGGTGGATTCGGTCTCCTGGCATCAGGCACAACGTTTTATCGAACGGCTCAACGGCAAAAGTCGCTTCCGTTTTCGCCTGCCCAGCGAGGCGGAATGGGAATATGCCTGCCGTGCCGGATTGCAAAGTTCCTTTCAGTTTGGCAACACCATCCACGCTGGCAAGGCCAATTTTAACGGCGAACGACAGATTGGTCAGGAGACCAAGGGCTATTATGCCGGCACCACGTTGCCGGTCGGATCTTATGTCGCCAACCGTTTCGGGCTTTTTGATATGCACGGTAATCTGTATGAATGGGTTGCTGATGTCTATCAGGCTGACTATTACCAAAAAAGTCTCCGCGACAATCCGCTGGCCACCTCTGACCAGGGTGAACAGGCCGCGCGGGTGTTGCGCGGTGGGGCCTGGTACAGCACCCCCCACGCTTTGCGCTGCGCGGCCCGGCACAAGGATGATCCGCAGCAACAAAATCACGGCTATGGTTTTCGCCTGTTGCGTGACCCGTGATGCTGCCATGCTGTCAGCTTTTTTGCCTGATTTTTATCTGTGTTCTGCATCTTCCCAAGCGGTGAAATGACTTATGACCCAAACCAACCATACCCCGATGGTAGCGCAATATCTGGCTATCAAAGCAGAACATCCCGATGCGCTGCTCTTTTATCGCATGGGTGATTTTTATGAGCTGTTTTTTGAGGATGCCAAGATAGCAGCCCCGCTGTTGGACATTGTGCTGACCCAGCGCGGGCAAAGTGGTGGCGAACCGATACCGATGGCCGGGGTTCCGGTACGTTCCCTGGAGCTTTATCTGCGCAAAGCCATCGAAGCAGGTTTTCGTGTCGCCATCTGTGAACAAATGGAACCACCCGGCCAGAACAAAGGGCCGCTGCAACGGGAAGTACGTCGGATCATCACCCGTGGTACCCTGACTGAAGAACATCTGCTGCCGGCACGGGCCAACAATTTTTTGATGGCCATTGCCCCGGCAGAGATGGTTTTGTCGCCGCGGCGGGAACGGCGACAACATGGCATCGGACTGGCGGCACTGGATCTTTCCACTGGCGAATTTCAGAGCGGGGAACCGGGCAATTGGGACCGGGCCCTGGCGGCCATCTCTGCCCTTGATCCAGCGGAAATCATTATTCCCGATGGCTGGCAACCTCCGGCAGCTATGGGTGGACGTGAACGGGCCCTGACCCGGCGTACCCCCTGGGAGTTTGACCCGGAGCAGGCATCCGCCCTGCTGAAGGAACATTTTCAGACCCTCTCTCTGGCCGCCTATGGCATTGAGCAGGCCCCTCTCTGTCAGGCAGCGGCAGGGGCTCTGCTGGCCTACTGTCGTGAGACGCAAAAAGAGAGCCTGCAGCATATCACCGGTTTGACGCGCACCCGTGCCGATGAATTTTTACTGCTCGACGAAACCTGTCGGCGCAACCTGGAACTCAACGGCAATCTGCTCGATGGTGGACGCCACAACAGCCTGCTCGGTCTGCTGGATGGTACCCAGACTGCTCCCGGCAGCCGTTTGTTGACCCAGTGGCTCAATCGCCCTTTGCAGGCGGTGACAGCGATTCAGGAGCGGCAGGTCTGCGTGGCCTGGCTGCTGCTACAGGAACGACAACGGGAACAGATCCGTCTGTTGCTGCGCGGCAGCCACGATCTGGAACGGTTGGTGGGCCGCATCGCCCTGGGTCGCGCCTCGCCCAAAGATCTCGGTGCGCTGCGCAGTACCCTGGCCCGCTTGCCGCTGCTGCAGGTGGAGTTGAGCGCCGTTCTCGCCGTCAAGCCGCATCCGGCCTTATTGGCACAGTTGCAAGCCGATCTGGGTGGTCACGAAAGATTGCTGCAGCTGTTGCAGGAACAGTTGCAGGAGGAGTTGCCAGCCTTGCTGAAAGATGGCGGGATTATTCGTCCAGGCGTCCATGCCGAGTTGGACCGGGCGCGGGAGATGGCCCAGGATGGCAAAGGCTATCTGTTACGTCTGGAGGCCAAGGAGCGGGAGGAGACCGGTATTACGACCTTAAAAATCCGTCACCACCGCAGCTACGGTTACAGCATTGAAGTCAGCCATGGGCAACGCAACAAGGTGCCTTATACCTATCAGCAGACGCAGACCATGACCAATGCCGCCCGTTACATCACGGCGGAACTGAAAGAGTTGGAGGAGCAGATTCTTAATGCCGAAGAGCGGCAGCAGAGTCTGGAGGCCGAACTGTTTGCCCTGTTGAGTCGCGAGATCGCCGAACAGGCGGCGGGACTGCAACGAACGGCAGCCGCTCTGGCTACCGTGGATGTGTTGACCACCTTTGCCGAGACCGCTTTTCAACGGCACTACTGCCGCCCGGAAATGCACAACGGCACCAGCCTCACCATACGCCAGGGACGCCATCCGGTGGTGGAAGCGGCCCTTGCCCGTGGTGCCTTTGTCGCCAATGACAGCGAGTTGGATACCGCTGACCGGCGGGTTATGTTGATCACCGGCCCCAATATGGCGGGCAAATCGACCTACATGCGGCAAGTGGCCCTGATTGTTCTGCTGGCCCATACCGGATCTTTTGTTCCTGCCGCCGAGGCCAGCATCGGTCTGACCGATCGCATTTTTACCCGGGTCGGAGCCAGTGACGATCTGGCGGGCGGGCGTTCCACCTTCATGGTGGAGATGACGGAGACCGCCCACATTCTGCACCATGCCACACCCCGTTCGTTGGTGTTGCTGGATGAGGTCGGGCGGGGCACCTCCACCCTGGATGGTCTGGCCATCGCCTGGGCGGTGATCGAACGCATCCATGCGCACTGCCGGGCGCGCACCCTCTTTGCCACCCATTACCATGAGTTGACCGCCCTGGAGCAGCTATTGCCAGGGGTGGTCAATTATACGGTAGAGGTCAAAGACGACCATATCCGTCCCCTTTTTCTGCACACCATCGTACGCGGTACGGCGGATCGTTCCTATGGCATCCATGTCGCCGAACTGGCCGGTCTGCCACGACCGGTAATCGAACGAGCCAAGGAGGTGTTGGAGCTGCTGCAGGATAATCGTCAACGACCCGAACAGCGCATCTCCCCCCCCCGCAAAAGCTCGCCACAGGTCCAGCTCTCCCTCTTTCCCGACCCGGCCAGCGAAGCGATCCAACAGGCTCTGGCAGCCATCAATCCGGATGAACTGAGCCCGAAACAGGCGTTGGAGATACTTTTTCACCTGAAAGGGTTGGCCAAGTCTGGAAAGCGTTGAATCAAGCATGGTTAATAATTTTATCCATCGCTATCCTATTTGTTGTTGTCATCTTGATTTTGTTTGGCTTGTTTATCAGCAAAAGCACTTTCCAGTTTTGGCTGAACGTGCTTGACAAAGCTTTTTACGAAAGTGGTCATCAGTGAGTATAGATCGCTGGAATAGAAACCAGATACAAATCCTATAAATATTTTCATTGAATTATTGGATGCAGAGTTAGGTATTTGCATAATTAAATGAAAAATATCTCCTTGCAAAGAAAGATAGCAGACAATGCCAGCACCCAACCCGCTAATAATATTTGTTGCCAGGACGGAAAGCTGTATATCAACTGAAGTTTGTTGAAAACTATCACGAGCAGTATAAATCAAGGATCCGAGCAAGGCCGAAAAAACAACCAACATTCCAAGCAAAAATCCGCTTGAACTTGATTTCACAAAAACATTCATCCATTGTTGAATATCTTTTAGTATTTCTATTTTAGAGAAATAATCCTTTTCACATCCGGTAATCTTTCTTGTAAATATGTCAGGCAGTTCTGCTGTAATATTGCAAAGTGTATTTTCAGCTATCGGACCTTGAAGTATTAGGAGAAACAATTGCGACTTTAGTTTTTCAAACTTCTTCAAATTTGCAACGTTACTTTCTGTTTGTATATCTATCTCTTTTCTGCTTTCTGAATCTTTTGTTCTATTATTAGCCAGTGATGTTGTTGCTGTATGCAGCTCTGCGGACTTAATCTTTATAAATTCAATAAGTTCATGTCGGGCATTCACTTCGTCTAAGGCCAATATTCCTCCATAAGTAATTATAATTCCAACAAAAAACATATACAACAGCATTATAGATCTCTTGAAATATTGCGCACCACTATTAACTGCAATTGTTGCTTGGTGCGGCATGGGCGGTATTGTGCGCATAATTATCTCCTAAAATGAATTTTAATACATTCACGGATGACAATATAACACAATGACAATCCATCGGTCAACAATATAATTAATGAACACTATCTGCAGTAATTATTAACCGCGCGCAGCAACACCCAATCGGCAATGGCAGATGAGATTGACAACAAAAATAAAAAACAAGTGTCGTTTGCCCGATCTTTAGTCCCCAATCACATCCCCGATCTGGTGCCAATATTCGGGGGGCAGTTCCATGGCCAGTTTCAAGGCACCATAGGCACCCCCATACTCCGGGTCGGCCACCATGGTGACATGCACGTCACCGTAATCGCGCAGGTGATGTTCCAGCATGGCCCCCAAACCACGGATGCGTGAACCCCCACCGGCCAGCACGATATTGGCCAGTGCTTCGGCCTGACACTCCGGGGCAAAGCTGACCAACAGGGTTTTGATCCCTTCGACAATATCGGGCACGATGGTTTCACAGGCGACGCGAATTGCTTCGGTAATGTCCAAGGCCATCGGCTTGCCGTTAACCCGCAGGGTCACCACCACCGCCTCGCTGGCTGCACCGACAAAGGCATACTGCTCTTTCAACTGACGCGCCAGGTAATGGTCGATCTGTACCCCGGCATAGGCATCGCGTATGGTCGCTTCCAACAAACGGTCGATGTAATGACCTCCCTTGAGAATACTCAATTGGCTGTCGGCAGTGGGTACACTTCCTTTCATGGCACACAAATCGATGGTGCCGGCCCCCACATCGACAATCAGTGTGTTGACCAGGCGCGACAAGCCATAGGCAACCATGAACGGTTCGGAAACCGCCAGGCAAAGATCCAAAATACCATCAGTCAATTGCAGCAACTGACGCCGATTGGCCGCCGTGGCCCGTGCCGGTACGCCAATGATGCCACAGATTCGTTCCCCGGAGCGTGGTTCTCCCTGCGCCACCGCCTGCTGCAATATTTCCCGGGCCGCCTCCAGATCTTTTTCACTGGCCTCCTTGAGGACACCATCCTCCAAAGGATGAAACAGATCCAGATAGGAACGTTTTTCAATCGCTTCATCCCCGACCACCAGAGTACGGTTGAGCAGCTTAACCCCGATAATATCCCGTGGATAACCGACCACCGTCTGCAGCAATCCTTTTTGCCGACGACTGTTCATCACTGCCGTCCGGGCGGTACCAAAATCAATTCCGACCAACAACGCCCGCTCATTTTTCTGATTCGTCATTCTCGTCTCCCACTGCGCCGCCATCTGCTTGTCGATCGGACAGTTCAACCTGTCTGTACCGGATACCGTTTACCGCTCCTCTTTTTCAACAACTGCCCATTGCGACCCCACCCGTCGGTTCCCTTTTACAAAACCGCACTTTGTGGCACGCTCCTGGTGAATCAGCGGTTATCAGGCCCTACCATATGGACCATCTTCTCTTTGACACGTTGTGAAACCCCTTCCAGCCATCCCTGCCACCGTGGCAACCATTCGGCTTCTCCCAATCTTTCCCACACTGCAGCATATCGGCGTCCAGCCACAAGCGGTGTACGTCCCTTCTTGCGCTGGCGGATCGGCTGTGGTCGACGGCGTGGCTGCCGTGTCAAACGCTGCTTTTTGTGCTTGTTGCTCCTTTGCGGCGTCAGCCTCTGCAGCGCCTGCTCTCTCTCCACCCGCAACAAGAGCGTTTGACTGCGTTGCAGCAGTTGCTCAATCCGTTCCAGCCAGTTGCTTGCCGACTCGGCCAAATTGATCGACCGCTCACTGCTCTCGGCAGAAACCAGCGTCAGCGCCCCGGCAACAACCCCTGGCATCTGTGCCGCTTGCGGCCTGCGCCGGGCTACCGGCAAACCGGCATGTTGCCAAACACCACTCCCTGCCGTCCTGGCAACGGTGTGGCCAACCATCGTTTCGATCCAGCTCTCTGCCGGAGATGCACCGTGCCCGGCATGTTGCTGCCATGCCGCCTCGGCAATCGGGGCAACAGTCAAATCGGGATCTCTTGCTGCCAGCGCCGTTTCGCCTCGGCGCTGTCCCCGCACCTCCTGCTGCCAACTCGTCATCTGCAGACGAGAAAAATCAGCAACTGCAGGCAAAACCGGGGTCTCTGGCAAAGGCAAAGATCGATCCAGCGGTACAACGCGCGTGGATTGCTCCGGGCGACGCGCTTTGAAACGATGCAAATCGGGAAAAGGGTGATGAGCAAGGTGCAAATCGCGCAGCGGGGACAATACCCGACTCTCCGTCCCTTCCTTTGCCGTTGCTGCGTCATGCTCTGCTTCGCCAAACTCTTCCAAACTCTCCATCTCTTCTTCGCTGAGATCAAACATCAAAGCCAGTTCAACCAGCGTCTCCTCTCCATCGGCAGAGCCCGCCGTGGAGGCGGATGGTGCGTCACTATTCTCCATGATCTCCCCTCATGGTAGCCGTCAGCACCGGTGATCAGGCGGCCTCGAAGGCCCTGATTCGGTGCTTCGGAGAAAAGGTTGACAATCTCCCTCTAAAACCCGCATCTTGAGACCTTCGGCACCGTGACCGGCGCACGGTTCACCGAATATCGGTAGTTAGCCTACCAGGGCATTTCCTGTCAAGAAAACAAATTCATTTTACTGCCGATTACCGGTTGCGGAATACCAACATGTATACCATTGCCCTCTACAACAACAAGGGTGGGGTCGGCAAATCCACATTGACCCTCGCCATGGCCGACTTTCTGGCCACACTGCAGGTGTCAGGTCGCCCGTTGCGCCTGCTGGTCATCGACATGGATGGGCAAGGCTCGATCAGTACCGCCTTGCTGGGTGAATCCAGGGTGCAACAGGCCAGAGAGTCTGGCTGTACCATCGGCCACTTGGCCCTGCAACTGGCCAATGGTCAGCAACCCGCGCTGCAACCGCTGCTGCAGATTCGTTCCGGCAGTCGGGGCGGTCAACCTCCCCTGCCATCGTTGACCGTTCTGCCTTCCGATCGGGAAAGCATGCTCGATTTTGACGCCAACCCTCTGCGCCCTCTGACCTTGCTGGCCCAGCGACTCAAACCGATGCTGGCTGAACAGTTTGATATGGTCCTGCTCGATCTGCCCGGCAGCCTTGATGAACGCCATCTGCTGGCCGTCAATGCCCTGGTGATGAGCGAAGCTCTCCTCATTCCGGTGGAACTGACTCGTCTGGCCATTCAGGCTTTGCCGGAAACGGTACGCATGATCCGCTATGCCCAGGAAAAAAATGATCTGGCGCTGCCAAATCCGCTCGGCTTTGTCCTCAACCGGGCCGACCGCCGCAGTCGTCAGTTTCGTCTGCATCTGCCGCAACTGCAACAGCTCTCGCAACAGTGCGGCATTGCCATTTTTGATAATCTGCTGCCGCACGCCGCCGACTTGGCCAACGCCAGCGATGATACCTTGACCTTTTCTTCCCTGAAAGATCGCTACGGCACCTATTATCCGCACGTACGCAAGATGGTCAAAGAGCTGTTCGATCGCTGGCAACAGTTGGCACCATCTGCTTGATTCCCTGCGGTCATTGCTTGCAGAACGCCACGATTTTGTTAAGATGATCCTCTACGATACCATAGACTTCCCTCCAAAGCGGAGATAAGGCATGCCCGACTGGCTGTTGCCCCTGCTGAACCATCCCGGATTGCCCTGGAACGGCGCCCTGCTGATCGCCGCCTGGGCCCTGTATGAGTGGTGGCTATTGGTCAAGCGCAGCCTCAACCCGGTCTACCAACAGCTGCGGCAACAACTCTCTGCCCATGAACGGGATCCCGCCGCCTCTTTGGCCCTGTTTTATCCCCCCGAGCCGGTGCAAAAGCAGAGTACGCCCTCTATTCCTCCCCCTTTGAGCCTGAGCGGTCTGCTCGGCAGCAGCTGGGAACAACGCCACCTGCAGGATATTCCCAATCGTCTGCTCGGCCTTGGCCTGTTTTTTACCCTGCTCGGCTTGTTGGCCGCCCTGGCTTCCGTCAGTCGCGAACTGCACGCCGGTTCGCTGCAGGAGGCCAAGGAGGCCCTGCAAACCATTTTGCAGGTTGCCTTGTGGAAATTTATTACCTCTCTCAGCGGCCTCTGTTCCGCTGCACTCTATGGCCGAATCGCCCGTGGCCATCAAAAGCAACTGGCCCAACAACTGGCCAACCTGCAGGAACAACTGCAGGAACAGGTGGCCTATCGCGCTGAACGGGCTGCTGCCCAGTTGCCACAAGCCACCCCGCCCATCCCCGTGCCCTTGAGCAGCATGGAACAGACCACACCGCCGCCGGAGGCAGCGTTGCCCAGCGAAACAGCACCCCCGAGTGGCGAACCGCTCCCAACGGCCACCCCGGCAGCGACGGTCACTCCGGCAACGACGGCTATTCTGGAACCACATCCGGTCTGCACCCCAGCCCCCTCCGCTGTCGCCTCACCTTTGGCGCATCTGGCCGGGGCTTTTCTGCACGATCAGCAGCAACGGCGTGCCCGATCTCTGGTCAAACCGGTCAGGCCAAACGCATGAACGCCATGCCGCGCCGTTTTTTGTTCATTCTGGCAGACCTGGGACTCAGCCTGTTGTTTTTGCTGCTGATCTCCCTTGCCAGCGTCGATTTCAACAATCGGCTGCAACAAGAGGAACAGCACAACCTGACCCGCCAACAACAGCAACAGCAGCAGGTTCAACAACAGGCCCTGCAGGAGCAAAACGGGCAGTTGCATGACGCGCTACAGAAAAAGGATCAACAGACACAAACCCTGCTGCAGGATAATCTCACCTTGCTGGATCAAAACAGCTCCCTGATGGTCCGCCTCAACCCCGATCAGCCTGCTTCGGCATCCGGCAACAAACAAACAGCCTCTGCGCCCACCCCGGAGCAACAGCAGTTGCAAAACAATCAGGACCGTTTGCAACGGTTGCAACATGCTGCGGCCAAACCGGCAACACAACCCGGCAGCAGCCCCGCACACCCGGCAGCTGGCGGTGATGCGTATTGGCAAAAAATGGTTACCGCCAACCAGGATCCCCCTGCCACTGCCACCATCCCTGCGGAAATGGTTATTCTTCCCGCAGAAGAGGGATCACGCAGCAGCCCTCCGGAAGCGGCCAATGGCGCAGAAAATGGGCGCAATGGCAGCAACGGGGAAAATTTTTGGGAAGATATGCTGAGCTTTTTTCAGAGCGGAAGTCCAGGGTCAGGCGAAAAAGCGAACAATAAAGAGCCCGCCGCCAGCAACAATGCTCCAGCCGTGGCCACAGCCAAGGTGGTCCACACCGTCATCGCGGAAAATCGTCAGGAGAGCTTCAACAAGCTGTTGCGCCAGTTGCAAGCTGACCTGCAACGACAGCAGATTGTCGCCGAAATCTATCCCAAAAATGGCCTGCTCACCCTGCCTGGGTTGCTCGATTTTGCCAGCGAAAGCCATGATCCAGACCCGGCCCGGCAACCCCAGATGCAACGGTTGGCCAAAATTTTATTGCAACGACTGGCCTGTTTTACCGCCAGCAGCCATAAAACGGTCCAATGTCCTGCCAACCATGAAAATGGTCCGCAGTTGGACAGCGTCATCGTCACCGGTTTTTCCGGCTCAGCCCCACTGGGTAGCGGTGCCTTTCGCTACCACTGGAACCAGGCCAGCAGCCGGGCCAGCCAATTTTTGGCCGAATTGAGTGCCGCCGATGCCGATTTGCCCACCCTGCGCAACCGGCACGGCGAAGCTCTGTTCCGCCTCGACGGCTTTCTCCCCGCCGAGCAGATGCCCCTCGACAGCAACCCGAAACCGCAACGTCAGGTCGCCTTGCGCCTGGTGTGGGAATAATCGACCCCAGTTGGAACCCTTCTTGCAGAACATACGGCAGGCGTTCGTGTCGTAAAACCTTGCAATAACACGGATAAATTTCAATAAACCCTCTGGGAGCGAAAAAACCATGCGCTTCTCTCATCCCTGGATTGCCCCCCCGCAATTGGCCGCGGTCAATGGGGCTGCCTCCCGCACCGTCCACAGCACGGAATCTGTGCAGCGCACGGAAAAACAAGCCTCTGAGCGTGTGGAACCGGATATTTTCAACGATGCCTCACCCGCTGCGACCAGCCGCCAGTCGGCATTGCCGGAAGAAGAGCCGATGGCTGCCGCACCGTTGGCCCGGCAGCACAGCTCCAGTGGCCTGATCGGGTTGCTGACTTTCTTGTTCGTCAGCATGCTGACATGGAGCTGTACACAGTTTGTCAGCCAACTTTGGCAGTGGCAGCCGGTTGTCGGCTTTATTTTTTCCGTCTTGTTGGTTGCCGTCACCGGCACCGTATTGACGCTGGCCGTACAGGAGTGGCGGCACTGGCGACGCCTGGCCCGTTTGGTTGCCTGGCGGCAACAGGGTGATCGTCTGTTGGATCAGGAAAGCTATGGCCATGCCTACAAGCTGTTGCGCCGGATTCTCCATTTTTATCGCAAACGGCCAGATCTGCAGGCAGCTTCGCTGCGGTTTCAGCAGGAGGTGGACGACGAGATGGAAGATGCCGAACAGGTGGCCCTCTTCTCCTCCCTCATTCTGACCCAGATCGATCATCAGGCTTATACCGTGGTACGGCGTCATGCCACCACCACCACCCTGGTCAGTGCCACAACGCCTATTCTCTGGTTGGATGCTCTGTTTTTTCTCTGGCGCAGCGTCAGCATGGTGCAAGAGGTCGCCGCGCTCTATGGGATACCGCTGGGCCGTTTCGGTGCCTTTCTGCTCCTGCGCCGCCACCTGCATCTGTTGCTCGGAGCCGGGGCAGCAGACCTGGCGGCAGAGGGAATTGCCAGCAGCGTCGGCGACTCGATCACCGCCGTACTGGCGGCCCGTGCCGGTCAAGGGGTGGCCAATGGTCTCTTTCTCGCTCGCATCGGTCTGCAAACCATGCACATTTGCCGCCCCTTGCCCTTCCTGGATGAGGAACAACCCAGTCTGACCCGAATTGCCAAAGCGTTGCAACAGGAGATTAAAAACGGCGTCACGCAAACAGCCCAAAAATGGTTTGCCGGGGAGAAGAGTGGTTAAAAAACCGGTAACTATTCAGCACCCAAAACACTTGCGGGTCCAAGGAGGCTGGCTCCCTGGCCGGTTCAGGGTGGAACCCTGGGAATTTGCCTTTAATCTTTTGCCTTTGGCGCGCTTTTCACAGTAAGCAGATTTGCGCAGCAAATCTGCGCAGCGCGCCTGTCGACGCAAGATGTTCGTGTTGGCGTGATTTTATGCGCCAACACGAACATTTTTTCCCAATGGGTTTCGTCCGAGAGCATCCAAAAACCTGCAAGGTTAAAAGTCGGGCTCCGCCCTCCCAAAGCGTGCCCCTGCGGAGCCTCTGCACTCCGGCAGGGAGGATGATCCTCCCTGCACCAGCAGAACTTTGGCTTTAGTTCATTGCAAATGCAGCGATTCAGGGGAGCTGAATAGTTACAAAAACCGGTCTATTCCCCTTCTGCTGCCTCTGCTGCCGGTTGTTGGGCGCGCTTGGCTGCCGCTTTCGCCTGTTTTTCGGCGCGATAGGCAGCCAGTGCTTCCGGCTTGACGGCCACATCCTGATCGCCGAACAGCACACTTTTCAGCCAGGAGAGGGCAAAATCGATCAGGGCTTCATCATCGTGGCGAATCCGTTCGGCTTGCGCTTCATCGACGTGGTAGCGCTGCAAAAAACTGGATTGAAAGACAAATTGGCGAAATTTGTCCGGGTTGGTGCTGGCCATGTAGAAAAATTCTGATACCGGCAGCGAGGTGCTGACACCATCCCCTGCGGAACGGCGCTTGATGATAAACTCCATCCAGTTGCGGTTATGTTCATCGTAACCGTCGGAACCCTGATCCTGCCGCCATTCGTCCACCTGCCACTGCTTCTCTTCCCGATGGCCCAGGCAAAAATCCTCTTTGATCAGAAAATAGAAGGCTTCATCTTCTGTCGCCTTTTGGCGATGCAACAAGGCCAGGCCCAGCGGATAGTAACGACAGGTGACCGGACGGTCACTGTAGACCGAACAACCCTGTTCGCTGACAAAGGGACAACTGCCCGTCTGCTCATCCATGCGCAACATGGCGATGGGCAACTGCCCCTTGTTCATGGTGTACAGGGTGGCATATTGGTACAAAAACTCCTCTGCCGACAACTGCAGCCGCCGACGCAGGCGTAACAGGTCATAAGGGGTCAATAAAATTTCAATGTTGCGGCAGCATTCGTTGAAGCAGGCGATACCCGGATGACAACGAAACTGCATGCGATCCTTGCCCTGCAGTGGCGTCGGTGCAATGACGTTGCGCACTTCGCGTGGCATGTTGCGCAACTCCGGATCCCAACCGATTACCCGATCCCGTTCTTCCTGTGTCTGATCTCCGGCCATGATTGCCCCCATCCATCTGCCTGTTGCCACTGCTGAAAAAAAAAGGGGAGGCGACAAGCGCCTCCCCCACCGACATTGTCCAACCGATTACTTGGTGACCAGATCTTTATGATCACGTTTGAAAGTGGTCCACTCACCGGTCTTGGGATCGATCCGGCTGTTGACGAAGCACTTCCAGTTCTCTTCATCGACAAAGTTGTAATCCATGTTGTAGTAGAAACCGGGATAACGGGTCTCTTTGCGGAACAACATGTGACGCAGATGGGCCTCACCGGCATAGATGCGGTGATAGTTTTCCCAAGCCCGCATCAATTCGTGCAGGTCACGGGCAACCATCTTTTTGGAGTCCAGTTTCAGCTCATGCAGCTTTTTGACGGCAATTTCCATCATGGTGGTGTTGGTCACATACCAGGTACCCACACCGGCCACATACTCGTCCATGATTTTCTGCAGACGGGCTTGCAACATTTTCGGGGTGATGTAGTTGGGGTTTACATCCACAGCGGTGGTGTAATCCTTGAACTCCATGAAGGTACGCACCGGGGCATAGATCTCTTCTGCCAACTCGCTGGCGGAACCAGGCAGGCTGGGTTTGTAATCTTTGTTGTCCAGGCAGAATTTGACCATCGCTTTGGCGGCGATACGACCTTCGGCATGGGAACCGGAGGAGAATTTGTGGCCGGATGCGCCCACGCCGTCACCAGCGGTGAACAGACCTTGCACGGTGGTCATCCGGTTGTAGCCCCAGCTCCACTCTGCCGGAGCAATATCCGCCGGACCGCTGACCCAGATACCGCAGCAACCGGAGTGCGAACCGAGGAAGTAGGGTTCGGTCGGCATCAATTCGGAAGGCACATTTTCCGGCTCGATGTTTTCACCAGCCCACACACCGGCCTGACCGATGCACATATCGAGAAAATCTTCCCAGGCTTCGGCTTCCAGATGTTTGATTTTCTTTTTGGCCTCTTTTTCGCCAAACTCTTCGACATAGGAGGCGGCCAAGGCTTGCAGCGCGGTATCGGTACGCATGTAGATCGGGCCACGACCTTCGCGCTGCTCTTTCATCATCAAGTGGTTACGCAGGCAGGTTGCCGGCACTTTTGCCAAACCGTAGGGCGGATAATCTTCCAACATTTTTTTGTTGGTGATCATGTACTCTTCACCACGGCAGTTGGTGGCGCGGGCTTTGAAGAGCAGGAACCAGGCACCCACCGGACCGTACCCATCTTTGAAGCGGGCCGGCACGAAACGGTTTTCCATCATGGTCAGCTCGGCACCGACCTGTGCTGCCATGGCGTAGGTGGAACCGGCATTCCAGACCGGATACCAGGTACGACCCATACCCTCGGCCACGGAGCGGGGACGGAAAACGTTCACCGCACCACCGGCCACCAGCAGGATGGCATTGGCTTTGTAGATATAGATTTTGTCTTCGCGGTTGGAGAAACCGACGGCACCGGCGATGCGGTTGTCGACATTGGTATCCAACAGCAGTTTGACGATGAAGATGCGCTCTTGAATGTTCTCCATGCCGAGGGCTTTTTTGGCCGCTTCGGCAACGATGCATTTGTAGCTTTCGCCGTTGATCATGATCTGCCATTTACCGGAGCGGACCGGCTGACCACCCTCTTTCAGGCTCTTTTCTTCGTCGCCGGGCTGTTTCCAGATCGGCAGACCCCACTCTTCAAACAACTGCACCGAGTTGTCCACATGACGGCCCACATCATAGATCAGGTCGTCGCGCACGATACCCATCAGGTCGTTGCTGACCATGCGCACATAGTCGGCAGGATCTTGGTTGCCGAGATAGGTGTTGATGGCCGACAAACCCATGGCCACGGCACCGGAACGCTCCATGGCGGCTTTGTCCACCAAACGGATACGCATGCCAGGGGGGGCCCAGCGCATGATTTCGTAGGCGCAACCGCAGGCCGCCATACCACCACCGATGATCAGGACATCGGTTTCAACTTCAACAATGTCAGGATTTCCAAAACTTCCCATGTGTCTTCACTCCCCAAAATGTCTACGCTATGATCAGGCGCGGGTTAATTGGCAATGACGGGCATAGCGCCGTCGGTATTGAAAAACCCGGGCTGATCCAGCTTGGACATATCGGCAGCCGGTTTGCCGGCATAGGGATCGATCGAACCCTCTGCCGTGGTGCGGATCGGAAATTTGAACCGTTTGACGTTGCCGTTGCGGAATTTGATCGTCCACATGATCGAATCGGAAGCACGCATCGGGATAACCGCACCACCCATGGGCACAATATCGGCATAGGCGCGGACTTCAATGGCCTGCTGCGGGCAAATTTTGACGCAGGAATAGCACTCCCAGCACTGCTCCGGTTCCTGGTTGAAAGCCTTCATCCGCTCTCTGTCGAGCTTCATCAGGTTGTTGGGGCAAATATACATGCAGGCAGTTTTATCCTGCCCTTTGCAGCCATCACATTTGGCGGCGATTACACAGCTTGGCATCGGTGGGCCTCTCCCAAAAAAGAGTTGTTGATTGATCTTTCTAAAACCCGCCGCCTTATGAAGAGCGGCGGGTGGCACCGCAAGTTTAACCTGTTGCCGCCTTGTGCAACTTCACCTCCACCTTTTCGGAGGCAGTCAGGCTGGCATAATATTTCTGCAAAATGGCCACAACTTCTGGCCGACTGAATTCGGCAGGCGGTTGCTCACCTTCCGAAAGCATTTTACGCAGTTTGGTCCCCGACAACAACAGACGATCATCTTTGCCATGCGGGCAGGTTTTCATTGAAGCCATGCCCTGGCATTTGTAGCAATAGAAGGTCCAGTCAATTTTCAGAGGACGGGTACGCAGATCCTCTTCGGAAACCTGGTCAAAGATATACTGGGCATCGAACGGACCATAATAGTCGCCAACACCGGCATGGTCACGACCCACAATCAGGTGGGAGCAACCATAATTTTGCCGGAAGACCGCATGCAGCAGGGCCTCTTTCGGGCCGGCATAGCGCATCTCCATCGGATAACCGGCCTGCACCACGGTATCTTTGACGAAATATTTGTCAATCAGCACATCGATCGCTTCGGCCCGCACTTCCGCCGGAATATCGCCCGCTTTCAGCTTGCCGAGAATTTGGTGGACCAACACCCCATCCAGGGTTTCCACGGCAATCTTGGCCAAAAATTCGTGGGAACGGTGCATCGGGTTGCGGGTTTGGAAGGCGGCAACCTGGTGCCATTTTTTCTCTTCAAAGAGGGCGCGGGTTTCGGCAGGGCGCATATAGATCCCTTTGTAGAGTTCCGGAAACTCCCCTTCCGATAACACCTGCACCGGTCCAGCAATATTGACTGGCAACTGCTCCATCACCTTTTGTACACCGGGATGTTCCGGATCTTCGGTCTGAAAGACGGAACGGCACTCCAACCCTTTGTCGATGGTATATTTTTCCTGCACGGTCATCAGACCGCGAATTTCGCTGCTTTCGTCGTCAATCAGGGCAATTTCCTGCCCGATGGAGAGGCTGTCCGCCTGCTCACTGCCAACCGAGAGGGTAATCGGAATCGGCCAGAAGACGCCGTTGGCCATATGGGTCTTTTCACAGACACTGCGCCAGTCCGCAGAACCCATAAAACCATCCAGGGGCGTGAAGGCACCAATACCCAACATGATCAAATCACACGACTCCCGCGAGGTCATCCGCACCTGCGGCAATGTTTTGGCTTTTTCGATTCCTGCCGTCAGGGCTGCGCCCTCAAGCAGTAAGGGTTTCAATGCGCCTCCACCATGGGGGGGGACCAGTCTCGACATGCCTCTCTCCTCTGCAAACAAAAGGGATTACCAACCAACACGATCACTCACACGACAGATTTTTTTCCCCGGCAGTCTGCAGCGCCTCGGCCAATGCCGCCAGCGCCCGCCCCCGATGGCTGATGGAATCCTTCTGTTCGCCCGCCATTTCCGCAAAGGTTTGTTGCAGACCATCCGGAACAAAAGCCGGATCGTAGCCAAACCCGTTGCCGCCACGAGGTTCATCGATAATCCGCCCGGAGACACTGCCGTGAAAACGACGCAGCCGACCATCGGGACAGGCCATGGAAATAACACACTCGAAACGGGCCGACCGTTCTGCGAGAGGAACGTTGCGCACGGCTTGCAAAAGTTTATTCAAATTGGCCGCATCATCTGCCCCTGGTCCCGCATAGCGGGCTGACCAAACTCCAGGCGCTCCCCCCAGACAATCGACCACCAGCCCCGAATCATCGGCCAAAGCTGGCAATTGGGTATAACGGGCAACCTCCAGCGCCTTTTTGTCGGCATTCTCGGTAAAGGTCTGCCCATCCTCCAGCACTTCCGGGCAGGCCGGAAAGGCTGTCAAATTGAATAATTCCATGCCCGTATCGGCCAGAATGCGCCGGATTTCTTCCGTTTTTTTCTTGTTGCGCGTCGCCAGGACAATCTTCACGGGCAAATGTTTCCAGATTTTCAGCATTAGTAAATTAGTAAAGGCTGATATAGTGCCTTGCTCTTCTCAGTCTGTCAAGAGAGGATTCTCACTCTTAAGACGATCCTTTATCGGGGTAAGCAAGCTCGCCGCAAGTCAGTTGCAGAGAAGGATGTTTTGATAAAGAAAATTTTTACTACAAACATTATCTTTATGCAACAGTTTTTTTTCCGGCTTCTCCGGTTGCGTATTGGCCAGGGCAGTGGTTAAATGGTGGCCACTTTTCTCTATCTTAACTGTTCAGGTCAAACCATCATGATGGCGAAACGAATCATCCCCTGTCTGGACGTGCGGGCCGGGCGGGTGGTCAAGGGCGTGCAATTCGAGGGGTTGGTCGATGCCGGAGATCCGGTGGAGGCGGCGCGTCGCTACGACGAAGAGGGGGCCGATGAGTTGACCTTTCTCGATATTACCGCCTCGCACGAAAATCGTGACACCATTCTCGATGTGGTCAGCCGCACGGCGGAACAGGTTTTCATTCCGCTGACCGTCGGTGGCGGCATCCGCAGCAACGCCGATATTCGCCGTTTGCTCAATGCCGGGGCCGACAAGGTTGGCATCAACACGGCGGCGGTGTTTCGCCCGGAGTTTGTCCAGGAGGCCTCCAGTCAATTTGGTTCCCAGTGCATCGTGGTGGCCATTGATGCCAAATGTGTCGAGCGCAACAGCGAAGGCTTGCCGCTCCGTTGGGAAATTTATACCCACGGCGGACGCAAGCCGACCGGCCTTGATGCCGTGCAGTGGGCACAACGGATGCAGGCCTACGGTGCCGGAGAAATTTTGCTCACCTCCATGGACCGGGACGGCACCAAACAGGGGTACGACCTGCCACTGACCCGCGCCATTGCCGATGCGCTGACCATTCCGGTCATCGCCTCCGGTGGCGTCGGCACCCTGCAGGATCTGGCCGACGGTCTGCATCAGGGGGGTGCCGATGCGGTGCTGGCCGCCTCCATCTTCCATTTCCGCCAACATTCGATCCCGGAGGCCAAAGCCTATCTGCGCAGCCGGGGTATCAACGTCCGTTTATAATCATTGATTGAGTCATCATGGAAAATCTGCCTGACCTGGACAACCTGAAATTTAACGCCGACGGCCTGATCCCGGCCATCGCCCAACAATATGACAGCGGTGAAGTGCTGATGATGGCCTGGATGAACCGCGACTCCCTGCAGCGCACCCTGCAGAGCGGCGTGGCCTGCTATTGGTCACGCAGCCGTCAGGCCTTCTGGCAGAAGGGGGAGAGTTCCGGTCAGATCCAAAAAATTCACGCCGTGCGCACCGACTGCGACCGGGATACGCTGCTTTTGCTGGTCGATCAAATCGGCGTCGCCTGCCATACCGGTCGCCGCAACTGCTTCTATCTGGAAGCACAAGAGGGGGGCTGGCAGGAGATTGCGCCGGTGGAGACCGATCCGGCGCTGCTGTATGGAAAAGCGCACTGACATCACTTGTTTGCTTGCAACGATTCAGCTCCTCTGGATCGCTGCATTTGCAATGAACTGCAGCCAAAGTTCTGGTGGGTGCAGGGCGGATCATCCTCCCTGCCGGAGTGCAGAGGCGGTGCCTCGTTTCTGGTGCGCTTTCACCGAAGCAGCTTTGGCGTAGCCAAATCTGCGCAGCATTTTTTGCTTGAGTCGGGGGAAAATTTGCCGATCAACAAGTATAAGGAAGGATAAACGCACCAGAACCGAAAGAGGTGGCACGATGGGCACCAATGTCGTGGGACAGAGCAGTTCCATACAACAAGGTGGTTGGTTCATGGCGGCGCGTGGGAGTAATGCCGGATCCCCGGCCAATGCGGTACAAGCAGCCCGATCTGTGAACGGAACGGATTCCGTCGATCTGGCAGGAATGGACTTTTACCGCCGGGCTTTACAGTTGTTGCGTGCGCAGGACCCATTGCCGATCCCCGAGGCAGTCGGACGGGCGATTCAGGCACTGGTACAGCAGGTGTTCGATGAAATGCCGGGCAGTGGGGCACATCGAGAGTAGTGGGCTTGTGAATAAATCGTCACGAGCGACAGACATATCAGTGGGACAGGCGAGAAGCGAACAAACCCGCTACGCCGCCGCACGCTCTCAATTGAGGCAAAGTGTTTGAGCGGTTTGTTGGATGGCCAGCTGCATGCTTTCTGCATCCGCAAACCGCTCTGCAGGCTGCTTGGCCAAAGCTTTATAAAGCAGACTGTCCCACGCCGGTGCCAGTTGCGGGTTGAGCTGTGATACCGGCTCCGGCGTGAGGTTCAAAACCCGTTGCACAATATTGACAACCTGCTTGCCGGGAAAGGGACGTACACCGGTCAGCAGCTCATACAAAATGACAGCGATGGAAAAAAGGTCGCTGCGCGCATCCAGCGGATGCCCCATCAACTGTTCCGGTGACATGTAGGCCGGTGTACCGGCAATCGGTGTTTGCTCAGCGCCAGGCAGATGGCTGAAGCGGGCGATGCCAAAATCGGTAATTTTGATCCGATCCTGTTCCAACAAGACAATATTGGCGGGTTTCAAGTCCAGATGGATGATGCCCTGTGCGTGCAGATAGGCGGCAGCGTCGAGAATTTGCCCGATGATGGCAACCACACGTGCAACCGCCAGGCGTTGTTGCTGTTCGATCACCTCCCGTAAATTGTGACCTTGCAACAGTTCCATGGCGATAAACGGCACGTCGCCATCTTCGTTATATTCCCGAAAGCGGGCAATGTTGTGATGGGTAAAAGAGCCAAACAGACGGGCTTCGTCGCGCAGACGATCCAGCAGGCGTTGCCGATCAGCAGCCGTCAACAGGGCCGGATGGATGGTTTTGATCGCCACCCGGTTTTGTTGCTGGCCATCTATTCCTTCATAGACCGGACCGGTTGCTCCCTGATCCAACAGGCGGATGACATGGTAGCGTCCCAATTGACTGGGTTCGTTGCATGATTCTGTCTGCATCTTTGCCACCATTTCAGCCCGAAGTCTGCAATGCCTGGCGAAATTCTGTGGCCAGACGAACATAATTTTCCGTGGTGGCCGCAATGGCCTGGCGCGCCCGTTCATCGAGCAGACGCACCGGCTTGGCCGGTGAACCGAGCCACAGTTCACCGCTGGCAACCCGTTTGCCAGGGGCGACCAGACTGCCTGCCCCGACCATGGCCTCTTCTTCGACCACCACCCCATCCAGCACGATGGCACCGATGCCGACCATGCTGCGCGAACGCAGATGACAGGCATGCAGAGAGACTTGATGGCCGATGGTTACCTCATCTTCAATCAATAACGGGATACCGTTGGGATTCTCTTCAGTGGGTCGGGTGACGTGCAATATGGAACCATCCTGAATGTTGCTGCGGGCACCGATACGAACAAAATTGACATCGCCGCGAATGACCACCCCCGGCCAGATGGAACTGTAGGCTCCGATATGCACATCCCCGATGATGATTGCCGAAGGGTGAACATAGGCAGTCGGATCGATGGTCGGCAAAATGCCCCGATACGGTTCAATTGGCATGATGATCCTCACAAGCAGGGGTCGATGGCGCGGCGCATGGAGACCAGTCGATCCGTATGGCCGCAACAGGCATCAACCAATAAGCATAAATCAGGCCAATAATTTTATATAAAATTGCATAGGGGTAGGTGTCGGCGATTCGTCACTTGTGGCGTCTTGCTTGTCATTATTTTGACTTTTACACGAGTCGTTGTGCAAATATTCAATGAATTTATGAAGATGTATAAGAGTATAAGGTGGCAGGAGCCTTGCATTAACGATGCTTACCAACGCAAGCCAGCCCCGCACAAGGCAGTACCAAGGCTGACCCGACTCTTTAGCTTTCACCCTGTCCGTCTACGAGAGGATTTCGACTATGGAAGATTGGCAACTCTCTTCGTCACGTCGCCATGGCAACGGTTTGCTGGATCGTCTTGCCAGCCAGGCGGTTTCCCGACAGGTACCCAGCCCGGTTTGGCATGTGCGCAACCGTTGGAGCAGCCAAAAACCGGGCCATGTCTATCCCGCCCTGCCTGGTGCCAACGGTGCGGATCGCCATGTCGAAAGGAGTGCCATCGGATGATCTATCCCAGCCTCTATTTTCCTGCCCTTTTTCCACAAGGGGGCAAACGGCTTCCTGTGCTGATCGGACGGCAGCGTCTGCTTAAACCGCTCCGCGAAGAAGTTCGGCCACAAGGAAAGCGACGTCCAGGCTTTGTGCCACATTGAGCCGTGGGTCACAGGTGGTTTCATAACGTTCGCTTAGGTGTTCCTCGCGAATTTCATGGGAGCCGCCGATACATTCAGTGACATTGTCGCCGGTCAGTTCAAAGTGGACGCCACCCGGTATGGTCCCCTCTGCCTGATGAATGGTGAAGAAACTTTTCAACTCAGACAGAATGTGTTCCATGGAGCGGGTTTTGATCCGACCCGGTGCTTCATAGGTGTTGCCATGCATCGGGTCGCACACCCAGGCAATGGCTCTTCCTTCTGGAGCCATGGCCCGCAACAGTGGCGGCAACGATTGTTCGATGCGGCCGTGCCCGGAACGGGTGATCAAGGTCAGACGACCCGGTTCATTGTGGGGATTCAGTCGATCACACAGGCCCAACACCTCATCCGCTGTCACCGTGGGTCCAATTTTGACACCGACAGGGTTTTTTACACCCCGTAAAAATTCCACATGGGCCCCATCCGGTTGCCGGGTCCGTTCGCCAATCCACAACATGTGTGCCGAGCAGTCATAATAATCACCGGTCAACGAGTCACAACGGGTCAAGGCACTCTCATATTCCAGAATCAACGCCTCATGGCTGGTGAAATATTCCACCTCGCGCAGTACGGAGCCATGTTGATGACCGTTGATGCCAATCGCCTTCATGAAACGCAGGGCATCGCTCAGTTGATCGGCCAACAGAGCATAGCGTTGGCCCTGCGGACTTTGCGCAACAAAATCCTGGTTCCAGTTATGCAGTTGCCGCAAGTCGGCAAAACCGCCACAGGTAAAAGCGCGCAGCAGATTGATTGTGCTGGCCGATTGAAAATAGGCCCGTTCCAAACGGCGCGGATCGGGAATGCGGGCATCTTCGGTGAACGAGGGATCGTTGACCGATTCACCGCGAAAACTGGGTAACGTGACCCCGTTTTGTACTTCCACCGGACTGGAACGGGGTTTGGCAAACTGACCAGCAATGCGTCCCACCTTGATCACCGGCTTGCCCAGGCCATGGGTCAGAATCACCGCCATTTGCAACAATACTTTGAGTTTGTCGCGAATGGCATTGGCGGTAAAATCACTGAATGACTCGGCGCAATCTCCCCCTTGCAACAAAAAGGCTTTCCCTTGTGCCACATCGCCCAAATGGCTTTTCAGATCGCGCACCTCACCGGCAAACACCAGGGGAGGATAACGGCTGAGATTGTCATAGACCTCATCGAGCAACGGCCTGTCCGGCCACTCGGGTTGTTGAAGTGCCTTGAATTGTCGCCAGGACAAAGGATGCCAGGTAGAGGTGGACACGATACGGATTCCTTACACGATAGCTGCAAAAAAAGGGATGACACCGATTGTCTGTATTACCACGGCATAAATCGGTTCATAAAGCTCATGGGTCGGGTGGCGCTGTTCATGTCATAGCTCATGACATGGACGGCACCGGTGATGGCATGAATGGCTTGGGCCAAACCGTTCATGTCTTTGGCCATGGGTACCAGCAAATTCAATTTGCTGGACATGTTATCCACCGTTTTGGTCATGGCGGCCATGTTGCGGTTCATATCCGCGGTGGACCGTTCCATCTGACTGACACTGTTGCCCATCCCCTGGATGGTATCGGTCATCTGCTCCATATTGGTCGAAACACTCTGCAGATCCACCGACATGGTCTCCATGTTGTCACTGATATACTCCAGATGGGTCGACATCAGTTCAATATTGGTGGCCAACAGCCCGACGTTGGTGGAGAGACTGCCCATGTTGATGCCCATTTTCGGGTCAATCGATGAGGCCATGGTGCGAATATCCTGCGTCAGGCTATAGATCAGAAAAAAGCCGTACATGGCCAAAATGATGAAGGCAAACAGGGAAGGATAGACAATCAGTTCCCAGCGACGTGCGCTCTTGTCGAAACTTTTGGCAAATTCCGCCAATACCATTCCGGAACAGTCACCACATTCGGCAAACTTACCCGCCGGAATCACCGGATAATGCTTATGAGAACGGGTATGTCCCGCACTCCGCTCACTGTTCCCTCCCTCATCGGCACAAGGCTGCTGCGGGGAAGAAGAATCGTTTGGGCTATTCACATCCGTCATCGGAAGGGGACTCCTTGTTTAATGCTGTGCCTTGTTGCTTTTCTTTTTGAAGGGCGGCAGCTCTGGATAAAGACGGGCTGCCAGTTGCAAAAACTCTTCTGCCGCTTTATTGCTTCCGCTCAGTTCAAAGACGGCACGACCTTCGCTGAAGGAACGACGGTAGGCTGTGCGTTGACTGATGCGGTTTTCCAACAACGTCACCCCGGCCAACGAGGCCAAAGCACTTTCCGTTTCACGGGATTCCCTGATCCCTGGGTGGGTGTCGGCCCGGTTGATGAACAGCAAAATTTCCGGCGGTTCTTTGCGGTTGATTACGGTTTCGTTAATAATATCGCGAAAACGGGCCGTAGACCAGACATCCGCTTGACTGGGAGGCACCGGAACCAAAATACGTTGCGCCATGGCAATCGCCTGCCGCATGGCCCACAAGTTGGAGGCACCCACATCCACCAACACTTCGCCCTGATGTTCCCGCATAATTTTGGTCGGGTTACTCTCTGGACGATAGACGGTGATGGCGGGCAGTACCCCTTCTTCCTGACGAACATCGGCCACATCGCTTAATGTGGCCTGCGGATCCAGATCAAAAGCGACCACATTTTCCCCGGCCCCGGCCAACCAAATGGCCAGGTTGAAGGTGATGGTGCTTTTTCCACATCCGCCCTTGAGATTGCCAATCACAGTAATCATGGCTGGTTACATCCAAATTGACCCGGTGGCAACAAAGTGGTTCTCCCGCAGCCGCTGGCATGCCATCCGCAGTCCAGTCGAGCGGCTGCATAAGATTACAGGGTTTTCCAGGTGTTTGAAAACCGTCCATCTACACCGAAGGCAAAAAATAAAAAAGGGGATGCGTGCATCACATCCCCTTTTTCATCCATACTCAAATCGCCTGCAGGCTCTGATTTTGCGCTGCGGTACGGTTTGTGGTGCCTGCCTGCCGTTTCATTGGCACCGCTTTCTGCTGTGCGCCGCTCGAAACCTGTCCGGTTGTCGCGCGCTTGCACAAACGCTTTTCAAACCGACTCATCGCGATCAAAAACAGCCGGATTATTTGGCTTCGGCTTGCGGAGCTGCTTGGGGAGCGACAGGTGCGTTCGGACCACCCCAGGCCGGACCATAACCAGGAGCGCCCCAAGGACCACCATGGGGACCACCCCAACCCGGACCATAGCCATAACCCGGATGCCAGCCATTGTTCCAGCCATTGTTCCAGTTATTGCTGTTGTTCCAGTTATTGTTACCCCAACCACCGCCATCGGCATCACCACTCATGTTGAAACCAAAATTGCCACGAGCGCGGCCATTGCCGTTGCCATAACCATTATTGCCCCAGTTGTTGCCCCAATTGTTGTTGCCCCAACCGTTATTCCAACCCGGACCGCCCCAACCGGGACCCCAAGCAGAAGCTGTTTCAGCGGTAAAAAACGCGGCACTTCCCAACAGGGCGGCCACTGCCAAAGCACTCAAACCTTTTTTCATTCTATGTACTCCATCAAAGTGAGCTGCAAAAAACTGCTTACCTGTCACCCTTGCGATCAATCAGGCGGTGACTACCATCCCCAGCCAGGGCCCCGACCAGGGCCGCCCCAACCAGGGCCGCCCCAACCAGGATAGCGGCCAGGATGCCATCCATTTCTCCATCCGTTATTCCAACCATTGTTCCAACGGTTGTTCCAAGCGTTGTCCCAAAGTGAATCCATCATGCCGTCGACATCGGCTTCCACATAGAAGTTGACCTTGCCACGTCCGTTCAGCAAACCGTTCCACAGCGAGTTGTTCGCCCAGCCGTTATTCCAGTTATTGTTTGCGTTGTTATTCCAACCGTTACCAGGCCACCATCCTCCGGGAGCGCCTCCCCACGGCGACCCTGGCCAACCACCCCATGCGTACGAGGTCGTGGCGACCCCCATTCCGGCCACCATCAGAAAAATTGACAGCAGGGCAATGCGCAGCTTTTGTTGCATGTCGTTGCCTCCTTTTTACCAATAAGCCTTGATATGCCAACCATCACTCCCGGTACCAGCGTTGCTCACGTGCCCGGTTATTGGCTGGCCAACTCTCCCCTGACCGGGAGCCGGGCAGAAACTCATCCGCCGCTGGCTGTTGCCGTTCATCGCGTGGTCGCAACCATTCATTGTTGAAGGCATTGCGATGGTTATCATATGGAGCATACCATCCCCGTTCCTGGCCATAAGGAAGCTGGCCATAACCACTGCCCGGCCACCGTCCTCCTTCATCACCGGGGGATAGCGCTTCATACTCTCCCGGATAGGGGGCCCCATTGCCATAGGGGTGTCCCGTGCTACCGTAAGGCGCGGCATACGATGGGGTTTGCCCATAGTTCCAACCATACTGCCAACGGCGACGCTGCCAATCATGATCGACCCAGCTGTTGCCACGTCCCCAGGGATCATAGCCAAAAGCCGGATCGTTCCACCAACTGGCTCCCCACGGATCATAGAGGGGGTGGTGATTTTGCCGTGCCTGTTGCCTCTGCCTTGCACCGTGGCTGCCAGCATCCTCATCCCGTTCTCGAGCGCTCGGCCACTCAGGGGCCTTGCTGGCGGGTCGCTCAATCAAGCGCCGCTCTTCTCCACCCGCAGGCACCCCCTTTTTCTCTTCGTCGGATTGCATTTGCCGCATGAATGAACCGACAAATTTGCCGAACCCCTGTCCCATGGTACTGAGTTCCTTGTCAGACGGTGCCTCCATTGCAGCAGCACAGGCCGTCTGAGCCGTTAAACCCAACCATATGGCCAACACGGAAACAATCGTGCGATTTCCTAAACGCAAATTTTGCATTGAACTGTTCATAGCGCAACCGGGAAGCAGTAAGACAGATAACACCACAAAAGCAAACCCTACCCCCCAAGTATCGTCACTCGTACTAAATAATGCCAGGATAAAAAGGAATTATAAACATAAGAATATTATTAAGATCTAATATAGCGTGATCGAGAAACCATTGCAACGAAAAATTTGCATGACTGTACAAAAAAGCAACTATTTGGCAGGGGGTTTGTCTGCGGTCGGGGTCGCCGGAAGGTCAATTTTAGAAAAATTAGATGGTATTTCAAATAGATGAGCTGGTTGAGGCGCTTCACGAATATGGTGCATTTCAATGGTCAAACCGTCGGCATAGCTCTCCCGAATGGCCACATTCAGGCGCGGGTCTACCCATAACTGCGCGTAGGGCATCTCCCCTTTGTCGGTCAAAACCTGAATGTTCCAGTGCCAGGTGTGGCGCTCCTGCACCACTTTTTGCCCCAATTTTTGGCAGCGAAAATTTTTGCTGCGGCAGGGGCTGTGTTCATCTTCGGGCAACGGAGGCCAATCCAACGCCAGTCCGCTGCGTTCCATATACACCTGTTGTTTGGGAAAAAGTGTCCAGAACAGCTTTTGTTTCGGTTTGAAAATCATCCAGATCGGTTGATCATCCTGGCGGCTTTCGGTACGAATACCCTCCTTGCCAACATACATGGCTCCTGACGTACTGGTACCGTTACGGGTGGCAACGCTGCGCGTCACCTCAGCCGAAAATTCCACCAAGGCCGAAGGCAGGGCCTGCAGCTTGCCAGGCAGCAGCATGGCCACAGACAAAACAAGGCCACTCAGTCGTGTCATCGACTTTCCCACCAATTTTCCCCACTGTCATAGGTGTTGGGTTGAAAACGTCGCCGCAAGGGCGGCGCAGACAAACGTTCCTCTTCATATGGGGAAAAAAAACTCGGTGGAACAACAGAATATTCCCGTAATGATCTCTCCCGATCCTGCGGGTAGAAAGGGGTTTCCCAACGCGACCGCTCCCGGTTGAAATCACCATAGGGCGGTACCATCGGTACCTCGTCACGCCGTTCGGGATAACGATTGGAGAAGGCGGGATCGGTGTAACCGTTGTTATGCCGTGGCGGTTGTCGATGGTTCAAATCTTCATTGCGCCACAAAGGGGAGACCTCTGCCCCAGGGCGATGGTCAAACCGTTCCCGCTCTTTCAGCGGTTGCTCATTCTCTTCATGCTCTGACCAGTTGGGTGCATAACGGTATTGGCCTGCCGGGCGGTCCGCCTGTCCCGCATCTTCTCGGCGTCGGTGAAAACGGTCCGTCTGCCATTGCGGTTGCTGGCGACCGGGATCAATGGAAAAACTTTCACCCCGGGGTGGGTCGGCGCGATAATAATTGTTGCCCCATTCCGGCGCGGCACTCTGCCCGGAAAAAGGCCAGCCACAGATAAGCCATGCCAGGAGAGCCCCGCTGGCCAGCGCACCTCTGCCAGCCTGGGTATGGACATCGCGGCACCATTGCTGGCCTGGCCGCGCTTCGGGCCTCGTCTCTGCGCTCCTTAACCGTGCAGTCAGAAGTGCAACCGGTTCGGCACGGTGCAGAGAGATTGGCATCTCAGAGAGTTTCTCCACCAGAGGAGGTTTCGCTTTGCGACGATTTCAGGCGAATACCCCGGCGATTGCCTCCCTCTTTTTTGCTGCTTGCATTCGCTCCCTCCGCAACTGCCTCCATCTCGGCCTGTTCAACCGGTTCATAAGGTGGCTCAATGACGCCAGGAGGTGCCTCATTGAGCGGTGCCTGGCTCTCGACTGGTTGGTGGGAGTCGGCGGCGGTCACTGCTGGCGTATTCATCGGCGGTTGCACATTCTCTGTTTTTGCACTGTTGTTGACCGCAACGGGCTGCTCTATCTCCACTTGGATGGATTTGGGGTAGGGTGCTTTCGGCATCACAAAAGCCCGTTGCGCACTGACACAACCCAATGGAATGACCAACAAGGTCAGCAGAGTGGAAATCATCGCACCAAACAGCAGAGAGATGGCCATCCCCTGGAAAATATAGTCACCCAAAATCACCGATGAACCAGCGACCAAAGCCAATGCAGTGATGATAATGGGCCGGGTTCTGGCCTTGCAGGAGAGAATCACCGCCTCCCGTACCGAAACCCCTTTCAAAATTTCCTGCTGGGTAAAATCGACCAGGAGAATGGAGTTGCGCACGATAATGCCGGCCAGGGCAATGAAGCCGATCATCGATGTGGCGGTAAATTTGGCCCCCAGCAGCCAGTGTCCAGGCACGATACCCAGCAGGGTCAGGGGAATCGGTGCCATGATAATGGCTGGCAACATGAAATTGCCAAACTCCCATACCACCAGCATATAGATCAGAATCAAAGCAACCCCAAAGGCCAGGCCCATGTCGCGGAACGTTTCATAGGTAACGGTCCACTCGCCGGTCCACTCAAAACCGGATTTGCTGTAGGTTTTTGGTGGTCCCATAAACTCTCCGGCAATGGTGACACCGTCTGGCGTGGTATATTTTTTCAACATATCTTCCACTTCCAGCATGGCGTAGATGGGGGCATCCAGCTTGCCCGTCACCTCACCGGTCACATACTCCACCGGGCGCAAATCTTTGTGGAAGACAATGTCATCCTTCATCGCTTTGACAAAACGCCCCAACTCGCCCAACGGCACCGTATCCCCCTTGGGGGTGGAGATCGGCAAATCGCCCAACGAGGAGATTTTTGAGCGCACCTCCATCGGAACCTGGATCACGATATAGGTCGGCTCCAAAACGGTACCCCGCTTGACATCACCCAGTTGCGCACCGCCCATGGCCATGCCCAGATTGCGGTTGATGGTATCGACAGAGACACCACGTCGCACCGCCTTTTCCGTATCCACTTCAAAACGCCAGATTTCATGGGCATGCTGCATATAACTGTCCATGTCAACAATCGACTTGCTGCGGGCAAACATGCCAAGCATATCGGCAGCCACCCGGCGGCGGGTTACCGCATCCGGACCGCTCACTTCTGCGACCACCGATTGCAGCACCGGTCCGTCTGGCGGCATCTCCACCACCTGAATGCGGGCATTGCTTTTGTTGGCGATGGGTGTCAACAGCTCACGCACCTCCACGGCAATATCATGGCTGGTTCTTTTGCGTTTGCTTTTGTGGATCAATTGGACCTGAATATCCGCCTCCCAGGAGTTGCGCCGCAGATAATAGTGGCGCACCATGCCGTTAAAGTTGAAGGGTGAAGCGGTTCCTACATAGGAAGGCATGGCAATCACTTCGGGGATTTTGTCCCGGATGATGTTGGTCATCTGATTGGCCAGATTGGCTGTTTTCGGCAAGGCTGTGCCTTCGTTCAGATTGATCACCACGTTAAATTCCGGCTTGTTGTCCAAGGGGAGAATTTTGACCGTGACAGCCGTGGTATAGAAAAAGAGCAGCGAGGCAAAAAAACCGCCGACCAGCAATCCCATGAAGCCCCAACCCTTGCGGGGATGGTCCAGCAACTGATTGATGGTGTAGCGATAAAACTTTTCCAGTTTTTCAGAGGTGGCATGTTCTGCCTCCGAGTGGGTATGCAAGGAGCGCATGCTTGGTTTGATCATCATCGCCAGCCATGGGGTAAAAATGAAGGCGGCAAAGAGCGAAAAGAGCATGGCCACCGAGCCCAAAGCCGGAATCGGTCGCATGTAGGGCCCCATCATGCCGCTGACAAAGCCCATGGGCAAAAGGGCGGCAATTACGGTAAAAGTGGCCAAAATGGTGGGATTGCCCACTTCGCGCACGGCATCGATGGAGATGATCGGGCAGCATTTGTCTTCCAGCAACCAGCGGCGGTAGATGTTTTCCACCACCACAATGGCGTCATCGACCAGAATACCGATCGAAAAAATCAGTGCAAACAGACTGACCCGGTCAATGGTGTAACCCATGATCCAGGCCGCGAAGACGGTCATCAGGATCACCACTGGGATCACAATCAAGGTGACAATGGCCGGTTTGATACCCAGGGCATACCATACCAGCACAGTGACCGCCAGGGTGGCAACCAGCAGTTTGAAGAGCAGTTCGTTCACCTTTTCGTTGGCGGTTTCGCCGTAGTTGCGGGTGACGGAAACCTGCACATTTTTCGGAATCACCCGTCCTTTCAGCTCTTCGACCTTATCCAATACCCCCTGGGCCACGGTGACCCCGTTGGAACCCTTTTTCTTGGCCACAGCGATGGTCACGGCAGGCATGCCATCCGCTTCTGGCAAATTTTCCGGGCGTGAACGACCGGTGGCATAGGTCACCATCTGGCTGGTCTCTTCTGGACCGGAAAAGACATTGGCCACATCGCGCACATAGATGGGAGCATTGCCACGGATGCCGACAATCAGGCGGCCCACATCCTGGGCCGTGCGCAAAAAAGCACCGGTATAGACGTTAAAGCCCTGATCTCCCGCCTCCACCTTGCCCAATCCGGTTTCACTGTTGGCCGTTTTGATGGTTTGGGCAATTTGATCAAGGCTGATGCCATATCCAGAAAGACGTTCCGGAAAGACCTCAACACGAATCTGTTCTGCCCGTCCGCCAATGACAAAACCCTGGCTGGTGTTGGGAATTTCATTGATCTGCTGCAGCAGGTCCAGGGAGAGTACCCGCAAAGCGGCATCATCGATATCCTTGGACCACAAGGTCAAAGTGACCACCGGAACATCATCAACAGCCTTGGGTTTGACCAGAGGTTCCGAGACGCCCGGCGGAATTTTGTCTTTGTTGGAATGAAGCTTGTCGTACAACTTGACCAGTGAGGCCTCCATATCCTGACCGACGACAAATTCGACGGTCACCATGGCCTGACCCTGTTGTGAGGCCGAGTAGACATGTTTGACCCCGGCAATTTCGCTCATGATCCGTTCCAGGGGTTCGGCTACCAAGGCGGTCACCTGTTCGGACGAGGCACCAGGGTAATGCACGAACACATCGACCATGGGCACGGAAATTTGCGGATCTTCCTGACGAGGGGTAAAAATCAATCCCAGGATACCCATCCCCAGGCAGGCAAAAAGCAGCAGCGGGGAGAGGGGGGAGTGAATAAACATTTTGGCCATATTGCCGGCCACCCCAAGATGGCTGGTGACATCTTTTTGAGGCAGTTCCGGGGGAGGTGGCATATCCGCTTTACTGAATAATTTACCCATCAGAGTGTGACCATCACTGTATCAAGAGAAGAGTTAGCAGCAACCATCCAGTACCAGGTTGGTAACCACAGATCAACGGGCACAGTGCCGTTTGTTGTCATCCAGCCTGCCCTGAGCTGTCGTTGCCGCCATTGACCGGTCAAACAACGTCTTTTAACGGGTGACCCCTTTTGCTTCCGGTCCACCCTGTTCCCGCCAACCGGCGGCAGCTGTACTTTGGGCCGGGTTGGCCAGAATCTGCTCACCGACCTGCAAGCCGGAGAGTACGCTGACGGTTTTTTCATCCACCAGGCCGCCCAGACGGATCATGCGCAGTTCCGGCTCCTTGTTGGCACCAACCACCATCACTGCCGGCAGACTGCCACGCCAGAGAACTGCCGATTTTTGAATCACCGGCATGCTTTTGATCGGGGTGGTAATATCCGGGATCATGATTTCTGCATACATGCCCGGGCCAGCCGGAGAATCTTTGGGCAGATCCAGCTTGACAGTTACGGTGTGCCGTTGCGGATCGGCCATCGGATAGATTTGGGCCACACGGGTTTCAATGCGGGAGTCGCCGACATCCATTTCTCAGGGCAGAATCATATCTTTTTTGATGCCGGGCACCAGACGGGCGGGAATATCCACCTTGACTTGCAGGGATCGCGTATCGGCAAAGGTCAGTAACGGCATGCCTGGTTGTACCGTGTCCCCTTTTTCCACATGTTTGGTGAGGATGACGCCAGGGAAGGGGGCCACCGAGCGGGTATCCCGCAGTTTGGCATCCAGCTCCTGAATGGTGGCCTGGGCCTGCGCCAAACCATGTTGTGCCTGGTCGATGGCCGTGCCCTGGGCATAAATTTGTGCCCGGCGGGCCAGTTCCGGATTATCGTTGCCGACCATGTCGCTGAGCGGCATGGTGAACATGCGGTCGAACATGCGTGGCATGGCCATGCCGGTGTTGTCGGAGGCCATGGTGGAACCGGAATAGACCTGGCGGGTATATTGTACCCGTGCGTTGCGCCAGTTGGCCTCTGCCTGGGCCAGAGCGGCCTGGGCTGAACGACGTTTGGCCAACAGATCGTCGTTATCCAGTGCGGCCAGAATGTCACCTTTTTTGAACCAATCTCCCTCAACACCGCCCAGATAAACAACGCGACCCGGCATTTGTGCGGTGAAGGCCACCTCTTTGTAAGGGACAACCGTGCCACCCAAGGTGGTCGTAGCCCCGATATTGCTGGATTCGACCATCAGTACACCCGCTGCCGGTGCAGAGAGCGAATAACCAGCAGCAGAGAGCAAGGCAGGTGTGCAGGCGAAGCCGGCCAGGATGGCTGACATGCCAAGGGAAAATATTCTTTTCTTCAACATGGTACGCAGTCCCCTTACAGTGTGACCGAATACAGCAGCCTGTTAATAAAATCGCGTGCGGCCTGCCGCTGTACAGACGGTGCTGGCCAGTCGCCCGACGACTTTATCAACAGGCTGTCAGTTTTGTCCAGTGTGTTACACCCGTCCCATGACCGCAAAGGTCTTGATGAAGGGACCAGCCATCCGCGGATCGGCAATCATGGCACCATAATCACCCACCTCAAATTTGAGCTTGCGCGTGGTATAGGCCATGCCCAATCCCATCATGCCGATGCCTTTGCTGATCCACTTTTCCCAACTCTCCTGGCTGGCACGCAGATCCCAGTTGAGGGTTTCTCCGTTGAAGGCACCGCTTTTGACAACCCGGCCCTGTTCAACGACCAACACACCACGGGGTGCGCTTTCACCGTCGATGCCGTAGGCGATCGTAGAATTGAAATTGATTTTACCCAGCGGATCCGTCAGCTCGGGCTCTTTGTTCCACTCTTCCTGGAAACGGTTCATCCAGTCTGCGGAAAAGAGTTCTGCCATGTTGTATCTCTCCTTCGTTTGATGAATGGATAGCGGTCCGGGGTGCCGGAGTCCCCCTGTTGTGCCCCGTCGCCCAGACAACGGCCACCCGGCTTTCTTGTGACATGCCAAAAGAACCGCGCATTGTAACAAGGTATGTCGGGAGTGCCAATGTTTTTATTTTTCTTGTTGTTTCAGATTGTTGGCACAGCGCCATGCGCTGTTGCGACGCCACACTGAGACGATGCACCGGCAATCCTCAATGGCAACATTAGTATAAATACTTTCTCCAGACAATGGTTGCCAAGGTGAAATCTCTATTTCAAGCTGGAGGTCCGGCGCTGTTGTGGTCAGCAGGGGGTGATTCCGCTGTAGAAGGAGGGGGTTGGACCGGTACCAACGATTGATCATCCTCAAAAAGAATACGATGGGCTGGTCCTTCCATGTCCTCGAACTGCCCGTGGCGAATGGCCCAGATCAGGGCGACCAGACCGGTCAAACCAAGCAGAATGGCTAAGGGAACCAGCATATAGAGTATTTCCATTTCATCCCCCCTTGGCAAATGGGCTGGTCGAGACGGCGGGCATACCCTCTGGTTGTCGCAGGCGCAAGGCGTTGCCGACCACCACCAGACTGGAAAGAGGCATGGCGACGGCGGCAATGATTGGTGCCACCAACCCCGCCATGGCCAGAGGAATGGCCAAAACATTGTAAAAAAAAGAGAACCAATAATTTTGCCGGATAATGCGCAGGGTTTGCCGCGCCAGGCGAAAGGTCTGCACCACGGCAGAGAGGTCGCGGTTGAGCAGGATGACATCCGCCGAGGCAACCGCCAGATCGCTGGCGTTGGCCACACTGATCGCCACATCGGCCCGGGCCAGGGCGGGGGCATCGTTGACGCCATCACCGACCATGGCTGTCATTTTACCCTCCTGTTGCAGACGGGCAATGACGGCCTCCTTTTCGGCTGGCAGCACCTCGCTGATACACGTTTTAATGCCGGTCAGATTACCCACATGTTCCACCACGGCGCGACGATCCCCGGAGAGCAGCATGGCGGGCAACTGCATCTGTTGCAAAGCGGCAATTACTTGGGGGGCATTCTGTTTCGGTGGATCGGCCAGACCGATCCAGCCCACCAGTTGACCAGCACGGCTGCAGGCGCTCCAGGTTACCGGTTGCTGCACATCGGCTGGCAAGGCGGGGAGTGAACCACTCTCTGCGGCCAGGGCAAAGGTTGCCCGACCCACCCGCACCACCTCCCCATTGAGCTGGGCTTGCAGGCCGACGCCGGGATGATTGCACACCTGCTCGACCCCTGCGACCGGTTGCCAACCCCGTTCCTGACAGGCCAGGCGAATGGCACGACCCAGCGGATGTTCGGAATAGTGTTCGATGGCCGCCGCCAAGGTCAGCAGGCTCTCTTCATCATGGCCGGCAGCCGGCAGCAGACGGGCAACCCGTGGCGTGCCCAGGGTGATGACGCCGGTTTTGTCCAGGACAATTTGATCGATGCGGGCCAAACGTTCGATGGTTTCGCCATTTTTGATCAAGATACCGCTGCGGGCAGCACTGCCCATGACGGTGATCATTGCCGCCGGAGCGGCCAGCCCCAGCGCACAGGGGCAGGTGATGATCAGCACGGCCACCATATTTTCCAGGGCCTGGGCCGGATCGTGCCACCACCAGGCAAGAGTCAGCAGCGCCAACAGCAGCACCACGCCAACAAAATGGCCAGCCATCCGGTCGGCCAGGCTTTGGATGGGAGGGCGTGCCGCCTGCGCCTGTTCCACCAGGCGCAGAATGCGTGCCAGGGCAGTCTCTTCCCCGATGCGGGTCACGGTCATGGTCACCCCCCCATCAAGATTGAGCGTGCCACAGACCAAAGGGTCGCCGATACCCCGGCTGACCGGTACCGATTCACCGGTCAGCATCGACTCATCGACGCTGGTTTGCCCACTCAGAATGGTGCCATCAACAGGAACGCGCTCGCCCGGTTTGAGCAGCACGGTCTCTCCGACCTCTACTTCTCGGACCAGCACGGTCACCGCTTCGCCGTTGCGCAAGACCACGGCCTGCCTGGGTTGCAGGTTGAGCAACCGTTCCATTGCCGCCGCTGTTTTGTTGCGGGCCAAGGTTTCCAGAAACCGTCCGCCTAGCAGAATAAACAAAAACATGGTCACCGAGTCAAAATAGACCTCGCCGTAACCGCGCAGGGTGACATACAGACTGTACAGATAGGTGACCCAGGCCCCCAGGGCGATGGGTAACTCCATGGTCAAACGTCTGGCCCGCAAACCGCGCCAGGCAGCCTGCAGAAAAACAGAGCCGCTGTACAAGAGTACCGGCGTGGACAGCAGCAGAGAAATCCAGTGAAAAAACTGTTTGGTATCCCCATCGATCCCCTGAAAATAACCGGCGTAGAGGGCGACGGCGATAAACATGACATTACCCGCCCCAAAGGCGGCGACCCCCAGGCGGGTCAACAGGCGTCGATCCTGGCGATTGCGCTGCCACTCCTGCTGGCTGGGATCGTAGGGTTCGGCCTGATAGCCAATGCGACGTACTGCGGCAATGATTTCAGAAAGGGCAGTCTGTTGGGGTTGCCAGCGCACCCGGGCGCGGTGGGTGGCAAAATTGATCCACACCTCCTGCACCCCGGGCAGGTGGCGTATCACCTGCTCATTGAGCCAGACACAGGCAGCGCAATGGAGGCCATCCAGGATCAGATTGACCTCCAGGCAGCCATGCTCGACCGGATGGACCCATTTTTCCTGATAAAGCGGATCATCGAACGTGGCGAGGCTGGCCTGATCGATCTCTTGTGGTTGCATGCCGACGGCCCCGGCGTCACGATGCTGATAATAACCACTCAAGCCCATGGAACGGATCATCGCCCATGCCTGTTGACAACCCCGGCAGCAGAATGCCCGATCCTCCTGCCGAATGGTCGTCTCTTCGGACAGTGGCAGACCGCAGTGGTAGCAGGTGGAGCTGTTCATCAGAGCAGCAGGTTGTCGGGCAAGGGGAACAGCCGGGGCAACGGTTGCAACGTTCGACAGGGCACCGTTGCCCGGTTTGGCAGGGGTCTACTTGTCATGATCATCCAGAATGGCGCGGGCCTCCTGCTCGAAACGGGCCTTGTTTTTGGGGCGATAGGCCCAGAACAAAATGCCGACAAAGAGCAGGAAAAAAAGAACCAGGGCAAACTGTTTGCCCAGGGAATACCACTCATCAAAGCTCATCTTACGGATCTCCTTGTGCGGCAGCAACCTGCAGGCGGTGTACATAACGAAATTGACCGGTGGCCTGCTTGATGGTCAAGCGCAGTTCCCAGCTGCCTGGCAGATTTGGCGTGACGGTCACGGTATAGAGGCCGGAAGAGACCTCGGTAAATTGAACGGGCATATCCGCTTTTTTGCTGCTTGGCCGGTAGAGTGTGCCGTGAACCACAGCCCCGGTCAGAGGCTGTTTTTTATCATTTTTGACAGTTACTTGCAGCGTGGTTGTCCGTCCTGCCATCAGTGGGCTGTTTTCCAGGCTGATTTGCCAGCCCAGGGCATCCTGCTCTTGTTGGGCCTGCAAGGTTTGGTTGAAGGCCAGCCCTTTGCGATAGGCCTCATCGGTGACTTCGCCGGTCCAGGATTGCAGGCTGAGGCGAATCATCAGGGCGTTGACGGCAAATATCAGCAGAAAAAACAAGATAATAGCAGTCAGCCAAGGTTCAGGCCGCCAGGAGCGGCGGGCTGGTTCAGAGATGTTGCTGTGGTTCATCAGGGTCTCGCAAAAGAGCTGTGATAGGTAGCCGTACCTCCGTCAACCGATTGAGCGGTCAACGTGAAGTGAATGGGCACAGAACCGGGTTCGACACGCTGACCCGGTTGACGAAGATAAGCGGTAAAAGGTGTAACCGATCCCGGATCAACGGTCAATACAGGATGACCCTGGGCATTGGTTTCGCTTACCGCCGCGACCGTCAAGGTGGCGTCAGCAATGCCGGAAACAGAGAGGCTGTAGGTTTGTCGGGAAGAGGTCATATTCAACACGCGCACGGTAAAGTTGTTTTGAATTCCGCCATCGGATTGCAGAATATACATCGGTTGCCGCTGGGCGATCACGGTCAGTTCCACACTGGCGTGGTGATTGAGGTAATAGGCGATGCCACCCAGAAAAATGGCCAGCAGGAGGGAATAGTAGTAGACGCGGGCTCGCAACCAGCGCGTTTTGCCACCGCGCATTTCCCGCAGCGAAGTGTAGCAGATCAAGGTGCGCCTGCTGGCGTTCAAGCGTTCGCGGACGCTGTCGCAGGCATCGATACAGGCAGCACAGGTGATACACTCATATTGTTGCCCGTTACGAATATCGATGCCTGTGGGACAAACCGTGACACAGGCTTCACAGTCGATACACTCACCCACTTTTTCACCCTGCTCGCGTTGCGCGGTACGAATGCGGCGATTGGACTCACGGGGTTCACCGATTTCTGGATGATAGGCGACGATCATGGTATCTTCGTCGAACATGGCCCCCTGAAAACGGGCGTAGGGACACATATAGATACATACCTGTTCACGGGCAAACCCGGCCATCAGATAGGTGGTGACGGTGAGAAAAGCGATGGTAAACAGAGCCGGAGTAGGCAAAGTGCCTGCCAACAATTGTTGCCAAAAGGTTGGAGCATCCATGAAGTAGCTGACAAAGGCCACCCCCGTGGCTGCACAAAGCAGCAACCAGACGGCATGTTTGCCAATTTTGGTCAACCATTTTTTACCCGACCACGGTGCCTGATCCAGTTTGATCCTTTGTTTGCGATTGCCTTCAAAGAATAACTCCACATGCAATAACAAATCGGTCCAAACTGTTTGAATACACATATAGCCACAAAAAACTCTCCCCCCCAACGCCGTAATAAAAAAGAGTCCCAATGCGGCGGCAATGAGAAGAAATGCTAAAAGAAAAATATCCTGTGGCCAGATCATTAAATCGAATATGTAAAATTTGCGTGCCGGCAAATCAAAAAGAACGGCCTGGTTCGGTAAACCACCCGGTCTTTCCCATCGCAAAAAAGGTAAAAAGAAAAAAATAACAAGTTCAACTGTGTACAATACCGATCGCAGGTGCCGAAAAAAGCCTAACTGATAGCGGGGATAAATTTTTTTCCAGGCGGCATAGAGAGAATCTGTTGCATTAGACATACAATTACCTCGCAAACTTTGACAGATCGTGACAGAAAAACAAAGTATCCTTTTTTGATATTTTTTGATTGCTTCTTTGTCAGAATTGGTATACTAACAGAATCGCGTCGCATCGTGATAGTGGATGTTACGCCAATCGGCCAAAATTTTTTCTCACTTGCCTTGATAAAAACGGAAGGAGGGCTACGTGGGCCAACAACCAATTCAGCAACACCCGTATGACTACGAAATTGTCAAAAAGTTCTCCGCAGTCTCTGTAATTTATGCCATCGTCGGTTTTTTGGTTGGCGTAATTCTGGCGCTGCAACTGGCGTTTCCCGATTTGAACGCAAATATCCCCTATATTACGTTCGGTCGTTTGCGCCCGCTTCACACCTCTGCGGTGATTTTTGCCTTTGGGGGTTCGGTGCTGTTTGCCACCAGCTACTATGTGGTGCAACGCACCTGCAAAGTGCGACTGTTTTCCGACTTTCTCTCCAACTTGACCTTTTGGGGATGGAATCTGGTCGTGGTGCTGGTGGTCATCACCTATCCGTTGGGAATTACCCAGGGTAAGGAGTATGCAGAACCGATTTGGCCGATCGATCTGCTGATCACGGTGGTGTGGGTTGCCTATTTCATCAACTTTATGGGTACCCTGGTCAAGCGCAAGGTGGAACACATTTATGTGGCCAACTGGTTCTATCTGGCCTTCATTCTGGCCGTGGCCATGCTGCACATTGTCAACAACCTGGCGGTTCCGGTCAGCCTGACCGACTCCTATCCGGTTTTTGCCGGGGTACAGGATGCCATGGTGCAGTGGTGGTATGGTCACAATGCGGTGGGCTTTTTCCTGACGGCGGCCTTTTTGGGGTTGATGTACTATTTTGTACCCAAACAGGCAGAGCGTCCGGTCTACTCATACCGTCTCTCCGTGGTCCATTTCTGGGCACTCTCTTTCTTGTACATCTGGGCGGGTCCCCACCATCTGCATTATACAGCGTTGCCGGATTGGGCCAGCACTCTGGGTGCCACCTTTTCGATCATGCTGCTGTTGCCCTCCTGGGGTGGTATGATCAATGGTATCATGACCTTGTCGGGTGCCTGGCATAAGCTGCGTACCGATCCCATCCTCCGTTTCTGTATCGTTTCTCTCTCCTTCTATGGTATGTCCACCTTTGAAGGGCCGATGATGTCGATCAAAACGGTCAACGCCCTTTCCCACTACACCGACTGGACCATCGGACATGTCCATTCCGGTACCCTGGGTTGGGTGTCGATGATCTCCTTTGCTGCTCTTTATCACATGGTGCCACGGTTGTGGGGGGTAAACATCTATTCCACGCGCCTGATCAACTTTCACTTCTGGCTCTCAACGGTGGGGGTGGTCATTTACATTGTTGCTATGTGGATTTCCGGTATCATGCAGGGTTTGATGTGGCGGCAATATGATGCTTTCGGCAACCTGAGCTACTCTTTTGCAGAAAGTGTGGCAGCCATGCACCCCTATTACGCCATTCGGGCAATCGGTGGTGTGGTCTTTTTGTTGGGCGCACTGGTCATGGCCTACAATCTGGTTATGACTGTGCGGCAAGATGGTAACGCAAGCCAGCGTGCAGCGGCCTGAACGGGAGAATGACGATGATCAAACATGAAGCCCTGGAAAAAAATGTCTCCCTGATGACCATCTTCACCCTGGTGGCCATTGCCATCGGTGGTTTGGTAGAGATTGTACCGCTCTTTTTCATCAAGAGTACGATTGAGCCGGTCAAAGGTATGCGTCCGTATACTCCCCTGGAGTTGAAAGGCCGGGATATCTATATCCGTGAAGGGTGCTATAACTGCCATTCACAGATGATTCGTCCGCTGCGCGATGAGGCCTCTCGTTATGGTCACTATTCGTTGGCGGCAGAAAGCATGTATGACCACCCCTTCCAGTGGGGTTCCAAGCGGACCGGGCCGGATTTGGCGCGTATTGGGGGCAAATATTCCAACCACTGGCATATCGCCCACATGGAAGCTCCCCGTTCGGTGGTACCGGAGTCGGTGATGCCGGGTTATCCCTGGTTGCGTAAAAACAATCTGAACTTTGACGACATCGAAAAACGGATGCAGGTACTCTCCATCGTGGGTGTACCCTACACGGCGGAGCAGATTGCCAACGCCAAAAAGGATTTGGCTGATCAGGCTTCGGCAAGCAGTGATGCTTCCGGTCTGGCCAAACGTTACGGCAACAAGGTGCCCAAGGATGACTTCGATGGTCAAGCGGATCGGCTAACCGAATTGGATGCCTTGGTGGCATATTTGCAGATGCTGGGAACGCTGGTGGATTTTTCCAGTTATCAGGCTCAGACCCGCTGATAGAGAAAAGGAGAAGAGACGATGGCGGACTTAAAAGATGGAAAAACCACCGGTCACCAATGGGATGAAGAGGAAGGGTTCCCGTTGCAGGAGTACAACAATCCTTTGCCGAGATGGTGGCTGTATACCTTCTATGCCACGATTATCTGGGCAGTGGTTTATTGGGTGCTTTATCCGGCCTGGCCATTGGCAGACGGCTTTACCAAAGGGGTGTGGGATTGGTCGATGTACAAAGAGTTGAAGCAGGATCTGGATGAGGTTGCCGCCAAACAGAAACCGTTCAATGATCGTCTGGAAAAACTCTCCTTGAAGGAGATTGCCGGCGACAATGCCTTGTTGCAATATTCGGTCTCTGGCGGCAAGGCTCTGTTCGGCGACTATTGCGCCCCGTGTCATGGTGCTGGTGGTGTTGGTGTCAAGGCAGGTGGCTTTCCCACTCTGGCCGATGATGATTGGTTGTTTGGGGGGGATTTGGCGACCATTCAGGAGACGATCAGCAAAGGGCGCAGTGGGATGATGCCGGCCCAGCTGAAGGGTGCCGGTGGTGCCTTTGCCGACAATCAGGTAGAGGATTTGACCCAGTATGTGCTTTCTCTTTCGGGCAAATCCAAGGATGCGGCGGCGATTGCCCGGGGTGATAAGTTGTTCCACGGCGAGGCGGCCTGCAACAGCTGTCATGGCGACAAAGGGGATGGCTCTTTGAAGGGAACCATGGCCGGTGGTCCGTTGCCGCCGGTGGGTGCGCCCAATCTGACCGATGCCATTTGGTTGTATGGTGGCGATGCGCAGACCGTGCGCGAATCGATTGGCAAAGGTCGCACTGGTCATATGCCGGCCTGGGGTGAGGAGAACTCTGCGCGTAAGTTGTCACCGTTGCAGATCAAGCAGTTGACTTTGTATGTACACAGCCTGGGTGGTGGCAAATAGATCCAGGCGGTTGATACACCTCTGCTCAGGAGAGGGGATCTCTTTTGGGCAGGCACCAGGTGGACGCTGTTGCACTGATTGTTGATTTGAGATGATGCCGAAGAACAGGGATGTTACTTCGGCATTTTTTTTGGTTCTTGCCGTTGGATGAAGTGGGTGGAGGATCGCGGAGGATGCCTTCATTATTGGAACTATGGATGATTTTTTTGACTGCTTTGTTGGGGAGTGGTCATTGTATTGGCATGTGTGGTGGCATTGCCGCCTCTTGTACGTTGGCTTCCGGGCTGTATTCGTGGCGAGGGCGGTTATTGTTGCCTCTCTATTATTCTTTGGGGCGGGTTGGCACCTATTTGCTGTTGGGAGCGCTTAGTGGTTGGTTGGGTTCGTTGCAGTTGTTGTATGCGCGTCCGGGTGAGTTGCGTGGTTTGCCGATGTTGTTGGCCGGGTTGTTCATGGTCTGGGTAGGGTTGCGCACCATGGGGTTGTTTGGTGGGGATGATTTCATCTCTGGTTGGGGATGGTTGCGTGTTGTCAGTCAGCGTGTGGCGCAGGCTACCCCAGGGTGGCGGGCGTTGGGCATGGGGGTGTTGACGGGATTATTGCCTTGTTCGTTGCATTGGGCCTTTCAGGCGCAGGCGTTGGCCTCTGCTTCGCTCCTTTCTGGGGTTTTGATTTTGTTTGCTTTTGCTTTGGGCACGTTGCCTTCGATGTTGGCCTTTGCCATGTTGACCAGTTGGCTGGATGGGCCGACGCGGCGGCGGATAGTGCAGGCGGCGGGGTTGTTGATGGTTGTGATGGGTCTGATGAGTCTGCGCAGGGCCTGGCTGGTGAGTCATTTTCTCAATTAAGTCGAGCTTGCCATTGTATTTCTCTTTGGATACGATCAAACTATTGAGGAGGTCCAGGAGGAGATCATCTCCTCCTGGCAGGGTGCAGGGAGAGCGTCCCTGCTGGGTCAAGGGCAAAGCCCTTGCAGAAATCTTTTATCCCCCACATACCACATTGTTGATGACAAGCCATTGATTCAGGCAAACAGCTCAATGCTGACGAGTACTGATTTGAAGGCTGCTCACTACACGTAATGAGAAAAACTAATGATAACAGGGATTAGAATCGCTAATTTCAAGTCATTAAAAGATGTTGTTCTGGGCAGTCTGAGTTGGTTGGAGGGAGGTAAGCCGTTGACTCCCGTTACTGCAATTATCGGTAAAAATGGTGTCGGCAAAAGTGCATTGCTTGATGCTCTCGGCTTTCTTGCAGATTGTCTCAAAGCAGGGGTGGAAGAGGCTTGTGATATGCAAGGAAGAGGTAGTTTTAATAAAATATGTTCGCAAGGGGAAAGAGTCATTGAATTTAACATCGACTATAAAGAAAGCTCGACATCTCCAAATTTAAATTATTATTTATCTATTATGCTTGATAAATATAATAGGCCATATATTTCCAAAGAATTTCTTTCTGAAATCAACAACAACGATCTGAAATTTTTCTTGCTGCTTGCCGAATCAACCGGTGTGGCATGGACTGGTGAATACAGCGGAAAACTGATAGAAAATTTTGAAGAATATGACAATTTAAAGTGGTTGAAAGGTTATGATATTGATCAAGACAATTTGCCAGATACCGAGCCGGTCCATTTAACCGACCCCAGAAAACTCGGCATAGCCACCTTAGGATCTCTGCAACAACACCCGCGCATTGCCCGCTTTTGTCGTTTTATCGAAGGGTGGCGCTTGAGTTATTTTACCCCCGATGCCGCCCGTTCATTACCGGTCAGCGGGCCGCAAAAATATTTGAATGTGCATGGTGATAATCTGGCCAATGTGGTGCAATACATGGAGAGAGAACATCGTGACCGTTTTCAAACCATTTTGGATCGTATTGCGCAGCGCATTCCTGGCGTGGAAAAAATTGATACCCGCACCAGCGAAGATGGTCGCGTGTTGTTGCGTTTCAACAATCAGGGTTTTCAAGACCCCTTTTATGCCGGGCAAATTTCCGATGGTACCCTGAAACTGTTTGCCTACCTGTTGTTGCTGGAAAATCCGACCCCGCCACCTCTGTTGTGCATCGAAGAGCCGGAAAATGGTCTCTATCACAAATTGCTGGAGAGGCTGGCCGGTGAATTTCGCGACTATGCCAACCGTGGCCACGGCTCCCAGATCATCATGACCACCCACCAACCCTATCTGGTGAACGCCCTGCAACCGGAGGAGGTGTGGATCATGGAAAAGGGTGCCGACGGTTTTTCCACCATGCGCCGCGCCAGCGCTGACCCATTGGTGTGCAGTCTGGTGGCCGAAGGTTTGCCGCTGGGTAATTTATGGTTCAGCGATTATCTGGATCCACGGTGAGACGCACATGCACCTGGAGATATTGATTGAAGATCAATCCGGCAAGCATGCGCTTGCCATCCTGCTGCCAAAATTATTGGGAGAGGAACACAGCTGGCGCATCATTGCCTACAAAGGGATTGGCCATTTGCCAGGCAATTTGCAAGGAGGCAGTGATCCAGAGCGGCGTATGATATTGAATCAGCTGCCACGCCTCCTGCAAGGGTACGGCAATACCTATCCGCCGGGTTCTGACGTCGCTGTTCTCGTCGTCGTCGATCTGGACCAGCGCTGCCAAAAAGCTTTTCGGCAAGAGCTGCTTGCCCTGTTGCAGGGTTGCGACCCGGCACCACAAACCATGTTTTGTCTGGCGGTAGAGGAGTTGGAAGCCTGGTATCTGGGCGACCGTGCGGCCATTCTGACCGCTTATCCAGACGCAAAGAAAAAGATACTGAACAAGTATCGCCAGGACAGTATCTGTGCTACCTGGGAAACAGTGGCCGATGCCCTCTATCCAGGCGGGGCCAAGGCTCTCAGCCAGCAAGGGTATCCGGTTGTTGGCCGGGAAAAATCGTTGTGGGCAGAGAAAATCACCCCACATATGCAGCCAGAGAGCAATCAATCACCCAGTTTTGCCTATTTTTGTCAGGCGGTGCAACACTTATGCAGGCATAAAACCAGCTAGGGACTGTTCTTGTTCGAGGCCAAAAGCCCTTCAGACAAGGCGCTGGGCCGCGAGCAGCGCAGCATACGAGGTGTATGTGAGCAGCGGAGCGGCCCAGCAACGCCGTATCAAGGGGTTTTGGAGCGAATGAGAACAGGCCCTAATCGTTCGTGTTGTTGCTGCCATAAGCCGGAACGCGCGCCTCAAATTCGGCCCCTTCTTCCCAGTTGCAGGCCAGCAAGCGACCGTTCATTTGTTGTTCGATGATGCTTTTGGCAATGTACAAGCCGATACCGGTGCCAAACCCTTCGGTTTTGGTGGTAAAATAGGGTTCAAAAATCCGCTCCAGCAACGCATCGGCAATACCGCCGCCATTGTCGCGTACCCGCAGCAGATTCTCCTCGCCATCGGACAAAACCTCGATGGTGATGATGCCATCGGTGTCGGTACGGTGGCTGAGAATGGCATCTCTGGCATTATTGAGCAGAATCAGTACCACCTGCGAAAATTCATTGAGTTGTCCAACGGACTGCATCGCTTGTGGGGAAAGAATCATCTGTATGGTCAAGCGCTGTTGCGTTAAACCGGCCTGCAGCAGTGCCACCGATTCGCGTACCGCCTGGCGCAGATCAAACGGCTGTTTGATTCGCCCCGGCTTAAGAAAATTGCGGAACAGATCAATCGTTGCTGACATGCGGTGCAACAGCTCCTGGCCTCGGCTTAAATTGTCCAGCCACTCCTCTTGATGCCAGATTTTCTGTTCGGCCAGGTCGGTCATGTTGACCAGCATCAAGTTCAACACCGTCAAAGGCTGACGCCATTGATGGGCAATGTGTCCGATCATCTCTCCCATGGCCGCATGGCGCGACTGCTGCAGCAACAAGGCATCTTTGCGTCGGCTGGCCGCCACCTCTTTTTTGATCTCGTTCTCCAGGTTGTGGTTCAACTGTTCGATTTGTTCCTGCCGTTCGCGCAACAGGTGCAGCAGGCGGGTATGTTCCGTAATATCCTGACCATACAGATTGACATAACCCAGTTCGCTGAACGGGACGATATTGAGCAGAATAAGGCGCTCCTCCAGCTTGACGATCCACTCTCCCTGTTGACCATTTTGCAAGGCATTGATGATCGGCTCCAACTCTTCACTATGCAGGTGCTGTCCCACTTCCGTTTTCCAGGTGGTCAACAGACGGCGTCCCAGGGTGTTGGCAAACAGCACTTCGCCATTCTGATGAATGCGCATCACCGGATTGGGATTTTCATTCGGGAAACGGGCCATCTCTTCCAGACGTTGTTCTGCCTGATGTTGCGAGGTGCGATCGGTAATGATCACCACCACCTCTCCCGAGGGCAGACGATAGATATAACGTTCCAACCAAAGACATTGTTTGCCGTTATGATAAGAACGCACAGCCAGGGCACGTGGATTGCCATCCCAGAACGAGGCCCGCAACAGATCCAGCAGTTCGCTGCCGCCGCCACCGGGCCATAACTGTTCCATTGATTGGTTAACGATCTGTTCCCGGTTCAGATTCAATATTTTTTCCGTGGCGCTGTTGATATCCTGACAGACAAAGGTTTGCCCACCATCGCCGGTATGCAGCAGTTGCACACCGCTTTCCATTGATTCAAAAAGATGGCGGTACCGGGATTCGCTGGCTTGCAGGGCTTTTTGTGAAATATGCCAGTCGGTGACATCCCGCGCTGCCACCACCAGACCGCTGACCTGGCTTTGCGTGTCCTGATACGGATGATACCAGACATCCATATATCTTCTGCCCAAAGCCGGAAAAAGAAACCACGCCTGATAATGGACAGTGCTGCCGGATAAACAGCGATCCAGCTTATGTTTGATGGCGGCAAATACACTCTCGCCAAACAGTTCTGCAACGGAGTGGCCTTCAATCTCTTCGCGTGCTTTGCCGTGTGCTGCCAGATAGGCATCGTTGACTGCCTGATAGATGTAACGGGTATCAAGCAGCGACAACAGATCATGAGAAACGGAGGCAATACGCGCATATTGGTGCAACACCTGACGCCGTTCTTCCAGGATTTGATAGGCGCGCAGCAAATCCTGGGTTTGTTCGCGAACCAGTTTGTCCAGGCGATAGCGATGTTCTCTGAGTTCCTGCTCTTCTTGTCGTTGTCTGGTAATGTCACGGGCGGCGTGCAGATAACCGAATTGTTGGCCATGCTGGTTGCTGATTGGCGTAATGCGGGAGGCGATGACACGATCGGTATCGCTTTCGTGATGAATCTCTTCGTAATAAAATTCACCCTGTTGCTGCATACGGTTGAGGGCTCTTTGCCAACGATCGGCAGAGATATGCGGCGGAACATTCTCTTGCTGAGCTTGGCTTGCTTCCAGACTGGCACCATAAAGAACTTCTGCAGCCGGGTTGAGAAAGCTGATTTTGCCGTGCGCATCGATGGCGGTGATGGCCAAATCCAGGGAGGAACGCAAAATGGAATCAAGATAACCGCTCTTTTCTTTCACCAACTGGTCCAGTCGTCGTTGTTGCTCCTGATTGAACCAGCGCAGAGAGTGTGAAAGCCATCCGGTGGTAAAAACCACGACAGCGGTACGCCACAACTCCACCGGAGAACCGGTCTGCTGAAGAAACCAATGGGCGTTGAGCCATCTTGCCAAGGGCAAATCGGCCTCCGGGCCAATCCAGATCAGCAAAAACAGCCCCAAAAAGCCCCATCCTGCCAAGGTAAGGGGACGATCATGCAACCCTTCGAGCTGGGAATCGGTGTGTGGACGCAATAGAGCGAAGGCTGTCAACAGAGTTGCTGGGGCTCCTATCAGATAGCGGCCCAAGACACGGATTTCAATCCACTGCTCTTGAAGTCCAAAATAAATGGCCAGCAACAGCCACAGATAGAGCAAACTGCGCGCCGTGAGATCACGAAAATAGGGGGCAGGAGGACCAGGCCATGAATGCAGCAGGCTCAAACCAAAATTAAGCAGAAAGGCCCAGGAGATGGTTTCACAGGTGGCACGGGCGATCAGCAGTTCGGTTGGTTGAATGGTATGCAGGATCAGCAGTTCACCAAAATCTGCCACAGCATGCCAAAAACCAAAACCAGCCAACCAGCGAAAGGTTTCTGCCAACTGCGAAGGTTGCAGAGACTGGACACGGGTGCGTATGATCAGTCCCATGCTGAAAAAAGCGACGGAGTAGACCCACAGCAAGGCTTCCTGAAAAGCAAGAGCATGATTCATGGGATCCCATGTCCGTGGCGTGAAGGAAGAGGATTATTCGGGGGCAGGAGTACACTCCACACGATTGCGACCCGCCCGTTTGGCGTGATAGAGGGCTTGATCGGCCCGTTCGGTGAGGGCGCTGATCGTATCCTGTGGTAGATATTGGGCCACACCAAAGCTGCTGGTCAGTTTGTCGATGCAGGAGAAGGGATAGCCCTCGACCAGAACACGCAATTTTTCCGCCAGACGGAGTGCTGCAGGCAAATCGCTATCCGGGGTGACGATCATAAACTCCTCACCACCCCAGCGGGCCAGCACATCGGAAGCGCGCAGATTTTGCGACACCAACGTTGATAATTCGATCAACACCATATCACCGGTCTGGTGACCGTAGGTGTCGTTGACCCGTTTGAAATGATCCACATCAAACAATACCACCGACAACGGTTGCCCATGTCGCTGTGAACGTTGCATTTCGGCATAGAGCAGTGTTTGCAGACGGGCCCGGTTGCAGGTGCCGGTCAAAGCGTCGGTGAAGGCTTTGAATTCCAGTTCACGAATTTGCCGATCGATGGTGGTGATGTCTGTCAGGGAGACAATCAACCGTGCCGGGTCGGAGAGTCGATTGGTGGTAACTGAATAGGGGCGACGCGCCAATTCCGGTTGACTGTGGCAACGGATATAGATAATGGGAATATGATGCTCGGAACTCAACAGCGCGTGATACCAGGGCTCGCCGTCATTTTGCTGTGAAAGTGGTTTGAATTCCGGAGTAAGCAGCCAGTCCGCCAGATTTTGACCAGATGCCTGGAACTGTTGCAGGTCGGTAAAACCCAAGGTGGACAAAAAGGCTTTGTTGAGAAACTCCACCTGACCATCCGGCAGCAAGGCCAACAACAGATTGGGGGAACTGTCGAGAAGAAATTGCACATAGTGATGAAAGCGTTGTTGTTCTTTTTCCTGCCACTGGGCGCGGGCCACTTTGACGATGCCGTCGATCAGGCGTTTCGGATCAATGGGCTTTAAAATATAGCGATCCACACCCACTTCGATGGCCCGCATCAGATACTCTTCATCACTGTAGGCGGTGGTGACGATGACCGGTGTGGAGGTGTCTGTCTCCCGCAGATGACGAATCATGGTCAGTCCATCCATGACCGGCATCAACAAATCGGTGATAATCAGGTCGGGTTGGGTTTGCCGGTAGATTTCCAGACCGAGTTGTCCGTTGTCAGCGGTCAGGACGGTGCCAAGGCGGCGGGCAAGATATTGTTGAAGCTGGGTACGAATTTGCAGATCATCTTCCACGTAGAGGGCGGTCAGTCCCTTCAACAATTCCGTATCACCCGAGGGAAAAGATGATGACAAGCGATTTCCTCCTATAAATTATGTAAATTCCCTTTACTTTCTGTCTCCAATATACATGCAAAGGGCAACTCATTTCAAGTTATTTTTAATAAGTATATAATTTATAAATAATAATTTAATATACGCATTCGTCATGATAAAAATGGATCGTAGCTGTGGCGACCGTCACGATTCCGAAGTGGCAGCACCGGGCCAAGGCCGTCAAGAAAAAGCTGCAAGAAATAATGGAGGCCGATGCCGACAAGGCACTGGCGGCATGACCATCGTGGTCATAAAACCAATCCGGCCTTTCCGTGTCAAACTGGGAGCCAGGACATTGCGCTGCGCAGATTTGGCTGCGCCAAATCTGCTTCGGTGAAAGCGCACCAGAAACAGAGACTCCGCCTCTGCACTCCGGCAGGGAGGAATGATCCTCCCTGCACCCACCAGAACTTTGGCTTTAGTTCATTGCAAATGCAGCGATCCAGAGGAGCTGAATAGTTACCCTGATGCTTACTGTTTGCCTTCTGAAAACAAAAACGGCCACCTCGGGAGTGGCCGTCAAATCTTGGCTGCTTTTGGTCGGGGTGACTGGATTCGAACCAGCGACCCCTGCGTCCCGAACGCAGTGCTCTACCAGGCTGAGCCACACCCCGAAATCACCAAGACGGTGCATTATACTGATTTGCTGGCAAAGCGCCAGAGTTTTTGATGGGCGTTGCCACGCTTCGTTTAAAAGCTGCGGCTGACGGAAAAATCGGCCAGCAGCAGAAGTGCCTCTTTTTCTTGCGAGGGGGGAAAGGGGTGTAACGCCTCTTTTGCCTGCTGGGCCAGACGTTCGGCCACGGCCATGGTATAGGCCAAAGATCCCCGCTCATGAATCAACTGGATGGCCCGTTGCAGGTCACCCTCGTGATAGTTTTTTTCTTCCAGACATTGCGACCAGAAGCGGCGCTCCTCCTCGTTGGCATGCAGGTAGGCATGGATCACCGGCAGGGTGATTTTGCCCTCCTGGAAATCATCACCCACCGATTTGCCCAGGGTTTCATTGGAAGAGGCATAATCCAGGGCGTCATCGATGACCTGAAAGGCACGGCCCAGATACTCCCCATAGTTGCCCAGGGCCAACTCCTCCTCTGCGGAGCGGCCCGAAACCACGGCACCCAGACGGGCGGCGGCAGCAAACAGGGTGGCCGTTTTGCGGGAGACCACCTGCAGATATTGCTCCTCGCTGGTGGCCAGATCGTTGCTGACCACCAACTGCAGCACCTCTCCCTCCGAGATGACCGCACAGGCGTCGGCCATGATCTGTAGCACCTTCAGATCGCCATACGCCACCAACATTTGAAAAGAGCGGGAAAAGAGAAAATCACCCACCAAAACCGGAGCTTTGCTGCCCCAGATGGCGTTGGCGGTCAATTTGCCACGGCGACGTTCCGATTTGTCAACCACATCATCGTGCAACAAGGTGGCGGTATGGATAAATTCAACCACCGCCGCCAGCAGGGCATGGCCGCTGCCCTGATAACCGAACATGCGGGCGGTGAGCAGGGTGAGAATGGGCCGCAGTCGTTTGCCGCCGCTGTTGATCAGGTGCGAACCCAAGGTGGGGATCAACTCGACCTGGGCATTGAGCTGTTCGACAATGATTCGGTTGGTTGCGATCAGATCGTCGCCGATCAAGGCATGCAGCTGCTTGAGAACCGAAGCGGTATCCAGCGCAGCGGTCGGCGCGGCAGCAACAACGGAGGCAGCGGAAGTAGGAGCAGATGACACGGTTCAGATTCCCGTCTGGGGCCGCATAACGCGCACCCTTGAAAATGGGCAAAGGTTGCGACGAACATTAAGGAGCTTGCCGGGGGAGCGTCAAGTGTTCTTGAAAAGTCCGGGCAGGGAATTTTTTCTCTCCGTTTGCTCCGACCCGATGATTTATCCGTTGCAGGAAGAAAAAATATCATGAAATCAAATCATTCACTCTATCAGACCCTGAAAGATCGCCGACTCTGTCTGGCCTCTGCCTCGCCACGACGTTTGGACCTGTTGCGCCAGGTGGGGTTGCAGCCGGAGGTGCGTCCGGCCCATTTGGACGAAAGCCGTCTGCCCGACGAAGCCGTACTGGCCTACGTGCAACGGATGGCCATCAGCAAAGCGCACGCTGCGGCAGAGGCGGGCGACGATCTGGTCTTGGCCGCCGATACCATCGTGGTGCTGGAGGGTGCCTTGTTGGGCAAGCCGCAGGATGCCGACGATGCCGTGCGCATGCTGCACCGGATGGCCGGGCAGCAACATGAGGTCTATACCGCGGTGGCGGTCTGGCAACCCGACCGGCAAAAGTTGGCCCAGTGTACCGTGCAAAGCCGGGTGTGGATCAAGGCGATGTCCGCCGAGGAGATTGCCGCCTATGTCGCCAGCGGAGAACCGTTGGATAAGGCGGGATCTTATGGTATTCAAGGGATCGGTGCCGCCTTGGTGGCACGGATGGAAGGCTCCTGTTCCGGGGTGGCTGGTCTGCCTTTGTGCGAAACTTTGGCCCTGCTGTTGGATTTTACTTGACTTGTAGATCGCTTTGGTGAGAATAGTCGATTTCCCACGACTGAGCTTTCCGGTTTCGCTAAAGGCGTGCTGGGCATGAAACAGGCGTGTGGTGTGCGGCTTGGCCGTTTTTCTGGTCTTTTTGGAGGACGAATACGATGTATGCGGTAGTCCGCACGGGCGGAAAACAATACAAAGTGGCGGTAAATGACCTGATTCGTGTCGAAACCCTGCCGGGTGAACAGGGTGACACGGTTGCCTTGCAGGATGTGCTGCTGGTGGATGGCGAAGATGGCCTGAAGGTGGGCGGCGCGGTATCCGGTTCGCGGGTGGATGGCATCATCGTCCGCCAGATGCGCGATAAAAAGGTGTTGGTTTTCAAAAAACAGCGGCGCAAAAATTATCGCCGCAGACAAGGTCACCGGCAAAATCTCACCGAAGTGAAAATTACCGGTATTCACCTGGACGGTTCTGTGGCAGCTGGGGCATAAGGAGTTGACAAATGGCTCATAAGAAAGCAGCGGGAAGTACCCGCAACGGACGCGATTCCGCTGGTCGGCGCTTGGGTGTCAAGCTGTACGGTGGTGAAATGGCCATTCCGGGCAATATTATCGTCCGGCAACGGGGTACCCAGGTCTATCCCGGCGCGGGTGTCGGTATGGGTAAGGATCACACCTTGTTTGCGCTGGTCGGGGGCCAGGTGTTCTTTTCTCAGCGCGACAATCGTAAATATGTCAATGTTCAACCTGTTGAACAGGAGGCATCCAGCACCAGTGCCGTTTAATCGGTACTGCTGTTCCTGTCACCCTTTTGTGGTTTGGATGGAAGCACGGCAGCCATGCGCTTTCTGGATGACGCCAAGATTTTTATCCGCTCAGGCGATGGCGGCAGTGGCGCGGCGACTTTTCGCCGGGAAAAATTCGTCCCGATGGGTGGACCCGATGGTGGGGATGGCGGCCACGGCGGCAGTGTCGTCTTTGTGGCCGATCCCCATCTCAATACTCTGATTGATTTCCGCTACCAACAACATTTCAAGGCGCAGCGCGGAACCAACGGCATGAAGCAGTGCCGGACCGGTCGTTCTGCCCCCGATCTATTGGTGCCGGTCCCGGTCGGGACGTTGGTGCGCAACGATGCCGATGGCTCGGTGCTGTGCGATTTTGTCCAGGCCGGGCAACGGGCAGTCCTGGCGGTCGGAGGCCGTGGCGGTCTGGGCAATGTCCATTTCAAAAGTTCCACCAATCGTTCACCCCACTATAGCCAGCCGGGCGAAGCAGGCCAGGAGCTGTGGTTGCGCCTGGAGCTGAAAATATTGGCCGATGCCGGGCTGATCGGTCTGCCCAATGCGGGCAAATCGACCCTGTTGTCGGTCATTTCGGCGGCACGACCGAAAATTGCCGATTATCCGTTCACCACGCTGATTCCCAATCTGGGTACGGTACGCATTGCCGCCGGCAACAGTTTTGTGGTGGCCGACATTCCCGGCCTGGTGGAAGGGGCCAGCGAAGGACATGGGTTGGGCCATACCTTTTTGCGCCACGTCGAACGGTGTGCCCTGCTGGTCCATCTGGTCGAGGCCCTGCCGGTCGACGGTTCTGATCCGGTGGACAATTTGTATACCATCGAAACGGAGTTGGCCGCCTATTCGGCCATTCTGGCGGCCAAACCGCGCTGGATTGTTCTGAGCAAGGCCGAATTGTTGCCGGAAAAAGAGCGGCAGAGCCTGCTCAAACGGTTGCGCAAGGCGATGGGCAAACACCATGAGGCGTGGCACCAAGCCGGGAAAACAAGCAAGCAGTGGCTGTTTGCCCTCTCGGCGGTTACCGGGGAGGGGCTGCAGCCCTGGTTGCATGCCCTGGCGGCAGAGGTCCAGCGGCAGCGGGCGGTGCAACAGGTTGCCTCTGCCTTGGCCGATGCTCCGACGCGCGCCGGACAAGGCGCAGCCGACGCTGCCTGGCCGGAAGATGCAAACGAGGAGGATGGTGAGGATGGGGTTGAGTGCATCTGGGTCGGTTGAAGCAGACAGCCTGATGGTGCGGGGCTGGCAACAGGTGCATGCAGCCCGGCGAGTCGTGATCAAAATTGGCTCCAATCTGTTGACGGCAGGTGGCGAGGGGCTGCGCCAGGCCTGGGTCAACCAACGGGCTGCCGATGTGGTGCGTCTGCTCAAAGAGGGGCGACAGGTGGTGATTGTCAGCTCGGGGGCGGTGGCCGCCGGGACACCTTTGCTCGGTTTGCAGCGTCCACCGGCCTCCCTGCGGGAAAAACAGGCCGCTGCCGCTGCCGGGCAGCCACTGGTCATGCGCTGTTATGAACAGGCCTTTGCCGCCTTCGGGGTGGCGGTGGGTCAGGTGCTGATCACCCGCGCCGATGTGGAAAACCGCCGCCGCTATCTCAATGCCCGCGACACCTTATGGACACTCTCTTCTTTGGGCCTGGTGCCGGTGGTCAACGAAAACGATACGGTGATGGTGGAAGAGATTCAATTCGGCGACAACGACACTCTGTCGGCCAATGTCGCCGATCTGGTGGGGGCCGATCTGTTGATTTTGTTGTCGGATGTCGACGGTTTTTTTGATGCCGACCCACGGCTCAATGCCCAGGCCAAACCGTTGCCGCTGGTGGAGCGGATTACCCCGGCGCTGGAAAAGCTGGCCGGAGGGGTTGGTTCGTCGGTGGGACGGGGTGGCATGGCAACCAAACTGAAAGCGGCCAAAATGGCCGCCCGTCGCGGTTGTCAGACAGTGTTGACCAACGGCTTTCGCACCGATCCGGTGGCGGAGGTTTTTTCCCAGGCGGTGGGCACCCTCTTTTTGGCCGACGGCAACCCTTTGAACGCTCACAAAGCCTGGATTGCCAACGCCCGCTGGAGCAAGGGGGAGATTGTTCTCGATGCCGGAGCTGCCCGTGCCTTGCGCAAGGGGGGCAGTTTGTTGGCCAAGGGGATCGTCGCCGTTCGCGGCCCTTTTGTTCGCGGAGATGCGGTGGTCTGTCTGGATCCGGCAGGCGAAGCGATTGCCAAAGGGTCGGTCAACTATCCCTCCGGTGAAGTGGAACTGATTCGTGGGCAACACAGTTCGGCTTTTGAAGCAATTCTGGGTTTTGCCGGTGATGCGGAAGTGATTCACCGCGATAATTTGGTGTTGTTGGGATAAAAGCAACACAAAAAAGTGAAGAAAGGGGCCGACGATGGAAACCTCCCGACAAGTCAATGTGGCAGCGATGGCCAAAGAGGCCCGGCAGGCAGCGCGTGTGCTGGCGATGGCCGATGGTGCGGTCAAAAACAAGGCCCTGCTGATCATGGCCGTTCGTCTGCTCGAACAGAGCGCCTGGTTGCAGGAAGAGAACAACCGTGATCTGCAGGCGGCAGAGGCTGCCGGTCTCAGCAGTGCCATGATTGATCGTTTGCGTCTGAACGAAAGCCGCATTGCCGCCATGGCCGAAGGGGTGCGTCAGGTGGCGGCGTTGGATGATCCGGTGGGTGAAATCACCGCGCTGAAGGCCCGGCCCAATGGCATGCGGGTGGGCAAAATGCGTGTGCCGCTGGGGGTGATCGGGGTCATTTATGAATCGCGCCCCAATGTTACCGCCGATGCTGCCGCCTTGTGCGTCAAATCGGGCAATGCGGTCATTTTGCGTGGTGGTTCCGAAGCGTACTATTCCAACCGGGCCATCAGCGCCTGTTTGATGCACGGCTTGCAGGAGGCCGGTCTGCCGATGACGGCGGTGCAGTATATCGACACCACCGATCGGGCAGCGGTGGGCGAACTGTTGCGCTGTGATGCCGATGTGGATGTCATCATTCCCCGTGGCGGCAAAGATTTGATCGCCCGCATCATCGCCGAATCGCACATTCCGGTGATCAAACATCTGGATGGCATCTGCCATACCTATGTCGATGCCGAAGCCGATCTGGCGATGGCCCTGGCCTTGACGATGAACGGCAAAATGCAGCGTACCGGTGTCTGCAACGCCACCGAAACCTTGCTGGTGCATCGGGCGGTTGCGGCAACCTTTTTGCCGGAGGTGTGTCAGCAGTTGGCGCAGGCCGGTTGCCAGTTGCGCGTCTGTCCAGAAACACGCACCCTGCTGCCCGCCCAGCTTGCGGTGCAGGATGCGCGGGCCGAAGATTGGGACACCGAATATCTGGATGCCATTTTGTCGATTCGGGTGGTGGCGTCGCTGGAGGAGGCCATTGACCACATCGAAAGACACTCCTCGCGCCATACCGATGTCATTGTCACCCGCAGCCATGGCAACGCCATGCGTTTTCTGCGCGAAGTAGACTCTGCCTCGGTGATGGTCAACGCCTCCAGCCGTTTCAGCGATGGTTTTGAGTTTGGTTTGGGAGCCGAGATGGGCATTTCCACCGACAAGCTGCATGTGCGGGGACCGGTCGGTCTGGAGGGGTTGACCACCCAGAAATATATCGTCTTGGGCGACGGCCAACTGCGTCGATGAGAACCCGCATCGGCATTTTGGGGGGCAGTTTTGATCCCCCGCATTATGGCCATCTGCGCCCGGCCTTGGAGGCCATGGAGCAGTTGTCCCTGGAGGCGCTCTTTTTTTTGCCCTCCGGGGCCCACCCGCTCAAAGATGCCGGTCGGGCGACGGCGGTGGAACACCGGGTGGCGATGACCCGTTTGGCGATTCAGGAGCAGACGGGGTTTGAACTGTGCGAACTGGATGCGTCGCGGCCTGGCATCTCCTACACCGTGGATACACTGCGCATTCTTGCCGAACGTTTTCCCCTGGGTGAGCTGTTTTTTTTGATGGGCAGCGATTTGCTGGCCGAAGTACATCGCTGGAAAAATTGGCCGGAAATTTTACACTGGGCCCATATCGGCTTGATGATCCGCCCCGGACATGCCATTACTGCCGCAGAGCAGGCGGTCATCGAGAGATTGCAACCCTATCAGGTCGCCGATGCCCAGGCCATGGATCGGGAAAAGTTGCACAGACACGGCTATTGTCAGTTGCCGGTTACGGCACTGGAGATCAGTTCCCGAACCATACGGCAACGGTTGCGGCAGGGGCAGAGCGTGCGTTATCTGCTGCCGGAGGCTGTGATTGCCTATATTCAACAACAGCATTTATATGGTGAGCATGAGTAAAACGGAGCAGGATCTGCTGATACGGCAGCTCAAGAAACAATTGGATGATAAAAAAGCTGTCGATCCGGTGGTGATCGATCTGCGTGGACGGGCCGCCTTTGCCGATTTTTTTCTGCTGGCGACCGGTACTTCGCAGACGCATGTGGCCGCTTTGGCCGAGGAGGCGGACCGTTTTTTTCATGGACGGTCGATGCGGGTATTGAGCATCACCGGCCTGCCAGAGGCAACCTGGGTCTTGGTGGATGCCGGGGATGTGGTGGTGCATCTGTTCCAACAGGAGGCACGCACCTTTTATGATCTGGAACGACTCTGGGCCCCGCCACCGGTGACGCAGCGGGAAGCAGAGGAGGCAGACAGGCCAGAAAAGAGCAAAAAGAAAATCAAACCGCCCAAACCACCGAAACCGGCCAGCGGAGAGCGTCGGAGCAGGCTCAAAGAGAAGGAAGGCAAAAGTGAAAAGCCGAAACGGAGCGGGCAGAATCGAGTCAAGAGCAAACGGCTTTGAAAATAATGGTGTTGGCGGTAGGCCGGGGCATGCCACCGGCTGTGCGCACCCTGGTCAACGATTATCAACAGCGTCTGGAGCGCATCGGCGGGGTGAGCTTGCTCGAAATTGCCGAAGCCCGTCGCACCGGTGACTCTGTTGCGGAACGGCAACAGGGGCTGTTGTGGGAAGCAACACGCCTGCGCGAACGGCTTCCGCCCGCCGCCCTGTTGCTGCCATTGGAGAGCGGCGGGCGAAGCATGCCTTCACCGGCCTTTGCCGCCGAGATGCAAAGCTGGCGTGATGCGCATGCCACGGTCTGTTTTTTGATCGGTGGTCCGGATGGCCTGCACCCGGATATACTGCGCCTGGGTGCCTGGAGCCTCTCCCTGGGACCGATGACCTTTCCGCATATGCTGGTGCGGGTGTTGTTGCTGGAACAACTGTACCGCGCCTATACCATCCTGCAGCGGATTCCCTATCACCGCTGATCTCTTGTTTCCTCCACCTCACCCTCCTGATTTGCGCTTGGACCGAATGAGAACAGGCCCTGGCTACGGTTTGGAGCCGAATGTCAACAGGTCGTAAGATGGCATGCTTTTTTCAGGCCTGTAGACATCTTAGCGCGTTTGCCCTGCTTTTTGTGGCAATTCATTGTGGGCTCCGGTTGCGACATGAACGGGTTGACACCCTTAATATTCCTTATTTTTCTCTTGATCTCCGCCACCCCGCAGGCGGAAGAGGAACCTTCTGCGGCGCGGCAGCAGAGCCAGGAGCGTCAGCAGCGGGCGTGGCAACGGCAGCTGGAGCGTCAACAGGAGCAGGGGGGAAAGATCAAGGAGCAACAGGAAAAGCGCAAGCAGCAGGCGGTAGATCAACGGTCCCGTCTGCAGTCGCTCAGCGAGGATCGGCGCTTCCAGGAGGAGGAGCGCCGTGACCGTGGGCAGCGGGCGACAGAGGATGCCCGTATGCGGGAAGAGGATCGCCGTCAGCGGGAGGATTGGCGCGGGGCTTTGCGCCAGGAAGAGGCGTTGCGGGCCAAAGAGAGAGCTTTGCAAGAGGAGGCCTATCGACAATGGCAGGCCAAGGTGCGCGAAGAGGAACGCCTGGCCCGCCTGCAGGCCCAAGCGGAAGAGGCGGCGGCGCGACGTTTGGACCAGCAGCGCGCCGACGAGGAGAAGGCCGAGGTGAAACGTCTGGCGCAGGCCCGGGAGGCGTTGGATCGGGCACAACAACAGCGTCGCCAGCAGGAGGTGGCTGCCGTTGCGCGCCAGGAGCAACGGTTCAACCAGGATCAGCAGCAAAACAGAGTGCGCCACACCCAATGGGAGCAGGATAAACAGAAGCCGCTGCAGGCGTTGCAACAGGCTGCCAACAACGGCAACGCCCAGGCGCAATCTCAGCTGGGCATGCGCTACATGGAAGGCGACGGTCTGTTTGTCAGTTACGAAAAAGGGTTGCGCTGGTTACGTGCGGCAGCAGCACAAGGCGATGTGCAAGCCAAAGAGCGGATCGGGCTGGCCTATCATGCCGGTCAGGGGGTGGTGCGGGATCCGGTCTCGGCCTATCTCTGGACCCATCAGGCGGTGCTGGGAGGCAACAGTCGGGCGGTAACGCTGCGTGATGCCATTTTGCAACGGATGAATCCGGCAGAAAAAAACAAGGTCAAGCAGCAACTGGCTGGCATGGCGGCGGGCAGCCGCAACGAGTAGCGTACATACCAAGTCGCAATCGAATGGGGAACAAGGCGGCAAGGCAGGAGGCGACGAGACGGTACAAACAGGTACGGCGAGGAGACGACGACGCAGCCAACGCGGTTACCCGTTCGATTGCGGCCTGGTATCAGGCAAACCACTCCTGCACCACCTGACCCAGATAGCGGGCAGGCAGCTCTCCCTGCAGCAGCCATTGGCTTAGCGGGGCGGCAATACTGGGATAAAGCGGTGTCTGGGCCAGTTGGACCAGCGGCAGCCAGCAGATTTCCAGAGCGCGGGTTGCCTGCGGATTGAGCTGGGGCGTTCCGGCGCTGATGGTGACCGGAAAAATCAGATGCACGGCGTGGCGTTCGCCAACCAGCGTTTCGCTGCAGCAGAGCAGGTCGCCGACCGCAACGGTCAGGCCCAACTCTTCCTGAAACTCACGCTGCAGGCAGATGGGGATGCTCTCTCCCGGCTCCAGATTGCCGCCCGGCAAATTGAAACGATCCCGTTCGCCGTAGCGATAGCGCATGGTCAGCAGCTGTTGTTGGTGCAGGACGAGACCGGCGGGACGAATGATCATCGCAAACTCCTGAGCAAACGGGTGGGGGAATCAAGGCGCTGTTTCGGTCAGTGAGACTTCCAGTTTGACATCCTTTTCGGAGAGTTCGACCCAGCGTTGGACGGTTTGAAAGCCGGGTTTGGAGATTTCCAGCAGATAGGTGCCGGGCGGCAAGGGGATGCCGGGCCGGTAGTCGGTATCAATATTGAGAATCCGCACCATCACCCCTTGCAAGGTGGGCAGCACGGTCAAGCGGGGGCGAGCCTCCAGCGGTTGTTCCTGCAGACGAATGGCCACCTGCCGGTCTTTGTCGGCAAGTTGAATCTCCCGGGTTTGGCTCAAAAAGCCGCTTTTGCTCACCTCGACGCGATAGCTGCCCGGGCCCAAGCGGATGCCGGGATGGTAGGGGGCGCGAATATTGAGAATACGTATCTGGGCATCAGCCGGGGTGGGCAGGATGGTCAAGGCGTGCTGGCTGGCGGTCGTTTTGCCGGTTTTCTCTTTATGGCTGGTGCCGGGGGTTGGTTTGAGGGGTTTGCCGGTGGTTGCTGCCGTGGCGGAAGAGGTGGCCTCCGCTGGCGCAGATTGGCTGCTTTGTGGTGCCTGCGCCAACGCCTGCAGCGCTTTTTCGGCGCTGACGCTGCCCTGTTTGGCGGCCCGTTGATACCATTGCCCAGCCAGTTGCGGGTTGCGTGCGACACCCAGCCCCTGGCCATGGATTTGTCCTAACATCTCCTGGGCCATGCCGATGTTCTCTGCGGCGGCCCGTTCAAACCACCGTTTGGCTTCGGGATAATTTTTGGCCTGCGTGCGCCCCTCAAAGTGGAGAAATCCCAGCTTCAACTGGGCCCAACCTTTGATGATCGGGTGGAAACGGTCAGCACGCGGGGATTGTTCGGCCACTTTTTGCAGCCAGACGATGGCCTTTTGTTCGTCCCGTTCGATCCCTTGCCCCTCCTGGTAGAGCAGGCCGAGATTGAACTGGGCCAGGGCGTCACCCTGTTCTGCCGCCTGGGTGAACCAGTGCAGCGCCTTGTGCAGATTGCGTTTGACGCCAACGCCGTGCAGATAAAAAGAGCCCAGTGTCGTCTGTGCCACGGCATCACCCTGCCGGGCGGCCTGCAGCAGTCGTTCAACGGCGGGTTGGGCCGGGCTCTCTTCCGCCAGCGCCGGAGAGGCGGTGGTGCAGAGGAGCAGGCAAAGCAGCATCAACCGCAACAGGCGGCACACAACGCGCTGCCCCTGCGCCAGGCAGGAAACCCTTGGCCAGGCCGTGAAAGAAGAGGAGGGGTGCATCGTCTCCAGTGGTTCCGTAAGAAAGATCCAGGAAAGATTGCCGACGGCACGAAAGGGCACCATGCCCAAAGATTCATTATCGATTTGCAACATTTGATTTGTCAAAGTTAATTCCGAGCCGCGCTCAGCGCTGCTCTGACCGTGGCAGGATAAACCGGGTCGATCCGGGGCGAGGGGTATGCAAAGGCAGGCGTGGCGAATGGCGGGCTTGACAAAGAACAAATCCCGGATTTCGCAACAATATCCCTTGACAAACCGGAGAGAATATTCTCTTCTAAAAGGCTTGCATGCTTTGCCTTGAGCGGGTGGGGACGGATGGCTCACTATCCAGAGCGCTTTATTGAGGAACTGCGCGAACGTGCCGACATGCTGGATGTGGTTGGGCGTTATGTGCGTTTAAAAAAGCAGGGTGTCAATTGGCTGGGGCTCTGTCCGTTTCACAACGAAAAAACCCCGTCGTTCAGCGTGCGGCCCGACCAGGGGTTTTATAAATGTTTTGGTTGTGGTGCCGGTGGCGATCTGTTTGAATTTTTCATGCGGCTCAAGGGGGTCACCTTTGCCGAGGCGGTTGCCGAGTTGGCCGGTATGCTGGGGGTCATGCTGCCGACGATGGTGGAGGAGGATTCCGGACAGCGGCAACAGCGGGAGGAACGACAGCAGCTGTTGGCGGTGATCGACCGGGCGCGGGAGTGGTTTTGTCAGCAGTTGCAGGCTCCGGTGGGGCAGGCAGCGCGAGAATATCTGCAGCGGCGCAAGCTGCAGGCGGCCACCATCGAACGTTTCGGTTTGGGTTATGCCCCGGCGGGATGGCGCCATCTGCTGGATTATTTCGGTGGCGGGCAGGCGGCAGAACAGGCTCTGGCAAAGGTCGGTCTGCTGATTCCGGCCAGCGACCGTTCGGCCCACGACCGCTTTCGTGATCGCATTATTTTTCCGATCCGCGATGTGCAAGGTCACTGCATCGCTTTTGGTGGTCGGGTGTTGGCTTCCGGTGAGCCGAAATATATCAACTCGCCAGAGACCCTGCTCTACCAGAAAAGCGATATTCTGTACGGTTTGGATCAGGCCCAGGGGGCGATCCAGCGACAGGATCGGGTGGTGGTGGTCGAAGGCTATATGGATTTGATCGCCCTGGTGGATCGGGGGGTGGAGGCGGTGGTTGCCACTTTGGGGACCGCCCTGACAGCCTCCCATTTGCGCCAGTTGTGGCGGCGCACGCGGCGTATCTGTTTTTGTTTTGATGGCGATACGGCGGGGCGCAAGGCGGCCTGGCGGGCCCTGGAGATGGTGCTGGACGGGTTGCAGGCGGATCGTCACGTCCAATTTCTCTTGTTGCCGCAGGGGGAAGATCCAGACGATCTGGTGCAGCGGGAGGGGGCGGAAGGGTTCAACGCCCGCCTGGATGGCGCGCTGCCGCTGTTGGGCTTTTTGTTGCAGCATCTGGCGGAAGGGTTGGACCGCGCCAGTCCAGAGGGTCGGGTGGCCGTTTTGCATCGGGCTCGTCCCTTGTTGGCCAAGGTGGGAGATCCTTTGCTGCGGGAACTTTATCTGCAGCAGGTCAGTCAATATCTTGACTTGCCCAACCAGTTTTTTGCCCAGACCGAAGAGCGCTTGCCTGTCACGCCGCCTGCGTCGCCGCCAAGAGGAGCTGTCTGGCAACCGTCGCCGCGGCGGATCCATGCGACCGGGCCGGGTGGTCGGGATTTTGAGCGGGTGTTGCTGGCCATTTTATTGCGTGCCCCGGAGCTGGTGCCCTTGTGGGAAGAGGAACTGAGTCGTCTGGAGCTGGAAAATGGCGACCTCACCGAACTGTTGTCGGCCCTGCTGGCGCTGGGCAGTGAGTTGATTCATGGCAGTGCCGCCCCACTGTGGCAACGTTTGGGCAACGCCAATCTGGCGGCGCGGGCCGAGGCCATCCTGCTCAGTGAAGAGCTGCAACCGGCGTCGCTGCAGGAGGAGTTTCGCGGTTGTTTGAACAATTGCCAACTGCGGCAGCTCAACCGTCAGATCAAGCAGATAACCCAGGCCATTGAGGCAGGAGAGGGAGATGTGGACCGGCAGTTTGGTGTGTTACTTGCTTTGAAGGCAGAGCAGCGCCATCTGCAGCAACGCAAGCGTCATCCGTCGCCTTTCTGACCTGCCAGCGTGTTGAGAACCCGGCATCTTTTTAAACGTGAGCGTGAATTGGACAACAGAGACAATGGGCGATGAGTTCAAGTTTCAACCGATGAAACAGCTTGTCGAACGCGGCAAGGAGAGAGGCTTTTTGACCTTTGATGAGGTCAATGATGTACTGCCTAGTCACATCAACTCCGCCGATCAGATTGAGGATGTGGTTTCGACCCTGGATGAGATGGGCATTCATCTGGTGGACGAGCCAGAGCCGTCGGATGATTTAAAGCCGGATGATGGCGATGCCCTCAGTCTGGAAGGGGAGGGCATGGAAGATCTGGACGATCTGGACAAGCATGGCGGTTCAGAGTCCGGGATTGACGACATCGATCTGGGCAAGACCGATGATCCGGTGCGCATGTACCTGCGCGAGATGGGGGCGGTGGATCTGTTGACCCGTGAGGGGGAAATTGTCATCGCCAAGCGCATCGAGTCGGGGCGCAAGGAGGTGTTGACGGCCATTTGTGATTCACCGGTCACCTTCAAGGAGATTATTCTGCTCGCCGAGCGGTTGCGCAATCGGGAGGTCTCCCTGCGCGACATTTTGGACATTCCCACGCCCAACGCCGAACTGGGTGAAGAGGATCCGCTGGACAAAGCCGACGGTGGCAGTCTGGATGAAGATGAAGAGTTGGAGGATGAGGAGGACGAAGATTTTGAGGACGAAGAGCGGGAGCGTTCCGAGGAGGATGAGGATGACGACCTGGAGGAGAGCGAAAAAAAGGGCGTCGACCTGTCGGCGGTAACTTTGGATGGCACCCCGTTGCTGGAGTTGCTGGAGACCACGCAACGCACCTTCGATAAAATTGCCGAAGAGCATATCCGCCTGCTGGAGGTGGGCGAAAAACAGCGTGAGGCCGCCTTGCGTGGCGATGATGCCGAGGTGGAACGTCTGGATCGTCAATACCAGGGCCACAAACGGGGCATGGTGGATTTGTTGGATTCGGTCAACTTTTCCCAGAAACAGATTGACCGCATGGTGCAGACGCTCAAGGATCATGTGGACCGTATCCGCTCCCTGGAGAGTGAGATGCTGAAGATGGCGGAACGTTGCGGCGTCCCCAAGATGGCCCATCTGAAGGAATATTTAGGCAACGAAGGCAAAAAGGAGTGGGTCGATCAGTTGGCCGAACACAGCATGCCGATGTGGCGTCGTTTTTATGAGCAGCATGCGACGGATCTCTATCGGATTCAGAACGCCCTGCACCAGGTGGAGTTGGAGACCGGTCAGACCGTTACCGAACTGAAAGGGACGCACAAGGCGATCAGCAGCGGCGAACGCAAGGCCAGTTGGGCCAAAAAGGAGATGGTGGAGGCCAACCTGCGTCTGGTAATCTCCATCGCCAAAAAATACACCAACCGGGGTTTGCAGTTTTTGGATTTGATCCAGGAGGGCAATATTGGTTTAATGAAGGCGGTGGACAAATTTGAGTGGCGGCGTGGCTATAAATTTTCCACCTATGCCACCTGGTGGATTCGCCAGGCCATCACCCGTTCCATTGCCGATCAGGCGCGCACCATCCGCATTCCGGTCCACATGATCGAGACCATCAACAAGCTGGTGCGCACCAGTCGGCAGATGGTCCAGGACATGGGCCGGGAGCCGACGCCGGAGGAGATTGCCGAGCGGATGGAAATGTCCCTGGACAAAGTGCGCAAAGTATTGAAAATTGCCAAGGAACCCATCTCCCTTGAGACGCCGGTGGGTGATGAAGAGGATTCCCATTTAGGCGATTTTATCGAAGACAAAACCATGTTGTCGCCATCGGAGCTGGCCATTCAATCCAACCTGCGCGACACCACAGGCCGCGTTTTGCAGACTCTGACCGACCGGGAAGAAAATGTCCTGCGCATGCGTTTCGGCATCGGCCTGCACACTGACCACACTCTGGAGGAGGTCGGTCGACAATTTCACGTCACCCGCGAACGGATTCGCCAAATCGAAGCCAAAGCACTCCGCAAACTGCGCCACCCCACCCGCTCCCGCAAACTGCGCAGCTTTTTGGAGTCATAACTGTCGGGCCTATAGCTCAGCGGTCAGAGCCGCCGGCTCATAACCGGTCGGTCCCAGGTTCGAATCCTGGTGGGCCCACCATTTTGATTTTACAGGGTTTTCTCCACGTCGCGGCCACCTTTCGGGGTGGCTGTGGTCGTTTGAAAAAGCCCAATGTTTCCAATGGTTACCACGGGCGGTTCGGGAATGAATTTGATCATTTTTCGGACCCGCCGGAACCGGAACTTGCCTTTTTCTTCTCCCTCTGCCAATATTCTCCAAAGGCTCTGGACTCACCCCTCGGTGAGTCCGACAGAACCGTATTTGTTTTTTCAGTGATATATCAAAGATTAACAAGAGTCGCTGATGTTGGACTCGTTCGAGAGTGAACTTGGTCGGGGAGAATGGGAAAATCGTTCAAACCTGGGGCTCGCATGGTAATGGACGAGACAGTTGCTGGATCCTTGTTGGGGGTGCAGGAGTATGAACTACAGACCTGACTTTTCTAATCTCGTTGCTCATTTTACAAAAGGCACTCCACCTCTTGCTGATATAGAAGCCAGAGGAACATTGCTGGGGACTGCCTGCGAAAAATTAATCGCCATTCTGGACACTGGAAAAATTACCGCAACCAAAATGCCTTGGACGCAACGAAAAGCCGTCTGTTTTACGGAGTGTCCGTTCTGGTCCTTGATCGCACATTCCGAACGATATTCGCCTTACGGTATCGGGTTTACCAAACCGCATCTGTTCGCTGCTAGTGGTGGGCCTGCCATCTATCTCCGCTGGGATTTGTTTGAAAAACAACAATGTTTCCAACATAGAAACAACTCTAGCTGGACAGGATTTGATTCTAATCTATTTTCATTTGTGACTCCATTCTCACCTTCTTATGCCCCAGAAACTTATAAGAATGATTATTTCCCAACGGACGGAAATCCAGTTGATTACACGCATGAAAGAGAATGGCGAGTTCCTTCTGATTTCAAGTTTAAGTTAGATCAGGTGCAATTCGTGATGCTGAAGAGCTATGAAGATATGGCTGCATTTCCCAGATACTTGAAAAATGGCATTGGCAGGGATAAATTTATATTGCTTGATGTAATCAAAAAGACGGAAGGATTATGGCCAACCCATCTTGGCACTGCTGATTAGATCACTCCATAGGCCAATACCCCGAGTAAGATTTATCTAGGATGACTCATATTGAAAAAGTAGAAAGACTTGTTATTCATAATGCCTTTTCCAGGAACGTGTGCATGACCAATCACGACAGTCAAAACCAACCGACCGAGTACGACTCGCCGTGGAAAGAGATCCTGAAGGGATACTTCAAGGATTTTCTGGCCTTTTTTCTCCCGGCAGCCCATGATGGCATCGATTGGCAACGCGACCCAGAGTTCCTGGACAAAGAGTTGGACCGGATTACGAAAGAGGCGCAGGCCAAAAATCGCCGGGTGGATATGCTGGTCAAGGTATGGCTGATCAACGGCGATGAACTTTGGGTGTTGAGAACGGAATCGGAAGAATCGAGGGACACCATACTCATTTAACCGGTGGAAATATGTATGCTGTCCCTCGATTTTAGAAAAAGGGTGTTCTGGGATGGCTTCATCAATCAGAACCCATGGGTACCCTGGGGAGAGATGGACGGTCACCTAAGTTTCATTTGATGCATACGATGCTGCTGGCCATAAAATAACTATGAATATATTTTGTGCTGATAAAATTTAGACTTGCTATTTTCATTTTTTTCTGGCAGTCTCACACTTATGTTTGACGTTTGTAGTTATAAACAATACAATATTTATATGTATTGTTAATTGAAATATTTAATTTCTATATTAAAAGAAAAAAAGTAAGACCTAGTTCTGCATGTAAATGAATTATTCCTGCGCAAAGAGAGTAGAGCAACCACACTTTTTTTGGTTGTTCAAACGGCACTGCGCACAAATTTTGCTAACATTATTAATTTATGGTGGGTTATGTCCGAAGAAATAAAAAATTGTTTTGTTATTTCTCCTATTGGAGAGTCTGAATCTGAAACACGTAAAAGAGCAGATCAGGTTTTGAAGCATATAATAAAACCAGCTGCTAAAGAGTGTGGGTACGAAGCTGTGCGATCAGATGAAATTGACAAACCTGGTATAATTACTAGTCAAGTAATTCAAAAAGTTGTAAGCGATCCTCTCGTTATAGCAGATTTGACTGAAACAAATCCAAATGTGTTTTATGAGTTGGCTATACGTCATGCAATAAAAAAACCTTTAGTCCAGTTGATACAAAAAGGAGAGCGTATACCATTTGATGTGGCAGGAACAAGGACAATTAGTTTTGATCATCACGATTTAGATAGCGTGGCACAAGCAAAAAAAGAAATTATAGAACAAATCAAGTCGTTTGAAGTTGGTTCTACTGAAATGGAAACTCCGATTTCAGTAGCGCTAGATTTACAAGTTCTACGACAAAGTGAAAAACCAGAAGCAAGATCACTTGCTGACATAGTCTCTGCAATAACGGATGTTAGATCAGTAATGGTTAAGCTGGAAGAGAAAATTATATCTATAAAAGAAAAACCGAGCGAACAGGAATATAATATCCAAAAGGATGATTGGATAAGAAAATTTTCTAGAGAATTATCTATTAGAACAAGGTCGCGTGCTTATGATAATTTTGCAATTAAAGATTTTTTGCAAATTTTACCAAAAAAAGTTGGTGGACATATGTCAATACTAGTTGTCAGTAGTGTTTACAAAGAGCAGTTTCCATGGTTATATGAAATAGGTATGGAAGTCTATCGTAAAGCAAGTGCTGGTGATATGAAAGGAGCAAAACAACTGGTTAAACAATTTCAAATGGTAGCTGAATTAACTATGAGAGGGTCATGGGCAGATGATACTGTAAATAAAAGAGATTTATTTTTCTTGTTAGATGAGTTGCCGTATTTGATGGATAAAGTAATAGATTTTGAAAATAATCTAATTTAAGTGAAAACAGATTAAAATTTTTTGGCTCCCTGATGAATTGTGCCAAATATTATTTAAAACGGCATAGCCAATATTTGTAATCAGGGAAATAAAGAAATATAAGTAAATATATTCATTATCAAATTCTAGTGTGACAACAGAAAGGGGGACTGCTATGGCGCTTTACGCATTTGATGGAACTTGGAACGATGATGAGCCCGATCCGTCTGGAGATACCAATGTTGTTAAATTTCGCGATTACTATAAGGGGACAGTAAACTACCTCTCAGGTGTAGGAACACGGTATGGTGCCCTGGGTAGAATATTCGGTGGCGTTTTTGGTGCCGGTGGGCAGACGCGAATTGAAGAAATGTATGCTATGCTGGTCGAAAACTGGAAGAATGGGGATCATGTCATTGACATCATCGGCTTTAGTCGCGGTGCCGCATTGGCGGTCCACTTTGCGAATGTCATTCACGACCAAGGTATCAAAATCGATGAAGCACCCCCTCTTCAATCTCCCATGATTCGCTTTCTCGGTGTATGGGATGTGGTGGGATCGTTTGGTATTCCTATCAACTTTGTCCTCAACTTTCATGATATGAATATCGGGTATGATTTGACAGTCCCTGCCAATGTCGCACAATGTTATCATGCCATGGCTTTGGATGAGCGACGCCAGGCATTTAATGTTACCCGCCTGAATGCCAATCATGAACTTGTCAATGTGCAAGAGGTATGGTTCCGTGGTGTTCACTCGGACGTGGGAGGAGGGGGGCAAACATTATTATCCAATATTGCCCTGCACTGGATGATGGAAAACGCCGAAAATTGCGGTGTACCGGTCGATGCCTGCGTTTCCCAAAACCTTCCCAGCGATCGTACAGCACCTCTGAGCAGCAATTTTGATCCCATCAAAAATGACAGGCGTACGCTTCTTCCCGGTGACCAGCTTCACCAAACGGCACAAGGTGTTGATCTTGCGATCGGGGATAAAAAGACTTTCAGCGTTCGCGCGGAGGAGCAATACAGTTGGTCAGGTGTTCGCTTTGTCAAGGGCGGTTGTTATCGAATGACGATTGCTCCTGATGAAAAATGGGTGGATGGTACCATTGAATGCGGGCCGGAGGGGTGGACGAGCGACTCTCTTCCTTTCCTCAAGGAGGTTGTTGTGGAAGTTATGGAGTTTCGCCGCCGCTGCCCAAAGGCCAACTGGTTTGAGGTGATCGGTTCCATTGGCCAAGAGGGTGACCTGTTCTTTCGCATTGGCAGTGGATGCGATTATATCGCTCCAAAAAATGGTGAATTTTTTGCTTTTGCCAACGATCTGGTCTCCATGTACGGCAATAATCATGGAAAAATCAAAGTCACTATCCAGCGTCTTGCATCCTGTGAGGCTGGCAAAAAAGGGCCATGTTGATGTAGGGATGCTTTATTTCCCAAGCAAACCACATTACCCATTAATGACGACGGGAAATAGGGAGATATCTTTCCTATTTCCCGAAGGAAATGGAATAAGTTCTGCGATGACGGTATCATTATCAAGAGCTTGGTTCTAACGGAATATGAAGATTTAAACTGATTTCGTCGTTATTCACCGCGCCAAGGGTATAAAAAAAGGCAGTGCGCACAAGTGCAGCAAAGCCTCCGCTTGGGAAGCTATCAAAACGGACAACTGATGGCAAGCGTATTATTTCCATCAAGCCAGTTGCGTACCGCAAACCGAAGTGGCCTTGTCCAACTTGCACGGAAAAATACGTGCAAAATTAGCAACTTATTTTCAATAGTGACCAGGTAAATCAGGATGGATAACAAACCACGCCGCCTGTTGCTCATTCATGGTTTGGGCGAATCGGCGCTTTGCTTTTTGTCGTTGCGTGCAACGTGGACGCAACAGGGTTGGGAGGTGATGGCCCCGGATTTGCCGGGTTATGGGCAACGTCATGCGCAAGCGCCTGCAACGTTTGATGAGATGGTGGGTGAATTGGCTGGTTGTCTGACTGAACCAAGCGTGGTGCTGGGGCATTCCATGGGGGGTGTTTTGGGTCTCCTGTTGTGCGTGCGCTATCCAGAGCATATTGCCGCCTTTATCAATGTGGAAGGCAATCTGTCAGATGCGGATTGTACCTTCAGCTCTTTGGCGATTGCACAAACGGAAAAACATTTTCTGGCAAAAGGGTTCCATGACCTGCTGACCTCCTCCTTGCTGAACGGTTTGGGACAAGGAGATGCTCGTCAAGGAAGCTACCGGGAACGCATGGCGGGTTGCAATCCGCTGGCTTTTTATCGCAACAGTCAGGAATTGGTGCAGCAATCGGTCAATGGGCAGTTGATCGAACAATTTCGCGATGCTATTCCAGGTGTGCCAAGGGTTTATATGGCAGGTGACACAGCAGGAGGTGTTTCTCAGCAAAGCAGGCAACGGTTGAGGCAAGCGGCAATTCCTTTAATTGTCGTTCCTGACAGCGGACATTGGCCTTTTCTGGAAGCGCCGGATACATTTGATTATTTGCTAAAACCGTTGCTGACAGGACAGGGCGGTTACCCCCTCACTTGACAACAGCCCACGCAACACGCACACTCCTCCTCATCCCTGCCCGGGTGGTGCGGAGCGCTCTTGCTTCGGACTGAAACGGGAAATCCGGTCAACCGCTATGGCGGCCAATCCGGTGCTGCCCCCGCAACGGTGGGCGCGTCATGTTCTGCCTTGATGCCACTGGCTTTTGGCCGGGAAGGCGGTGGAACCGGGAGCTTTCTTCGGAAAGCCTCAGCGCGCAAGCCCGGAGACCGGCCTGAGGTAATTGGTCAGAACGTGCTGCGGTGGGCGGTATGGGCGAGTGCCGGGATGACGCGCCCGGTCTGCTCGCGCTCTCAGCGTTTTTCCCGCCGCGTCGTTCCCGTTGGCACATTCTCTCTCCCCTTGTTTCTGTCGCGTTTTGGCCTCGTGCGGTTTTTGTTGGTGCCACGCTGTTGGCACTTTGTCTTTCCTACACGAGGAGAAAAATGATGCATATTGAACCCGGTTATATCGCTCCGGCCAAGCTCGCCCTGGCCAACCTGACCGCTGTTGTCGTGCTGGCCGCACATGCTGGCCAAGCCCTGCACTCCCCTGGCCTGCTCGGGCGTCTGTTGCTGGCGGCCACCTTCTTTTCCTTCTTCATGCAGTCGTACCACAGGCCGGTTGGTCCTTCCGAACTCCATTTTGTCGGTGCCATGGCCATCTACCTGACAATGGGCTATTTGCCAACCCTGTTTGGCTTCGCTTTTGGCCTGTTGCTGCAAGGTTGGCTCTTTGAGCCGCAGGATCTGCTGCATCTGTCGGTCAACAGCCTGTCGTTGATTGTGCCGCTGATGCTGGTTCACCATACCCTGGGCAAATCTTATGTCGAACAGGCACGGCCTCTGAGTTGGCGCGCCATTGTCCGTCTGGATGGGGCATACTACGCCGGGGTGACCGCCATGGTCGGCTTCTGGCTGCTGCTGGGCGACGTGCAGACCCCGTTTCTCTCCTGGGCCACCTTTGCCGCCTCCTATCTGGGGCTGGTCATCCTTGAACCGGTGCTGACCATGGCTGCCGTGCGCCTGCTCAAACGGTGGCAAGAGCATGCCCTGGTGGGTTATTGTTGCAACATCCGTGCATTGCAGGTGCAGGCATGCGAGGATGTTGTCTCTGACACGCTGACTGTGTGACGAGGCAAGGCGATGGTAGCACAAGGAGTGTGCTACCCGGCAGATTGCCATCAATACAGCCTGGCAAAAAGCCTCTACCCTCAACCATCATGTCCTGCAGGCGAAACAGATGCCCAACGGTGCCGCACAACCTTTGAAGGAAATTTTTGATCGCCCACTGGTGGAGGCGTTGGCGGCGCGGGTGGCGGCGGTCTATCCCGGTTTTGCTGCCGAGGCGATGGTTGCAGCGGTGTTGACCGATTTTGCCGGGCTGGCGTTGATGGCGCGGGTAGGGCGTATCGCCGAGGGGTTACAGACCTTTTTGCCGCCGCACTTTCCCGCAGCGGTGGTCATTTTGCTGGCTGCGCTGGGGGAGGATGATGGCAGCGGTGGGGTGGAGGGGCATGCCGGTTTCCGTTATCTGCCACTGCTGCACTTTGTTGGCCGTTATGGTCTAGCCCATCCCCAGCTTGCCCTGGATGCGTTGGCCGAGATGACCCGCTATTTCAGTGCCGAGTTTGCGATTCGCCCCTACATTCTGCACCACCCGGAGCTGACGCTGCCCCGTTTGCAGCAGTGGGCGGAGGATGCGGACTGGCGACTGCGGCGTCTGGCCTCCGAGGGTTCCCGGCCACGACTGCCCTGGGGGGTGCGCCTGCAACCGTTTATCGATAACCCGGAAGTTTGCCTGGCGATTATCGAACCGCTTTTTGCCGAGTCGCACCCGGTGGTGCGCCGTTCGGTGGCCAATCATCTCAACGATGTGGCCAAAGACCATCCGAAGCGGGTGCTGACCACCGCCCGGCGCTGGTTGGCACAGGGGGATGCAAACAGCCGCTGGATGGTACGCCACGCCCTGCGCACCCTGATCAAGCAGGGAGATGGCGACGCCTTGGCCCTGCTGGGCTTTTCCGGCAGCCAACCTCCCGAGGTGGTCGCCTTTTCCCTGGGTCCGGCAGAGGTCAAGCTGGGAGAAGCGGTTACCTTTACCGCCACCCTGCGCTGTCGACAGCCTGCCAGACTGTGCATCGACTACCGTATCCATCACCAGCGACACAACGGTACCTTGTCCCCCAAGGTGTTCAAACTCAGTACGCGCCAGGTGGTGGCCGATACCCTGGTGCAACTGGAAAAACACCATACCCTGCGTCTCATCACTACCCGCCGTTATTACCCGGGAGAACATCGGCTGGAGCTGCTGGTCAATGGCACGATTCTCTGTGGCGGCAGCTTTGTCCTGGTGATGCCGTGCGAGAGGCAGTAGTGCGGCCTGCGTCGAGGCCTTTTGCCATTCACTCCTCTTGCACCGCATACCACGGCGTGGCATCGGGTGAAAGATGCGGCGGTTCGCTCATCGGCATCTCTTCCAGGCGCTGATAGGCTTCCGACAGCTCCTGGCTGCGCTGGTCAACCAGGGTGTATAACTGCCGGTTCATGGCAAACAAGATCCGGTTGCGCTCCGCAAGCTGATGAAATAGACCATGGATGGCCTGCAACAAGGCGCTGGTCGCCGGATCCCGACTTTTTTGTGCCGTCAGGTAGGCCTCTTCTGCCGTGGCACCACTGCTCATGGCGTCGATCTGCATGGCCATCATCTGATCCGAACCCAGAATGTGATACACCAGCCATTGCGTTAGAAATTTCAATAAAAAAAGGGCCGCTTCCCGTGGGTCGCCGACCGAATCGGCGCGCATGCGTGTCACCTCCTGCAAAAAATCAGCATGCTCGGCAGCGTGTGACAGCTGATGTCGGCTGTCAATTTGTGCGCACACCATCAAATTTTCTTCTTCGCGAAAATGATAGACGGCGTAGGCTGCCAAGGCGGCAAAGACGCTTTCTATATCCTCTTCACTGGCACCTTCCGGTCGCTGGACCAGTTCACCGAAATAGTTAAGAATATTGACAAGATGCTTATGCTGTTCATCCACCATGATCAGACCGGTATTGAAATAACTGTCCCAATGAAAGGATTCCATGTCGCTCACATCCTGCCAGCCTGAAAGATTGATCCGCCTGCCGTACCCCCTTGTTCAGCATGTCTGCTTGCCATGTTACACCTTGAACTGATGCAACATTTCATCCAATTGACCAGCAATTTTTTTGATATCCACGGCACGCTGGTCGACAATGCCGCTGCACCGACTGATCTCATTGACCAAGTGGTTGACATCGGCAACGGCGTGTGCCACCTCTGAGGAGGTGTGCGAGGCATGGGTGACATTTTCGCTGATTTCACGATTGCCTCGTGAGGCGTTGCTGACGGAACGGGCCATATCCTCGATACCTATCGATGCTTCACTGACATTGCGGGTCACTTCAGAAATGCCAGCGGATATTTCAGCAACATTGCGGGTGACGTCGGTAATTCCCTCCGTGGAACGACTGACACGTTGCGTCACCTCCTGATTTTCCGTAGCCACTCGATCCATCGCCTGGGCAATCTCGATCATGGACTGACTCTGTTGCTCCACCGATTGCAAAATGCTCCGGTTGGCTTCACTGATCGAGGAGATACGATCCGTGACTTGTTGTACCCGTTGCGTCACCTCGACGACATGATATTGAATCTCTTCAATCTGTTTGGAAATATGGCCGGTGGCTTCATTGGTTTGCCGGGCCAGTTGTTTGACCTCCTGCGCCACCACGGCAAAACCTTTTCCGGCCTCTCCGGCGCGTGTCGCCTCGATGGAGGCGTTCAAAGCCAGCATGTTGGTCTGTTCGGCAATGCTTTTGATCACGGCCACAACCTTGCCGATTTCGTTGGCCGATCCGGTCAGTTTTTTCATCACCTCCTGGTTGGCGGTGGCTGCCGTGCTGGCCTCGCGGGAGCCTTCACTGGCAGACTCGCACTGCCGACGGACATCCTGCAGGGAGTGATTGACCACCATCACCGACTGTGCCACCTGGCTTACGTTGCTGGCCGAACGTTCCACCGCCTGTTTGACCGCCTCTTGTGAACCAGAGGCCTGCGTGGCCGCTTTGGCCACATTGATCAGGGTGGTGGCAGCCTCTTCGCTGGCTGCGGAAATGGTGGACATGTTGATGCTGGCCTGCTCCGCCGCCGCACTGATGGTTGCCATCATGCTGTCGCTGCGCTGTGCTTCAACGGCAATGTCATCCATATTATTTTTCAGATGGGTGGTGGAATTGGCAACCGTTGCCGCCTGACTGTTGAGCTGTTTTGCCCCGTGGTGCAGTTCATCGGCAACCTGTTCCATCTGCTGCGAAGCACCATTGAGGGTGGCAATATTGTCGCGAATGTCGGCTACCATCCGGCGCAAACTCTCCACCATGTTGCGCAACGACTGCATGGCCTTGCCAATTTCGTCCTGTTGGTGTATGCCGCCAATCTGGCCGATCAGATCCCCACCGGCCACCTGGTCGAAGGCATGCAACATGGCAAAAATCGGTTTACCGATGCGCTGCCGTACATAAACCATCGCTGCAACAACGCCCAACAGGCCAGTCAACAGTGTGATGCCGATAATCATGCTTTCCAGACGATGGATGCCGGCATAAAACTCTTCGGTCTTGATGCCGACATAGACAATGCCGATCACCTCTCCCTGGCTGTTGAAAATCGGATCATAGCCGGTAATATACGGCACACCCAATATTTCCACGACGCCGCGAAAGGGTTTTTTGTGGCTGAATATACTTTCATAAGCAGCATTTTTGGCCAGTTGCGTACCGATGGCACGGCTGCCATCGGCCTTCAGGACCGAGGTGGCGACACGGGTATCGCCGACAAAAATGGTTGCCGTACCGCCAACCAGTCTGGAAACGGTATCGACAATTTCGTTATGGCCGTTGAGCAGCGTCTGCCCGGCAAACAATTGCTCGTTTTGGCGTTGAAACTTCTGACCATACCCGGAGATAATGTGCCAGGCGACCCGCATGTTGCGTTCAATGGCCAGCAAGGCATCTTGATCGCCTTTGTTGCGCAGCTCATAGAGTGTTGTCAAAGCGGCCCCGGCCCCGACAAACAAAGCGGTCAACAGGACAACCATACCGATTCTGCCCGTCAAGGACAATTTCAATAACTGAGACATAGGTATATTCCAACTCCATTATCAATCTTGCGATTTTTCTTTTTTAGCACAGTCACAGCCCCCTGCAAACCGATTGATCCGTGCCGGTGCGACGGGATGGCATGGACTGCAGGAGTCACAAATTTGCTGGCATGAGGCGAACGTCTGTTCAGAAATAATAGTAAATTTTGCAATATTGCGCAACAGCAATCCAGCCGTCTTGCAGATCCTTATTCCTTGTTGTGGAGCGATAATGGTTATTCCTTTGCTGCGTTTGCGCGCTGTTCTGCCTGGTTCGCCAGCAACTTTCCGGCTTTTGTCGTTGCTGTTGTTCTTGGCAGGTTTCGGGCAGAGATTGGCGCTTGCGGGCGAAAACCGGTTGGAATGGTGACATTGGCCGCCAGGCGTTGTGTCGGCTGCAAGCGCTGCCAGCCACATTCTGTCAGCGGGAGCGGCAACCGAAGAGCGTGCGTGGCGGAAGAGCGTTCAATCTGCTTTCGGGATCACCTTCTGCCCGTTTGCCGTCCCCAGGTAGACGGCCAGAATGCGTACCGTCTCCCGGCCAAGATTGCGACCGCGGTGCCAATGGTCCATGGCCTCCATGAAGGCACTGCCGACGGGAAATTGGCGGACACCCTGTGCGCCATAATCGACGGTCAACTCGCCAGCGAGAATATAGGCATACAAAGGGACGCCATGTTTGTGCCAGGCGGTCTCTTCTCCCGGTTGAATGGTGACAATGGTGGAGGTAATCTCCAACGGGGAACCATCAGCCCCTGTCAGCGGTTCGTGCAACACGGTCTCTGTGGTATGCAACAACGGTTGCACCGTCCGATAGGCCTCTTCGGCGCTGACCACGGCAGAGAGCAACAAGCAGAACAGTAAAAAACTTGCTGAGAGAATACGCATGGTTGACGTGTTCCTTTTTCTTGATGGTTCGGCGGGATCGATTCTGTCAACAGGCAAGGGATTGACACATCCACGGTAGACGGATCAAAGCGGAAAAACGGTGTTTTGGCCATGCCAACCAACCGGAATTCCAGGAATGATGGCAGCGATGTCCCCTGGAGTAAATGGCCGGACTAAAAAAAAATCCGGGTTTGCCAGGCAAACCCGGATGGTCGATGTATTGATGGTGAAACAGAAGCTCAAGCGGTCAGCAACAGCTCTTGTCCGGCGGGGGCAGCGAGCAGAAAAGCGCGTAATTTTTCCAGGGCCCGTTTTTCCAGCTGACGCACCCGTTCCCGGCTAATGGTCAGACTTTGGGCCAGGGAATCCAAGGTTTGCGGCTCTTCCTGCAGATAGCGGGCGGAGACAATCTGTTGTTCCCGTTCATTCAGACGATCAAAACCGGCATGAATCAGTTGCCGCAGCCGGTGGTGCCGCTCCTGGGAGATCATTTGCATCTCCTGATTGGGTCGATGGTCAGGAATCTGTTCGATCCACTCTTCTCCCTCTTCCAGCAAGGGTTGATTCAGGGATTCATCGCTGCCAAGCATGCGGCCATCCACTTCCAGGATGGTATCGACATCGGTGGCAAACTTTTCGGCCAACTCAGCCGCCTCCTGGCGGTTGAGCAGGGCGGCGGACTCCTTGTTTTGCCGTAATTTAAAAAAGAGCTGTCGTTTCAAGCGGGTGGTGGCAATTTTCACCATGCGCCAGGAGCGCAGGATAAAATCATGGATGGCCGCCCGGATCCACCAAATGGCATAACTGGCCAGGCGCACCCCCCGTTCCGGATCAAACTGTTTGACGGCATGCATCAGACCGACGGTTCCCTCCTGCACCAGATCTGGCAGACTGATACGATAGTTGAGATAGTCGCGAGCTGTTTTGATCACCAGACGCAGATAGGCATGTACCAGACGGTGCGCCGCATCCAGATCGTGGGCCTGCCGATAGCGCGTGGCCAGGTGCAACTCTTCTTCCGCACTCAAGATGGGGGCCTCCATGGCCTGACGGACAAATTGGCGGAAGCCATTATCCTCTGTTTGCACAAGCGGGAAAGGTGTGGCATGTGTGGGAACAGGCAGGCGCATCATCAGAAATTCTCCCAATAAAACAATTTGATACCTTTAATACATCCTCCCTGAGCCATTAGATAGGGTGAGGTTGAAAAAGTTTCAAGGGGTGGCAAGCGATTTTTTTTGCCCCCTTGCGCTCGCGGCAGCAGGCCCTATCTGCACGGATAAGGAGGGCAGAGCTGTACTCCTCGATGAAGTTACCGACTAACCGTAAGCAAAAAAGGAGAACCAACCATGGCAATGCTTGTCAATTATGATCCGTTCCGCAACGTTCGCCTGTTGCAAAATGAGATCAACCGGTTGTTTGATCGCGATTTTGATGATTCCGGCAGTGTGATGAGCCAATGGCCGTTGCGGGTGGATATTCGGGAAGAGGCCGATCATTTGCTTTTGCAGGCCGATCTTCCCGGTGTTGAGCAGAAAGATATCAAGCTGCATGTGGAAAACAACCAGCTGACCATCTCCGGCGAACGGAAGATGGAGGATGAGAAAAAACGGGACAACTACCACCGCATCGAACGGAGCTATGGCACCTTCAGCCGTACCTTTCAGCTGGGCAGCAACACCAATCCGGAAAAAATTCAGGCCTCCTACAAAAATGGTGTCCTGGAGGTGGTCTTGCCGAAGCGGGAGGAGGCCAAACCCCGTTCCATTGAGATTCAGGTGCAATGAGAGGTCAGCAGGCCGGGCAAAAGACCGGGGACAACCGCAACAGGTTGTTCCCGGTTGCGCAACAGCCATTTTTTTGATGGTCAACAGCCAGCAATTGCGGTATCAATAACAGCTTTGGCGAAAATGGGACTGTTATTGAGGGGTGACCATGCGGCAAGCTGATGCTGACCATTTTTATGGTCCTTTAACGGCGGAACAACAGGCTTTTTTGTTGGCAGACTCGCTGTTGACTCCCCGAGGGCGCAAAACCGGCAAACTGGGGCCACAAGCGAACGTCCGTTTACAGAACATGTTGCCGACGTTGACCATTCCGTTGGCGGCAGATCGCACAACCCTGTTGCAGCAGTGGGGGGCCGATCCAGACCGTTGTCGTCTGGTACTGGAGGTGGGTTTTGGCAATGGTGAAGCCCTGGCCACCCGGGCAGCCCGGCAGCCGGAGGACCGTTTTATCGGCGTCGAAGTCTTTGCCGGCGGTGTGGCCGCTCTCTTGTTACGGATTGAGCAGTGGCAACTGAGCAATATTCGTCTGGCCAGACAGAGTATTCATGAGGTGCTGTTGCAATCGATTCCCCTGTTGAGTCTGGATCAAGTGTTGATCCATTTTCCCGATCCATGGCCGAAACGCAGCCATCATAAACGTCGTCTGATCCAGAAACCCTTTCTGGATCTGTTGGCAGCACGCCTGCGCCCGGGTGGTCTGTTGAGTCTGGCCACCGATTGGCCCCACTATGCCGAATGGATGCGCAGCAAATTGGCCGCTCATCCGGCCTTTGTGCGCAGCAGCGCGGATGAGCCCTGCGATCCGCAACCAGGCGATTGGATTGAAACACGCTTCCAGCGCAAAGCCCGGGCCGAAGGGCGTGCCATCTGCTATTTGACCGCCATGCGCCGCGATGGGGAAATCTATCCCGCGTGACAAAATGCTTTTTTCCGCATAACGCCCATCTCCTGCCGCAAGAGAGCTGAAAAAGACTTGGTTTTTGCCGCATAAGCTGCCATCATTAGCCTGCCGGGATGGCAGCTGGCCGGCATTATCCCACGGCAAACGGTGGGGTTGGCTGTCATTTTGCTAATTGCACACTAGGATGTGAAGTTGGGTAGCCTTATTCAGGCTATCTGTGAGTCGGTGTTTGAGGAGAGAGCCATGACCAGTCATTCTACCCCACCATCGGGGGCCCCCTCTTCTGCAGCCATGCTGGCGTTTTTGTCCGGTTTTCTGCAAGGAACCCGTTACGAGGGTAATTTGCAGTCCCTGATGGTTTGTCGGCCCCATATCGAGCAAGATCCGCCAGAGGTGGTTTTTACCGCCATTCTGGAGTCGATGCGTGCCAACAGTGATCGGGATCCTTTGACCGGACTGCTCAACTCGTCGGCCATGGAAGAGCGCTTGACCAGTGCCTTGGCTTTTGCCCGGCGGCACCAATCCAAGGTTGTCTTGTTGACCATCGGTATTTTGGGCTTTCGTGATTTGCGCGACTCTTTGGGGCGCAAAAAAAGCGATTGGATTTTGCAATGGCTGGCCCAACAATTGCGCACGGTGGTGCGCAAAGAGGATATTCTCGCCCGCGATCAAAATGAGTTCGTGCTGGGCATGGCGGTCAGTAAAATTGAAGATGTGGAGATCATTGTCGGCAAGTTGCGCGACATTTTTAATACCCCGGTGCCGAGTTTGGAAGAGCATGTCTTCATCTCGCTGATGATCGGTGCCAGCATCTATCCCAACGACGGCAGCAATGTCGATGATCTGGTCGTCAAGTCGCAAACGGCCATGCGCCGCAGTCCGGGTGATTGCCAGTATCAATTTTTCTCCGATGAGATGCAGCGCGGTACCAAAGATCGCCTGCAGATGGTCCAGGATATTCGCGATGGCCTGGAACATAACGAATTTGCCGTCTATTACCAACCCAAGGTCGATTTGATGACCGGGACCATTCTCGGCTTTGAAGCCCTGGTGCGCTGGTTGCGCCCTGGCAAGGGGTTGGTTTCGCCCGGTTTGTTCATTCCGGCTGCCGAAGAGAGTGGTTTGGTGGTGCCGCTGGGTATGTTTGTGCTGCGCACCGCCTGTGCCCAACTCAAAGAGTGGCACAACATGGGCTATATGCACCTGCATATGGCCGTCAATATTGCTTCCCAGCAGCTGCGCGATGAGGGCATCGTCCGGGTGGTGGAAGAAATTTTGACCGCAACCCGTCTCTTTCCCGACCGCCTGGAGCTGGAAATTACCGAATCATCGGCCATGGTCAGCGTGGAAAAAACCATCCAGCTGTTGGCGGCCTTGCGGCAACGAGGTATCCAGATTGCCGTGGATGATTTCGGCACCGGTTATTCCTCCTTGAGCTATCTCAAACGGTTTCCCATCACCACCCTGAAAGTGGATCAATCGTTTGTCCGCGATTTGCCGGGGGATCTGGACAGTTTGGAAATTGTCAACGCCATTATTGCCATGGGCCGTTCGCTCGGTTTTAAAACCGTGGCCGAAGGGGTGGAGACGGCAGCCCAGGAGGCGGTGTTGCGGACAGCCGGTTGCCATGCCGTGCAGGGCTATTTGTACAGCAAGCCGGTACCGGCGGCAGAAATCACCCCGTTGTTGAGCAAATCGTTTCGTTGATGGCGTTTTGTTGACGGATCGTGCCAGCTTGTCTGCCGTGGCGTCGCCGTGCGCCAGGGTGCGGACAGGTTGTTTATTGCCGGGAGGCCATCTCTGCCTGTGCCAGCAGTGTCATCGCACGGCGCAAATCTTTCCCCAGTTGTCGCGTCTCTTCGCGGATCGGATCCAGGGTGTCGCGAAACTCCTGAATCACCAGTCGCCGTGCCTCTTCCACCGGTTTGCCCGCCGCTTCTGCCTGGGCGATGGCGGTGTTGACCTTTTCCCGACGTTTGCTCAACAGTTGATGATAGATCTTGGCCTTTTCGTTGAAGGTTTCCTGGTAGCCTTTGACCCGCTCCTGCATCTGTTCACTTTTTTTCTTCCAGTAGGATTTCGGAAAAAAATAGCGCTGCAAATGTTGCAGAAAGCCATCACCGGCGATCAGTTCCGCCTCAATGCTGCCAGAGGTGGCGGCACTGTTGGGGCTGCAGGCGGTCAGCAACAGGGCTGTACACAATAACAGCAGCCATGTCAGCCGCTTTTGCTCAAAAGAGGTCGCCATTGTGATTGGTACCCTGCCTCCCATGCTCATTAACGAGCCGCATACTCGTTTAACTTGTTGCGCAAAGTACGGATGGAAATCCCCAACAGTTCAGCGGCACGGGTGCGGTTGCCGTTGACCTCATCCAGGGTACGGAAGATCAAAAACTCTTCCATCTCCCGCACGGTGGTACCAACCGGCAAATGCAGGCGTTGTTTATCGTCATCATCGCCGCCCGCTGCATGGTTGGCAAAATAGCTGGGCAGTGGTGGTTCCAGCACATCCTGGTCGCTGCTGGCGGCTGGCGTAAAGCGGCTGTTGCTGGTGATCGGCACATCAATCATCAAATCTTCCGGTTGGATTTCCCGACCTTCTGCCATCAGCAGGGCGCGGTGGATGACATTTTCCAATTCACGAATATTGCCGGGCCAGTCATAGGTTTGCAAAGCGGCCATCGCCGGGTTGGAAAAGGCAATATTGTTGCGCCCCAGTTCCGCGATAAAGCGTACCCGAAAATGTTCACTCAGCTGCAAAATATCTTTTGGACGTTCGCGCAGGGCTGGCAGCTGCACCGGAAACACATTCAGGCGGTAAAAGAGATCTTCACGAAATTTATCCTGGTCCACCCATTGGCGCAGATCCCGGTTGGTCGAGGCGACCACCCGCACGTCCAGGGCAATCGGTGAACGGCCACCGACCGGATCCACCTCCCGTTCCTGCAGCACCCGCAACAGTTTGGCTTGCAGGTTTAAGGACATTTCAGAAATTTCGTCAAGAAAAATGGTGCCGCCATTGGCTTGCAGAAATTTACCCTTATGATCGACCATGGCACCGGTAAAGGCCCCTTTGGCGTGGCCAAACAGCTCGGATTCCAACAAATTTTCCGGCAAGGCGGCACAGTTGATGGCAACAAAAGGGCCCTTGCTCCGATTGGAGACCTGGTGCAGAAAGCGGGCGATCAACTCTTTACCGGTGCCGCTCTCACCTTGAATCAAAACGGTGGCGTTGGTTTGGCCGACACGGCGAATTTGCATCAGGATACGGCGCATGCGCTCGTCATTGGTAATCAGACGGCGGCCCCGTCCCAGTTCTGGATCAAAATATTGATTGCCAAAGCTGCTCCACAGACCCGAAAGCTTGTCATCGCCAACCGGCAGGAGAAAATAGTCAGCCGCTCCCACATCGATGGCTTCACGGGCATCGGCCACGCTCCCTTTGCAGGCAGCTGCCAACACCGGCAACCCCCGATAGAGAAAGGTCAACTCGCGAATCAGTTCCAGGGCATTACGGACCGTTTCCACATCCACCACCACCAGGCTGGGTGGACGCTGCAGTGAATTTTGCGACAGATGCAGCTTGATTTCCGCACCGTCAGCAAGCAACAGAGAGGCAACACCGAGGGCACGCAACTGGTTGGCCAGAATCAGCAGCGGCTCATCACGTTTTCCCACCAGGATGACGAGTTGATCTTTACCGGCAGGGGATGTTTTCGCAGGTGGCTGAGACAATCCGGCCACATCCTGTCTATCCATCATGGTGGCTATTTGGCAACCTCCATAGCCATCTCGAGTTGCGAAGCATTTTCTTGGGAAACGGTGGCCAGGGCCGAACCCGGAGCGAGTCGGGCCGCCTCACGGAAATGGTCACGGGCACCGGGATAATTGCCCTCCCGTTGCATAATATCGCCAACTCGCATATGGGCCAAGGCCTGCACGTCCTTATCGCTGGCCTCCTCGCTAACCCGCAGGTAGGCGGGCAGGGCCTTGCTGTCACCCTTCCACTGTTGCAGCACCGAGGCGTACCAATAATAATCGTTGCCATCGGCCAGTTTTTTGCCTGCCAACAGATCTTCCAGATACTGTACGGCGAAAGGATAGCGTTCGCGCCCCTCTTCGGCTTTGGCCATCAGGCGCAGGCGTTTTTCTTGACCTTGTTGGTTAAGCAGGTTATCCGGCAATTTTTCCAGCAGGCGTAAAATGGCTTCCCACTCTCTTAAATCGAGCAGGCGAGCCGCTTCGTCCAGGCGGACACGTGCCTCTTCCACGGGGACCAGTTCGGTGATGGAAGCCCCGGCATCGCCATCGGGCACCGGTTCGGCCAGTTTGGCCGCGTGGGCCACAGCCTCTTCTGCGGAGGCGTTTTCATCGATCATGGGGGCACCGGTACCCACCGTCGGATGGGCTTCGCTCATCGCCTTGACCGTATCACCCATTTCTGGTGGTGCCAACACCTCTGGCCACCGTCCAGCGGCAAAGGCGGTACTGAGACGTTTCAGGCTGCTGGCAGCCGGTGTGGTCAATCCATCCAGCAGGGTTGTCACCTGTTCGGGCATGCCGACGCGCAACAGCGCTTCGGCCAGATAGGTGCGCACCGGTATCAGATTGGGGTTGTTGCGCAGATCCTCGCCATTCAGTTCGGCCAGCAGGATGGCATGTTCCGGTCGATCATTGGCCAGATCTTTTTGCATACCGGTGATTAAATATTCCCGCTTCAGCTTGATGGCACGGGCAACCATTTTGATCTCCATGGTCGAGGCGATGATCCGGTTCAAAGTGACCAGAGCCTCTTCGTAGCGGCCATCTTCGCCCAACAGTTCTGCTTTGGCGAGCAACAATTCAGAGAGGGCATCCGGCAGACGAATATTTTTGGCCACGCTGTTGATCCGCTTCAGACGGGTGGCAATATCGCTGCCATCTTCCATCCGCAATTGGAACACCTGTCCCCAGACTGCGGCATCGGTTTTGGGATATTTTTCTCGCAGGGCACTATAGAGGTTGCGGGCATCGAAATAGCGATCCCGTTGTTCGCTGCTGCCTGCTTCGGCGCTGCGGCCCAGTTGCCAGCTGCTCTCTGCCGCCCGCAGGGTTGCCCAGGGCGTGATGCGGGTAAGGGTCGGATAGTTGGTTAAAAACTGGCTGTAATATTTGAAAGCCCGATCATAATGCCGGTTTTCGTAGTAAATATCGGCGATGGACATCAACCAGTCAGGACGATTGGCGATGAAAGCCAAATGCTCGGCTTGCAGCCCGTCCAGCAGTTTGGTGGCACTGGGACCGTCGTTGTTGGGATTTTGTGCCGCCCGTACCAGCAGGTAATGGGCTTCGGCGCTGGCATCCCCCTTGTCGCCGGTAAGCTCCAGAACTTTGCGCAGATACTCCCCGGCGGCTTTCCAGTAGGTGGGATCATTCTGGTTGGAACGAGCCAGACCCAAGGCGGAATGACCCCGTTCCACCCAGACACGGACATTATCTTTGGGCAGGTTTGGATCCCAAAGGATATGTTCTGCCTCTTCATAGAGGCCGGCCCGGTTCAGCAACTGCAGCTGCAGCAGACGGTAGTAGGGATAATGGATGGTATTGGGATAACGTGCCAGCAGATTGCCCAATCCGGCCAGTAACCAACCCGGTTTCCAGCGCATTTTGTAGGCCAGATCCCAGAGATAAAATTCAACGAACTGGCGGTTGGGTGTATCCGGAAATACCGTCAGCAGGCGTCGCAAAAAACCACGTGCCCGGGCGTAACGATGATCCTTGGCGGCAGCCTGGGCGCTTTTCAGGTAATAGACCTCATCGACCAGTTGGCCGTTCAACACCACGGTACGATCCGGGCGGGCGACAAAAGCGGGGTCGAGACGGTTCAAAGGGCGCACCTCACCGCTGGCCAGCTGCTCTTTGCGTTGGCGGATCATCTCCTCGACATCCGCCTGCCGCCCAAGCTGCGATCGGTTGGAAATGGCGACAATATACAGACCCGCCTCATTGCTTTGATGGAAGCGAACATCGGAAACACTGGAATCGAGCTGTACCTCCATCTCCACCTGTTCCGGGAACGGATAGGCCAGAACACGGTTGGCCAACCCTTCCGGTTTGGCATGCCGCCAGCCCGGATCGAGCAGGGCACCTTTCCAGTGCAGTCGCAACAGATGCGCCCCCAGATCCACTGCCGACTCCACCTGGGAGCTGCCGGTGTGCGAGACAATCAACAAGGTACCGTCACGTCCTGCCAGCACACGGCTCTCCAGAATGCGATTTTCTTTGACGCTGGTGGGAGCAATGGGGGTGTCGATCTCCAGGCGATAGGGTGTACCCAGAACCGGATCAGGGGTGCCGAGGGCGTCGCGAAAAGACAGATTGATTTTTTTCAAGCCGATGGTAATGTCGAGACCCATCTCCTCGCTTTGCAGACCTTCCACTTTAAAGCTGCCGATCAACTGTGACTGTTCGGTGTCAAGGGCAGTAGCCGGCAGTGCCAGCAGGCCGGGTACCACCAGACGCAACGTCTCCGGCGTCAGCAGTTCCAGACGTGGCCGTCCGGCACCGGGGGGGGTGTTGAAAGAGAGAACTTCCCGTTTGCCCTTTTCTTCGCGGCTCACCTTGAGGATGGTGGAGAAGGCAGCGGCTTCATGGGCCCACGAAAAGAGCAGTAACCACAACAGACCCACCGTCAGAAGACGCAGTGTGTCAGCGTTCCAAGAGAGCAACCGGTGATTGACGCGCAGCGTAGAACAGACCACTTAACCCTCCATGCGTTCCAGGCCCTTTTTCTTGATCTTTTCAACCAGCGTGGTACGGTTGAGATTGAGCAATTGGGCGGCCTTGTTTTTGTTCCATCCGGTGCTGTCGAGCGCGGACAGGATCAACTGGTTTTCGAAAGAGTCCACTTCATGATTAAAATCAACCCCTTCGCCCAGGTTGGCAATGATATTGCCAAAATCAGGGACGACAACGGTTGCCGATTCCCCGGAGAGCGGTTCCGCACTGCCATTTAATATTTTTTCGGGAATATCATCGCGGTGGACTTGTCCTTCCGACAGCACGGTGAGGCGTTCGATCAAATTTTCCAGTTCGCGCACATTGCCCGGCCAGCGATAGGCGAAAAACATCTCCAGAATTTCCTGATCGATCGTGACCCGTTTGCCCTGGATTTCTGCAAATTTATTCAGAAAATGGTCAACGAGCAAGGGAATGTCATCGCCACGGTCGCGCAGCGGCGGGACATGAATGGGTACCACGTTCAAGCGGTAGAAAAGGTCTTCGCGAAAACGATTTTCTGCGACCTCTTTTTCCAGGTTTTTATGGGTGGCGGCGATGACGCGCACATCCACCTTGACGGTTTTGACGGCACCGACCGGTTCCACCACTTTTTCCTGCAGAACGCGCAACATTTTTACTTGCAACTTCGGGCTCATGTCGCCAATTTCATCCAGGAACAGGGTGCCGTTGTTGGCCAGTTCAAAACGACCGACACGGGTATGAGCCGCACCGGTAAAGGCACCGCGCACATGGCCAAACAGCTCGGATTCCAGAAGATCTTCCGGAATGGCACCGCAGTTGACCGGAATGAGGGGTTGCTCTTTGCGGGGAGAGAGATCGTGCAGGGCACGCGCAATCAACTCCTTGCCGGTGCCGCTTTCGCCCTGGATCAGGACGGTGGCACTGGAGGTGGCGACCCGTTGGATCATTCTGTACAGCTTTTGCATGCTGGGAGATTTGCCGATGATTCCATACATGATGATGAACTTGATACCCTTTCCGGAAGAGGCCAAGGTTGACAGACCGCTCGAACGGCGGCAACGAGCGGTGGAGCGCGTCAAAAATCCAACAAGTCAAAATTCCAACACACAGGGTACGATAATTAACGACGAACAACAAGCACCTTTTAGAGGGTGATGCCCCATTTTTTTTCTGGTCAATCCGGAATGAATGACGCATGCTGCAATTATCGTAACCAACAGATACTATAGGTCGTCAATCGTGAAACGCACCGAATGTCATAGCCGCAACAGACAAACTGTTTCTGCTGGGCGGCAGCCAACGCTGCAGGGCTGGCTGGATGAGGCCACCGCGCAAATAACGGCAGCGGAAGTCAGCCTCGAGAACGGCATGCAGGAAGCGTGCCTTGAGGCAGAATTTTTGGTCTATCATGCCTTGTTACGGGTTTTGCCGGCAGAAGAGGTGGACCGTTTGCGTTCCGAGGGCGGCGAGCGGCGCAAGATAGCCAAGGTGTTGGCTCGTTGGCAGAACTGGCTGCAGCGGCAACCGCCGCCGGGCTTTGCCGCCATTTTGACGGAGTTTTTGCACAAGCGGTTGCAGCAACGCCTGCCAGCAGCTTATGTTGTCGGTGAAGCCCCCTTTGCCGGACATCTCTATCTGGTAACCCCGGCTGTGTTGATTCCCCGTTCGCGGATCGAAAACATGCTGGCCGATGCGAAAAAATTGCGTCGGCTGTTCGACAAGGGGGAGCCGAAGCGCATTCTGGATTTGGGTACAGGAAGTGGTTGTTTGGCGATTGCGTTTGCCATGGCCTTTCCCGAAGCACAGGTGGAGGGTGTGGATGTTTCCCCCGCCGCTTTGGCGGTCGCAGCGGCCAATGGGTGTCGTTTTCGCATGAACAGTCGGGTGTCATGGCGTCAATCGGATCTGTTTGCCCAATTGGGTAAAAGCCGCTACTCCCTGATTGTCAGCAATCCCCCCTATGTGGACCAGCAGAGCATGGCCGTCTTGCCGCAGGAGTACCGGCATGAACCGGCCCTGGCCTTGGATGGTGGTGTGGATGGATTGGCGGTGGTGGAGCCCATTTTGCGGCAGGCAGCCGACCATTTGACTGCCGAGGGGGTGTTGATTTGCGAAGTGGGGGATGAGACCGAGCAACGCATGCGGGCACGCTGGCCGACGTTGCAGGTCAACTGGATTCCCTTCCATTTTGGCGCAAGTGGTGTATTTGTGGCCAGTCGGAAAAATTTGCTCGACTGGGCAGAACAATTGGCCGGGCAGGGCAGAGAGGTGACAGAGGCCGATTAGCCTCTGTTGCAACCGGCCAACCGACCTTGCCCCCTCTGACTGTCAATCCTCGGAGAACAGGACGCGCATGTTTAACGCCAATCTGGTTCCGCCAGCACTGGAGGATGATTTCCGCTATTGTCTGGAAATTGTCCATAATCGGGAGGAAAATTTTCCGGTGGCCTCTTTGTTGGTGCCACCTCGTTTGCGCCCGTTTCTGTATGCCATTTATGCCTTTGCCCGCACGGCGGATGATTTTGCCGATCTGCCAGGCCGCGATGAGGCCACACGGATGCAGTTGCTGGATGATTGGACCCGCCGTCTGGAGCGGGCAGAGGCCGGGCAACCGGATCATCCGATTTTCCGTGCCTTGTCCTATGTGATTCGCACCACCGATCTGCCCAGCGAACCCCTGCACCAGCTGTTGATCGCCTTTCGCATGGATGTGACCAACAAGCGCTATGATACGCTGGAGGAGTTGTTGGACTATTGCCGCTATTCGGCCAATCCGGTCGGTCGAATCGTGCTGCATTTGGCCGGGGAGTTGGCCTACGAGGCCGGGGAGCAGGAGTTGCGCGAGGAACGTCTTTCCGGTGTGCCGTTGAGCTGCCGGGCAGCCTGTTCGGATGCGGTCTGCACGGCGTTGCAGTTGACCAACCATCTGCAAGATTTGGGTCAGGATGCCTGGAGTGGTCGCCCATTGTATTTGCCGAAAGAGGAGATGGATCGCTTCGAGGTGAGCGAGGAGATGATTCTCAAGCGCCGTTTTTCTCCGGCAGTCGGCAGTTTGATTCTCCATTTGACGGCCCAGGTTCGCGATATGTTCTGGTCTGGTGATCGCTTATGGCGTCAGGTACCCTGGCCTCTCAATCTGGAGTTGGCGATGATCAGCGCCTGCGGTCTGGCGGTTCTGAATAAAATTGAGGCATCGGGTGGCAACACCCTGCGGGTGCGACCGCGCCTTTCGGTATGGGATCGGGCGGTTTGTTTCAAAAATGTGTTGGCTCAGGTCATGGTATGACTCCGGCTGCCTACTGTCGGCGCAAGACGCTGGAAGCGCACTCCTCTTTTTTTCTCCCCTTTTTCTTTTTGCCACCGCCCCGCCGTGGTGCCATGTATGCGGTCTATGCTTTTTGCCGGGAGGTGGATGACCTGGTGGATAGCGGTTTGCCGGTTGCCGAGGCCGCTGCCCGTTTGCACGAGTGGCGACACCGTTTACAGCAGGCCTTTGCTGGCGAGCGGGTAACGCATCCCATTGTTGTCGAACTGGCTCATTATCGCACCCTGTTTGACCTGCCGGTTGAACCTTTTTTTGATATTCTGAGCGGCATGGAGATGGATTTGTATCCGCGTCGCTATCAGACCCTCGCCGAGTTGCAGCTCTATTGTTACCGGGTGGCGGTGACGGTCGGCTTGATTGCGCTGCGTATTTTCACCCATGGCCGCCCGTTGTCGGGCTGGTCGCCGGAACGGGAAAAACAGTTTGCCGATCGTTTAGGGGTGGCGTTGCAGCTGACCAACATTATCCGTGATGTGGCAGAGGATGCCCGCATGGGCCGCCTCTATTTGCCACAGGCCTGGTTGGCCGAAGCCGGGGTGACGGAGGAGGAGATTATCGCCGGTCGCTGGAGCCCACCGCTGGCTGCCGTGCTGCGCCGCCTGGCGGTTGAGGCGGAACAGGCCTACCAGCAGGCGGACACTCTGATACGTTTGCCGGAAGAGCGGCAGGCGCTGTTGCCCGCCTTGTTGATGGGGGCCATTTACCACCGCTGTTTGCAGCGGGTGCGACAGCTGGAATTTTTCTGTTTCGGGCCGAGGGTTCGTCTCTCATTGCGCGAAAAATTGCTCATTTTATGGCGCAGCTGGCGTGCAGAGCGGCGGCGCTGGCGCATGGCCAAAGAGCAGATTGCCTGACAATATTTTTGCAGGGGAGATGTGGAGTATGAGCGGATTTCAGGACCATTTTGCCTCGGTTGCCGACCATTATGTGGCCAGCCGACCCTCCTACCCGGTCGCCCTGTTTGCCTGGCTGGCAGAGCAATGCCCGCAGCGCATTCTGGCCTGGGATTGCGGCACCGGCAGCGGCCAGGCCGCGTTGGCGTTGACCGATCATTTTACCCAGGTTTGGGCAACCGACGGCAGCGCCGCCCAGATTGCCCAGGCCATTGCCCATCCCCAGATCACCTATCGGCAAAGCGTGGCCGAACAGAGCGGCCTGCCCGGTGCAACCGTCGATCTGGTGGTGGTGGCGCAAGCCCTGCACTGGTTTGCCCTGGAACCTTTTTATCAGGAGGTGCGACGGGTCTTGAAGCCGCAAGGCCTGCTGGCGGTCTGGAGTTATGGCCGCCTGCTGCTCGAGGATGCGGCGGTCAACGCCCAGGTGCAAACCTTTTATCACGCCCTGCACGACTATTGGCCCCCGGAGCGGTGCCACGTGGAGAGCGGCTACCAAACCCTGCCCTTTCCTTTCGCCCAACGCCCCGCGCCACCATTTGCCATGAGCCTCTCCTGGAACCTGCCCCACTTGCTACGCTATTTGCGCAGCTGGTCCGCCGTTGGCCGCTATCAGCAGGAACAGGGCAACGATCCGGTCACAGCCCTGACCCCGCACCTGCAGGCCTGCTGGGGTGACCCGGAACGAACCATCACAATCAACTGGCCGCTGGCGTTGCGGGTGGGGGGATTGACATGAGCGAAACCATCGCGATCAATGGCGTCGACCAGGCGGATAATTTCACCGCCCTTATTCAGCAAGCGGACGGCTGGTGGATCGGCTGGATTGAAGAGATGCCGGGTGTCAATTGCCAGGAGGCAACCCGTGCCGCATTGTTGGAGACGCTGGCCGTCACCTTAAATGAGGCACTGGTTCATTGCCGTACAACGGTTCAGCGCACATATTCACCAACGCCTGGCACCATCTCCTGACACCACAGGTGCAACAGTTCGCTCATGGCAGCGGCGATGGCGTCGTAGTTGGCGGGGTTGATGGGGTCGCTGTGCAGCAGGGTTTGTTCACTCACGACAGTTTTGCCGCTTTGGTTGTCCAGCAGACGCCAGCGGGCTTGCAGGGTGACGCGGTTTTCTGGTCCCAGCTCAAACTGGCTGATCTGGGTGGCCAGACGGTAGGCCGGTTTTTCCTGTTGCAGGGTGGTGGGGGGGGTCAGGCGGTTGCTGCCCAGTTGGCTGGAGAGATTTTCCAGCAGGACGCGGGAGATGTTGTCGCGCAGCGTATCGCCCCAATGTTCAAATTGTGCCAGTTGCAGATGGTTGCTGCTGCTGCGGGTGACAATGTGGGTCCGGTTGAGGTAGGGCGGCAGCTCCACCGGTTCGATAACCAGCAACGGTTGCTGCACCGGGGTTGTCGCCGGGCTGGCCGTTTTGCTGGCGGCAGCAGGGGTCGGCGTCAGCAAATAATAGCGCACCGGTGGGGAGCCGGTAACACAGGCGTGCAACAAAAAAGAGAACAGCACAAGCAGTCCGTAACGCATCGAACTATTTTTCCTTACCAAAAAGCAGGGATTCCGGCTTGGTCTCCAAAAATTCCATAAACGAGCGGATGGCGCGGGCGGTGGAAGAAAGCTCGCGGGTGACCTCCAGCAGATTATAATGCAAGGGGGCTGCCGGATTGAGCATTCCTTCGACGCCGGCCAGCGTTTTTTCCGTCTGCTGCAAAGCCCGTGCTGCCGCATCGGCTGTCTCATTGATCCGCTTGCCCAGGGTGGGTGGATGGCCGTTCATTTGTGAAAGCATCTGCTCCAACTGGCTGCTGACCCCTTTCAAGGCCCGGATGGTCTCTTGCAGTTCCGGGGCGTTGATGGTGCGATTGGCCCCTTTCAGCGTACCATGCAGCTCATCAGCCATCTCATGCAGCGGCAAGGATTGTAACGTTTTTAACAACAGGGTGATTGATTCGGTGATTTCGCCAATCGAACCGGGCATGGTGGGCATCTCCGGATATTTGCCGGGCATGCCGCTGCGCTTCAAGGCCACTTCCGGGTGCATATCCAGCTCGATGATCCGTTGCCCGGTCAAATAGCTGCCGGTCTGCAACTGGGCACGCAACCCCTTCTGTATCAGCGCCTCGATCAGGTCATAGGCGGCACTGTCCACCTCTTCACCCGGTTTGCCGGCATGCAGGGCGTCGACCCGTTCCGGTTCAATCTGCACCAGCACCGGAATGCGAAAGGTGGTGTTCTGGCGATCATACTCCATGCCGATGTCGGTCACTTTGCCCACCTTGATGCCACGAAATTCCACCGGGGCACCGTTGCTTAAACCACGCACCGATTCGTTGAAATAGAGAACATAGACAATTCGTTTGCTATAGGTCTGTTCGGTGATGGCTGTTTTGTCGTCGTACAACCAGAAGGTGTGATCATTTTTGGCGACGGTGCCTTCCCTGAGCGAGTCGGGCGTATCAAAGGCAACGCCACCAGCCAACAGAGACTGCAACGATTCGGTCTTGATTTTTACCCCTTCGGCGCTGATGGAAAGATCGACGCCGCTGACCCGCCAAAAACGGGTATTTTCCTGGACCAGATGGTGGTACGGTGCCCGGACAAATAAATGCAGATAGACGCTTTTGTTGTTGGGTGCCAGGGTATAGCCTAGAATTTCCCCGGCAGGAATATCCCGATAGTAGAGGGGCGAACCGCTATCCAGTGAGCCGAGGGCTTCGGTTTGCAAAATATATTTACCACCGGGTGCATCCATACGCACGACCGGGGGGCTCTCCAACCCTTTGAAGCGGCGGGCAGGATGGCCCTGGCCAGGCTCCAATTCGATATGGGCACCAGAGACCAACGTATCCAGGCCGGAGACCCCGCGCAAACTCATGCGTGGCCGTACCACCCAAAATTTACTCTCTTCACGCAGATAGGGTTCAGCAGCCCGCAACATGCGAATACCGACGCGCACTCCGGTCGGTTCATCGCTCAACTGGATGCTCTCCACCTGACCGACCTCGACCGCCTTGAAGGTACAGCGGGTTTTGCCAGCCACCAGCCCTTCGGCGGTTTTGAAAAATATTTCAATATCCGGCCCCTTTTCGAGCAACGTTTTATAGGCCAGCCAGAGACCGATGGTCAGGGCAAGCAGCGGCAACAGCCAGATCAAGGAGAGACCACGCGGCGTATGGACCACCGCGACCGGCAGGTCGGCCAGCGCCTCGGCAGGCCGAACCGTGGGCTGCGGTTCCGATGGAGTGTGAGAGTGAGTCATGGTGATTGCTCCAGCGCATCCCAGATCAGGCGCGGGTCAAAACGTTGCGTTGCCAGCATGGTGGCCACCACCACCAGACCGAAAAAGGTGGCACCACTGCCCGGTTCGATGGTGGACAGGGTGCCCAATTGTACCAGGGCCGTCAAGATGGAGATTAAAAAGATATCCACCATCGACCAATGACCGAAAGACTCGATGATCCGATACAGGGTGGTACGCTCTTTTGGCCGCCATGAGGAGCGCCACTGCACCGAGAGCAACAAAAAGCTCAACACCACAATTTTCATCATCGGCACGACGATGCTGGCGTAAAAAATCAACAGAGCCAGCGGCCACAGACCGTTTTCCAGCAAATGTTGAATACCGCTTAAAATGGTATCAGGGTCACCCTGGCCGAAGCGGATTACGGTCATGATCGGCAGCAGGTTGGCGGGCAGATAGAGCAGGACGGCGGTCAGCAGCAGGGCCCAGGTTTGACTCAGGCTGGCCGGTTTGCGGCTGTGCAGCAGGCTTCCGCACTGCGGGCAGGCGAGAGCTGCTTTGGTCGCTACCGGCATGCGCACCAGCAGGTTGCAACAGGCGCAGAGCCCCAAACCGGCCTCGCGTGCCGTCGGCGGCAGGGCAAGCGCAGGCTGGTGCGCCACGCCGGCTGCTCTTTGCCCCCCCGCTTGGCGTGTGTCGAGGGTGAGCAGGCGCCGTTTAAGCGCCGCATCGACGGTGATTTGGGCAGCGATGGAGGCCAACAAAAAGGCAAAATAGGTGTATAAACCAATGCCTGGCATGACGCTTGCCAGATCGCGCAGCTTGACGATGGCGATCACCAGCCCCAAAGTATAGACCCCGCTCATGCTCCAGGGGGTGAGCAGGGAGAGGGTGCGGACAATGCTGGCCGCAGCGGGTGGAGGAGGTTGCCGTTGCCATACGGGCCAGAGCAGATAGAGAAGGGCAAGCAAAACCCACAGCGGTGCCAGCAGGCTGGTCAACAGCACCAGCAGGGCCATCAACCAGAGGTCGCTCTGCCACAGGGCGACGACACCATCCAGCAGGGTGCTTGCCTGCACTCTGCCGGCCAATTCCAAATAGTGCAGGGGATAGCTGTTGGCGATGACAAAGAGCAACAGGCCGGTCAACACGAAGACCATCGGCAAGAGAGGCGCATACGATCGACTCTCATACAGGGGGGTGGCACAGCGACTGCAGAGCGCAACCTGCCCCCGTGCCAGAGGCTGCCGTTGATGCAGGGCATCGCAATGCGGGCAGGCGGCCAGTTCAGGAGAGAGGGGGCGGGAAGGGGTGTCAGGCACGGGCGTATCGTTTTCCAGACAGATCAGGCAAAAAACGGTAAGTGGTGCATGATGACGCCAACCTGTTGACCTTTCAAGTGGCATACTGCAACATGAACCGGATTGCCGCGAGAAGGCGGCACTGGGCGTGAGTAAAGGGAGAATAAGAATGGCAGAAAATCCATCGCATGGGCAGAGGTTTGTGGTGTGGCGCAAAGCGGGTTGTTACTGGTTGATTGTACTCGGATTGTGTCTGCTGGGCTTTTCGTCAGCGCAGGCTGGAGAGGGTTCTGCGGCGATGGAGTTGCTTTTCAACACGGTGGATGGCAAAAAACTGCGTTTGGCCGACTTGCGCGGCAAAGTGGTCCTGGTCAATTTTTGGGCAACCTGGTGTCCCCCCTGTTTGGAGGAGTTGCCGGAGTTGAGCCGTTTTCACGAAAACAGTGCCGACAAAGGGGTCATGGTCGTTGGGGTGACCTACATGGATCCCTCGACCCCGGAGCAGTTGAAATCTTTTCTTGACCGGCAGGAGGTCCGCTATCCGGTCTTGTATGGCGAGGCGAATAAATTAAACCAGTTGGCCAAAGAGTTGGGCGGAGTGTTCGGTTTGCCGGTGAGCAAACTGCTCGATCGACAAGGCAAAGTGGTTGCCTCGCGCATGGGAGGCGTGACAGAGGCCAGCCTGCAGGAGTTGGTCGCTCCCCATTTGGGCAAAGCAACGGCAAAACCATAGGTGATATCCGATGAAAGCAGAGATCATCCTGGTCTGGACCACCTTGCCAGGGCAGCAAGCAGCGGTGCAATTGGCTCGGCAGTTGCTGGAGGAACAGTATGTTGCCTGCGCCCATCTGCTGCCGGGCGGACGTTCTCTCTACCGTTGGCAGGGGGCAATACAGGATGAGGAGGAGTGGACGCTGTTGCTGAAAACCCGCCAAACGCTGTATGCCCGGCTGGAGCAACGAATCCAGCAGCTGCACCCGTATGAGGTGCCGGAAATTTTAGCCACACCGGTGGTGGCAGTGCTGCCAGCCTATGCGGCCTGGCTGCAAGAGGTGGTGCCGGAGCAACCGCTGTCGGGGAGTGACTAGGATATGGAAAATGTGACGGTCGCAACCGCTTTATTGGCGGGTTTGTTGTCGTTTGTCTCCCCGTGTGTTCTGCCGTTGGTGCCCGCCTATATCAGTTTTATGACCGGTGTTTCGGTCGCAGGGATGCGCAGCGGTGAGGAGAGCGGGGCAGAACCGTGGCGGGTGGCGCTGTTCAGCCTCTTTTTTGTCGGGGGATTTGCCACCGTCTTTATCGCCCTGGGAGCTTCCGCCACCCTGTTGAGTCGTTTGTTGTTGCAATATATGCAACTGCTTGCCCAAGTAGGCGGCGGCTTGATCATTCTGTTTGGACTGCACTACATGGGGCTGCTGCGTGTGGCCTTGCTCAATCAGGAGGCCCGTTTCAATCCAGAGCAAAAACCGCCGGGTTTGTGGGGGGCCTATGTGATTGGTCTGGCTTTTGCGTTTGGATGGACGCCCTGTGTTGGTCCGATATTGGCCGGTATTTTGGCCATTGCCGGCAGTCAGGAGAGCGTGCAACAGGGCATCCTGCTGTTGGCGGTCTATTCGGCGGGTTTGGGGGTGCCATTTGTTTTGGCCGGTTTGGCGATCAATCGTTTTTTCCGCTTTTTTACCCGCATACGGAGCTATTTGCATCGCATTGAACAGGTGTCGGGTGCTTTGTTGGTGCTGGTTGGTTTGTTGATCATGCTGGGTGGTTTCAATCAGATTTCCATCTGGTTGATGCAGTGGTTTCCCGGGTTGGCCAAGGTGGGGTGAGCAGGATGCAGGGGCAAGAGAGTTTTAGCGACCGTCTCATCGAACGGGCGCGCCAATGTGAATCACGGGTGATTGTCGGCCTGGATCCGCAGATCGAAGCCTTTCCGGGCTATTTGCAAGAGGCGTTGCGCCGTCAACCGGACCATGATTTGCTGGAAGAGACGCTGGTTGCCTTCAATCGGGTGGTGGTGGAGGCAACCGCAGAGATGGCCGTGGCCTACAAACCGCAGGCCGCCTTTTATGAGCAGTATGGTTTTGCCGGTTTGCGGGCTCTGCAGCGCACCATTGCCCTGTTGCGGGCAAAAGGTTTGCTGATCATCATGGATGCCAAACGCAACGATGTGGCGCATACGGCAGGGGCCTATGCCACGGCCTGGCTGGCGGCACGCCATCCTCTCTTTGCGGAGGCCAATAGCTGGCAAGTGGATGCTCTGACGGTGAACGGCTATTTGGGCAGCGACGGTATTCGTCCCTTTCAGGAGGCAAACCGGGCAGCAGGCCTGTTTGTGCTGGCCAAAACCTCCAATCCCTCTTCCGGGGAGTTGCAGGATCTGCCCCTGTGGGAGGCGGGGCAACCTGGCTTGACGGTTGCGGAACAGATGGCCCGACTGGTTGCCTGTTGGGGTGAAGGGACGGAAGGCAAGCAGGGATATGCCCAGGTTGGGATGGTGGTTGGTGCCACCTATCCGCAAGCGGCGCTGGCTTTGCGCCGTTTGGCACCGCGCGCCATCTTTTTGATGCCGGGTATTGGTGCGCAAGGAGGTTCTCTGGATGCCATCGTGGCCGGTGCGGGCGAGGATGGCAATGGAGCCTACGCCGCCTCATCCCGGGGCTTGCTCTACCCGTTTCGTCCCGAAGAGTTGGCGGATGCGGCCTGGATGGAACAGGCTGCGGCACGTATTCACGCCGTGGCACAGCAGTTGCGGCAGGCCATTCAACAACGTTTTGCTGCATGAAGCGGTTTTGTGCCAAGTGGTGCGCTTGACCTGTCAAGTGCCATAAGGGTACCACACGTAAACAAGATGGATCATCGCTTTGATGGCGTGGAATCGTACAGGAAAACTGAAAAATAAATTGCTTTTTTCAGTGGGAATTGTCATTCTACCCGGCGGGTAGCAATGTACAGGGATTGCGTGGGGGACAATTGCGGCCTTGCTGGTGGATTATTGGTGGTTTTTTCGTTTCTTGCCGCGTACCATAACGGCTTTGCGACCGGCTGAGGAGACGGGTATGGCGGAATTAAGTTTGTTGGGGCCCGCAGGACAATTCAAGGCCAATCTGCTCGATTTGCGGCAGCAGCGTCAGGAAATTATCACTTCCAATGTGGCCAATGCCGATACGCCGGGCTACAAGGCCAAGCGGTTTGAGTTCGAAGATGTCCTGAAAGAGTCGTTGCCACCTCGCGATGAGTTGCCGATGGCGCGTACCACCGCCAAACATCTGCCCAAAGGGTATGAAGGGCCGGTGGCAGGGCGTATGCAGGAGGTGGAGACACCGATTCCCAAAGGGGACGGTAACAGCGTTGACCTGGAGCAGGAGATGGCTCAACAGGCGGCCAACCAGTTGTTGTACAACTATGCAGCGCAGTCGTTAAGCGGTCAAATCGGTACGATGCGTATGATGATCGATGGTAATGTGCGATAAAGTATCTGCGTTTCAGGGTTGATCGGCATCACTCTGGAATGATCCAGTGCAGTAAATCGGGAACAGGGGGTCAGAATGGATTTTTTGACGTCGTTTCGGGTAACAGCCTCCGCGTTGACGGCGCAGCGGATGCGGATGAATATTACCTCGGAGAATGTGGCCAACGCGCAAACCACGCGCACGGTTGAGGGTGGACCGTACAAGCGACGGGATCCGGTTTTTGCGGCGCAACCGTTCGATGAAATGTTGAGTCAGGAACAGATTGCCGGATCCACCGGCGTGGCCGTGGAGCGGGTTCACATCGATGAACGTCCCCCCCGACGGCAGTATGATCCCAACCACCCGGATGCCAAGGCAGATGGCTATGTGGAAATGCCGAATGTGGACACGGTGACCGAGATGGTCAACATGATGGCGGCGACCCATGCCTATGAGGCGAATGTGACGGTATTGAATGCTTCCAAAGCGATGGCTTTGAAGGCGTTGGAAATCGGGCGTTGATAAAGGAGAAGTCGCATGTCACTAAACGGAGTATCTGGTGTACCGCTGCCCAGCATGTTGCCTTCCCTGACGACCAGTGTGGCGGGTAGTGGCAAAGGGGGAGCCTGGGAGACCTTTTCGACCATGTTGGCCCAACAGGTCAAAGAGACGGATCGCCTGCAAAAAGAATCCAAAGACTTGACGGAGCGTGCCTTGTTAGGTAATGCTGGTGTAAGTCTGCATGAAGCTCAGATTGCTGCCTCCGAGGCGGAGCTTCATTTGCGCCTGCTGTTGCAAGTACGCAACAAGGCGCTGGAAGTGTATCACGAAATCATGACGATGCCGACTGCATAGGCATGTGACATTCTGGTGGCGCTGCTTATGGTGCCAGGCTGCTGTTGAGCTGGTGTGCCGTAAACGGTGTAAAGGTTGTACCATTCTGAAGTAGTGACTATGGAAACAAAATACCATGGCTGAATCTCCCGCTGTCGTGCCTCAGACGCCCATGAATTTGATTGATACGGCGACCCGCTTTTTGGCACAGTTGCCTCTGGGTGGACGCAATGGGCTTATCTTGGCGATTGGAACGACCCTGCTGGCGTTGACCGTGATGATTTGGTTTGCCACACGGCCAGCGTATAAGATGCTATTTTCCGGTCTGCCTCAGGAGGAGACGGGACGCATCATCGAGCAGTTGAACAAAATGAAGGTGCCCTACCAGATTGGTCCGGGTGGCACTTCAGTTGATGTTCCGGCAGATCGCGTCTACGACTTGCGTCTGGAGTTGGCCACGCAGGGGTTGCCGAAGCAGGGCAGCAATGGTGTCGGTTTTGAGTTGTTCGACAAGAGCAATCTGGTCGGCATGACCGACTTTATGCAGCGGATGAACTACCAACGAGCCTTGCAGGGGGAGTTGGCACGGACCGTTGAGAGCATCAGTGCGGTTCATTCGGCGCGGGTCCATCTGGTGATGCCGAAGCCGTCACTTTTTGTTACCGAATCAAAACCGGCCACGGCGTCGGTGATCATGGAGTTGTCGCGACCATTGCAGCCCAAACAGGTGGAGGGGATTGTCCATCTGGTGGCAACGGCTGTGGAAGGGCTCGAAGAGAGCCATGTGACCCTGCTGGATGGCAAGGGAAACTTGATTGCCGGTGGCAAAGGTTCTCCGAAAGATGGTCGTCTGGGTGCTGATGAAACGCTGACGATGCAGCAGCAGGTTGAGAAGAGCCTGGAGGATCGCGCCCAGGCCATGTTGGACAAGGTGATTGGTATCAGCCCCAGCGGTGTCAGTCGCAGCATTGTTCGCATCACGGCGGAGTTGGATCTGTCGCGCACCGAGCGGCAGGAGGAGATCTATGATCCTGCCGGACAAGGTGGCGTGCCGCGCAGTGAGCAGTCGGTCAACGAAAGCAGCCGGGGCGATTTCGGCGTGGGTGGCACACCGGGTGTGCGCGCCAACGATGCCAACGATACGGCCAAGAGCAGCACGGGTGGTTCCACACAGAGCCGCAATACCGAACGCGACACCATCAACTATGAAATTTCCAAAACCATCAACAAAACCCTGCTGCCGGTAGGTACGATTAAACGGTTATCCGTAGCGGTGTTGGTGGATACGCCGGAGGAGAGCAATACCGGCGAAAAGACAGGCAATAAAAAACGTTCCGATGAGGAGATGACCCGCCTGCAAAAGATAGTTGAGCGGGCAGTCGGCTTTGACCAAAAACGGGGCGACACGATCGAGATGTCCAGTGTACCGTTTGAACGGGTACCGACAGCTGAAGACACCGCACCACGTTTCTGGCAGTCTGCCGATTTCTGGCTGCAGTTCCTGTTGGGCTCAGCGATTCTGGCCCTGCTGATTCTGGTCTTGAAGCCGATGATCGAGGAGTTCCTGACTGGGGAACGGATGGCAGAGAGTACCGGTATTCCGGCAGCGGTAGCCGAGTTGGATCAACAACTGGTTGCGGAAGGGGTGGGTGCGTTGCCTTCCGAAGAGCCGATGCGTTTACGTACACCGGATCGCAGCATCAAGCTGGCCCAGCAGATGATCAACGACAATCCAGAAGAGGCTCGCGAAATTATCCGGAGCTGGATGGCGCAGGATTAAAGGCGTGTCGTCATGAGAGGCTCGCTGCACTACTTGGATAAGGTGCTTGGGCCAGCAATGGCGCAGTGGTTTGTGGGTGAGCAGCGCAGCAGTCCGGAACGCCGTGTCAAAAAGTTTTGGGCTGAATAAAAACAGGCCCTGGCATTCGGTTGATTGAGTAGGTCAGCGACCTGTCGGGTCGGATGAATGGTTTCTGTTTGCGGCGGATGGAGTATCTATGGACACACAGGCATGGGATAGCGCCGGAGGCGATTCCGTTTCCCGGCGTGGTAATACAACGGCAAAGATGCGTTTAAGTGGCAAAGAGAAGGCCGGCATTTTTCTGTTATCGTTACCGGATGAAGATGCCAAAAAAATCATGGAAGGAATGCAGGAGGCCGAACTGCGCGAAATTTCCCGCGTGATTTCCCGCATGGGTGTCATGCCACCGGATGCGGTCCAGGCGGTGCGCCAGGAGTTTCTCGATAAGTTTGAATTAAAAATGTACGATGTACGCGGTGGGCAGAATCGGGTTCGCGATCTGCTGACCAAAACCTTGGGCAAAGATCGGGCCCGGCAACTGCTCAAAGAGGTGCAAACTGGTCCCAAGAGCACGCCGTGGGAGGTGATGAACGGCATGGAGCCTGCCCTGGTCGCCACTTTTCTCGCCAGCGAACATCCGCAGAGTGTTACCTTAATTATCTCACAGTTGCAACAAGAGCATGCCGCGCAGGTCATCGACCATCTCTCGACGGAGATGCAGCAGCAGGTGGTCTATCGCATGGCGCGCATGAATACCTTGCCTCCCGGTGCCCTGGAAGATATTGAGGCATCGCTGCTGACCGAATTGAATGCCCTGGGTGTGGCGCGCAGCGGACGGCAACAGGAGGGCGGTGGTACCAAGAAGGTTGCCGAGTTGCTGAACCTGATGAGCCGGGAAATTTCCGACAAGCTGTTGGCCTACCTGGATGAAGAGGATAATCCGCTGGCCGAGAGCGTGCGCAAAGAGATGTTCCTGTTTGAAGATCTGTTGCTGATGGATGATCGCAGCTTCCAGACCCTGCTGCGTGAAATTTCCAACGATGAACTGTTGACCGCCATGAAGGGTGCCGACGATCGCCTGCGGGAGAAATTTTTCCAGAACATGTCGGAACGTGCCGCCGAAATGTTGCGTGAAGATCTGGAGTTGTTGGGTCCGGTCAAAGTGGTGGATGTGGAGGCGGCCCAGCAATCGATTCTCAAGGCGGCGCGTCGACTGGAGGCAGAAGGATCGATTGTGATCATGGGTAAGGGCTCGGATGATATGGTGATGTAAGCAAGAGCTTATGTGTTCCATGGGTTGGCGTAGCCAGTTGCAAACGGGGAAGGAAACGCATGTCGGTTGTGTTTGAGACTGTCATCAAGCAGGAAGAGCTGGATGTCGAGCCGCAGCGGGTATCCTTTCGGGATCTGGTGGCTGCTGCCGGTGATCGCGGCGAGGCCTTTGTTCCGCTGTTGCCCAATGGCAGGGTGCCAGAGCTGGACAAAGGAGATAAGCCACCGGAACTTTCCGTAGATGAGCTGCATCTGCGTCGCCTGGAAACCATCGAGAGAGAGACCTACCAGAAAGCATTTGCAGCGGGCGAAGAGGCTGGTTTGGCCTTGGGTGAGCAGACTATGGAGCGGGAGATGGCCCGTCTGCTGCCCCAGTTTGAGTCGGTATTGCGGCAACTGGATGGTTTGCCGAAACGTGTTTTTGCCAGTGCCGAAAGCTTTTTGGTCGAGACGGCCATTATGTTGACGCGGGAGTTGGTCGCCCACGAATTGTCAATCAATCCGCAAGAGATCAGCCATCGTGTCAACCGGTTGCTGGAGCAGGCGGCAGGCCGACGCGACATGGTCATTTATGTGGCACCGGACAGCGCGGCGCTGCTGCAACAGATACCAGGCTTGGCAAAACTGCGCATTGAGGGTGATGCCACGGTCGGACTTGGCTCAGTCAGATTGGTCAGTGATTTTGGTGGAATGGAAGACAATCTGGAGCGGCAGCTGGCAGATATGGAGGCCGGTTTGCGCAGTTTTCTGCAGGATCGTTTGCAGAGCAGTGGTAACGAAGATTTGGCGGCAGCCTCTGCCCAGTATGCGCAGCGCCTGGCGGCACAGGGGCGCCCATTGGTTTTGCCGACTGGCATGGACAACCAAGAGGTAAAGGCGGCGCAGGCAGCCGCGCCGATGCTGCCAGCTGCTCCTGCGGTGGCTTCAGCGATTGGTGCGGTACGTTTGGAAGAGATTGCCGACGCAGTCGCTGAACAGGTTCAGGAAGAGGCGTGGCATCATCCCAGCCGCAGCGGTTCCAGCCTGGTGGGATCCTTTTTAGACGAAGATGAGGCTTCGTATATGGAGGAGACCATCGTTTCAACCGCGTTGACCGGGCGGATTAACAGTTCGCACTGGGCACCTGACCAGGATGCAAAGGCAGAGCAGTTTTCCGAAGATGAGGCGGTCGCTGAGGAGGACCGGCAGGCTTTGCTGGCAGAAGAGGAGGCGATCAACCTGGCTGACGAGTCGCCACAAGAAGAGGTGGATGCGGCAGCCGAGGCAGAGAGTGAGCCCTCCGCCGGAGAGGCGATAAAGGAAGATGATGAAGTCGCATGATATTCCCTGGTCAGAATACCAGGTTGCGGCGCAGGGTAAACTGGGATTGCTGCGAACCGGCAGGGTCACTCAGGTGGTGGGCTTGCTGGTAGAAGGAGATGGACCGGCAGCCTCGATTGGCGATATGTGCCAGATTTGGCCGGAAGATGGGGCAGAGCCGATCAAGGCAGAGGTGGTGGGTTTTCGCAACAAGGCGTTGCTGCTCATGCCACTGGGGCCGTTGCGTGGTATTCATCCTGGCAGCCGGATTGTCTCTTACGGGCGACCGGAAGATGTGGCGGTTGGCGATGCGTTGTTGGGGCGGGTCATCAATCCAATGGGGGAACCGTTGGACGGTGGTCCGCTGTTGCTGTTGCCGGAGCGGATGCCGCTCTATGCCGACCCGGTCAACCCGATGGTCAGGCGGCGCATTGATACGGCGATGGATTTGGGGGTACGCGCCATCAATGGTCTGTTGACGGTGGGGCAGGGGCAACGGGTGGGTATTTTTTCCGGCTCCGGTGTGGGTAAAAGTACGCTGCTCGGCATGATGGCCCGTTACACCTCGGCGGATATCAACGTGATTGCCCTGGTTGGCGAACGTGGCCGTGAGGTGGTGGAGTTTATTGAACGCGATTTGGGGCCAGAAGGAATGGCCCGCTCGGTAGTGGTGGTTGCCACCTCTGATCAGCCGCCGTTGCTGCGTCTGCGTGCCGCCTTTTTGGCCACGGCGATTGCCGAATATTTTCGTGCCAGGCAGCAACATGTGCTGTTATTGATGGATTCAGTGACCCGTTTTGCCATGGCACAACGGGAGGTTGGCCTGACTCGTGGCGAGCCGCCGACCACCCGAGGTTATCCGCCCTCCACCTTCATGCTTTTGCCACGCCTCTTGGAGCGGACCGGTCGCGATGAAGGGGACGGCAGCATCACCGGCTTGTACACCATTCTGGTGGAAGGGGATGATCTGCAGGATCCGGTCGCCGACGCTGTCCGAGGTATTCTGGACGGTCACATTGTCTTGTCGCGCTCTCTGGCTGCCGCCAACCAATATCCGGCCATCGATATTCTGGAATCATTATCCCGTTTGATGGAATCGCTGGTTGATGTCAAACAGAAACGGTGGGCGGGACGTCTGCGTGAAGCCCTGGCCACCTACAGTCGGGCCGAAGATATGGTCAATATTGGTGCCTATGTGGCCGGCAGCAACCCACAGATTGATAACGCCCTCAAACTGATCACCCCGATTCGCAACTATCTGCGCCAACCGGTTGAGCAGGGATGTTCTTTGGACGAAAGCGTTCGCCAGCTGGGAGCCATCTTTCCTGGATCTGCCTGATTTTCCGTACTGAAAACCGCCAATGGTTCGTGTGCTGGCCTGTTGCGATCCCGCTTTTGCTTTTTCAAGCGTCACTTTTGCGTTGCACGGAACGAATGTTGTTGGCCCGATAGGTGCCATCTCGGCCTGGGGAGACCTCAAACTCGATCAACTCACCCGGCATGGGAATGTGTTCCGGGTCGGTCAATTCGGAGACGTGGACATAGATGTTGTTGCGGCGACATTTGGCGAAACCGTACCCTTTGTCCGCAAAATAGACGGTGACGATGGCCTGTTCAATGGCCCCAAGGGTCAGATTATCGCCTGTTTCCATGCTGTGCAGAATTTTATCGCCGGGATGGAGTGTAATTTCGGTGGCGATCAACCCTTCCGCCTCTGAACCGGAGCCGACCACAAATTCCACCACATCGTTGACACGCAGGGGCAGATGACGGCTGATATGTGGCAGAATCAGAAAACGGATCACCTCTGAAGCCTGATTGCGGATGGTGATATAGCCCGAGCCGTCCCCTTCCAGCGAAGCCACCTGACCAATCATGCGCCCGCCCATGACCAAAACCGAGCAGGCTTGAGGCCGCCCCTCCTTGCCTGGTTTGATGACAAACTGCACATGGTCGTTTTCCTGGATCACCGCCTGTCCGACCACATAGCTCATGTGGAAATAGATTTCCCGATATTCATTCTCATCGGTAAAATATTGAATAAAGCCAAAGCCGCGCTCTTTTTTGAAGGCAGTCACCTTGCCAAACTGGACAACCTCTTCTTCGCTCGTCTGTTCGGCTTTGATGCGACACTCGCGCATCGGTTGCGTGCTTTGGTATTGGTTGGCAATTGCCTGCCAAAAAATGGCATGGGTACGAATGGGTGCCTTGATGCTTTGCAAGTGGCAGAGGGGTTGTTCAACAAAATAGTCTGGCAAAAGACGATGCTGTTGCTCTCCAGCCAGGGAGTGAATGGGTAATAAAGTATCCGACTGTAACGGCTGATGATACAGCAGGATGGCATTACCATGCGCCCGATCGCACAGCTGCAGGGCAATATCAACCGTTGTACCCAGATAATCCAGCAGGCTGTTTGCGATGGTCAATGAACTGAAGGTGCCGCTGGCAATGGCAATTTTGCAGGAAAAGCCGGTTGTGGCAAAGGGGATCGTACGGCTGATGGTCTCATGAATGTGAATGGCGGCCTGCAACGCCTGTTCAGCATGTGCAAAGGCCGCCAACAAACCATCACCCAGAGAACGGATCAACTCACCTTCGTGTTGCCGAATCTGTTCATCGGCAATGGCATAGAAGCGGCTGAACAAAGCCACCCAATCTCCTTCTGCCAAAGCGACTTTCAGAGCTTCCGTATTGTGGATACGAACACAGCAAAACGATTTACAGGGGGTAGTAATCATGGCGGTGCAGCAGGGGCCGGACTGGCTGGAGCTTGCGAAGGGGCAGAGGCGCGGCGAATGGTCTGGATGATTACCGGTTCGCTGGGCACATCCTGCCAGCCGGTACGAACCTGCTCGATACGATCGACCACATCCATGCCACTGACCACCTGACCGAACACGGCATAGCCAAAGTCACGCACGCCGTGATCGAGGAAGGTGTTATGCACGGCGTTGATAAAAAATTGTGCCGTAGCGCTGTCTTTGTTGGCCGTGCGGGCCATGGCAATGCTGCCGCGCTGATTTTTCAGGCCGTTGTCGGCCTCATTGCGAATGGGGGGATTGGTGCTTTTTTGCTGCATGTCCGCCGTGAAACCGCCACCCTGAACCATAAAACCTTTGATTACCCGATGGAAAATGGTGCCATCATAAAATCCGGCATCCACATATTCGAGAAAATTTTTCACGGTGATGGGCGCTTTTTCAGCGTCCAGAGCGATGGTAATTTCACCCAGCGAAGTCGACAACACCACCATATTTTTTCCTCCAGCAACATTGGGTGTAGGCCCGGCGGCAGCACAGGCGGGAGCAGTAAAGAGTATCCACACGGCCAGCAAGGCCGTCAGCAAGCGCGTAATCATCATCCGGCAATCCTCATTCATCGTAGAGCGGTTCCCATCGGCAACCGGCCTGGTTGTCGTGCCGATGCAGTTTAGGCAAGGTGCAGGGCTCCCGTCAATGCTGTAACCGAAGCGAAACCCTGATTCTGCAGATAACGGCCCAGTTCGGCGTGGATTTGTTGGGCGATAAGCGGATTGCGGAACAAGGCGGTGCCAATGCCGACGGCGTTGGCACCAGCCAGAAAAAATTCAACCGCATCCTCGCCACTGGCAATGCCTCCCTGGCCGATGATCGGAATGCCAAGCGGAGCGGTTATTTTGTGCAGTTGCCAGACTTTGAGCAGGGCGATGGGTTTAATTGCCGGGCCGGAGAGACCACCTTGCCGATTGCCCAGGATCGGGCGACGCTGCTGAATATCGATGGCCATACCCATCAAGGTATTGATGGCCGAAAAGGCATCTGTTCCAGCTTCGATGGCCGCACGGGCAATCAGGCCAATATCGGTGACATTGGGAGAGAGTTTGGTGATGATCGGTTTGCTGGTCATCTGGCGCACGGCAGAGACGACGGCAGCAGCCGATTGGGGATCGGCCCCAAAGGCGGCACCACCCTCTTTGACATTGGGGCAGGAAATATTGATTTCAATGCCATCGATGGGGCTGTTATCAAAGAGACGGGCCACTTCGGCATAGTCGGCAACCGTGGAACCGGCAATATTGGCGATCAGGCGCGTTGGCAGGTGGCGGATACGTGGCAGAATATGTTCGACCACCGTTTTGGCCCCCGGATTTTGCAGGCCGATGGCGTTGAGCATACCGGCGGGGGTTTCGGCCAGACGCGGTGGTGCGTTGCCTTGTCGGGGCTCCAGGGTGGTTCCCTTCAGACAGATGGCCCCGATAACCGAAAAATCAAAACCTTCGATGGCGGCCAACTCTTCGGCAAAACCGGCGCAACCGGAGAGCAGAACAATCGGTGAAGCGAGGGCGATACCGGCCAGATTAACAGCAAGCGGGTTGCTCATGCGCAAAGCAGAGTCACGCTTCCTGCCACTCGGGCAGGGAGATGCCTTCCGCAGCCAACAGTTCTGCCAGGGCCTGTGTCAGTTGCTGCAGGTGGGCACGGCTGTTGGCTTCGATGCGGGCCACCAGGGCCGGTTGGGTATTGGAAACGCGCAGCAACCACCAGCCCTGCTCGCTGCTGACCCGCACGCCGTCAATGGCCGAGAATGGGACACCGCTGTTTTGCAGCTGCATACGGATCCGTTCCATCACCTGAAATTTGCGCTCGTCGGCACACTCCAGACGCAACTCCGGGGAAGAAAAACTTTCCGGCAGATTGCGCAGCCGTTCTGAGAGGGTCTCCGGGCCGCTGGAGACCAGTTCGATCAGACGGACAGCGGCGTACAGGGCATCGTCATAGCCCAGGTAACGATCTGCAAAAAAGAGATGACCGCTCATTTCGCCACCGAGGGGGGCAGCGGTTTCGCGCATTTTGCTTTTGACCAGAGAGTGGCCGGTTTTCCACATCAAGGGTGTACCACCTGCTTCGGCCACGGCGTCAAAGAGCAGTTGTGAGCATTTGACATCGCCGATGATGGTGGCACCCGGATGAGTGGCCAAAATTTGCCGGGCAAACAGAATCATCAGCCGATCACCCCAGATGATTTTACCGTTTTCATCCAGGGCCCCGATGCGATCACCATCGCCATCGAAGGCAATACCCAACTCGGCATCGGTCTCCTGCATATGGACCCAGAGGGCCTGCAGGTTGGCCGGAATGGTCGGATCGGGATGATGATTGGGGAAAGAACCATCCACTTCGGGGTATAACACTTCGCCGGCGACGCCGGGCAGGCGGTTAAGCAGTTCCGGGGCGACCACGCCTGTGACCCCATTGCCACAATCCAGTACCACCTGCAGGGAACGTCCCGGTTTGTAGTCGGCGAGAATCCGTTGCAGATAGCGCTCCAGGATCCGACCGGTACGAATTTCAGCCGCTTGCGGCAAGGGGGTTACCCCGGCTTCCAGACGTTGGCGCAGGGTTTGAATTTCGCTGCCATAGACGGAGCGACCGTCACGCACCATTTTCAGGCCGTTATAATCCGGGGGATTATGGCTGCCGGTAAGCATGATGGCGGCATCGGCATCAAAGTGATGGCTGGCGAAATAGAGGGCAGGGGTGGGCACCAGACCGCAATCGATCACTTCCGCCCCGCCATGGGCCAAACCATCGGCCAAGGCTTGCGCCAGACCCGGTGAGGAGTGTCGACCATCCCGACCGATGACAATGCGCATGGAAGTATTGCGGCTGCGTTGTTCGGCAACATGTTGGGCAAAGGTGATACCCAGATTCCTGACCAGGGCGTCGGAAAGTTCACTGCCAGCCAGACCACGAATATCATATTCGCGGAAAATGTGAGCGAGATTAGACACGGCCAACTCCTACATAGTGAAAGCCGGCTTGACGCATGGTTTCCGGCACATAAATGTTGCGCAGATCACAAAACAGATAGCGACCGTCCAGACGGGGGCGCATGCCCGACTGGAGGCGTGGCAGATCCAGATTACGGAACTGGTTCCACTCGGTCAGAATGATGACCGCATCCACATTCTGGCACGCTTCGTAGGCATTGTTGCAGTAATGCAGACCGGACAGATAACGACGAGCGGCTGCCATTCCTTCCGGATCATAGACCTGGAGGCGGGCACCCTTTTCCTGCAGAGCAGGGAGAATGGTGAGGGCAGGGGCGTCGCGCATATCATCGGTATTGGGTTTGAAGGTCAAGCCCAGAATGGCGATGGTCGTACCCTGCAACCGATCATCCATGGCCTGGATAATTTTTTCAGCCATGCGCGCTTTTTGTTTGGCGTTGGCGGCAATGACGCTTTCGACGATGGTAACCGGTTCCCCATGTTGGGCGGCGGTGCGGGCCAGCGCACTGGTATCTTTGGGAAAACAGGAGCCGCCATAGCCGGGACCGGGATGGAGAAATTTGCCACCGATACGGCGATCCAGTCCCATCCCTTTGGCCACGGCATGCACATCAGCACCGACCGCCTCGCACAGATTGGCGATTTGGTTGATGAACATGATTTTGGTCGCCAGAAAGGCGTTGGCGGCATATTTGGTCAGTTCGGCGGTGACAATGTTGGTGACCAGAATCGGTGTTTCAATCAGAAAGAGCGGTCGATAAAGACTGCGCAAAGCCGCTTCGGCGCGGCTCTCTTCGACCCCGATCACCACCCGATCCGGGCGCATGAAATCTTCGATGGCGGAACCTTCGCGCAAAAATTCCGGGTTGGAGGCCATGGCAAAATCGGCTTCCGGGTTGCTCTCCCGGATGATCGCTGCCACCTGGGCACCTGTCCCTACCGGTACGGTGGATTTGGTGACGATGGTGGTAAATTTTTTGATATGTGGTGCCAGTTGCCGGGCCGCTGCAAAGACATAATTGAGATCGGCAGCCCCATCGCCACGCCGTTCTGGCGTGCCGACGGCAATAAAGACCAGTTCGCTCTGGCGCACCGCCTCGGCCAGCGAGGTGGTGAAATGGAGGCGTCCTGCACTGCTGTTGCGTTCGACCAACAGGTCAAGGCCGGGTTCAAAGATGGGAATTTCCCCCCGTTGCAAGCGGGCAACCTTATCGGCATCGTTGTCGACACAGGTAACATCAACACCAAATTCAGAAAAACAGGCCCCAGAAACCAAGCCGACGTAACCTGAGCCGATAATGGTGATACGCATATCCGATTCCTGTGGATCAAGAGGTGGACAGGCCGCTGGGTGAAGAGTGCCACTGGGAGAGTTGGCCACTCAAAAAGGGCAGCAGACGGGCGCGCATATCCGACTGTTCCAGTGCCAGTGCCAGGTTGGCCATTTGGAATCCAACCTTGTCCCCGCAATCATAGCGGGTTCCCTGAAAGCGAAAACCGTAGATCGGATGTTTTTGCATCATCAGTGCCATGGCATCGGTCAGTTGAATTTCACCGCCGGCACCGGTCTGTTTGCGGCCCAGCAGGTTAAAAATTTCCGGGTGCAGAATATAACGACCAATGATGGCCATCCGCGATGGGGCAACATGAGGTGCCGGTTTTTCGACCAGACCCTTGGCCTGCACCAGGTCAGTGGAGAGCGTGGCGGCAGGGTCGAGCGGGTCGAGAATGCCGTATTTGCTGGTCTCCTGCTGTTCCACCTCCATGATGGCAACCATGGGCTGTTGCAGCGATACAAACTGGTCACACATTTGTTTCATCACCGAGGGTTGCCCGTTTCCTGCCCATACCAGATCATCGGGCAACAGGATGGCGAAGGGGGCATCGCCCACCAGATGACGTGCGCACCAGATGGCATGTCCCAGACCAAGCGGTTCATTTTGCCGGGTATAGATCAGGCAACCGGCGGTAGGTACCAGGGCACGGATCTGCTGCAGAGGATCGATGCGATTGCGACCGCGCAACGTCTCCTCCAGTTCCGGGGTGTAATCGAAATGGTCCGCCAGCATCTCTTTGCCGCGACCGGTTACGAAAATAATGCGTTCGATACCGGCGGCGAAGGCCTCTTCGACAGCATACTGAACCAGCGGTTTGTCAACGACGGTCAGCATCTCTTTCGGCATGGCTTTGGTGGCGGGCAGGAAACGGGTTCCCAGGCCGGCAACGGGAATAACAGCAGTGCGAGGTCTCATCCGAAAATCTTGATCACATAGGAAGGGGTGGGCTACATCCTGGTTGAGGCCGGTGTTGCGGTGCGCGCAACACGGCATACAACAGGATGTGGATTAATTATTTTTTGCGCCCTGGTTGACCCAGTTGCGCAGCACCTGGATTTCGCAGGGGGTCAGTCGTTTCCGGTTGTGGGGCATGCGGATACCGGCGCGTCCTTCGACCAGTACGTTGAGATTGCTGACCATGGCATTATTGGGAACGACGACGGGACCGAAGCGGGTACCTTTCATCAGTCCTTCGTAGCTTTCCAGATTAAGTCCGCTATAGGCGACACCAGGGCCATCGGCACGATGACACTCCAGGCAACGGTATTGCAGGATGGGCATGACATCGCTTTTGAAGCTGACCATGGAACTCTCTTCAGCGGCGGATCCCGTGGCCACGAACGCCAGAGAGGAGGTGAGGATAGCCCACAACAACCCGGTTTTTTTTCTGGAATAGCCGTGCATCGGTTTCTCCTTGCGGTTTAATGATGGAACCCTGGCAAGCAGGGTGTTTAGCTGGTTCAACAACAGATCTGCATGGATCCGACAGCCCGAGGCCCGTTTTGCATTGTAACCATTATAACGGCTTTTTTTCCTGAAGCAAACGGACAAAAGAATCTGCAGGCAAGGGGCGGCTGTAGAAAAAGCCTTGAATTTCGTCAATATGGTTTTCAGCAATAAAATCCAGTTGTTCTTTATTTTCGACTCCTTCGGCAACCACTTGCAGGCGCAGGCTTTTGCCCATGGCGACGATGGCGCGCACAATGGCCACATCATCGGCGTGATGCGGCAGGTCGCGAATAAAAGAGCGGTCAATTTTGAGGGTCTGAATCGGAAACCGTTTCAGGTAGCTGAGCGAAGAATAACCGGTGCCGAAATCATCCATGGCGATGGAAAGTCCCAGGGAGCGGAGTCGGGTCAACACCTGGATCGCCTCTTCCACATTTTCAACCATCATGCTTTCAGTAATTTCCAACTCCAGGGAGGCGGCGTCGAGGCCGCTCTCCTGGAGAGTGGTGGCGATCAGGTTATAGAGTCCGGGTTGCCGAAACTGGCGGGCAGAGAGGTTGACGGCCACTTTGAGCGGACCATAACCGGCATCCAGCCAGGCGCGGGTTTGTCGGCAGGCGCTGCTGAGAATCCACTCCCCCATCGGAATGACCAGGCCGGTCTCTTCGGCGATGGGAATAAACTCTGCGGGTGAAACCATACCAGAGCTGGGATGGATCCAGCGTACCAGGGCTTCCATGCCGACAATGCCGTTGGTTCGTACATCCACTTTGGGTTGGTAGTGCAGAATAAACTGTTGATGCTCCAGGGCAGTGCGCAGATCTTTTTCCATCAGCAGGCGGCGGTCCACCTGATCACCCATGGCCGGTTTATAAAACTGGTAGGTGTCCCGTCCGGCGTTTTTGGCCCGTGTCAGGGCGATTTCGGCATTTTTGACCAGGGCCAGAGGATGATCACCATCATCGGGATAGAGGGTGATACCAATGCTGGTGGTGATGTGCAGTTCGGTTTGTCCGACAAGGAAGGGGTGGGCGATGGCTTTGACCAGTTTGTTGACCACCACCAGGGCATCTTCGGGTTGGCGGATTTCGCGCAGGATAAAGGCAAACGAATCGCCGCCCATGCGGGCGAGGGTATCCCCTTCGCGGATAAAATCGCGCAACCGTCCGGCAATATCCTGCAGCAACTGATCGCCACTGATATAGTTCAATTGATTGTTGATATTCTGGAAGCGGTCGATATCAAAAAACAACACCAAAAGACGTGTATTGCTGCGGCTGGCATGGCCGATGGCTTGGCTAAGACGATCCATGAACAGATCACGATTGGGCAAACCGGTCAAAGTGTCGTGCTGTCCGGCAAAGCGCAGGGCCTGGTCACGGGCCTGCAACGGTGTCAGGTCATGAAAAACGCTGATGTAGTGGCTTGGATGACCGCTGAGGTCGCGAATGGCGGTGATGGTGGCAAATTGCGGATAGGCTTCGCCATTTTTGCGTCGGTTCCAGATTTCCCCTTTCCAGTGGCCATGTTCGACAATCTCTTGCCACATGTTTTCATAGAAAGAGTGTTGTTGCCGGTTGGAGCGCAGCAGGCGCGGCGTTTGGCCAATCGCCTCTTCCTCCGTATAGCCGGTAATGGCGGTAAAGGCAGGATTGACGGCGACAATTTTGCCATCCCGATCGGTGATCATCACCCCTTCGACGGCATGTTCAAGCACATGTTGGGTAATGTTGAGCTGTTTTTCCGCCTCACTGAGGGCACCTTCAAAGATGGTGGTGGCCATTTTCAGCCGTTCTTCGGTTTCGCGCTTCTGCAGGGAGAGTTGTCGAATGGTCAACAGGTCGCGGTAGCCACGCAGGGCGATGGTCACGGCACTGATCAGTTTTTGGCTGGTCAGTTCCGTTTTTTCCCGATAGTCATTGATATCATACTCAGCGATGACCTTCATTTCGGGGGCTTGCCCGGCCTGACCGGTGCGGAGAATGATGCGTACCAGCGGGTTTTGCAGTTGATCACGGATTTGTCGGACCAGTTGCAAACCGGCATGATCGGTCTCCATCACCACATCCAGCAACAGGACGGCGGTGCGGGTATGTTGGGCAAGCAACGTAAAGGCCTCAGCGGCAGAATAGGCGTGCAAAAAGGTGACAGGACGTTGATCGAAGCGCAGGTCACGCAAAACCAGGCGAGTGAGTTTATGGACATCCTCATCATCGTCGACCACCATGACCACCCAGGGTTCCTGCGGCTGTTCCACGCGGGCCGGCACCTGGCTGTGGGGCGCACTATCCATTAACAATAGGCTGGTCGACTGTTCCTGCTTATCCGACATAGGGTGATTCTCGTTATGGTTCTGGCGTGCCGGTGTTGTTCTCTGGATGCAGGGTCCGAACGACTCGGAGCGGCGTTCCCATACGCCCTCCTGCTCCGCAGTGTGCCATGAATCGTTGCAGAACGCCAGCACTTTCCTGTTGCACATCAGATAGCATCAACTTTGCATAACGGGGAGAAATGACAGTTGAGGAATTGGTCTGCCGGTAGGCCGCACAGGTGGGGTCATATCGATATAATCTCTTGTAAATTGACAGGATAAGGAGGAATAAATGCGCAAATTCAATCACACACAGCTGACAGGAGCAGTCATGGTATTGGCGGCCAGTTTGTTGTTGCACGGCTGTGTAGAAAATCGTGCCCAGGCAGGTGCAGGGGTTGGAGCGTTGGGTGGGGGTTTGGTCGGCAGCCTGGTTGGACCCTCCAAAAACCGGGGTCAGAATGCGCTGATCGGTGCGGCAGTGGGTGGATTGGCCGGTTATGCGGTTGGCAATGAGATGGATAAGCACGACCGGCAACGGGTCAATCAGGCCTACGAGCGGATGCCGGATAATCAGCCGGTCGCCTGGACCAACCCCAACAATGGCCATCAATATACCGTTACGCCCCGTTCAACGACGCAAAATGCCGGTGGGCAGCCATGTCGGCAGGCAGAAATTGAATCGATCATCGATGGGCGACGCGAAACGGTTGTCAAAATGGCCTGCCGTCGTCCAGATGGGGCGTGGGAGTTTTAACGCAAGTCATCGTTGCTGCCCGCCTTGGGCTGCCGGATAGCACACCAGAAAGTTGAATTTTGCAAGATAGCAAAATTTAATTTGACAATTGCCGGGTGGAAAGTTATCTTTTGGCGGCTGTTATCTGGGTCGCTTTCTGCTGTACAAGAGCAGGGGGCATTGGGCGAAGCTAACCGGGTTAAGGGAGTGGATTATGGCGAATTCCGCATCAGGCCATGGACATGTGCATCACTGGGAGACCAGTGTGGCACCATTGCTGATTGTTGGTGGGGTATTGTTCTTGGTCGTTTTCGGCTTTATCGGCTGGTTCAGCTACAACAGTGCCATGTTGGCCATTGTCAGTGCCGGAATCGGCACGCCGTTACTGCTGGCAGGAATTGCCAAATGGACGGGAGAAGCGTTGACCCACAAACCGTTGGTTGAAGGGCTTTCGCCAATTGCTCTGCCGATTTTTATCGTGTCAGAGGTGTTTATTTTCCTGTCGTTGTTTGCCGCCTACTGGACCATGCGTCTTTCCGCTGGCCCGGATTGGCCCCCGGCAGGAACGCCCACCAACATGAACCTCAGGCTGCCGATCATCATGACGGTGATTCTGGTCGCTTCCAGCCTGACCTATCATGTGGCTGAGGTCAAATTGGAGCATAACGACAGAGGTGGCTTCATCACCTGGGTGCTGATCTCTGTGGTGCTGGGTGCTGTTTTTCTCGCTTGCACGGTCTATGAGTACAGCCACTTGATGCACATGAAATTTTCCCCGTCGACCAACGCTTACAGCTCAATCTTCTATTCCATCACTGGTTTCCATGCCTCGCACGTTCTGGTTGGGCTTGGTGCCTTTTTGACCGTAATGCTGGCCGCGGTGAAGGGGTTGACCAATCAATATCTGGCCTTCTGTGTCGGCTTGTATTGGCATTTCGTTGATATTGTGTGGTTTTTCGTTGCCTCGCAAGTGTATTACTGGTAGATGGCGGCAGGCAGGGTGATGGGACGACGTCTGAGCTGCTGGTTGTTCCTGGTGATTTGGTTGGCCGGTGCCGCAGAGGCACTGGCCATCTCCAAACCCACCGAAAACTCGGAGATTGATCCCAACCTGTTTCGTATCGATCAGGAAAAATATCTGGGCATCCGCTTCGGCAAAGAGCTGACATTGTTGCAGGAAGATGGCACGCCCCTCGCGTTTGAAAAGTTTCCAGACCGGCCCTTTATTTTGGTTCCGGCCTACTACACCTGCGACGGCTCCTGTTTTACTGTCGGTGGTACGTTGCGCACCATGCTCAAGGATGTGAAGGCGGTGCAGGTGGGGGTGGATTACAATGTACTGTTCGTCTCGTTCGATAAAAACGATACGGTACAGACCATCGACTCCTTCAGTAAATATTTGGGCATTTCGCGTGAGCGCACCCCTGGCTGGTATGTAACGCTGTTTCAGGATCCCCAGGCGATACAGACCGAAATGAGTAAATTGGGGTACAAATTTTTTTGGTCACCCCGGGACAAAACTTTTTTCCACCCGACCGTGGTGATCATCATGAACGCGGAAGGGCGGGTGGCCCGTTATCTGAATATGATGACGGCCAGCGCCAAAGATATTGAGCTGGCGCTTCTGGAGGCAAAAGCAAATCAATTCAAGCCCTCCGAGACGGTTGATTATTTGGTAAGTCTTTGTTATAGTTATAATTTTAAGGAAGGTCGTTATACGATAAACATACCGGTCTTCGTTGGAGCCGGATCATTCGTATTAGGGATTTTATTGCTGCTCGGCTCTTTGGGCATTTATCGCCTGATACATCGTCGCAAGAACACTAAACAATGAGGAGAACATTCATGAAACGGGTAGTTTCCGTGATGGCCATGTTGGGCCTCGGGTTGACGGCTCTCCTGGCGCACGCAGCGGCGCCGGTGCCGGACCCTGCAGCCAGTTGGAACCATCTGTGGCGTGACGTGCTGATTGATCTGTTTATTATCGGCGCGGTGTTTCTTTCAGCGGGTTTGTACTGGGTGTTCAAGTACCGGGCCACGCGGGAGGGGCAAGTGGGTGAAGGCCCGCAACTGACCAAACTGGCAGCCATCGGTTTTGCGGTCATTCCGGCCTTTTTGTTCATGGCCGATGACTTCTACCTGGCGGCCAAGGGTTGGACGGTATGGAACGAATACCGCAACGTGCCCCGCAATGCGGTGGAAGTGAAAGTGACCGGCAGTATGTGGACCTGGAGCTTTGAGTATGAAAATGGTGTCACCACCATTTTCGATCCGGATTCCAAGACCGGTGACGGGCTGGTGGTTCCGGTGGGCAAGCCGGTGGTATTGCGCATGAATTCTGTCGATGTGGTCCACTCTTTCTTTTTGCCGGAACATCGGGTGAAAGAGGATTTGATGCCTGGCCGGGTGACCTATTTGTGGTTCCAGCCGAAGGCAGTGGGTGAAACCATTGCCACCTGTGCCGAATATTGCGGCAACCGTCACTCATTCATGTGGACCAAGGTGAAAGCCGTTCCGCAGGCTGAGTTTGATCAATGGTTGGCGAATATGAAACAGGGCGGCAAAGGTGCCTGATTGAGATACGTCGAACAAGGGCCAATGGACACTCTGCCCCGAATGTCGATTGGCCTTAATGACCTTCAACGAATAATCGGAAGGATTTGATCGCATGAGTACAGCATCGTCGGGATTTAAACTGTCGGAGTGGATTTTCACCACCGACCATAAGCGAATCGGCATTCTCTATTTGATTGGCTCGATTGCTGCATTTGCCGTCGCCGGTATTATGGCACTGTTGATTCGTATTGAGCAGATGTCACCGGGTGCGACCATTGTTTCGGATGTCTATACTGGTGGTGAGCAGTACAATGTCTGGCTCTATTTCCATGGCGCGGCCATGATTCTGGGCTTTTTGATTCCGGGCCTGACCGGCTTTGCGGCCAACTATCTGATCCCGCTGATGATCGGGGCCAAAGATGTGGCTTTTCCGCGCATCAATGCCCTGTCGGTCTGGCTGTTCTGGGCAGGTATCGTGCTGGCTCTGCTGACCTTTGTGGTGCCGGACAAGCCGGATGTGATGTGGACCGGTTATCCGCCCTATTCGATCAAAACCGGCGGCAACCTGGCACTCTATGTCTTTACCGTGCATCTGATCGGCTTCTCCTCCATTCTGGCCTCGGTCAACTTTTTGGTGACCATCATCTACATGCGCGCTCCGGGTATGGGCTGGATGCAGTTGAATATGTTCATCTGGGGTTGCTTCACTGCCCTGATCATTCAGTTGGTTTTTGTGCCGGTGTTGGCGGCTGCCGTGACCTTGTTGTTGTTTGATCGTTATCTGGGTACCCATTTTTACGATCCGGCCAATGGTGGTGACGTATTGCTCTATCAAAACCTTTTCTGGTTCTACTCGCATCCGGCAGTGTATGTTATCTTCCTGCCGGCCATGGGCATCTTCTATGAAATCTATGCCACCATGGCCAAAAACCGCATCTTCAACTACAAAGCGGCAGTCTATGGCATGATTGGTATCGTGCTGGTCTCCGGGGAGGTGTGGGTGCATCACCTCTACTATTCCGGCATGCCCGACTGGATTCGCATTGGTCAAATGGTGACCACCCTGTTGATTTCGGTGCCTGTCGGTTTGATGACCATCTCCCTGTTTGGTACGTTGTATCGGGGGGCCATTACCTTCAACATTCCGATGTATTATGGTGTGGCAGCGTTGTATCTGTTGCTGATTGGTGGTTTGACCGGTATTCCGTTGGCCATGACGGTCATGTCGGTCCACTTGGGTGAAACATCGTTCGTCCATGCCCACTTCCACTTTATCATGGGCATTTTTGCTGCCTTCTCCGTCTTTGCTGCCGTGGACTTTTGGTTTCCAAAAATTTCCGGTCGCATGCTGCATGAGGGTCGGGCAAAAATCGGTTTCTGGTTGAACTTTATCGGCGTCAACGTCACCTTTTGGCCCTTGTTCATCATCGGCGTCGATGGTATGCCTCGCCGTTATTGGGACTATTCCCAATTTCCGGCCTATTTTGGCAACTATCATAAGGTGGCAACCATCGGTGCCTTCATTGTCGCCACGGGAATGATCATCACCATCAGCAACTGGTTGCTGAGTGCCGTGAGCGGTGCAAAGGCCTCCAACAATCCGTGGGGTTCCAAATCGCTGGAGTGGACCCACACCGAAACGCCTCCAGGCCCGGGCAACTTTCCGCAGGATGTGGTTCTGGACGGCAACTGGTCGCCCTACAACTACAGCAAATAATCGCTTAACGTAGCCCGTTGTTGCAGTGAACAGGCCGGGGGGATAACCTCCCGGCCTTTTTGCGATAAGAGTGGCTGTCATCCCTTTGAAAGGTATTCGCGATGGAACAAGATCATATCACCCCAGAGTTGCGTAAAAAAATGAATCGGGCAGGGGTTGTTTTTTTTGTTCTGGCCCTGATTCTGGTCGGATTTCTCACCCATAACTACAGTAAAGAGTATGCACCGGATGTGCGCGCCGAAGCCAAAGCCAAAAAGTTGCAAGAAAAAATGGATAAGGCAGAAAAATTGGAGACAAACGTACCCAATCCCCCGGCAGCCCCCAAATAATGGTTAAGGAGAGTGCGTTGGTTGCACTTTTTTGCTGACAGAGTTATTCCACTGGTTTATCATCCCTTCTGCTGACAAAAGTTAATATTTTGTAACAAATTATTCTGCCACACCCACGCCGGTGGTGTGTGGCAGTTGTTTGTGTTTACCCAATGGGGAGGTGATGGCATGAAGGATCTGAAGCTGGGGCTGAAATTGGGTTTGGGTTTTGGGATGGTGTTGCTGTTGACGGTGGTTGTTGCCTTGACCGGCTATAACGGGATTAGCGGGGTTGCCAGTCGACTGGATAAAAGCCAGGATTTGGCCCATTTGATCGAGCAGATCAACAAAGCGATGCAGATGGAAAAAAATTTCATCATGCGCAAAGAGATGAAATATGTTCAGGAAAATCAAAAAGCACAAGAGGAGTTTAAAAAAAAGGCGGCCTCGGCACGCGAGCTTAAATTTCACAGTGCCGATGACCGGGCACAACTGGATGCCGTGATCAATGCCATAGACAATTATGGCAAATCGTTTGCTCACTATGTGGATCTGGAAAAAAAGCGCAATGAAAGTTTAGCCCGCATTCGCGATATTGCTGATAATGTGGTGCGGGTGGAAGTGACCAAAATGCAGGAAGATCAAAGCAAAAAGCTGCACGATATGCTGGTGGAACAATCAGGGCAGAGCAATGCCGATCGTGCTGCCTTTGAAGATCGGGCAGACAAGGTGGCACGTGCCGCACAACTGCTGATTTTTTTCAAAGATGCCCGCATTGGTGAGAAAGAAATTTTTATCACCGGTGGCAAGGAGGAGATGTATATTCAACGCAATGGAGAGAGCAGCGGCAATGCTCTGAAGGTGGCGAAGGAGTTGTTGCCACGCTTCAAAGATGCCGCCAACATTGAGCAGATTAAAAAAATTATTGCCGGAATTGAACAATACCAAAAAGAGATGGCAGCCACTCTTGAGGCGATCCGTGCGCAGAACAAAGCGGAACAGGAGTTGATCAATGCCCGCCGTTTGGCGGCAGAAAAGCTGGATGCTGTGGTAATTGGCCAACAGAATAAAGCCCACGCCGAGGTCATCTCGGCGGATATCTGGATCGGCAGTGCCAGTTCGGTAGCACTCATTTTAGGGGTGTTGATTGCCTTTCTGCTGACCCGGGCCTTGGTGTCGGCGTTGACCTTGGGGGTGGATTTTGCCCGGCGCATTGCCGGTGGTGATTTGACGGCAACGATTGACCTGCAACAGAAGGATGAGGTTGGGCAACTGGCCGATACCCTGAAACAGATGGCCGAAAAACTGCGCGAGGTGATTGGGGAGGTGTCGACCTCGGCAGAGCAGGTGGCGATTGGCAGCAACGAAATTTCTGATGCGGCGCAAAATTTATCACAAGGGGCCACCAACCAGGCGGCCTCCATTGAAGAGACCTCCTCGGCGATGGAAGAGATGTCTTCCAACATTCAGCAGAACTCCGATAATGCCAGTGCCACGCAGACCATTGCCCAGCAGGCGGCCCGCGATGCCGAAGAGGGCGGTCAGGCGGTGGGTGAAGCGGTGCAGGCGATGCGCGAAATTGCCTCCAAGATCGGTATCATTGAGGAGATTGCCCGCCAGACCAACCTGTTGGCCCTGAATGCGGCCATTGAGGCAGCCCGTGCGGGTGAACATGGCAAAGGATTTGCCGTGGTGGCAGCCGAGGTGCGCAAGCTGGCGGAGCGCAGCCAGACGGCGGCGGGGGAGATCAGCCAATTGTCAGCTTCCAGCGTGGATGTGGCTGAGCGGGCAGGTGGTATCATCAATAAACTGGTACCGGATATTCAAAAAACAGCGGAGCTGATTCAGGAGATTAACGTCTCCAGCCAGGAACAGAGCCAGGGGGCGGGCCAGATCAATCAGGCGATTCAGCAGTTGGATCAGGTGATTCAGCAGAATGCCGGTGCCTCCGAAGAGATGGCGGCAACCGCAGAAGAGTTGAGCGCGCAGGCAGATTTGATGAGTCAGGCCATCTCATTCTTCAAGTTGGGCACGACGAGCGGTGCGGCGGTACGGAAAAAAGCGTCTGCACCCGCCAGAGCGCCATCCGCGCATAAAATGCAGATGACACCGGCCAGGAAGGGGCCTGCCATCAAGGCGGCAGCAAGCAGCAGGGCCCTGCCTGCACCGGCCAAAAAAAGCGGCGGGGGTGGCGTGGCGCTGAAGATGAGCCATGCAGACGATGAGTTTGAAAGTTTTTAATCTCTTTGGTGGCGGTCCAGCCACCCTTTGCGAGTTGGCACAGCGACCAGGGGCATCCGCCCCTGGTTTTTTTCAGTCCACTGCAGGTACCGCCTGCCAGGGCGGCGGCAGACCATATTCTGGCCAGCGGGCGCTGACCCGATCTTTGCTGGCCTGATCCATCTGCAAGACGGTACCCCACTGTCGTTGTGTCTGTTTGTTCACGGTGGCATCGATGGCAAAACGGCCATGTGTGCGCTCCAGGACCAGATCACGGCCCGGGTCAGCCCGCGTGGTCATCGCCCAGAGCAGATCGGCCCAGGAGGTGGGGTTGATATCCTGATTGACCACCCAAAGCTGGTCAACGCCTGCTCCGGGAGGAACATGTTCGAAAAGTGCCGTGATGGCGCGACGCCCATCGCCGACTTGTTGGCCATCGATACAGGCAACCGCACTGCGGCCATTGGCAAAAAAATGGCAATCCCGAATAAAAGGGGCTGCGGCGCGGAGGGATGCCAGCCACTGACGATCCGGGTTCAGTGTGGGCAGGGGTGGTGCGGCCTGTTGTTCCGGCCCACTTTTGCGGGTGGCATCGATGCCCACCTTGCCGCCCAAACCGGGCAGGGGTGAGGCAAAATCCAGATAATCAATCGGGGTATTGGTCAAAATTTGCAGGTCGCGGTCGCTATGCACATGCTGGGCGATGGCGTTGGCGACCGCTTCCCAGTTGTCGACTGGCACCTCAGGATCGACGACGATAATATATTTGGTATAGAGAAACTGGCGCAAAAAGCCCCAGATGGCGGCCATCACGCGAAAGGCATGGCCCGGATACCCTTTGGCCAGAGAGACGACGGCCAGGCGATAAGAACAGGCCTCCATGCTCAGGTGGAACTGTTGAATTTCCGGAAACTGTTGGCGCAACAGCGGTACAAAAATATGGTTGAGGGCCAAGGCCAGCATGGCCGGTTCATCGGGCGGGCGTCCGGTATAGGTGGAGAGATAGATGGGCCGACGGCGCATGGTCATGCAATGGACGGTAAAGACAGGAAAAGATTCCACCTCATTGTAGTAGCCGGTATGGTCGCCAAATGGCCCTTCCGGGGCCGTTTCTTGCAGATTGACGGTTCCTTCCAGGACAATTTCGGCGTAGGCAGGAACCGGTAGCGGCACGGTCAGGGCGGGGGCGGTCTCGACCCGTTTTTCGCGCAGCAGACCGGCAAAGGCATATTCGGAGAGGGTTTCTGGTATGGGGGTGACGGCAGCCAGCAAGGTGGCCGGATCGCAGCCGATGGCCACGGCGACGGGCAACTCTGTTTGGTAGGCGCGGGCATGCTGCGCACCGCCGCGATGTTTCAACCAACGCATGATCAGACGGTTGCGGGACAATTTCTGCATGCGGTAGACGCCGATATTGATTGGACCGCCTTGTGGCCCCTGGGTGATCACCAGGGGCCAGGTGACCAGGGGTGCCACATCTTCTGGCCAGCAGGTTTGTATCGGCAAGCGGTCCAGATTGACCTCATCGCCGCGCAGGACAATTTCCTGGCAGGGCGGGCGGCGCAGGGTGCGGGTGGGCATGTGTCGTACCCGACTGATCCGTTGCAACAAGGCGGTGGCATCGGCCAGATTTTCCGGCGGTTGCGGCTGTTTGAGTTGTGCCATCAGGCTGCCCAACTGTTCCAGTTCGGGCAGGGTGCGACCGATGGCCATGGCCACCCGCTGCTGGGTGCCGAACAGATTGGCCAACAGGGGCAGCGCACTGCCTTTGACCCGCTCGAAAAGAAGAGCCGGACCTTCTCTGGCCAACAGGCGACGGGCAATTTCGGTCACTTCCAGGGCGGGATCCACTTCGGCTGTGATCCGCAGCAGTTGGCCGTTCTCTTCCAACCAGTGGATGAAAGCGCGCAGGTCAAGGAAGGCTTTCGGCGAGGAGAGGGTCATGAGGGGCTGTTTCACTCCAGACAGAGTGGTTGGTTACATAGGGCCTGTTCTCATTCGGTCCAAAACCCCTTGATACGGCATTGCTGGGCCGCTCCGCTGCTCACATACACCTCGTATGCTGCGCTGCTTGCGGCCCAGCGCCTTGTCTGAAGGGCTTTTGGTCGAATGAGAACAGGCCCTAAAAAGCAGTCGTGCCGGATAGGTGGCTGCCGTGGTCGCTGTTGCTGACAGTATAAGAGGATGTGGTTGGACAAAAAAGGGGCAAATGGGGTGTTGCGTGGGATGAATGATCAACAACGCTTCCCACGGGGGGGTGGATGGGGTTAGTATTTGCCCTGTCCGATCCCATGTCCACTTCAGGAGTCGTTAGATGTCCCAACCAACCATGACCCATTTTGGTTTCAGTGAAATTCCTTTTGCGGAAAAGGTGGTCAAAGTCAAACAGGTTTTTGATTCTGTGGCGGGCAACTATGATCTGATGAATGATTTGATGTCGTTGGGGATTCATCGTTTATGGAAGCAGTTTGCCATTCGCCGTTTACATGTTCGTCCCGGGCAACATTTTCTTGATGTGGCGGGGGGAACAGGCGATTTGGCCCGTTTGATCCATGAGCAGTTGGCTGGAAGCGGTCGGGTGGTGATTTACGACATCAATGCCAACATGCTGGAACGGGGTCGGCAACGACTGGTGGATGAGGGGCGCATTCAAGGGTTGTATTGGACCCAGGGCAATGCGGAGGAGTTGCCGTTTGCCGATAACACCTTTCACGGAATTACCATTGGATTTGGTATCCGCAATGTGACGCAGATGGAAGCGGCTTTTCGTGAGATGGTGCGGGTATTGCGGCCTGGCGGCACCTTGATGTGTCTGGAGTTTTCCCGGGTAGCCATCCCGTTTTTGCAGTCGTTGTATGATACCTACAGATTCAAGGTGTTGCCGGAGTTGGGTTATTGGGTGGCCAAGGATCGGGAGGCCTATCAATATCTGGCCGAATCGATTCGCCGCTTTCCTCCCCAGGAAGAGGTGGTCAAACTGTTAACCGAATGTGGCTTATACGGCGTCCGTTATCATAATCTCAGCGCAGGGATTGCGGCTGTTCATGTCGGCAGAAAGGTGTAACGATGAATTCCTGGTTGGCAGTACCGCTAAAATGGTTGCCCAGGCCGCTGACTGCGGTTGGTTTGAGTGTCACCTTGAATCTGTTTTTTCAACGTTATCCAGAGCTGAAGGCCCGTTTGGCCGAGTTGTCTGGCAAGGTGTTTCAGTTTGAGGTAGAGGATTTGCAGCACGCCTTTTTCATGGTGGTGGATGAGGGGGGTGAGGTGCGCATTCATACCTATAGCGATACGGTGGCCCATGTGACCATGGCGGGCAGCAGCCGGGCTTTTCTGGCCTTGTTGTTCAATACCCGGGATCCGGATTCGCTCTTTTTTGCCCGCGAGTTGAAGCTGTCCGGAGAGACGGATACCGGTTTGCATTTCAAAAATATTTTGGACAACGTCGAGATTGACTGGCAGCGTGAACTGGCCCCCTGGTTGGGGGAGAAGCTGGCGGGAGCGACGGTACGTTCCGTGGAGCAGTTGCAGAAGAGCGTGGGACAAAAGATGGATCAGCTGGATGGGGGTGTGGAAGAGTGGATGACACAGCGCACGCTGCCTCGTCAGGCCCAATGGCAAACCTTTCGCGAACAGATGGATGCAGTGCTGGAACGGAGTGAACGGTTGCAGCGGGCGATCAACCGGGTAGAAAAAAAGCGGGCCTTGGCGCAGGCAACAGGCGTTGTCCCGGAAGATCTGCCGACGGCAGACGACGAATCGATCTCTGCGCCGGTTTGATCACGCGATGCTGGGACATTATCGATCCATTCGTCGTTTGACGACGATTCTGCTGATTTTGGCTCACTATGATGTTGAGCCTCTCTCGACCTTGTCGTTGCCGTTTCGGCTGTTGACCTGGATGATGGCTTTGCATCCGGCGGTGCGTCGTGTGCGCCGGGAGTCGCCGCAGGTCCGTTTGCGTAAAGCGATGGAGGAGTTGGGGCCGACCTTCATCAAATTTGGCCAGGCCTTGTCGACCCGCACGGAAATTTTGCCCGACGATTTCAGTGTGGAGATGAAAAAGTTGCAGGATGATGTGCCACCCTTTCCTTTTTCCCAGGTGCGGGAGATTATCGAAAAGGATCTGCATGGTCCGGTCGAACAATTTTTCCGGACCTTTGTTGCCAGTCCGGTTGCCTCGGCTTCGATGGCCCAGGTTCACCGGGCGACCACGTTGGCCGGGCGGGAGGTGGCCGTCAAGGTCATGCGGCCCAATGTGGTGGCGTTGGTGGAGATGGATATTCGCATGCTGACCACCTTGGCAGAGTTGGTTGACACCTATCTGCCGGATTGGCGGCGGATGCGGGCCAAGCAGGTGGTGGCAGAGTTTGCCTCTTCGATTCGCAATGAGATCAATTTTCAGATTGAGGCGTCACGGGCGCAAAAATTTCGCGAAAATTTTCGGGAAGATCGGGAGATGCGGGTTCCCGAGGTGATCTGGCCGTTATCGACGCGGCGCGTGTTGACCATGGAGTGGATTGAGGGGGTGCCGATCGATGAGATGGTCAATCGACCGGCAACCGGCAAGCTCGATCCGATCACCATTTCCCGCAATATTGTCACCAGTTTTTTCAAGCAGGTTTTCCGTGACGGTTATTTTCATGCCGATCAACATCCGGGCAATATTTTTGTGCTGGCCGACGGGACGCTGGCGATTTTGGATTTTGGCATCGTCGGTCGGGTCAGTCGGCAGGATCGTATTGTCTTGGCCCGCATTTTACAGGGCTTTTTGCAGCGGGATTACCGTCTGGTAGCGGAAATGCACGTGGTTGCCGGTTATGTCCCGCACGATACCAATATCGACGCCTTTGAAGAGGCCTGCCAGATGTTGGCCGAGCCGATTTTTGGTCAACCGCTCAAGGAAATTTCCATCGGCAATCTGCTGGCCGAGCTGTTCAAGGTGACCGAACAGTTCAACATGGCCGTACAGCCCCATTTGTTGCTGCTGCAGAAAACCATGCTGGTCCTGGAGGGAGTGGGACGGGAGATCAACCCCAATTTGAATATGTGGGAACTCTCCGGGCCGTTGATTCGCGACTGGATGACCGACAATCTGGGACCGAAGGGCAAGTTGCAGGAGGCGACTGCCCAGGCAAAAAAATTGTACAGTGCCGCGACGCTGGTGCCGGACATTATTGTCAACGGACTGGAACGGTTGAGTCAGGATCAGTTTCAGTTGCGCATTCATCCGACCGCTTTGGAAGGATTGGAGCGGAGCGTAGCCCGTGGTTTGCGCAGTCAGACCTGGGCCATTGTCGGTGGAACGCTGTTTTTGGGCAGCGGCATGTTGGTATTGGGTGGCTTGTCAGCCTGGTGGTATCTGCCCCCGATGGCCGGCGCACTGCTGAGTTATCTGTTAAGCATCAAACCGGGCAGTCGCTGACAGCCATTCTCGATTCGTTTGTTGTCCATCCGGGAGAGCCATGACCCTCGACCTGCGCAGTAAATATGTTCTCTCTTTTCTATTGCTGGTATTGATTGCCATTGTCACGGCAAATGTCTATCTGGAATATTCGCTGGGCGAATGGTTGGAGACGCAACTGGTGACCGAATTGCGGCGGCATGCCACCATCGGTCGCCTGTTGGTGGAGTCTGACGGGTCGCTCACCAGCAACCGCAATCCGGATCGTCTGGCGGATCTGTTAGGCCATGATCAGGGGGTTCGGGTAACCTTTATTGCCGAAGACGGACGGGTTTTGGGCGATTCGCAGCGCGATGCTGTCGCTCTGCTCTCCATGGACAATCATAAGCTCCGTCCAGAGGTGGTGGAGGCTTTACGGGATGGCGTGGGCATCAGTCGTCGGGAATCGGCGACGATGGCGCAAGGGATGTTGTATGTGGCGGTACCCTTTCAGCAACCGGATGGAGGGCAGGGGATAGTCCGTGCTGCGGTTCCTTTGGAGGGGGTGCAGGCATTGACCAGTCGGTTGCGAATGGCCATCGTTGTGGCGGGCTTGATTGCCATCATGACCGCCATCTCTCTGAGCGGCTTGTTTGCCCACTGGACCACCCATTCGCAACGACATGTCATCGCCTGTGCCCAGACCATGGCCCACTCGACCCGTGCGCCGCGCATTGAAATTCATGCCAATGACGCCTTGGCCGGGCTGGCCAGCTCTTTGAACCTGTTGGCAGAAGAGAAAAATGAAACCTTGGCCCTGCTGTCGGAACGACAGTCGCAAATGTTGGCGGTGCTGCAAAGCATGCATGAGGGGGTGATTGCCCTGGATGGAGAACAGGTGATTACCCTGATGAACCGTTCGGTCACGGAGTTGTTGTCTTTACCGCACGCACCGGTTGGCGAGGCAGTGCGCCATATTTTGCCGGAGCAGATACGCAAAGAGCTGGCTCTGGAGCAACCGTATCTGCCTGCCCAGCCCTTCTCGACCGAATTTGACCTGCCGGGTCCCATGGTGCGCCGGGTGACGGCGGTGGTGACACCGTTGCATGAACATCCTGGCCACGTCATCGTCTTGCGTGACGTGACAGAAAAACGGCGTTTGGATGCCATGCGGCGCGATTTTGTGGCCAATGTCTCCCATGAGTTGCGCACGCCGGTCAGTGTTTTGCAGGCCAATGCCCAGACGCTGCTGGAAGGGGCGCTGGAGGATAATAAATACAGCCGCATTCTGGTCAGCGCCATGGAGCGCAACGCCAGTCGACTGGCCAAATTGATTGCCGATCTGCTGGATCTTTCCCGTTTGGAGGCCGATCAGTTTGCCATCGAACTGCAATCCCTGGAGCTGTTACCGATTGTCCATGAGGTGGTGGATCTGGTGCGCCTGGCCGCGCAGGATAAGGAGATCAAGCTGCAGATCATGGTGGAGCCGGAAATGACCATCCGGGCCGATGCGGAAGTGTTGCGGCGTATTTTGATCAATTTTCTTGATAATGCGGTCAAGTATGTGCCAAACCGTGCCAAAATATGGGTGCGGACGCGGGAACGGCAGGGACAATGGCGCCTGGAGGTACTCGACGATGGCCCTGGCATTGCGCCCCAGCACCGTGACCGCGTTTTTGAACGGTTTTATCGCGTCGATTCAGGACGTTCCCGCAAGATGGGCGGGACGGGATTGGGCTTGTCGATTGTCAAACATCTTGCGGAAAAAATGGGTGAAACGGTTGGCATGGAGGCCATTGTTCCACAGGGATCCCTGTTTTGGCTGAGTGTATCGCGGGTTGTTGTCTGATCGGCATTGGTTGGCTGCGCAGCGGTTGTTGTCGCAAGTCGGAAGCAGGTGGTGGTTTTAGCAACAAGCGGATGGGGTGTAAGCAATGGCCAATATTCTGATCATCGAGGATGAAGAAGATTTATTGATGACCTTGGAATATAACCTGAAAAATGAGGGGTATCAGGTATTTCCTTTTGTCAGCGGCGAGGAGGGGTTGGAGTGGGTCAGCCAGAATGGGCCGCCGGATTTGGCCATGTTGGATGTCATGTTACCGGGCATGTCAGGCATTGAGGTGTGTCATCGTTTGCGCATGGATGAGCGGACACGGGCGACGCCGATTCTCTTTTTAAGCGCCAAGGGGGAAGATACCGATCGGGTGGTCGGTTTTGAGTTGGGGGCAGATGATTATGTGGTCAAACCGTTTCACGTGCGGGAGCTGATGTTACGGGTCCGGGCTATTTTGCGCCGCAGTGGTTCGGGTGCGCAGGCGACGGAAGAGTCACAGGTGGTATTCGGCATGCTGAAGATGGATCGGACGCGCCATCGGGTCTGGTTGGCGGAACAAGAAATTTTTTTGACCGCCATGGAGTTCAAGTTGCTGGATCTGTTGCTGACCAACAAGGGGCGGGTACAGTCGCGGGATATATTATTGACCAAGGTATGGAACTTGAACAACACATCGGTCCAGACCCGCACGGTGGACGTGCATGTCAAACGGCTGCGGGAAAAGTTGGGACCGGTGGGTGATGCCATTGAAACGGTGCGCAACATGGGTTACCGCCTGCGGGAACGTCCTGGTGACGGGGCAAGCCGTTTGCAATAGAAGAGGGGCTACGTCTCAGATCTGCTTGCCGGATTTTGCACGCTGACAGGCAAAGAGGCACTCACGGCGGTCAGGGTGGCGTGGGCCTGCTGAAATTGAAATTGATCCAACTGTTCACGCAGTTGCTGCCAATGTTGTGCGGCTGGTGGTGCAAGATGAGCGGGCAGCTGCGGGTTGAGTTGATCAAAAATGTCCTGAGCGCGGGCATCCTGGGCCAGCAGATAGCGGGCCAGTTGTTCCAGCAGAGCCGTTATTGCTTCGTTGTCGAGAGGGGGGCGGCTGGGCATGAGGGCAGCGGGATCGGAGCTGATCTGGATGGCGTCCAGGGGTTGGGGCAGGGTTTCGATGGTGGTCAATACCCGTTGCAGCGCAACGGCGTATTCGTGCAGCAGATTTTCCCACTCCGAACTTTGGCCGGTACGGACCGACTCTTCCAACTGCTTGGCAATACTGAACAGCTCCATGGCCGACAGATTGCCGGCAATTCCTTTGACTGCGTGGACCAGACGTTCCGCCTGCTTTTGATCGTCGCGCCGTTTGTTGTGCAACAAGGCCATGGTCAGTTGTGCGGCGGACTGGGCAAAGTCGCGGTGAAACTCCCAGAGCAGTGCCAGCAAAACACGGCGATTGCCATGCAGGCGGCGCAAGGCGGTCTGCAGATCGATGCCCGGCAGCGCCTCGGGCAAGGCGATCGGGGCAATCTCCTCCACGGTAGAGGGCAGCAGCGGCGCTGTCCACTGGCCGGGGGAGCGATCCTTGGGTTTGATCCATTGCAGCAGGGCGGCGTAGAGGGTGTCGTTATCAATCGGTTTGGTGATATGCACGTTCATGCCAGCCGCCAGACTTTTATCGCGATCGCCGTCCAGGGCATGGGCGGTCATGGCGATAATGGGCAAGGTTTGGCAACGGCGGTCCTGGCGGATCAGTGTGGTGGCGGTAATGCCATCCATGATCGGCATTTGAATATCCATCAGCACGGCGTCGTAGCGGGTTTTGCCGACCATCCATACCGCTTCCTGGCCGTTATGGGCCTCCTCGACCTGAATACCCACCTGTTCCAACACGCCCCGGGCCACTTCGCGGTTGATGCCATTATCTTCGACCAACAGAATACGTGCGCCACCGATCTGCTGGGTAATGGCAGAGAGGTTGACAGTCTCCTCCCGTTTTGTGTGGTGGATTTTGGCGTCGTGGCGGCCAAACAGCTCCATGATGGCATTGAACAGTTCGGTACTGCTGATCGGTTTTTGCAGCAGACGATCAACTCCTGCCACACCGGCCTGACGTTTCAGTTCATCGCTGTGAAAAGCGGTCAGCATGATGATTTTCGGCAGCGTGCCGGGTGAACCGTCACCGTCCGCAGAGGTATCCAGGCTGTCGATCAGCCGACACAGTTTGCGCACGGTTTCCAGGCCGCTCATGTCGGGCATGCGGTGATCGACAAAGATCAAATCGAACGGCGTGTTGTTGTGCCAGGCTGCTTGCACTTCGTTCAGGGCGCGCTGCCCGGAGTCGACCACCGTGGGCCGGACCTGGAAGCCGCGCAGATATTCCCACAGGATCAGTCGTGCCGTTTCATTGTCATCGACCACCAGAATGCGCAGGGTGTTGAGCTCTTTTGGTGGAATCAACTCCAGCGGGGGTTCGGCCTCGTCGACGCCGACCAGCACCGAAAAGAAAAAGATGCTGCCTTGGCCGATGGTACTTTCCACTTCGATGCGACCGCCCATCATTTCGACCAGCCGTTTACAGATGCTCAAACCGAGGCCGGTGCCACCGTGGCGGCGGGTGATGGAGCTGTCGGCCTGGACAAACGGTTCAAACAGGGCAGCCATCTGTTCGGAGGAGAGACCGATGCCGGTATCACGCACCGAGAAGACCAGGCGCAGTTGGCTTTGCGTTTTATCCATGGCGATGGCGCGCACGTCGATTTCGCCATTTTCGGTAAACTTGATGGCGTTGCTGATCAGGTTGACCAGCACCTGTTCGATACGGGCATCGTCGGCAATCAGCCGTGCCGGAATGGTGGCGACAATCGAAAGGTTGAGTTCAACCCCTTTGTCGGAGGCGGCCTGTCGGAACAGATCGCCCAGATTGTCGAACAGACGATGCAGGCTGAACGGTACCGGATCCAGGGTCAACTTGCCGGCTTCTATTTTGGAAAAATCGAGAATGTCGTTCAAGATACGCAACAGAGCGCGAGAGGCGTGCAACACTTTGGAAAGATGTTTTTCCAATTTGGGTGGTGGCCGCATCCGCAACGCCAGGTCGGTCAAACCGATGATGGCATTCATCGGGGTACGAATTTCATGGCTCATATTGGCCAAAAATTCACTTTTGGCGCGATTGGCCGCCTCCGCCTCCTCTTTGATCCGATTCAAATCCTGGGTACGTTGTGCGACCCGTTCTTCGAGTTGGCTGCTCTCCCACTCCTGATTGATCAGCAGGGCTTGAAAGGTGTTTTGAATCCACAAAATTTCCTGACTGCAGGCGGGGATGGGTTCCAGCAAGGTTTCCGGTGAGCGATGCTCCTGCCAGTGGCGCAGGGTGACGGCCAAATGTTCCAGGGGATGCAACAGCCGATAGATTTGTTGACCGATCAGGCCGCCTGCCAGCAGGCTGAACAGCACGATCAGGGACCACCGTTCCTCTGTCGTCCAGGTCGCTGCCTGTTCGTCCTGCAGCCAGGCGATCAGCAGCAGAAAGGCGACGATCAGCACTCCCAGGCGAAGCAGAATGCGTAGCAACAACCGTTTTGCTGTGGCAAGGGAGAGGAGATCCATGCGTGAACCCATCAACCTGTCGAAGGAAAATGTGCCGTGCCAGCGGGCTTGCTGGTGACGCTGTATTCACAAGCTCTCAGGTCAACGGCTGACCCGCGATACGGTAGCAGTTACGCCCGGCATGTTTGGCTTGATACAGGGCTTCGTCGGCCAATTTTTTCAAGGATTCGGCCGTTTCTCCGACCAGGGGGAAGACGGCGACACCAATGCTGATGGTGACCTGCAGACCATCGACACGATGCTGTTCGACGTTGTAACGCAACCGTTCCGCCATGCGGTCTGCCCCCTCCAAGGCGGTACTGGGCAGAATCAGACAAAACTCTTCGCCACCATAACGGCAAGGCGAATCCACATCCCGACAGGTATTGTGCATGACACGGGCGACCGCTTGCAAGACCCGATCACCTTGGTCGTGGCCATGCTGGTCGTTAAAGCGTTTGAAATGGTCGACATCAAGCATGAGAATGCTCAATGGCAGCTTGTAGCGTTTGGCGCGGCTGAACTCTTCGCTCAAAATTTCTTCCATGCGGCGTCGGTTGTTCAGGCTGGTCAAACTGTCGGTATTGGAGAGATCGCGCAGTTGTTTTTCCAGCCGCTTTTCTTCCGTGATGTCGCGCATCAAGGCAGCGGAACCGATTGCCTGACCATCCGGGTCGTGAATGGTTGCCGCATAAAAGCTCAACACCCGATTGTGATAGACCACCGTGGAGGGAATTTCGATACCGGACTGATTGAGATAGGCATGCAGATAGTCGGGATCATCGAGCAGGTTGAGAAACCCCTCCCGGGTGATTTGTTCGGCGCTTTTTTCCAACAGACGTTCGGCGGCAGGATTGATCAAGGCGATGTTGCCCAAACGATCGGTGATGACGATACCCTCCTGGGCGGCGACGATGATGGTGGTCAACTTGTCCCGTTCACTTTGCAGACCGGAATGGATCCGGTTGAGTTCGCTGGCCATATGGTTGAAGGCGAGGCCCATGCGACTGAGTTCATCCATGCTTTGTGCGGCCACCTGTTGTTGCAGATTGCCTTGTGCAACCTGTTCGATGGCGTCGGTCATCAGGGTAATGGGTTGAATGACGTGGCGTCGGACGGTAAAAAAGGCCACGGGCAGAATCAGCAGGATAAAAGCGGCCAAAATCCAGGCGGCATAGGTAATCTGTCGACTGAACCAGCGGTCGTCACGTTCGGCGGCATTCATTACCAGTTGTTGCACCTGTTGCACAATGGCAACGGCCAGTTGGTCGGTATTATCACTGGTCAGGGTGTCTTGGCCGAAAACGACTTTGTCGGCAGCCATGGCAGCGGTATGGGCAGCTGACTGCTTCTGCAGGCTGTCGTTGTACACCCGCAGGGCGGAACGGTAATGCAGCCCCAAGGCGCGGTGTTGCTGTTGCAGACTGGCCACCTGTTGCAAAATATTCGGGTCCAACCCCAACGGTTGCAACAGGGAGGGGAGCTGCTGCAAAACCTCTTGCACCTGTTGTTCTTCCTGTTCCATCCGTTGCAGGTGCAGGTTCCGCTGTGTCACATCCTGACCGCGCAGCAGCATATTTTTCCAATGTTGCACTTGTGACTTGAAGTGAAACTGTGCCTCTCGGATATGGTCAATGGCCTGGGTACCCAATTTGAGCAGTTCCCGATCCTGATGGGCGACAGCCTGGTTGTCGCGGATGGAGAGCAACCCCTGCATCCCGGCAGCCAGCACGGCAAACCAGAGGATGCCCGGCATGACCAGAATCAGCAGAAAGAGTTTTGGCTTAAAGGTATTGGCAGTTGCGGACATGGCAAAATCCGGCCTCATAGACCATGGTGCCGGGAAAAACAGAGAGACGCGGCAACCCGAGGTTATCAAATTGAATCAGCCATCTTAAAATTTTTTCGGCATGGAACAAGGAAAAAACGCACTGCAGGTTTGGGAAGCTGTTTTGTGTAACCTCCTTGTTTGCAGATTGATTTTGCATGACTTATTGTAACATTATGTAACTCAATCAGGAGAGGGTATGCAAAACAGGTCGAGCGTCAGCCATAACGCCCCTCAATATAGTTGGCTGTTTCCGGCTGGCTGGGGGTGAGAAAAAGGCGGTCGGTGGGGCCCTGTTCGATGACGCGGCCCATCAACAGAAAAATGCACTCTTCGCTGGCGCGCCTGGCCTGGGCCATGTTGTGGGTTACCATCAGGATGGAATAGTCGCCGCGCAGCTCCCAGATCAACTCTTCCACGGCCAGGGTGCCTTGCGGATCCAGGGCGGAACAGGGTTCATCCATCAGCAGAATGGCCGGCTTGACCGGCAACAGGCGGGCGATACAAAGTTTTTGTTGCTCTTCCAGCGAGAGGCCGACGGTCGCTTTCTGCTGCAGGCGATCTTTGACCTTGTCCCAGAGCAGCACTTTTTGCAGCGCCATCTCTGCCAGTTCCGCCTCCTCCTGGCGGCTGACCCGTTCGTCGGGTTGGCGGTGGATGCGGTGGCCGAAAAGTACGTTATCAAAGATGGAGAGGGGCAACGGGTTTGGGCGCTGAAAGACCATGCCGACCCTTTTGCGCAGTTGTGCCAGCTCCACCTCTGGCGCATATATGTCATGGCCCAACACCTCGATGCGACCTTCGCGGCGCACGGTACCGCTCCGTTCGTTGATACGGTCGACACAGCGCAAAATGGTGGATTTGCCGCAGCCGGAGGGGCCGATCATGCTGGTAATGATCCCTTGTTTGACCTGCAGGTTGATGTCAAACAGGGCTTGAAAGGTGCCATACCACAAGTTCAGGTGCTGAATGTGGATGGCGATGGGAACCGGGGAGGGTGGCGGGTGCATCAACCGAATTTTCCTTCAAGATAGTCACGGGTGCGCGGATCCTGGCTTTGGCCGGAAAAAATGGTCTCCGTATCGCCCACCTCGATGCAGGCACCGTTGAGAAAAAAGGCGGTGCGCTGGGCCAGACGGGCGGCCTGTTGCACCAGGTTGGTGACCAGAATAATGGTCATCTCCTGTTGCAAGGTGCGCAGAATCTCTTCAATGCGCATGGTGGTGACCGGGTCGACGGCGATGGAAAATTCATCGAGCATGAGCAGCTGTGGTTCCTGGGCCAGGGCGCGGGCGATGGTCAGCCGTTGTTGCTGACCACCGGAGAGCAGGCTGCCTAAAGAGTGCAGACGATCCTTGACCTCATCCCACAGAGCGGCGCGGCGCAGGCAGCGTTCCACCAGGGCGTCCAGATCGGCTTTGGTCAGGGATTGGCCGCTCAGACGTGGTGCCAGGGCAACATTGTCGTAGATGGTCATCGGCAGGCCGACAGGCAGGGGAAAGACCACCCCGATTTGCCGACGCAGGGCATAGACGTTGCGCCATTGGCGAACATTGATGCCGTTGAAGAGAATGTCGCCACTGACCGACATGCCGGGCCGCAGGGCATCCATGCGGTTGATGGCACACAAAAAAGAGCTTTTGCCCGCGTTGGCCGGACCGATGATGGCAAAAATCTCTTTGGCGCGAATCTGCAGATTGACGTTGGCCAGAGCGGTATGCGCACCATAGCGGATGGTCAGGTTGTCGACGGTTACCATTTTTTTTTGCCTCGCAGAATCATGCGCAAGACGATGGCACCGCTGTTCATCAGCAGCACCAGGCCGACCAGGAGCAGGGCGACACCAAAAGGCAGGGCATCGGGCACATCGGGCACCTGGGTGGCGATGGTGTAGAGATGGAGGGCCAGGGCCATGGTCTGATCAAAGGGGCTGGTGGGCAGATAGGGAAGAAAAAAGACAGCACCGGTAAAGAGAATCGGGGCGGTCTCCCCGGCGGCGCGGGAAATTTGCAGAATGATGCCGGTCAAAATACCGGTCATGGCGTTGGGCAGTACCACCAGGCGAATGGTTTGCCAGCGGGTGGCACCCATATTCCAGCAGGCTTCGCGGAAGGCGTGTGGCACCGCCTGCAAGGATTCCCAGGAGGAGACAATGACCACCGGCAGGGTCATCACCGCCAAGGTCAGGCTGGCGGCGAGAATGCTGGTTCCCAGGTGGAGAAAATGGACAAAGGCACCCAGGCCGAACAGGGCATGGACGATGGAGGGGACGCCGGCCAGATTGATGGTTGCCAACTGGATGAGACGGGTCAGCCAATGCTCCTGGCGGGCATATTCGCTCAGGTAGACGGCGGCGGCGACACCGAGGGGCACCGAGGCCAGCAGCGAAAGGGCCACCAGCCAGATGGTGCCAAGCAGGGCAGGAAAAATGCCTCCGGCGGTCATGCCACGGGTGGGAAAGGTGGCAATAAATTCCCAGGAGATCATCGATCCCCCCTCCTGGATCAGGGTGAAGAGAATCCAGAACACAGGCAGAATCAGCAGGATCAGCATCAGGCCAAAGAGCAGGCGAATGCGCCATTCCCTGCGCTGATGATGATGGTTGACAGATTGGGCGGCAAACATGGTCAACTCTTAGGACGGCGGTGGATGATCCAATCGGCGGTCAGATTGATCAGAAAGGTAATGGTAAAAAGCACGATACCGATAGCAAACAGGGCCTGATAGTGGACCGAGCCGACGGCGGTTTCGCCCAATTCGGCTGCGATGGTGGCGGTCAAGGCGCGCACCGAATCGAAGAGAGATTCCGGCATATGAATGGAGTGGCCGCTGGCCATCAGAACGGCCATGGTTTCGCCAAAACTGCGTCCGACCCCCAAAAGTACGGCAGCCAACAAACCCTGTTTGGCGGCAGGCAGCACCACCCGATGGGTGGTTTGCCAACGGGTGGCTCCCAAGGCTTCGGCAGCCTCCCGATAGCTGTCGGGAACCGCTTTCAAGGCATCTTCGGCGATAGAGGTAATGATCGGGGCCGACATCAGGGCCAGAATGAGACCGCAGTTGAGAATATTCAAGCCGAGAGGGACATCAAACAGCGTAATGATCAACGGATTGAGGATGGCCAGACCGATAAAACCCCAGACCACGGAGGGGATGGCGGCCAACAGTTCGATGAGAATTTTCAGAATCTCTTTTTTGCGGCCACGGGAAAATTCGGCGATATAGATGGCAGATCCCAGGGAGAGGGGCACGGCCAGCAGCATGGCCAGCAGGGTAATGGCGGCGGTACCGGTGATCAGGGCCAGAATACCGTAGGTGGGATGATAGTTGGAAGTGGGCATCCAGCGGGGCGAGAGAAAAAACTCCTGCCAATCCAGGGTATGAAAGATAAAACCGGCCCCTTCAGCAAAGACAAAGAGAAAAATACCCAGCACAAAGAGGATGGCAGAGAGACCGCAGAGCAGCATGATCGCATGCAGCAACTGATCCAGATACCAGTTGCGATCAGGACGGTCGGAGGCAGAATGGTCCATTTCAGGCCACCTCTTCCCCCAGAATGGTTTCCATCAAGGTGCGGATCTGGTTGAACAACTGCTGATGGATCTGTTCCAGCGCCTCCTGTCGTTGTGCCGGACTCTCCGGCAAGGTGGCCGGTTCGGGCTGCCAATCCTGAAACAGGGTGTGAAAAGAGAGTTTGAGCGGATAGGAGCGAACCGGTCCTTGCAGGCTGATGATAATCTGGTTCTCCTCGGTCAACGACAAATCGGCCAGGGCACGTCCGTTTTGCTCCGGGATGGGATAGTTGTGCTGGCGCAGAAACGCCAGCAAGGCCGGATGCGCTTCTGTCGGTTGCGGGCTGGCGATGCGGAACAGGGCCTGGGAAGGATAGAGTTGCCGGGCGATGGCTTGAGCCAGGGGGGCAAACAGGGCGTTATCCTGGTCGATGAACAGAATGGTGAACTGTTTTGGTGGTTTGCTCTCTCCGGCAACGACGAACAGGGTGGCTTCGCAAACATTTTTTGCCCGATCACTGACCCGCTCCAGCATGGTGAAGAGGGTGGAAACGTTAAGGATCAGGCGTGCGGAATCGGGATGGTGCGCTGCGTGCAGCTCCAGTTCCGCCAGGGCAACGTCCAGTTGTTGCCCGACCAGATCGGCCATTTTCATCGTCTGCCGGGCCAGTGTCAGTTGATCGGAGGCAAAGGCCGTCAGGGCTTGTTGCAACATGTGGCTGGCACTTTTGGCCATGGTTTGCAGTTGGGTATGGAGGGAGCCGCTCGGAAAAGGGGCCTGCAGCAAGGCGATACGGCAGATGGTTGTGGCATAGTCGCCGACCCGTTCCAGTTCGCTGACCAGATTCAAGGTGGCCACGATACGGCGCAGATGTCCCGCCGAAGGTTGATGGCGAATCAAGGCCAAATGGCAGAAATGTTCCAGATCCAGGCAGAGCCGATTGATGCCCAGATCGCCGAGAATGGTTTGGTTGGCCAAAATTTCATCGTTGGTGAACAAGGCGGTCAGGGCGTTGTGCAGGGCCCGCTCCACCCGGTCACCGATCAGGGCCAGCCCGTTGTGGATTTGTTTCAGATCGGCTTGCAACCGTTGTTCATAGATGGCCATCGACGGATTTCCTGTGGAAGCGGAGGGCAAGGCGTGAACAAACCTGCAACGCCGCCAATAGGCTGCACGGCAGATTGATTCACCAGCTCTCAGGGTTGACAGACCAGTGGGCGATAGGGGGCATATCCTTTGCTGAGCAGGATACATTGTCCTTGATCGCTTTTGATCCAATCCAGATAATTTTTCACCGCATCTTTTGCTTCTCCGGGGGTATACATCAGCAGGGAGCGAGAGATCGGGTAGCTTTTATCGATGGCGGTGGCCATCGAGGGCAGCACCGCCGGCATTCCCTCTTTTTCGGCAATTTTGAGCAGTTTGACATGGGGCTTGGCGTAGGCCAGGCCGCTGTAGCCGATGGCGCAGGGGGTTTTGGCCACCAGATCCACCACATCTTTGGAACCATGCATATCTTTGGTGCCGAGAACAAAATCACGTCGTTGGCCGAGAACCCGTTCGCGGAAATAAAAATAGGTACCAGAATTGTTTTGCCGACTGACCAGAATGATGCGCTGATCTTTGCAGCCCGGTACCGTGATGCCAAGATCAGACCAGCGTTTGCTTTTGCCGCCTTCGCCGTACATTTCGGCCAGTTGCGGCAAAGTGATCGCCTCCATGGGATTGGCAGGATGGGCGTAGATGGCCAGGGCATCAAAGCCGATCACATGCTCAATTGGTTGGATGCCGTTTGTTTTGGCCAAAGCCAGCTCTTTGGGCTGAATTTCCCGGCTGGCGTTGGCAATGTCGACGGTATTGTTGAGCAGGGCAGCAATACCGGTCCCCGAACCGCCACCGGTGACCGCGATGGCAATTTCCGGATGCAGTCGCTGATAGGTTTCCGCCCACGCCTGGGCCACGTTGACCAGGGTATCGGAACCCTTATTTTGGATCATGACTCTGGCCTGCGCAGGCGAACCAGAGCAGACCAGGGAAAGCAGGGTGAAAAACAGAGCAAAACGGATCAACTTCATGGATGGCCTCCCACTTTCAGTCGGCAAGAGACAGTCGACAGGATACCGGCAAACACGGGCATGATCTGGAGCTATCATACATGGTTTCGGATGCAGTCCCATCCATCATTTTGTAAATTTATTGTAAAAATGTTACCCATCAACCGATGTTGAACAGTTTGTTGAAACTGGCCAGGTGTAACAGTTTGACAATTTCCGGCTTGACATTCATCAACACCACAAAACCATCGCCGCCAGCCGCCTCTTTCAGCAACAACAGCATACCCATGGCGGCGCTGTCCATTTTTTCCACTTCACAGAAGTCGAGCTCATAAACGGTGCCAGGCGGGTTGCCATGAATGGCATCGCGAAACTCGTTGCGGACTTCAAACCCGAAAGTTTTGGGCAGGATGATGTTGACCCGGTCGCCATTTTTAAACGTTTTGAGTGACATGATGCAGCCTCAATTCACTGAAGTTTTATAGAGAATGGGAGCGCTTGATCCATCGATGGATCAATGGACTACCGGACGGCTGTTCAGATGTTGGACCAGGTAGCGATCAATTTCCGCAATATGGTGTGCCAGCCAGGTCAGCAAAAATTCGGCAACATCGTTGGCGATTTGTGTTTTTTCCTGCGGAAATTTGGCTTGTTTGAAGCGGTTATGCAGATTGGCGACATTTTCAGTCAGGCGGCGATGTTCTTCGTGATGCTGTTCACTTTCTGGATAGCTGAAAGCGGCCATCAACTCCTCTTCAAAGAGAAAATGGGTGGCCACATAGCCGTTGAGGCCCAGGAATATATCGCCCAGATCGAAGGCCTGCTCCTCATTTTCCTGAGAAATTTTCAGCTCATTGTACAGGGCAAACAACACTTCATGCTGCATATCGATGGCCGGATGATCGAGGCGAAATTTATCTGGCATCATGCTGGTCAATCCGATCATGGTCACTCCTTCAGGTATGGGCCGATTGGGAGAGAGCAACGACTCTCTCAACAAAACACGTTTTGCCGGCGCTGGCTGGACAACCTTTGCCGGTTGTCATTAATCCATCCCGATCTCTTCCTGTACGGTACGCACGATACGCCGGTCGTAATGGAGGAGAGCCTCATTTTTATCCGGATAATCGACCTGGCTCAAGAAAAAGCGGATGCTTTCGATACGAGCGCGTTTTTTATCCGAGGATTTAATGATTGTCCAGGGGGCTTCCGGGGTGGAAGAGTAGAAAAACATATCTTCTTTGGCGCGGGTATATTCATCCCAGCGCTCTTGCGATTCCCGGTCGACCGGGCTGAGTTTCCACTGCTTGAGCGGATCATCCTGACGGCTGGCAAAGCGTCGCCGTTGTTCCTGTTTGCTGACCGAAAAATAAAATTTGCACAGTTTGATGCCAGCGTTGACCAGCATGCGTTCAAACTGGGGCACGGCGCGCAAAAACTCTTTGACCTCCTCTTTGTTGCAAAAGCCCATGACCCGCTCCACCCCGGCGCGGTTATACCAGCTGCGGTCGAAAAGGACAATTTCACCGGCAGAGGGCAGGTGATGGATATAGCGTTGAAAATACCATTGCGAACGTTCCTGATCGGTTGGTTTTTCCAGAGCCACCACCCGATAGCCACGGGGATTCAGATGTTCGATAAAACGTTTGATGGTTCCGCCTTTGCCGGAGGCATCCCGACCTTCAAACAGGGTGACGATGCGGATTCCCTGTTCGCGCACCCAATTTTGCATTTTGACCAGTTCAATCTGCAGAGGGTTGATATGGGTAAGGTATTCGGCCTCTTGCATCCGCTCAACGAGGGGGAGTTCACCTGCTTTGGCTTTTTGGCCACCTGAACCGAGGATAATCTCTGTAGACGGGGGATGTTCTGCCATACACTTCTCCAAAACAACAGCCAAACGTTCGCGTGAGCAGGCAGATTGTTCAGCCAACGAGCAACTCTGCCGGCCCCCCACCGGCAGCCACTCTGACAACAGCGGCACACGCTCCCCGCCATGCTAACAAAAAAATGTTCCGGAGGGGAGTATTTTATCGTGGTCACAAAATAAAGCGGGATAAATCTTCGTTATGGGCCAACGCCTTGAGCTGGTTGTGGACATATTCGGCATCGATGAGGATCGCTTCACCGTGCCGCTCGTTGGCGACGAAGGAGAGTTCATCGAGCAGTTTTTCCATCACGGTATGCAGACGCCGGGCACCGATATTTTCTGTTGTTTCGTTGACGTGGGCAGCCACTTCGGCAATGGCGCGGACGGCGTCGTCAGAAAAAGAGAGCTGAACCTTTTCTGTTGCCAACAGGGCGCTGTACTGGCGGGTGAGGGCATTTTCCGGTTCGGAGAGAATGCGGACAAACTCATCCACCCCTAAACTTTTCAGCTCCACACGGATGGGCAGACGCCCCTGCAGTTCCGGCAGCAGATCGGAAGGTTTGGCCAGTTGAAAGGCTCCGGAGGCGATGAACAGAATATGGTCGGTGCGCACCATGCCATGTTTGGTGGAGACGGTGGTTCCTTCGACCAGGGGCAGCAGATCTCTTTGCACCCCCTCGCGGGAGACATCGGCACCGCTGCGACCGCTATCGAAGCGGTTGCAGACCTTGTCGAGTTCGTCAAGAAAGACAATGCCCGCCTGTTCGACCCGTTCAACGGCCTCTTTTTTGGTCCGTTCCCGATCGACCAGTTTGCTGGCCTCCTCATCGGTGAGCAGTGCCAGGGCCTCTTTGACGGTGGTGCGGTGCTTTTGCGCTTTTTGGCCAAACATGCCGCCGATCATGTCCTGAAGGTTGATTCCGACCCCTTCCATCCCTTGCGGGGTAAAAACTTCCAGCGTGGGGGTGTTGCGGGCTTCGCGGGTCTCAATTTCCACCTCTCGTTCGTCCAGCTTGCCTTCGCGCAGCAGACGACGAAATTTTTGTCGGGTTGAATTTTCGCTGCTGGTCGCCGGTTCAAGGCTGCTGCCGTGCTGCGTGAAGAGTGTGTCGCTGGCCAGATCCTTGTTGGCGTGCGGCGAGGAGGGCAGCAGCAGATCGAGCAGACGTTCTTCGGCCATCTCTTCGGCTTTGCGACGCACCTCCTGTTTGCTCCGCTCCAACCCGGCCTTGACCGCCAGTTCGGTCAGGTCGCGGATGATCGACTCCACGTCGCGGCCCACATAGCCGACCTCGGTAAACTTGGTGGCCTCCACTTTGATGAAGGGGGCGTCGGAGAGTTTGGCCAGACGGCGGGCAATTTCGGTTTTGCCGACGCCGGTGGGACCGATCATCAAAATATTTTTCGGGTAGACCTCTTCGCGCATGCCCGGTTCCAGTTGTTGACGGCGCCAGCGGTTGCGCAAAGCCACGGCGACAGCCCGTTTGGCTTCGTTTTGGCCGATAATGTAGCGATCCAGTTCCGAAACCGTTTCACGAGGGGTGAATTCAGCCATTTACAACTCTTCTATGATTATGTTATTATTGGTGTAAATGCAGATATTTGCTGCGATTTCCATGGCCTTTTCCGCAATGGTTCGTGCCGGGAGTTGGGTGTTTTGCAGCAGGGCCAGGGCGGCGGACTGGGCATAGGCCCCGCCGGAGCCGATGGCGGCGATGCCATATTCCGGTTCCAGCACATCGCCGGTACCGCTGATGATCAGGCTGGATTGCCGGTCGGCGGCCAACATCATCGCTTCCAGGCGGCGCAGCATACGGTCCATGCGCCAATCTTTGGCCAGTTCGACGGCAGAGCGAATCAGATTGCCGCTGTGTTTGGCCAGTTTGCCTTCAAACCGCTCAAACAGGGTGAAGGCGTCGGCGGTGGATCCGGCAAAGCCGGCCAATATTTTTCCTTCATGCAGAGGACGGACCTTGCGGGCGTTGGCTTTGACCACCAAACTGCCCAGTGTTACCTGACCGTCTCCCGCTATGACCAGGGAGTCGTCCCGTCGAACCAACAGGATGGTAGTGCCTTTGAACATGGATCGAAATTCTCCGGTTAGCCGTCAAACGCTTATTTTATCAACGGGCTGTTATGGTGCCGGTTTTATGTCTGGATTGCAAGGTATGAAGCATGGCCGTCTGCGGGGTTGCCGATGAATAGCGTGATTGGCAACCCCTGGCACAATCCGGCGCTCAATCTGCTGCTCAGTCGGCCACATCCGTGTGGCTATCTGCCGGACCGTTCGGCAGCGACCCTGTTTGTCGATCCGGCGGTGGCGATGGATGATGCGCTGTATGCCTTTTTGTTGGAGCGCGGTTTCCGTCGCAGTGGCGGGCATGTATATTGTCATTACTGCCCGGGATGTCGCTCTTGTCAGGCGGTGCGCATACCGGTGGCCTCCTTTGAGCCGAGTCGCAGCCTGCGCCGTATCTGGCGACGCAATCAGGATTTGACGGTGCGGGTATTGCCTGCCGGATTTAACCGGGAGCGCTTTGCCTTGTACCAGGATTATATCGCCTGTCGACATGGAGATGGTCCGATGGCCGATCCGGTGCCGGATGATTTTACCGACTATCTGCTGGCCTCCTGGTCGATGACCCGTTTTGTCGAGTTTCGCGCCGACGGACGGTTGTTGATGGTGGCGGTAACCGACATTTTGCCAGAGGCTCTGTCGGCGGTGTATACCTTTTTTGCCCCGGATCAAGCGGCACGCAGCTTGGGCAGTTATGCAATTTTATGGCAGATTCGTGAGACATTGGGGTTGGGCAGGCATCATCTGTATCTGGGCTACTGGATTGCCGGGTGCCGAAAAATGCTCTATAAATCCCGTTTTCAACCGTTGGAAAGTTTTCGCGGGCGGCAGTGGTTGCCGTTTGTCCCGCAAATGGCAAGCGGACAGATGGCAGCAAGAGCAGGCAGGGAGCCATGATGCTCGAAGAGAGCGATCATTCTGCCTATGAACAGGCGCTGAGTTGCCTGGCCCGTCGACCTTACAGCGTCTGGGAGTTGCAACAGCGTTTGCGGCAGAAGGGGGCCTCCTTGACCTGCATCGAACGGGTGACGGCCCGGTGCCAGGAGCTGGGTTATCTGGATGATGCCGCTTTTGCCTTGTCCCGGGCCCGCTATCGGTTGCATCATGGGCGTTATGGACCACGCTGGATCCGTGCCGAACTGCGCTCCCTGCACGTGGATGAGGGGACGATAGAACAGGCCTTGGCCGAGTTGTTGGCCGAGCAGGAAGAGTTGTTCTGGGCGCGGCAGGCGTTGTGCAAACGTTTTGGCGAAGTGGATGAGCAGTTTTGGCAGGCGGCAGGCAGTGATCGTCGGCAAAAAGAGCGCTGTTATGCCTACCTGGCGCGGCGGGGGTTCGACGATGAGGTCATTTGGCAGCTAATCAGATAGGAATACGATGAACGGCAATGAAATACGCGAGCGGTTTTTGACCTTTTTTCAGCGTCATGACCATACCATAGCGGCCTCTTCCAGTCTGGTGCCGCGCAACGATCCCACCCTGCTGTTTACCAATGCGGGGATGAATCAGTTCAAGGGTGCCTTTTTGGGAGAAGAACGACCTCTCTGGCCGCGTGCGGTCAGCTCACAAAAATGTGTCCGGGCGGGGGGAAAGCATAACGATCTGGAAAATGTGGGGCGGACCGCCCGACATCATACCTTCTTTGAAATGCTGGGCAATTTTTCCTTCGGGGACTATTTCAAAGAGCTGGCCATTCCTTTGGCCTGGCAATTTGTCACGAAGGATTTGGGCTTGCCGGTGGAACGGTTGCTGGTCACCGTTTATGCCAGCGATGACGAGGCCTACGCCATTTGGCAAGAGACAATCGGTCTGCCGCCAGAGAAGATCATCCGCATTGACAGCAATGATAATTTTTGGTCCATGGGACCGGTGGGTCCCTGTGGTCCCTGTTCAGAAATTTTTTATGATCACGGTCCCCATATTGCGGGGGGGCCGCCTGGGTCGGCGGAGGCGGACGGGGACCGTTTTGTGGAAATCTGGAATCTGGTCTTCATGCAGTTTGACCGTCGGGCCGATGGTTCGATGCTGCCTCTGCCGCAACCGTGCATCGATACCGGGGCTGGTCTGGAGCGGTTGGCGGCCATTCTGCAGGGCAAGAGCAACAATTTTGATACCGATCTGTTTCAACCGCTGATTCGGGAGACGGCCCGACTGGCCGGGGTGGACCCGGAACAGGGTGACCATCTGGTCTCCTTGCGGGTGGTGGCCGATCATATACGGGCCATGTCCTTTCTGATTGCCGACGGGGTGTTGCCGAGCAATGAAGGGCGGGGCTATGTGTTGCGGCGGATTATGCGGCGGGCCATGCGCCACGGGCGGATGCTGGGTCTGGAGGAGCCTTTTCTGGTCCATCTGGTGCCGGTGTTGTGCCAGATGATGGGCAGCTTTTACCCGGAGTTGACGGCGCAGAGCAAAGTGCTGATGCCGGTGATCGAAAATGAGGAGCGCCGCTTTGCCGCCACCCTGGGCAGCGGCTTGAAAATACTGGAAGAGGCGGTCAGCCAGTTGCCTGCCGGTGGCGAGCTGGATGGTCTGACCCTGTTCACTCTGTATGACACCTATGGCTTTCCCATCGATTTGACCGGCGACATTGTTCGTGATCGCGGAATCGGTCTGGACATGGAAGGGTTCAACCGCTACATGAGCGAGCAACGGCAACGGGCCCGGGCGGCCTGGGTCGGTTCGGGGGATGAAAAGGTGGCGGCGGTCTTTCATCAACTGCGCGAGCAGGTGGGAGCCAGCGAATTTTTGGGCTATGAGACGGAAACCGCCCAGGGTGTGGTGCAGGCCATTGTGGTCAATGGCACGGCGGTCAATCGCCTTGAGGTGGGAGAAGAGGGGCTGATTATCGCCAACCAGACGCCGTTTTATGCCGAATCGGGTGGTCAGGTCGGCGATACGGGCTGGATCCGTACCACCTCTGGCAGCACGGCCCGTTTTGCCGTCCGCGATACCCGCAAGCCGGTGCCGGATCTTTTTGCCCATGTCGGTCAGCTGCAGGAGGGGAGTCTGCAGGTTGGCGATGCCCTGCAGCTGGAGGTGGATGGCCAACGGCGGCAGGCGATTCGTTTGCACCATTCTGCCACCCATCTGTTGCATCATGCCTTGCGTGAGGTGGTGGGCGGACATGTCAAACAGGCCGGATCGCTGGTGGGACCGCATCGACTGCGTTTTGACTTTACCCATTTCAGTGCCTTGACAGCGGAGGAGTTGGCCGAGGTGGAGGCCCGCTGCAATGTGGCCATTTGTGCCAACGCGGCGCAATCGACGCTGATCATGACCCCGGCTGCGGCAGTCGAAGCCGGTGCGGTGGCCCTGTTTGGCGAAAAATATGGCGATGAGGTGCGGGTGGTGCAGATTGGCAGCAGCATGGAGCTGTGTGGCGGGACCCATGTGCAGCGCTCCGGGGATATTGGCTTGTTGCGCATTGTCTCGGAAGGGGCGGTGGCGGCTGGGGTGCGGCGGATTGAGGCGGTCTGTGGCGCGTTGGCGCGCGAGAGCTATCGGGAAGAGACGGTGCTGTTGCGTGAGGCTGCCACTTTGTTGAAAAGCCGGCCGGATCAGGTGCCGCAAGGGGTGGAGCGTCTGTTGGAGCGCATTCGTTCCCTGGAGCAAACCCTGGAAAAGGCCAAGGCAGCGGTTTCCGGCTCGGTGATCGAGGGGTTGATGGCCCAGAGTCGGGTGGTGGCTGGGATGACCGTGTTGGCAACCCGGGTGACCGGTGTGGAAGTTCGTGACTTGCGGGAGATGGTCGACCGGCTCAAAGAGCGCTTCGGTTCGGCGGTGATCGTTTTGGCAGCCAGCGAAGGGGAGAAGGTCACACTCATCGCCGGAGTGACGGCAGATTTGCATGGTCGTTGCAAGGCCGGAGAGTTGATTGCCTTTGTCGCCGGACAGGTCGGTGGCAAAGGAGGCGGTCGGCCCGATATGGCGATGGGTGGTGGAAATCGTCCGGAACAATTGGCAGAGGCGCTGTCAGCCGTCATCGGCTGGCTTGAGGAGAGAGCAGCATGAGTGAAGAGCAGAAGGAACCTGCAGCAGATCCGATGGTAAGGGCATGCCGTTACTGTGGACAGCCGATGAGCAAATGGTTGGCAACCCACAATGACTGGGGTGATGGTATGGGTTTTTGTACCGATATCATGTTGGTCTGTTTCAATGATGAGTGTCCGATTTATGTGAAGGGTTGGAACACCTTGTACGACAAGTACCGGAAGGTGGGTTCCGTGCGCCATTTTTATAATCCGGATGATGGGTTTCAGGGAGTCTTACCGGTCGGGCACAAGGATGCGCTGCGCGGTGATATTGTTGAATAACGGCTATACCTTGTCAGAGAGGGGCAGAGGCGGGAGCGGTTAAAGTCGTTGTGACTGACCAGGTGGGCATGAGGTTTCAGGAGGTAATCAGGTGATCGAGGAAAACAAGGCGGATCGACGGGAAGATCGGGTATTGAGCCATGATCCAGCCACGATGATGTTGGCCGATGGGCGGTGCATTCGGGGGCAGTTGGGCAACATGAACCTGGGGGGTATGTTGTTTGTTGCCGACGAGGATCTGGAACTGGTTCTGCAACGGGATACCCTGGTGGAGATTGCCATCAGTCTGTATGGGCGAGACTCCCGTTTTTCTTGTCTGGTCGCGCACCAGAGTGAAAACCAGATTGGTTTGCGTCTGCAGCGTACAGATGGATCCTGATCGGCGTCTGGTGGTGATGAAAGAGCATTGGTCAGCCACCCTGGCCGCCATCCAGGGAGAGGTGACGCCACAGGTCTATAACATGTGGTTCAAGCCCTTGTGTCTTGGCACCGAGCTGACCGAAGGGTGTGTGGAGTTGTTAAGCCCCAGTGGTCTGGCAGCGGATTATGTGCGCAGCCATTATGGTTCGTTGCTGGAAGCGGTGTTATCGCAGCAGGTAGCACGCTCCATTCGGGTGGTGATTCGGGTTGATCCGCAGGCAACGGAAGGGGTTCCGCCGCCGGTTGTGGTGGCAGAGGCAACGGTGGCTCCCCCGGCAACCGTCGCTGTCGGGCGGAGCGGTTTGGATCCACGTTACACCTTTGATTCGTTTGTGGTGGGCGGTTGCAATCAATTTGCCCATGCGGCAGCGGCGCGGGTGGCCGAAGAGCCGGCCAAAATTTATAACCCGCTGTTTATTCATGGCGGTGTCGGTTTAGGCAAGACCCATCTGCTGCATGCCATCGGCAACCATCTGCTTGCCCATCGCCCGGCACTCAAGGTGCAGTATATCTCTTCCGAAAAATTTATGACCCAGATGATCGAGTCGTTACGGTTTCAGCGGGTCCATGATTTCAAAGAGTTGTTTCGTTCCATTGATGTGCTGCTGGTGGATGATATTCAGTTCATTGCGGGCAAAAAATCGACCCAGGAGGAGTTTTTTCATACCTTCAATGCGTTGTATGAGAGCAACCGACAGATTGTTCTTTCATCGGACCATCTTCCGTCGCAGATGGAATTTTTGGAAGAGCGTTTACGATCCCGTTTCAATTGGGGTTTGCTCGCCGACATTCAGCTGCCGGACTTGGAGACCCGTGTGGCCATTTTGAAAAAAAAGGCGGCGGTGGAGGGGATCGAGTTGCTGGACGATGTGGCCTTTTTTCTCGCCGATGCGATCCAGAGCAATATTCGGGAGTTGGAAGGGGCCTTGATTCGTGTTTTGGCCATGGCCTCCATGGACAAGGTGCCGGTGACGATGGGGTTGGTGGTGGAATCGTTGCGCCATATTGTGCGTCCGGTGGATCGTCGTCAGGTGACGGTGGAGGAGATTCAAAAAAAGGTGGCGGAGTATTATCAGATCCGTGTATTGGATTTGCGGTCGTCAAAACGGGCGCGCCAGTTCAGTCATCCGCGGCAGATTGCCATGTATTTGTGCAAACAGTTGACCAAGCACTCATTTCCCGAAGTCGGCAAGCAGTTCGGTGATCGGGACCATACGACGGTGATGCATGCGGTGCGCAAAATTGAAGAGCAACAGATCGTGGATGCCGATTTGGCAGGAGAGTTGCGGACGCTGACAGCCATGTTGCAAAGCTGAAGTGTGATGAAACCATCAGAAAAGAGAGATAAAGAGACATGGAATTGCAACTGACTCGTGATGCGTTTTTCAAGGCGTTGTCACGGGTACATACGGTGGTGGACCGGGTACACATGACGCCGATTGTGCGCAACCTGCTCTTGCAGAGCGAAGAGGGGCGGGTGCGGCTGGAGGGAACCGATTTGGTGGTTTCGGTCCGCACCTATTGTCCGGCGGAGGTGATCGAGGGCGGGGTGATCACGGTCAATGCGCGCACCCTGTATGATGTGGTCAACGAACTACCGGCGGGGGCAGAGCTGTTGCTGCGGGTTGATGCGCGCGGTCGGATGCGGATTACCAGCGGTCGGGCCAAATTTGAGGTGGCGACCCTGCCAGCCGATCAATTTCCCAAGATTCCGCAGGCAGAGGGGCCTTACCGTTTTGCGGTAGCGGTACCGGTTTTGCGGGAAATGTTGGCCAAGACCCATTTTGCCATGTCGGACGATGTGACCCGATATACCTTGAATGGCGTTTTGTTTCATGTCGTACCCGACCCGGAGGGGGGCTGTGGTCATATTCGGGTGGTGGCGACCGACAGTCACCGTTTGGCTTCGGTTGATCGGGAGATGGAGGGGCTGCCGTCTGAGGAGCGGGAGGTGATTATTCCCAAGAAGGCGGTGCATGAAATTCGCCGTCTGCTCGATGAGAGCGACGATGCCTTGGAGATGATTCTGGACGACAATTTTATTCAGCTGCTGCGTCCAGAGGTGATGATGGTGGCCAAGCTGGTGGAGGGGCGTTATCCGGACTATCGCCAGGTGATTCCGCGCAATCAGCCGATGCGACTGGATGTGGAACGGGAGGTGTTGTTAGGCATTGTGCGTCGCGTTTCGGTGTTGTCGAACGAAAAATCGCATGGCATCCGTCTGGAGATTGCCGGCGACACCATGCGTTTCAACAGCAACAATCCCGAACAGGGAGAGGCGGAAGAGGAGATGCAGGTAAAGCTGGAAGGCGGCGATGTCCTGATGGTCGGCTTCAGCGCCCGCTACCTGCGCGAATTTTTGTCGGTGATGGAGGGAGAGATAGTCAGTTTTCTGTTGAACAATGAGGAGCTGCCCGTCTTGTTGACCGATCCGTACCAGCTGGGAACGCAGTTTGTGTTGATGCCGATGCGGGTGTAGGAGAGAGGTGTAAAAATTAAGATGACAGATGATGCAATCTATCATCGGCTTTTTTCTCGACCAGAGATTATTGCCGATTTATTGGAGCATTATCTGGATCCAGCCATCGCTGCGCTGTTGGATGTCACCCGTAGCCTTTATCCTGATTTTATTAGAGTTTCAGTCAGAAGTTGATCCCTGGATGGTGTTGCGGATCGATGTGTATACCGGTCTGTTGTACCAGCAGTTGGTGGATGAACGTCAATGGCGTGTGACAGATGGTTTGCCTCCGGTGTTACCGATTGTGATTTACAATGGTGAGTCTGTTTGGAGTGCACCAGTAGCAATGCGGGATTTAATCCACCTGCCACCGGAATCACCATTGTGGAAATACCAGCCGCAGATGCGTTATCATGTACTGGAAGAGGTGCGATCCAGCATCAAGAAAAGTGATTCTCTTGATTCCTTATTGGCGATATTTTTCCGTATGGGGCATCCGTTGCAACCGGAAACATTGATAGAGGCCAGTCGGGAATTGGTTGGCTGGTTTCAGGCACATCCGGCGTCAAACGATTTGAAACCGCTATTTCGTGAATTGCTGGTAGCCGGTTTACACAAGCGATCTGGCATAGAGACAACGATGCCGATTCCGGAAGAGTTGGAGGAGGTGGTAGTCATGTTGGAAAGATATGTGGAAAAATGGGCGCAGGAGATTGAGCAGCGTGGAATTCAGGCCGGTATCGCCATTGGTGAACAACGGGCTGCACAACAGGGAGAACAAAAAGGTCGTGCCGCCTTGCTACTGCGCCAGCTGCGCCACCGGTTCGGCACGCTGCCAGAATCGATTGAAAGTACCGTATTGTCCGCCGACATTGCCCAACTTGAAGAGTGGAGTGATCGGGTGTTGGATGCCTCCTTGTTGTGCGAAGTCATTCCTCAATAAACCGTCAAGCATATGAGTGTCCCGAGCAGGTGCTGCAGCCCGATTGCAGCGTGAGATCCGAGTTGTTCTTCAGTCAAATATTAAATATTTTTGTAAGATGGTTGTGAAAAATAGCCGGAAGTGATATGGTGTAGACACTCTTTACACCACTTTCCGGTATTTATTACATGACCGACTATAACCTGAACGGTTTATCCCCCCGATCATTTCAACAGTTGGTCCAAGCACTCTGCATCGCCACCCTTGGCAATAAAGTGCGGCCATTTGGCGATGGTCCCGATGGTGGAAGTGATGCCACGTTTCAAGGGAGAGTTGACTACCCTGACCAAGGTCGGCCATGGGATGGCGATGGCGTGATTCAAGCAAAATTCCGCCAACGCTCCGATTCCGATAAGGAAGATCAAAAGTGGGCCTTGCAACAGTTGCGCAACGAACTCAAAAAATATACCGAACCAGGCAGCAAGCGCACTGTACCGGAATACTATTTGTATGTAACCAACGTGCCGTTAAGTGGCGTGCCGGAAGGTGGTAAAAAGAAGGCTCTGGAGAGTTTGAAAAATTCCGGGTTAAACTTAAAAGGTTATGATGTCTGGGATTATGATAAGCTGGCACGTCTGCTTGACACTCAGCTTGCAATCAGAACAGCTTACGCCGCCTGGATAACCCCAGGGGATGTGCTGGCAGAGCTGGTGCGGTATCTTAACGAATTATCAAAAGGTTTATCAGCCAATTTTGAACAGGTTATGGACCAGTATCTGCAGAGAGAATTGCGTCATGACCAGTATGCCAATCTCACTCAGGCCGGCCATACAGAAGAAAAAGATACACCATTATCCAAAGTGTTTGTCGATTTGGCGGCAACCCCTGAACGAAGCAATGAAGTACCTGAAAAAGCAGATTCTGCAAATGGACGCCTTGCACCGGGCATCATTCATCACTTATTGACCGCAGGCAATGAACGTTTGAAGCCCTCTCTGCACAACCTTTTGTTACCAGGGCAAAATCAAGAGCAAGGACGCTTTCTGCTGATCGGTGGGCCAGGTCAGGGAAAAACCACGGTAGGAATTTTTCTTGCGCAAATTTATCGTGCATTGATATTGCGGGACAGGAGAGGATTGATACAAGAAGTCAGTCGCCCATTGCTTGAATTGATCAGTCAATGCGAGTCAGAAGGCATAGCATTGCCGAAAAGCAGGCGTTTTCCTGTGCGCATTGAATTAAAGGGATTTGCTGACGCATTAAGCAATAATGAAGTCAGTTCGCTGCTGGAATATTTCACAAATATGATTAGTAAAAAAAGTGAAATACCTGTTACGGAATCCGATCTGCATCATTGGTTGCAAGTCTATCCTTGGTTATTGGTTCTGGACGGTCTGGATGAAGTACCGGCTTCGAGCAATCGCAGGGAAATTCTGGAGCATATTACCCAATTTCGTCAGCGTGTGATGACATTGGATGCAGACATAATGATCGTTGCCACATCGCGTCCACAGGGTTATTCCGGTGAATTTGACAAAGAAATATTTACCGAATGCTGGTTGTCGCCTCTTTCCACCGTGCGTGCAGAACATTATGCAACGCGCCTGGTCAAGGCACGTTTCAAGGAGAGTCAAAGCCGACAGGACAAAGTTCTTGGTCGCTTGCAACGGGCGTTGCAGCAAGATAATACAGCCAAACTGATGACCAGTCCGTTGCAAGTGTCCATCATGGCCATCCTGCTGGATCATATCGGAGATCCTCCCCGAGAGCGGTGGCAACTTTTTAACCAATATTATTTTGTTATGGTTGCGCGGGAGATTGAGAAAAATACAATTTTTTCTGATGTCCTGCGAGATCATAGAAAAATTGTCCGCAAATTGCACCAACACGTCGGATTGATTTTGCACGCAGCCAATGAACATACAAGAACAACAACAACTTTGCTGCATGAAAGGCATCTGAAAAAGTTGCTTGACCATATGTTGCAATTAGATGGATATGAAGGAGATGAGATATCTAAATTAAGCAAAATAATTATTGATACAGCAATAGATCGCATGGTGCTGCTGGTGGCACCGGAAGACAAGCGCATTGGCTTTGAGGTCAGATCGATCCAGGAATTTATGGCGGCTGAAGGTTTGATGGATGCGCCAGAATCAGACAAAAAAAGCAGGCTTGAATATATTGCACCTCTCGCGCATTGGCTCAATGTCTTTCTTTTTGCGGTAGGCCATGTCAGAGAAAAAAACAATTATTTGGTTGATTTGTTTTTAAGTGTCTGCACCAATATGAATATTGATAGTAATAATTGGTGTGCAAAACACATCCTGCCAGGATCACGATTGGCTTTGGAAATTCTGGAAGATATAGCTGCAACTTGTCCACCTGGTCTTTTCAACCCACTCTTTAATTTGACACTGGAGTTGTTGACACTACCCACTGAGCCGATTCACAAGAGAGTAAGCGAAATTCAACATGCCAGGGCAATTGATAGTTTGATTGACAAATGTAAATATCTTTTGAAAAATAAACCATCGGATAATCTTGGGACATGGTTTGTGGTCAATTTGTTGATTGGTAAAAATGAAAGTAGAGCAATTGAACTTGCTGAGAAATATTGGCCACACGATGCCTATCAGCAACTTGATATAATTTATTCTATTTCTAAAAATGAGAGAGCAATTAATAATTGGATTGTTAATAAAGCAAATGAATTTGTTCCGAATATGAAATTCACATGGAACGCCAATCGAAAAATTATATTAATTCGCGAATTATATAATTATTATTATAAATCAAATTCAAATGTATTGTTCCAACGAGAAGGAAAATATCATGATTATTTTGAAATCAAAATTTCTGAAAAATTTCCCGTCACGATAGCTGTAAATTATTTGCCAGATAAAAATGAAGATAAACAATTGAAAGTCAACATGAATGATTTGCCAAATCATCCATGGACAGCGTTATTAGTTAATGAACAATTTGCACATAATCCATCAGCAGCATTCTTGTCAGCAGCCTTGCGGAAGATTGCCTCTGCTGGCTGGAGCGACTTCCAGTCAATGAGTTTGTCAGTATACTGCTACTGGCCTCTGGCATTGTGTTTGTCCGCCTGTAAGAGTTCTGATGAATTAATCGGTTATGCTGACAGAGTGGACAAAGGAGAATATGGAGATATTGCATCATGGAGAAAATTACAAGACAAAAGAGTAAGTTCGTTTGTGTCTCTTACTGAGTGTAAATTCGGTGATTTTGAAATAATTTCTCCACGGCTATCGGTTCATCTGAAAAGCGGTGTTGATTTTGTTGATTGTTTTGGTTCAATCTTCAGTACCATACAGGATGACACAATTGGAATACAGTGTAAGAAATTATATGCTAAAATGTTTCTTCGATTGGTCACTGTATGTTATGAAGAATTTGATTCAGAATTTAGATTATCAGCAAATGACTTTATTTTATATGCGAAAACAATTGACATTATTTATGTGGAAATATTATCATTAATTAACAGTAATGAAGTTACAGTTGATAAGATTAAGACAATAAATAATGTTTGCTTGTCTCATAAAATTGAGATTGGCAACAAATTATATGGAGTCGAATGGCTTTCCGATCAATTTATCCAGCATCCGCAATTTTCTGGTTTGTTAAAAGTGATAGCAATTGGCTATCTCAAAGGCAGTCATTTTAATAAAATACCTCTCGAGTTGTTGCAAAATGTCCCGGATGATGATTGGGCTGTGTACGGTGCTGTTCTGCTCATCAAATTGGTGCAAGGAGATTTTTGTGAAGAGGAGATTGAACCGTCTTGTCAATATTTTGAGCAACAAAAACATGAAAATATTGCCACGATTACATCGTGGCTAATCAAGCTGTTTGAGAATAACAAGATTGACTCCACAGCAGCAGCAAAATTTTTAAGCACGTGGCTTTCCACCTTTACGTCCATGGATTGGGAGGACAGAAGAAGCATTTTGCGCATTATGGAAAAAGAGATGAATGCCCACAATGGTGCCTTTACTGAAGAGGCTGTGTGGAATGAAGTGCTGAAGTTGGATGCGGTTGCGTATGCAGTCCTGATGGAGTGTGTCGAGGCGCATTAAAAATATTGCTTGAAAAAACAGACCAGAGGCCAGGAAAAAGATCGTTTCCTGGCCCCTCTCTGTTTACAGCCTCACCAACACGCACTCCCATTCGGCCCTTTGGCGCTTTTGGCGCGCCCTTTGCTGGCGTAGGTTAAGGGGGCGCATTTGTTGTCGCCGGTTTGCTCGCCTTGTGGTTCGGCGGCCAGGGAATAAAAGGTGCCGTCCCCTTCGCTGATCCAGATGCGATAAAAGCCGTTGGGCGATGCGATGGAATAATCCTTGACCTCGCTGTAGCCCAACTCCTCCAAGGTTGTGGCATATTTATTGTTTTGGGCAAAATAGTCATCCTGTTTGGCCACCACCGCCAGCAGGGTGGCGCGTCCATCTTCCCGATTGACGACCAGCATCACATCGGAAAATTCATAATAGGCGTTACCTCCCAACACCAACAGGATCGCAATGACTGCCCAGAAGAGGGTGCTGTGATACCAGAGTCTGTTCTTGCTGACCGATACCGCACTTGCCGTACTTCCCGCCATGGCCGGTACTCCTTGAGAAAAAAAAGAAACGGAATCAATCAAACCACTTCTTTTTCTTGAAAATTTTGTAACTGACTCCCATCACAAAAACCAGCATCAGCAATTCCAAGGTAAAGCCGTACGCATGATCGCTGCCCGCCTGGAACGGGATCCCTTCGATATTGGTGCCCAGCAGACTGGTGATGGTATTCAACGGCATGAGATAGGCGGTGAAGACGGCGACAATCTTCATGGTTTCGTTGAGCTTGGTGTTTTGCGTGTTGGTCATCTCATCCTGTACCAGCACCGCACGCTCACGGGTGGAATCCAGATCGTTGATCTGATGTTGCAGGCGGCCTTGCGTCTCCTGCAGCACCTGGCGGTTGGTTTCGTTGATCCAGGCGCGCCGTTGTTGCAACATGGAGAGAGCTTCATGCTGCGGCACAAGTTGCCGACGCAGAATGATCAGCCGATGGCGCAGGGCGACCAGCTCCTGTTGTACCTGTGCTTTCGGGTCGAGCAGAATGGCATCTTCCAGATCATCCACATCGCGGCCCATCTTCAAGACCAGAGGTTCCAGGCGGGCGATAATCCGTTGCACGGCGTGCGAGAGAATATCGTCCGGGCGGGTGGGGCCTTCGCCGGGTTGCAGGTTGGCACGAATATCCTCAAAGCTGTGCGTCGGTGCCGAACGCATGGCAATCAGACGTTGCGCATCGATCCAGATGCTGATGGTGGTCAATTCATCATCCGCCGTTTGTCGGGATTGATTCATGCCGAGCAGCGACAACAAGGTGCCTTGGCGAAAGGTCATGCAACGAGGCCGGTTGTTGGTGGTGGAGAGCATAATTTCCAACACCTCTTGCGGCAGGCCGCTGCCGTGGCGCAGCCAGCGTTGTGTCTCGCCACCGCTGGGACGACCCACCAGCCAGAGGATGCCGTCGCTTGGCTGCCACTCATGGACCTCTTTCCAACCCATTTCACGACCTCCCCCCAGGCCGTCCAACAAATAGGCATAAACCGGGCAAGGATTGCTGCTCATGGGCTAACCCCCCAACATCATTTTGGCCAGGGAAAAGTAGATGGCAACCCCGATCAAATCAAGCAGTGGTCGGGAGATGCGCCCGGAAAAAAACTCCGGACGGGTGCGCAATTTTTCCGAAGTTTTGGCGAAAAAGAGGGTCAGTAAAATACCGAGCATTGAGTTGATCACAATCGTTAGGCCTACCACCTGGCCGAGCGTGGCATCGCGCAACAGTTGCCAGGTGGCAAGGCCGCCGAGCAGACCGCTCAAGCTGCCCAACAGCAGGCCGATACCGGCTTCCATAAGAAACAGGCGTGTAAAGGCACCAGCCTGCATCGCCTTGTTGGCCAGGGCCTTGGCCGAGGCAGCGGCGGTGGAGGTGGCCATGTTGCCGGTCATGTTCATCACCAGGGGCATGAAGGCGGCCAGGATCAGTTTGCTTTCCAGCAGTGGGGTGAAAAAGTGAATCACGGCACCGGTCAGCAGGGCACCGACCAGGGCCAGCAGCAGCCATGGCAGACGGTTGCTGAAATTTTTGGCAAACGATTGGTGGACCACCTCCGGCTGCGGCGTGCCCGCCATTTTGATCAAATCTTCGGTGCTCTCCTGGTCCATGCTGCTGATCACATCATCGACGGTGATCACCCCGACCAGCACATCCATATCATCGACCACCGGCACGCCGAGCAGGCGATAACGGCGGACCATCTCTGCCACTTCCGAGCTGGGGGTGTTGGTCAGCACCTTGATGGTGCGGGGATTCATGATCTCTGCCAGAGTTTTTCCCGGATCGTTGAGGATCAATTGGCGCAACGAGCTGACCCCGACCAGACGACGTTTATCATCCAGGACGTAGAGATAGAAAACCATCTCAAAGTAGGGCAGGGAGCGGACGGCATCGATGGCGGCCCCCACGGTGGTATCGACCGAGAGGGCGAAAAATTCTGGAGTCATCAAGCCACCGGCGGTATCGGATTCATACTGCAGCAACTCCGCCACTTCGCGCATGCTCTCTTCATCGAGGCCACCCATGAACCGTTTGGCCAGAGCGCTGTCCAGATGGCCGATAATGTCGGCCCGATCATCGGGCGGCAACTCTTCCAGAATTGGCACCAGTTTTTCCGGGGCATAATCCTGCATCAAATGGCTACGCAGGTCGGGACTCATATATTTCAGGGTGCTGGCGGCCAGACGGTGCGAAGGGATCAGAAAAAAAATTTTCGCTGCCTCTTCCTCGGTATAGCCGTCCAAAATCCGTGCCAGATCGGAGGGAAAAAGTCGCGACAACACTTTTTGCAGGGCCGTGAAGGAGTTTTTCCGGAACAATCGGCTGATGGTTTCGGCATAAAAGGGGGATTGGTGTTCGCGACTTGCGAGGGAGTCCAATTGGGGGGCGGCCATGGTGACCTCCTTCTGCTGACAGTAGAGTTAAACTTTCGATCCCAACCCTGCGACGCATGGCTGCACGACTCCGGCACAACCATTGGCCTGGCTTCACGTAGGTAACACCGCTCTGGTGACGATTTCCGCTGGATTGAAACGTATCCGTGGTGGCAGAATCTTTCAGGCTCAGCCTACTGGTCGGGCAACCTGCTTCGTGAAGAACAGAGGCCGGCTCGACCGTGCGGTTGGGTTTGGAAAATACTGTCAGAAAATAGGCGTTTCGCTCCTTGCGATCCCAAAAGGGTATTGGTGGTTGAAACAGGCCAAGCGGCGTGCCAAGGTCCAATTTGCTGCACTGCGACGCTCAAGGCGAGGTACTTCTACTCCACTTCCCGCCTGCTGTCCAAGGAAATTTTAATTCACCTTATATTTTTTTATGACGCGGTATCACCATGGCTGGTGGCGTTCTTTTGTCCGGTGCGGCATAATGTGTGCAGTCATTTGAAAAACAAAGAGAAAGTGATTGGTTGGCCATTCTTTCATCGGTCTGGTTGAGGATTTCTAAAGCATGCGGGGCTTTCGTTGCGTTGGCAACCCAGGCAAGTCTGCTTGCGTTGCGCCAAGGTCAATACGGGATAAACGGACATGATGAAATTTATTATCCTATTTATTATAATCGTCAGTACAGCCTCAGGAGCAATTTGGTTCTTGAATGAGTCCAATCAACTAGAGGTAACCTATCACCGCCTGGAGTGGGCGGAAAAGTCAAATGACCAATTACGCATTAGCCAACTGAGCGATTTGCATGTATCTGGTGACTCCAAGATTGAGGAATCTGTCATCCAGGCAATAAACAAGGAGAATCCCGATATTTTGCTTTTGACAGGGGATATGGTGGACCGTCCGACAAAATTGTCCGCATTGGACTCCTTTCTTGGACGATTGGTGGGTGGGGCGGCGAGGTTTGCTATTTTGGGTAACTGGGAATATTGGAGTGGGCTTGATATAAGAATGTTGCGACAGATTTACACGCGTCACCGCATCACCTTGCTGATTAACGACTCCGTGCTATTGCAAAAAGAGACGAAACGGCTTTTGCTCGTCGGGTTGGATGATGCCTTGGCAGGCAAACCAGATTGGAACGCGGCGCTGGCCTCGCATAGGAATTGGACTGGTCCAACCCTCGTTCTGGCCCATAACCCAATCACCATTGAACATCTAGGCTCAACGCTACGGCCCGATTTGTCTGGGCTGGCTTTGGCCGGGCATACCCACGGCGGGCAGATCGTTTTGTTCGGAGTTCCGATCGAGACGAGTACACGGCATGCCACCTGTTTGGCCGGTTGGTGCCAAAAGGGGGGCTGGTCGTTATACGTGTCCAGAGGTATCGGCACTTCCATTGTCCCGTTACGGCTTGGTGCGCGCCCTGAGTTGCCCATGTTGACATGGATGTGGTGAACCAAGAGGGTCAAAAACATCAACGTATGTCAATAGCCGCCTATACTGTACCACTTGATGTTTACCCAATGTAACACAACGAACGAACCAGCCTCGCAGACAATAGCCTCATCGCCATCCACATTTTTGCGAGAAAACAACTAAAATTGCATAAATAATGACTCGAACAAGATCTGATTGGTTATCGTTCAAATATCAATCATTTGCATTTTGGATTGCAATAACTTTCCTGTTGCTTCTTGCTATGTGTTCTGCTAACCTGATTGCGACAGGTTGTTGTTTCTCTTGTCTTGGTTTGTTCATCGCTATCTCAACACTCTGTCGTGACGTCACCGTTGGTTGCGAATGGCTTGAGGGGCGGGGCAGAAACGATGAGACGATGAGACGGTGAGATGTAACGATGTGATATAAACCAAACACAATATCAACAATAATTTTTTATAGGAGGCGTTAAATGAAACTTATAAATATTATAGTTGTCTTGTTGTTATTCATTTACAATGGTTATGCAGATGACTCAAATACAGAAACTACATTTAATGCTGATAACAAATCAGGAATAGCATGTCCATCCACTGATTTTACCAAATTCATCCAAATATTTATACACGATATCACTATTCAAAAAAAATTCACCAAATTTCCATTAAAAAAATTGATTTTTGATCATAATGAGTGGCCTGAAAGCAAAGAGGTTATAATCAGCTCAGACCAGATTAATCTCTTTGCTCAATTAAGAGAGGATAATGAAAAGAATAAATTATTTATAAGATTAGACAAGGTCACGTACAATACCGCCGAAATTACTTTAACCGATGGCGACTCTGGGTATCTTGTTTATTATTTCTTTGAGAAAGATGATTGTTGGTATTTGATCGGTATAGAAGATTGGTCAACATAATCAATATGGGAGAATTGAGATGCCAATAGAAAACGCAATGAATACAATTTTACCACCGATGGATATTGTATCACCACATATTGTAAGTGGTTTCGGAGCCCAAAGGGATAGTGGCAGCCATGGTGGAACTGATTTTAATTACGCTGTCGGTCAAACCTCTCTTAACATGAATAATCCGCCTATTTCTAATCAGTGCATTGTTTAGCCGACATTGATATGTGCAGCGTAGAGGGTTTCAGGGTGTCTGAAAAATCCGGCGATTTTTTCTGGTACACGCTGTAATGATCGCATGAAATGGCA